>CAWJNN010000090.1:0-16234 GCA_963844115.1 uncultured Planctomycetales bacterium | reverse complement strand
GCCTGGTGCACGCCCACCAGTATGGTCCTTTTTTCTACACAGCTTTGTGCGCGACGCGTATCACGGTGGGTGCCGATCCTGTTTGAGGAACACGGCCGTGGCTACCCGGATCACCGCAGGCCGAAGCGAGTGTTTGCGAATCGGCTGCTGCTTGGTCGTCGCGATCGCGTTGTGGCAGTGGGGAATTGTGTGCGGCAAGCTCTGATCGATCATGAAGGAATCGCGCCGGACCGAATCGATGTGATTTATAACGGAGTTGACGTGGGCAAGTATGCTGCGGCACTCGACGAGCGGGATGCGGTCCGTGCGGAGTTGGGCGTTGTAGGTCAGGACTTGCTCGTTGTGCAGGTCGCTCGCCTCGACGGTTTAAAGGACCATGCGACCGCGATTCGGGCCGCGGCTAGCGCGGTGCGGCAAGGCGCGTCGCTGCAGCTGCGACTGGCAGGCGAGGGGCCCGAGCGTGCGAGGCTGGAGCAGCTAATCGACGAACTTGGTATCTCGGCACACGTCCAGCTTCTGGGGCTTCGTGATGATGTGCCGCGGCTCTTGGCGGCTGCCGACATCTTCCTGCTGACCAGCTTGACCGAGGGCATTCCGTTGACTTTGATCGAAGCCATGGCGGCGCGGTTGCCTTGTGTCTCGACACGGGTCGGCGGTACGCCCGAGGTTATAGTGGATGGAACAACGGGATTGCTTGGCGAGGTTTCCGACCCAGAGAGCCTCGCCGGCTGCCTGGTGAAGTTGACGCTCGACGAAAGACTCCGGGCAGCCATGGGCGAGGCCGGCCAGCGTCGGGCACGTGAGTTGTTCGACGAACACGCCATGCATGCGGCCTACGACGCAATATATTGTCAGATGCTTGGGCTGGAAGCGTCCGGCGAAATCTCACACAACGTTCAGTCTGCTGTCGAGAAAGTGAGCACGTAATGTACAGCTGGCTGTTGCGAAACGCCCTGGTTCCGCTGTTCCTAAAAGCAACAGGAAGCCGCTTTTGGAACTTGTATCACGAAATGCTGGCTCTGGAAACTCGGCCACGATCGGAATTAGCCGAATTGCAGTGGACGCGTTGCCGCGAGTTGCTCGAGCATGCGTATCGGACGGTCCCCTATTATCGGGACCGCATGGATGATCTTGGAATTCAGCCTGAAATGATCGCGACGCCGGCAGACTTGACGCGGTTGCCGATTACGACCAAAGCGGACATTCAACGCAATTTTCCAGATCGAATGGTCGACAGCACGGCCGACCGCAGTCAATGGCGCTATGTCTCGACGGGCGGCACGGCGAATCGATTGATCGCCATCCACGACTTCGGCAAGCGCGACATGGCGCGTGCCGCCACGCTCCGTTCGCTTCGCCTGTCGGGGAACTATCGCGTTGGCAAGCGCATGGTCGAGATCCCACCCGATGCCTGCAATCTTTTCTGCGGAAATGAAGGCCAGTCCAACGACGGAGTTTTTCGCCACGTTTGGCGGACGGTGCGTGAGGGCCGCTGGCGCGACCGCGCTGCGATCAGTGACCTGCGCGGGCAGATGGAGATTCACTGGTTCTTCTGCAACAAGGTTTATCCCCCCATTGCACCGGACGGTACAGAGGTATCGTGGGAAACGCTGGATGCCTGTCTGGCCGATCTGCGCCGTGACCGACCCTACATCTTGAAAGCCCTGCCAACGTACCTTTACATGCTCGCTCGGCACGTGGAGAGAACGGGAGCCAAGCCGCCTCGCGTGAATGTCATTAAACCAATGGGTGCCAGCGTAAGCCCTGGCATGCGTGAGGTTATTCGGAAAGGGTTCGACGGCGAGTACCGGGAGGATTACGGCTCCAGTGAACTGGGGGGCATGGCCTGTGATTGCGACGAGCGCGACGGGCTTCACGTTTTTATGGATCTCTTCGTGATCGAGGTTCTCCGCGATGGGCATCCCGTGCGTGACGGCGAACGCGGTCAGATCGTTGTTACCGATCTGAGCAACCGCGCGATGCCGCTGATCCGTTATCAGATTGGCGACGTGGGGCGGATGACCCAGGAGCCATGCGCTTGCGGACGCAGCACGCCCCGCTTGTTTATCGACGGTCGACTGGAAGATACGATTGTCAACAGCAACGGCCAAATGATTACTAGCGACCAGGTTACGGATCTGGTTTACCGCCATCATTGGGTCGATGCATTCCAACTGCTGGAAGATCAGCCGGGTAAGTTTAGTCTACTTGTCGTTGCGAATGACGCTGGGCCGTCTAATGTCGAATCGCTACTTGGTGAATTGAAGGTATTGCTCGAGGACGATGTGGAAATCAAGCCGTTCACCGTCCGTTCGATCAAACCGGAAACAGGCGGAAAGTTTCGGCCGGTCAAATCAGCTACTTACCAGCGATTGGACCACGCAAGCCAGAAAGATCTTGTTTCGTAATACTTTGTCGGAATCGGAAATGACGGATTGGTATGAAACTCTGAAGCAAGGATCGGCCGACGATGCGTGACGTCCGGGCAGACTTTCCCGTGTTGCAACGGACTCCGGGCGGTCGGCGCCTGGTGTATCTGGACAACGCCGCCACGACGCTCAAGCCTCAGACGGTGATCGACGCCGTCACACGCTATTACACCCACTATACGGCTGGGGTCCATCGAGCCGTTCATCTTTTGGCAGAGGAGGCGACCGAAGCTTTTGAAGGCGCCCGCGGGACGATCGCGAGGTTCTTTCACGCCGACGAGGATGAAATCGTCTTCACGCGTGGTGCCACGGAGGCAATCAACCTTGTAAAAAACGCGTGTCCTGGTCTGAAGCGTGTCGTCACGACGGCGATCGAACATCACAGTAACTTTTTGCCTTGGGCTTACCAACCCGAAACACGGATCATGATGCCGTTCCCTGACGGGCAGCTGGATTTGACCCAATTGGACAGCTTGCTGAAAGTCGGTGTTGATCTGGTGGCCATCGGACATGTCAGCAATGTTTCGGGGGCCATATTGCCGATCGAGGAGATCATCAAAAAGGCCCACGCAGCGGGTGCCATGGTGCTGGTCGACGCTGCGCAGTCGGCACCGCATATGTCGCTGAATGTCAAAGAGCTGGATGTTGACTTCCTTGTCTGCAGCGGCCACAAGATGCTGGCGCCGGGAGGCGTCGGCCTGCTTTATGGCAAGCGCGAGCATTTTCAGCGAATGTCACCCTATCAACTAGGAGGCAATATCGTCGAAAGCGTCCGACTGGACGGCTATACCCTGCAAGCGCCGCCCGCCAAATTCGAGGCCGGCACGCCACCCACAGAGGCCGTGATCGGTTGGGGGACGGCAGCTGATTACCTGAGTCAACTTGGTATGGCCGACGTCGAACAACATAGCCGAACGCTGGCCGGCGAAGCGTACCGCCGTCTCCGGCAAATCGAGAATGTCCGAGTTGTGGGGCCCGAGGATGACACGTGCCGCTCGACCGTTGTCAGTTTTTATTTACCAGGCCTGGAGTCCCATGCGGTCGCTCGCATGCTGAGCCAGCGGGCGAACGTCTTGGTTCGGTCGGGCTTTCATTGTGCCGAGCCACTACACGAGTCACTGCAGTTACCACCGACCGTGCGTGCCAGCTTCTATCTTTACAATACGCAGGAGGACGTAGATCTGTTGGCGGAAACAGTAACCTCCGTCGCGTCACTTGTCGCAACATGACGCTCACACCTTGCAAGCTGACCTTCGGTTCGCACTGGCGCGCACAACAAGTGGTGGATTCCGTTGTGACCCAAGATCGCAATGGCCGGAACCAATAGGTTTGACCGATGTGCCCTCCAAATGAGATGCCTGATGTCTCGGTCGTCATACCGGTTCTTAATGATCAACATCGCCTAAATGCTTGCCTGGGCTCGCTGGTGGCACAAGATCTTCCGCGCGATCGGTACGAGATAATTGTCGTCGACAACGGTTCCAGCGACGATTCTCGACTCGTCGCCGAGCAACATGGTGCCACCGTGTTGTGCTTTCCAGACCTGAAGGTCGGAGCGTTGCGCAATCGTGGCGTGGAAGTCGCCAGAGGACAAGTAATCGGTTTTGTGGATTCGGACCATTTGGTTTCAGCGCAATGGATCCGAAAAGCCATTGAATCGCTGCACGAGCATAGCGAGTACTGCATGGTGGGATGTGAGTGCTCCGCTCCCGCAGACGGTACTTGGGTACAACGCGTGTGGGAGTTGCAGCGTTTTCGCAGGCGGAATACGCATGAAGCTACGTGGCTAGGGGCAGGGAATATGTTTGTCCGGCGTCATGCGTTCGATGAGGTGGGGGGATTTCGCGAGGACATTACCGCCAGCGAGGATGTGGATTTGTGCGATCGGGTGCGAAGTAGTGGCGGCAGGATCCTGGCGGACTTTGCGATTGCCAACGTGCACGTGGGCGAACCTGAAACGCTCAGGGAGTTTTTTCGTAAAGAATTTTGGCGCGGTTCAAGCGGGCTGCCCACATTTTTCGCCCACGGTTGTCCGCTTCAGGAATTGCCGAGCCTGGCATTCCCGGCGTATCATTTGGTCGGCGTATTCGCCTGTAGTGGGGCCGCGCTACTTAGCTGGCGGACTGGCAACGCCTACTTTTTTCTTGGTGCACTGGCAGTTCTCGTAGCTCCCTCCGTGCTGATATCCTTGCGAACCACGGCGCAGAGCCCACAGGCTAAGAGATGCTCCGGCGCTGGCCGTACTTTACTTGAGCTTTGGATTCGCACGCGCCGCAGCCATTTTTCGCTTCTGACGCGCGACGCGTTACGATTCCGACCTGCTACGGCGGGCGGAAAGCATGCTGAGTTTGATGATGATGGGGCCACGATGAATAACCGCGACAGGCAGCCTACCGAGGATCGGGACGCGCTCCCGACCCGACCGGTTGTATTACACGTGCGTGTCGTGACCGACGAAGGGGGTGGTCCTGAGAAGACAATACTAAATTCCCCTCGCTTCTTGGAGACATTCGGATACAACGCAATCTGTGCCTATATGCACCCGCCGCACGATCCCGGGTTCGCCACGCTCGAAGAGCGCGCCGTGCAGGCGGGGGCTCAACTCGAATCGATCGCCGATCGCGGTCCATTGGACTGGCGGGTGTTGGGACAACTGGTTCGTCTGTGTCGACAGTATAAGGTTTCCATTTGGCATGCCCACGAGTACAAGAGTGATATTCTGGGCATCTTGGCTCGACGCTTCTGGCCCATGAAACTGGTTACAACCGTGCATGGGTTTGTACAATCATCGAGGCGAATGAAGTTGTACAACAAACTGGATACCAGGTTTTGGGTCCCTCGCTATGACGAAGTGATGGCGGTATCCGAAGATCTCTATCAGCGATGCCTGGAATGGGGTGTCGCGGATGAGCGCCGCCATTTGGTTCGCAACGCCATCGATACGGCTGAATTTCGCCGTACGCTCTCGACCGAACAGGCTAAGCAGCAGTGCGGAGCCAGCACGGACGTGATCTTGGTTGGTGCTGTGGGCCGGCTGTCGGCCGAGAAGGGTTTCGATCGACTCATCCGAGCGGTCGATCAGGTAATTGCCAGTGGCATCGATGTTAATTTGTGGATTGCGGGAGAAGGAAAGGAGCGGGCCGAACTCGAGCGCTTGATTGGGAGCCTCGGGCGCCAGGATCACATGCGGCTGCTGGGGCACGTCAAGGATCCCAAGCAGTTTTTTCAATCGCTCGACATGTACGTACTCAGCAGCTTGACCGAGGGCCTGCCGAATGTCGTACTCGAGGCGATGGCTCTTGAGGTTCCGGTGATCGCAACACGCGTGGCGGGATTGCCGGCACTGCTAGATAACGGTGAACATGGAATTCTTATTAATCCCGACTCCGTCGACGAGATCGCCACTGCGATTCGAGACCTTGCACAGGATCGTCAATTGCGAATGAGGTTCGCTTCGTCGTCCCGGCAGGCTGTTGAACGATCCTACAGTTTTGAGGAACGCATGCGGAAAGTTGCCGACATCTACGACGGATTAATGGCTCGGCGATCGGCCGAAGTCCACCAGCCCGCTATGGATGCGAATCGGTGAGTTAAATGGTGGATTTGCAAACTAAAGACGTTGTCGTGAGAGTGAAGCCGCCCGTGCGCAGCGGTGGGTTCATGTTGGCCAAACGATGCGTGCAGGCAGGCTGCATTTTGTTGACTGGTCCGCGACTTGTATCTTATTGGCTGGGCAGGCAGTTGATCGGCCGGAGGGCGTTCAGTGCGGCGAGCGAATCAATATCGAGAATCCCAGGCTCACGAGGCGTTTATCTGCGGCAGGCGTTCTATCGACGCACGCTCAGCCATTGCGGCCAGGATGTGTATTTCGGCTGGTTAAGCGTGTTTTCGATGACCGAAGCGCGAGTGGGAGACCGTGCCTACATCGGACGCTATTGTTCGATCGGCTACGCGGAAATCGGCGACGATGTGATGCTGGCCGACGGCGTTCAGATCCTGAGCGGCGGTCGGGAACATGAGCGGGCGGCGGATACGGACGCGACCACGATGCACGACATGCCGCAGACGTACCGCCCGATCCGCGTTGCCAACGGCGCCTGGATTGGGGCCGGAGCCATCATCATGGGGGACGTGGGGGAAGGTGCGATTGTCGGAGCGGGGGCGGTTGTAACGAAGCCCGTGCCGGCCCGCAGCGTTGCTGTCGGCGTCCCGGCTCGTGTTATCAGCGGGAGCAGGGAAGCATAACGCATGTGTGGCATTACGGGAGCCGTCTGGACAGCTCATCAGCAGGCCGTTTCGACCGAGACGCTCGAAAAAATGACGGATGTACTCCGTCATCGAGGTCCGGATGATCGCGGGATTTACCGCGAAGATTATGACGATGGTAGCGGCGTTGCCCTGGGCCATCGGCGTCTTTCAATTATCGATCTGGCGGGCGGACACCAACCGCTTTGCAACGAAGACGAAACCGTTTGGATCACGTTCAACGGCGAAATCTACAACTACCGCGAACTCCGTGACGATCTTCAGGCGGCCGGGCATCACTTCCGAACAAATTCGGATACTGAAACGATCGTGCATCTGTACGAACAGTACGGAGACAGCTGCGTGGATTATCTGCGCGGGATGTTTGCCTTCGCCATCTGGGACGGCCGTCGACGCCGATTGCTAATGGCGCGAGACCGCCTCGGACAAAAGCCGCTGGTCTACCAGCAGACCGCCGAGCGGCTCGTTTTTGCGAGCGAAATCAAGTCATTTTTGCAGATCCCCGACGTACCCCGTACCGTCGACCCGTGTGCCCTCGACGCGTTCCTGACATTCGGGTACGTGCCCCATCCGCACACCATGTTTCAGGGAATTCGCAAGCTGCCACCGGCACACCTGGCCGTTTTCGAGCATGGCAGGCTGACGATCCGGCGATACTGGACGCCCGATCCGACCCGTGAAACGAACCGGAGTGTGGAGGATCTGCGCGAGCAAATTCAGCACGAGCTTGACGAGGCCGTTCGCCTACGGCTTCGCAGCGACGTGCCCCTGGGCGCATTCCTGTCCGGCGGCGTTGACTCGACGGTCATCGTTGGGCTGATGCAACGGCACCTCCAGCAACCGGCCAAAACGTACACGATCGGCTTTCCGGTGGAAGGCTACGACGAGACACGTTTTGCCCGCATGGCGGCCGATCACCTGGGAACGGAACATCACGAGTTTCAGGTGCAGCCGTCGGCTATCAATATCCTGCCTTTGCTCAGCTGGCACTTTGACGAACCGTTTGCGGATAGTTCCGCCATTCCTACCTACTATGTTTCGCAGGTTACTCGCGAGCACGTTAAAGTTGCTTTGACGGGCGACGGAGGCGACGAGCTTTTCGCGGGTTATCCTCGCTACCAGACCGTCCAGCAGATGAGTCGGTTTGATCGACTACCCAACTTTGTCCGCCGGCTGGCGATCAACCCACTTTGGAACCTGCTACCCGTGCCGGCCCAAAATACGTCTCTGGCGTCGAAATTGCGATTTCGCTTGGACATCCTGCGCCAACCACCGGAGAGGCGCTATTACAACTGGGTGGCAGTCTTTTATGAAATGCAGTGCCGAGCGATTTACAGCGACGAATTTGCCAGGCAGCTGGTGGCGAGCGATCCAACGGACTTTGTCGCCGAGCCCTATATGGCTAGTTCCGGACGAGCGCCGGGCACACAGGCCATGCATGCCGACCTGGCGACCTATCTGCCGTGTGACTTGCTGGCGAAAGTAGACGTGACCAGTATGGCTCACGGACTCGAGTGCCGCAGTCCAATGCTGGACCATCACGTCGTTGAGCTTGCGATGGCGATACCGTTTCGATTGTTGTTGAACGGACAGGGGGCAAAGCCCTTGCTAACGTCAGCGGTGCCGGAGATCGTTCCACGCGAAATACGACAACGCGAAAAAATGGGTTTCCGAATACCCTTGGATCACTGGTTCCGTCACGATTTGGACCGGTTGGCGCGGGAGGTCATTTTGGGCCCGCAAAGTCTGGCGCGAGGATACTTTCGTCCCGATGCATTGCGACAGATGTTCGACGAGCATGCCAGTGGACGCTGGAATCACGGCAACCGGATTTGGGCGCTGCTTTGCCTGGAGCAATGGCATCGCACATTTGTCGATCCGGCCGACCCACCGGACAGGCCCTGCAATGATTTGCCCGTGGTCGAGTCGCATGGACCGTTGAAAAAAGGAAAGGCCCCGGTGTCGAGCGATTGCTCATAATTCGATGTCATGTCAATGGATCTCTCAGAACGTGTTTTAAAAGTCGAGAGCAAGCGTGTTTCACCCTCCCTCCGGGAGGGCTGATGAAAATGCTGTTGATGTGGTAATTACGGCGAATTTTGGTTTTCACTCTCCCTCCGGGTGGGCTGATGAAAATGCTGTTGATGTGGTAAGTACGGCGAATTTTGGTTTTCACTCTCCCTCCGGGAGAGTCGGGCTCTCAGGCCCGGAGAGGGCAATTCGGCTTCAGCAAATACCGCACGGCACATCGCAAAAGCCCTCCCCGGCCGCGGGCACCGCCGCGTAGCGGTGGTCGGCGTCCGACCCTCCCGCAAGCGGGAGGGTGATAACTGTTCGGTTACTTTTGAAAACAGAATCTCAACATTTTCATCAGCCCTCCCGAAGGGAGGGTTTTGTCATTTTAAAACACGTTCTCAGATTCGCGTGGATCAGCCGTTCTGCACTACACCGTTCTGCAATACGTGGTTGGCGAAATCTGAATTCAGGGTGCCGCCCTTCTAGCCCGCGGTTCACTTTCTGGAACCCCCGTCGGGGTCCGTTTGAAACGCACGTCAACCACGCCCGTCAGTCAATCGCGATTGGTGTGGTTCGATCAAGCGTCACGCAGGCGCTCGACGGTGCATTCTCTGCCGCGGAATCTCGTCCGCTGCCCAAGCGCTCGGCCTATTCATCATGCAACAATATGAATCACGCAAAATGAATCACGAAATGCGGTTTCGTTCGTCGTGAGTCAAGTCACGGCTAACGCGCGGCGCGGATTGTCGGCAGGAATCTCGCCCCTGTTCGTGTTGGGGTGTGCCCGATCGGGAACGACGATGCTGGCCGGATTGCTGCACGAATCTCCTTGGGGTAGGGCGTTCGAGACACATTTCATTGCCAAATACTACAGGAAGCTTGCACGATACGGTGATCTATCCCAGCGCGAAAACTGCACACGCCTGGCCCGCGCCATCATGTCCGAGCGGCCGGCTCAAAGCTGGAAGCTGAACGTCGACTACGACAAGTTTTGTGAGAGCCTGATTCGTCGCGATTATCCGCACATTGTGGACGGGTTGTGCTGTGCTCATACGGCCCGTAAAGGTCATATCTCATGGGGCGACAAGACACCGCATTACTTGCTTCAATTGGACATCATTCAAAGGCTGTTTCCCGAATCAAAGATTGTCTACATTGTCCGCGATGGACGTGACACGGCCTTGTCGTTAATGCGTACGGCCTGGGGGCCGGCAAATGTATACGCGGCCGCGGCATACTGGAAATTATGCAATGCATCGGGGCCGGTAATCGACCAGTTGGCAAGGGCAATGGCTGCAAGTGCGATACGAAGATCTCTTGGATCATCCGAGGGAAAGCCTGGCCCAAATCTTGGATTATCTGCAGGAGGATTGGCCTGCCGAAAAATTGAATCGAATTATCACCGACATCAGGCGCTCGAATCATTCGAAATGGAGAAGCGAGATGACACCTCGTCAGATCCAGACGTTTGAGCGTGTCGCCGGCGACACGCTTCGGCGGTTCGGTTACGAGGCAGCTCATGACGAGGCGCCGATCAGCTCATTCCTGCGTAGTTGCTTTGTGGCTCAAGATCGTGCCAAACACTCATGGAATCTGTTTGAACTGAACGTAATTGATACGATCAAAATCCGTTTCTTCGGAAAAGAACCTTTTAATGAATAGCTTGATTGCAGTCGGACGTGCATCGAAGATAACGCGGCCGGGCCGGCCCCCTTTCGTCGCGTTCAACATGATCGAACCGCACGCCAGGTGAACGAACTATCATGTGAACGAATTTTCGGCTGCGTTGAAAAAATATTCTCATGCCACAGAAACTAATCAAGAATACTGATTCCGCCCTCGGAAACTCGGCGCACGGACCGGTTGTGCATACTTGGCGCCCTCGGGACGTTGCCGGTCGTCTGGCAGACTGGATCGCCTGGTACGAGAAGCATTCGTACTCGTCGCCAGCTCGAAATCCACGTTGGCTCGAGGTACTGCGGCTAGGCATGGGACATCAGCCCTATTGTCTTGAGGCGGCATCCGGCGACGACTGCGTTGGCTTGCTGCCGTTGTGCTACATGCGCAGCGTGTTGTTCGGCCGTTTTCTGGTAAGTTTGCCTTATCTGAACGTCGGCGGCGTAATGGCTTCTGATCCGCATGTCACCATGGCGCTGGTTGATCGTGCAGTAAGTCTGGCTGACGAGTTGGATGTCAGGTATCTCGAACTCAGGCACGAGACGGAGTTCGCACATCCGGCGCTCACGGAATGCATCGCCAACAAGGCCAATATGCAGCTGAACCTGCCGGCCGACCCGGACGAACTCTGGGCGGGTCTCAAACCCAAAGTGCGCAACCAGATTCGAAAAGGCCGCAAGCAGGAGTTTGAAGTGCGGTGGGGCGGCATCGAACTCATGGATGACTTTCACGCGGTCTTCAGCCGTAACATGCGGGACTTGGGAACCCCGTCTTACGGCAAAGGTCTTTTTCGACAGATCGTCGAGCAATTTCAGGGCGACGCTGAACTATGTTTGCTTCGCCTTGGTCAGCGCCCGGTCGCGGCCGCGGCGTTGATACATGGCCATGGTACCAGCGAAGTGCCCAGCGCCAGTTCGCTGCGTGAATTCAACGCCACCAACGCGAATATGCTGATGTATTGGCACCTGCTGCAGCGGGCATGCGAGCGTGGCCAGCAGGTGTTCGATTTCGGCCGCAGCAGCATGGACAGCAGTACTTATCGCTTCAAGAAACAATGGGGAGCGCAGCCGAAGCCGACCGCGTGGCAATACTACGTGCGGAAAGGAAGCGCCACCGATGTACGTCCTGACAACAAGAAATTTTCTTTGTCGATTCGCATTTGGCAGCGCCTGCCAGTAGCGCTAACGCGCATCATTGGGCCGCCGATTGTGCGAGGGATTCCCTAGCCCGCGACACGGTGCGCACCCGTCTGGCCGGCGTGAACGCCTGGTAATTCTTCAGTTAGCAGGGCTGCCTTCCTGCTTCGCAGCGACTTTTCCACGCTCCGCGGTCTGCCAGGTGACTTTCTGCCGGTTGAACAGGCCCTTGATGCTACCCACCGTCATCGCGACATGACTCAATGCAAAGTAGAACGGAATCCCGCCGAGTCGTGTCTGTCGAAACGCGACCGAAAACAGACCGAGGATCGCGAGACCGTAGAAAATCGCTTGTATGCCGAGTGTGATCTGAAAGAACAAGCGATCCGGCCAGGCAACTTTGTTCCACCAGATCACGATCAGCGTGTTAGAGACCAGGAACAATGCCAACCACAGAGGACCCATCCAGCGGAGCACTTTGTGAGACAGATACTGCCAGACCTGAATCGGGTTGGAGTAACGAGGCCAGTTCCCTCGCTTGATCGACTGCACGGCCCCGGCAGCAACTCGGACCCTACGGCGGTATTCCTGCATCGCCGTCGGTGTTCCGTTTTCGTTCGCAATCGCTTCCGGGTCGTAGACCACACGCTTGCCATTCCGCAAGATTTTCATGCTGATCACAAAGTCGTCCAGAATCGTATCCTGCGGAAGGGGTTCGTAGAGGCTCTTGCGGAGGACATACATTCCGCCATCGACTCCCATCAACGAGCCAACCTGCGACTCGGCGCGTTGGAGTCTTTTCTCAATCTTGTAATAGAGACTCTCGCCCTCGCCAAAATTGGAGTCTTCGCTGGCCAACTGCACACAGCCCGTGGCAGCACCGACGTTAGGATCTGCTAATGCCGAGACCAGGATCCTCACGGCTTTCGGCTGGAAGATGACATTTGCATCACAGAAGCAGATCACTTCGCCCGTGGCAGCTTCGACGGCGTCGTTCATCGCCGCCGCTTTACCCCGACGCCGTTCAAACGCGAGCAATCGAACGCCTCGGTCCGCGAACGACGCGGCAATTTCGTTTGTTTGATCCTGGCTGCCGTCGCTGGCAATCAGGATCTCCAGCTTGCCCTCAGGATACTCCAGCTCCAGGGAGTTCTGAATCTTTCGACGGATAACGGCCTGTTCGTTGTAAGCCGGAATGATCAGTGTCACGACGGGCCACTCTTGCACCTTGGTCCGCGCACGGCGTGGTGTGGCAAGCAGCCAGGAAATTATGAAGTACCCGATGTAGACGTATGTCAACATCAGGAAACTGAACCAGTAGATGGATAGGGCAGTTTGCACGATCGGTTTATCGAATCAGTTAATCTCGGTCCTAACGCCAGTCAAGGTTCCTCTTATGTTTTCCTTGCCCCTTGGTGTTCCGCTATTGTCCGGTAGCAGGTGCCGTGTCTTCCGTACGTTCCGGTTTCCAAACTACGTACCGCTGGCCGAACATCGCGCTGGCAATTCCCAGCATAGCAGCCAAATTGACGGTACAAAAATAATAGGCCAGATAAACCGGCTTGAGATTTCCAACGCCTGGTACCACCCTCAAAATCGCAAGGCCGTACATCGCCAACTGGCCCATTAGGGACAATTGATAGAACGGATAGAGCACTGCGTCGGGCTGCCAGTACAACAGGATGTTGCTGGCCAACAGCCCGATCAGGAAGCAGGGCATGAACCAGCGAAGTACTTTATGGAAAAATAACAGGAAGGCGGACCAACCAACTCGCAGCGGATTGAGCGCTTGCGGTACGCGGAATACCCCGCGGAGGCTTCGGTTCACAATCCGTGCCTTGCGGCGGAACTCTCCTTGAAACGTCGCTGCGGTCTCTTCGTAGCACACTGCTTCCGCGTCGAATACGCCGCGATAACCTTTCACAACGATCTGTAACGGGTTGACGAAATCGTTGATGTCATCATCTCGAAGCGCCCCGAACAGCTCTCGGCGGATCGCGTAGATCGCACCATCTCCCCCGACGACCGACGCGATCCGGCTTTCGCACTTTTTCAGATAAATCTCCCATTTCCAGTATAAGCCTTCCGACTGAGCCACCGCGGACTCGTCTTCCGTAATGTACCGTTGATGCCCGACGACGTATCCGACGACCGGATCTGCGAAATGCCTGACCAATTTCCGCAGTGCGGCGGGTTCGTACATTGAGTTGGCGTCGCTGAAGAGCAGTACCTCACCGGTGGCGCTCGGTACAAATTCAATTAGCCCTCGGGTTTTCCCCTTCCTGGGATGCTGCGAGCAGAGCACAACTCCCTGGTCCTTGAAGGATTCGACAATCTCGTCCGTGCCGTCGTCCGAGCTATCGGAAATTACCAGGATTTCCAACCGGTCGCGCGGATAGTCTAGCGCAAGCGCGTTTGCCAGTTTCTGGCCGATGATCTGGCTTTCATTAAACGCGCTAATTATCAGACTCACGTTCGGGATGTGATTCTCGTCCGT
Organism: uncultured Planctomycetales bacterium; assembly: GCA_963844115.1. Taxonomy (GTDB): domain Bacteria; phylum Planctomycetota; class Planctomycetia; order Pirellulales; family UBA7805; genus CS4-C045. The sequence continues at coordinate 2,213 of CAWJNN010000090.1, read as the reverse complement.
CTCATGATCCCGCCGTCGTATGGCCGCCAGCAATGCCACGCCAAGCGGATAGAAAACGAAGGGCATCAGCAACGCCGCCAGGCAGATCCAAAACACGATTTGCAGGATCAACAGCGTCATGCGACGGCGGCCTCCAAATAACTCTCACGCCAGATTTCGAATGTCAGTAGAGCCATAATATGCTCGGAATTGTCGGCACGCTGCTCCATGTGATCGTTTATCAGTTGCCACACCACGTCCGGATCAAAATACCCGACCCGTTGAATCCGCTCGCGCGAGAGAAGGTCGTGCAGCAGCGGCTTCAAGCTACCCCGAAACCAGCGGCTGATGGGCGTCCCGAATCCTTGTTTCTTTTGATGAATGATCTTCTCGGGCAGCCGGTCGCTCATTGCCTGTTTGAAGATATGCTTCATCCCATTCACTCCCCGTAGTTTCAATGAGGGTGGGATCCGACCGGCCAGCTCCACAATCCTATGATCTAACAAAGGCACTCTCGCTTCAAGCGACACCGCCATACTCATTTTGTCCGTAAAGGCCAGCAGGCTGTCGACGAGTGAGGTCTTCAGGTCACTGTAGAGCATCCGATTGAGCGGGTCGGCGGCCTCCGCGGCGCGATAATAGTCCGCCACGTGTTCCGAGAGATGATCGGCCTTCAGCGCGACAAGATCTTCGGAAAGCACCGATTCGGTCTGATCGTCGGTAAAGATTCCCACATAGCCCTGGTATCGATCTGCGTCTGGCTTGTCGATATGGTTCAGGAATCCCCGTGCGTAGCGAAGCGACGCTTTGATCCTCGATCCGCGATCGACCGGCACTCTGTTGACGAGCGGACGAACAATGCCGCGATCGATGAATCGTGGGATCCGGCGGTAATAACGATCAAACCGCGGCCAGAGATATCGACGATAGCCGGCGAAGACCTCGTCACCGCCCACCCCCGACAGAATCACCTTGACCGTCTCGCGCAAGTTTGCTCACCAGATACGTCACGATAAACGATGTATCCGTAAAGGGCTCGTCCAGTTGCCGCACCAGCGGCTCCAGCAGCTCGGAAACATCCGGCTCGACCAGAATCTCATGGTGATCGGTCTCAAACTGCCGGGCGATAGTCGACGCTTTACTCAATTCGTTGTGGAACGCGTCCTGGCCGCCAAAGCCGATGGAATAGGTCGCGATGTGGCCCACCCCCAGGCGATTCATGGTCGAGACGATGGCCGAGGAATCGATGCCGCCGGAAAGGAACGCCCCCAACGGCACGTCGCTCATCAACTGGCGCCGCACAGCGTCGTCGATCAGCGATTGGAGTTCTTCGCACCAATCGCGCTCACTGCGATTTTCGACGTTGAATTTCAAATCCCAATAACTTGACGACCTCTGGCTCGACCCTTCGATCGTTATCACGCTGGCTGGCGGTAGTTTGCGAATGCCGCGGAACATCGTCCGTGGGGCCGGTACGTAACCGAACGTCATGAAGTCGAACAGCGCGGCGTGATCCTGTTCCGCAGTAATGCCGGGAACCTGGAGCAACGCCTTGATCTCCGACGCCCATGCGATCTTCTCTTCGTCTTCGTAGATATAAAGCGGTTTGATGCCGATACGGTCCCGCGCGATGATTAAGCGCCTGCGGCGGGCGTCCCACAAGCTGTAGGCAAACATCCCGTTGAGCCGGCTTGGCAGTCCGGCGTCCCACTGTTCATATCCGTGCACCAGCACCTCGGTATCGCTCTTCGTTGCAAAGCGATGGCCCTCCGTTTCGAGATCCGCTTTCAATTCGGGATAGTTGTAAATCTCGCCGTTGTAGACGACCGTTACATGTCCATCTTCGTTCGAGATCGGCTGGTGTCCGCCATCCAGATCGATAATCGACAGTCGCCGCATGCCCATGCCTAGATTGTCATCGACCAACAGACCCTCGTCATCCGGTCCGCGGTGGACGATGCTGGCCAACATAGCGCGGATCGTCTCCTCAGCGACCGGTCGCCGTGGGTCGCGGTAATAAAGTCCAACGATTCCGCACATGGATTTACGCTTAACGCGAACTGTGTTTTTTGTAATTCATAGAAAGTCTGCCAGCCGGATTTCACGCGTCGTCCGGGTAGATTGCTTGTCATCAAAGTATAGCCGGAAGGTGTTCAATAGCCGATTGCCATCGGAGATCGGCGTAATTCGTCGCGAATTGCACCGTCTACGGGGTGTCCTCCAACAGCTCGATG
>CAWJNN010000089.1:0-42028 GCA_963844115.1 uncultured Planctomycetales bacterium | reverse complement strand
CATCGGGAAATGCTCTTAGCGGCCGTAGCAGCAAACTCAAATCGACGGCTTGCGCTTTCTTCCAAGTGGGATCGTCTCGGACGCAGACAATCCCGGCTCTTGTCCCGGCGCGCCGACCGTGTCTTTGTCCAATCGCGGTGTGAAATTGTCCGCCGTCAGATTCCCCAGCCTGTATACGATCACACCGGGCCTCGGCATCAGATCGACGGACATAAATCTCCATCGCCCGCCAGTGATTGAGAATACCACTTGCGACGCCTGGGTTCAAGAATTGACGGCGCCTAGCGGCGATTTCGGGGTTCGCCGCCTGAATCGGACGGCCTTGGGAGGAAAGCTGCGAAGGCATGCATTTGCGAGCACCGGCTGACACTTATTCGTATTTCGCAGCCTCCGGCGGCCCAAGGTCGCGCCAGGGCGAAGCGTGTCTACACCCGCCAGGGTTCACGTTTGGGACGTCGAGCTAACGGGCGGCTTTGAGGGTGCCCACGATCTCTTCCTTCTCGGCGTCCAATCGCACGGATCGGCCTGTCCGGGAACGCGTAAAACGGCGACAGCCGGGGGGAAATGGGGACGGGCACAGTTGTTGACAAGCCGAGATGACTTGCTGGTCTATACGAATGCCCCGAAAGACACGATCAGCGCCAGGTGGAATGGCTTACCCCGTCATCAATCGCGGCGTAGGCAAGCAGCAACTGTTTTCTAGCGAAGATGAGTACCTGCGGGTCTTACGATCCTTCATCCTTCAGCGCGGTGAGGAGCATCTGGTATTCGTCCTGGCATTCGGCACAAATGGAATGATCGTGCTCGACGCCTTACAGGCCTTCGGGAATGGACTTGCCTCGTAGCGAACGTTCGGCGAATTCGGCGAGGTCTTTCAGGCATTCGTCGCACGCGAGCTCGGCAGATGGTTGTTTTGGGTGGCCCTGAACGACCGCCACGCCGGTGGGAGACAGCGAAGCCCCTTGGCTTCCCTTGTCGTGAACAACGACTGGCGCGTCAATGAATCGACACGGACCCCGACTGCAGGATAGAAGAAACCGCTTAACCGGAGCGCTCGCCGCCAGCGTTGTTAGAAGCGAACTACTGCCCCAGTTGCGACAAAGAAGTCGTCTGCCGCGTTGTTCAAACCAACACCTGCTGAGATATCCAGTTGGAAATTGTCATTGATCAAGTAGGTAAAACCGCCGTCAAAGACATGCTCTGGCAGGGCCGTGTCGGCCGAGTGGGGGAAGAATGCATACCATTCAGTAAATGCGCCCAGTCTGTCTGTCAGCGAATATCCGAAGGCAACAGATTGAGCAATCTCGAAATAACCATCCCCCGTTACGTCATCGACTGCACGGTTGCCTTGCGTACTGGCGCCGATCGACAGAAAGTCATTGACTTCCCAACTGTAAACCCAAATCAGTCCCGGCAGGACTTCATTCGCCGAAAATGATCTCCCGCCCGTCGGTACCGTCATCTGCGGAATCAGAGCCATCTCGGGCAGAATCCCTTCCTGCGGCGTGAGGGCGATCTTCAAGCCAAGCCCAAGGTCGTCGGCGCCATCCATTCTGGTCGTTGTCAGGCCCGTGCGGGTTTCTTCGTGTGCATAATTCCAGACCACACGCAATTCCAGCCACTCGGCAAGAATACCCTGTCGAACTAACAGTTCCGGATAGGAATGGCTCTCGGTCCTGGTCGGTCCAGCATCATCGGAAATAAATCGATATCCGAATTCCAGCTGCGTCACGCCACGCCCCACGGTGACGGCAGCTTCCGTGAAGTCCGGCCGGTCGGTAACCAGCGGTTCGTCCAGATCCGGCCCTCCGCTAAAGCTCGTTCCGTAACTCCACTGCATTAACGTCCCGCGTGGCTCGCAATCGCAGGGGCCGTAGCTGACGGAATCGTCTTGCTCAGAACAACAGTCGTCGGCAACTAGCGACTGGTTAAGAGCCAAAGACAGGCAGAGTGTTCCGAGAAGAAGAACGAGGTTTTGAGGAAGCAGATATCGATCCATCAGCTTTGTCCTTGTCATTCGATCCATCGATGACACAAGCGATGCAGCGTCACGGCACAACACCGCATCGCCGGATTCGCCACTGTAAATTTCGTCGACAGATTTCCGTTTTGGATCGGTCAAAAACGAGATCCAGGTCGGTTATTTTGGTAGCGTGAACGGACAACATAAGATCTGCGGTAACTTGTCCGCATGTAACGATGGGACTGGTCAGGCAATAGCTCAGGCCAATCCACGGCGACATTGTGTCATGCCATACAATACAGCTCTTTTCCGACGATGGCGGGCAGCAACGCGTGCGCGTACAATCTTTCGAAGCTTGAAGGTGGCACTTGCCCGCCAATGTTGGATACCCGCCGGGAGATCGATAGGAAGCGCTGTTTCAATGCCACGGATCGCACACATTTTCACCGATTTTGCGATCCCACTTGGGCTTTTCGCCGTACAATTGCTCTCGACTACGCAAGCCGACGACGTGCTTTCCCAATTTGAAACCCACACCTTCACGAACGACGCCGGCGAACAGTTACCGTATCGGCTGCTCAAACCACTCAACTACTCGAACGAAACGAAGTACCCGCTAGTCGTTTTTCTGCATGGTTCCGGCGAACGTGGTAATGACAACCGACTACAGTTAAAGCACGCAGCCGGCGATATCGCGAGTCAACAGAATCAGCGAGCCAACGCGTGCTTTGTCCTCGCACCGCAGTGCCCAAAGGGACAACGTTGGGTCGACGTGGATTGGTCGGGCGATGAACACGAGATGGCAGACGAACCTACGGGACCACAACGGCTGGTAATGAAGATTGTTGACCAATTAGAGAACGACTTCAGTATCGACAAGAACCGGATTTACATTACCGGCCTATCGATGGGTGGCTTCGGCGTATGGGACGCCATCCAGCGCTGGCCCGAACGGTTTGCTGCCGCGGTGCCGGTTTGCGGTGGCGGCGATGTACGGCAAGCGAAGGCCATCGCCAAGATCCCGATTTGGGTCTTTCACGGCGCGAAGGACAATGTCGTTCAACCTGGTCGCTCGCGCAAGATGATTGACGCGATTCGCGCAGCCGGCGGGAAACCGACGTACACCGAATATTCCGAGGCCGGCCACGACTCCTGGTCCGTGACGTACCGCAACGCCCAGCTCTACAAATGGTTATTCGCACAAACGAAATAGCTCGCGCACAGCGAGGTGGCGTAGGCGGATTTGCAACTAGCGCCTACGGCTCAAATCAATCATTCGCATCGTTTTGAATAGCGCCCTAGTACCTCACGTCGTTCGAACTTGTCAGTAGGATGGGCACTCCTGCCCGTCTCCTGCAGTCGGACAAGAGTGTCCAACCTACAGAATCAAATGGCATCGAGCCCTAGTCGGATCGATCGGTTATCTCAATCAAGTGGTAGCCAAACTGAGTCTTGACCGGCCCTTGGACCTTGCCAAGTTCCGCGCTAAAGACCACTTGATCAAATTCCGGAACCATCTGGCCGGGTGAGAATTCGCCCAAATCACCACCCTGCTGGCCGGATGGACACTGCGAATGTTCGGCCGCCAATTCGGCGAAATCAGCGCCACCTTCGATCTCACTCTTTAGACCTTCACATTCCTGTTCTTCAGCTACCAGGATATGTCGTGCAGAAGCCTTGGACATTGTATTCTCCTTTTGTGAAAACGCACTTTATAGTCGGGTCGAAAGGAATTCGCAAGGAACGAGAACTCCAGCTAGCTCGTGTAGGCCGCGACCAAATCCCGGTCTTCAGGGCTGACCCATTGGCGACAAACGGACCAAGTTCCGTTCGACTACGGTTTCCATGTTCCTTGTGCCACGGCAGGGATAAATGTGTCGAGATTGTCGGGCTTGAAATCGATCGTGCGCTCCTGTTCCGCGCTCATGTACGCCGTCATCAGTAACTCGACCACTTCCAGCCCGGCGTGGAAATTGAGATCCGGTTGTTGACCTTGCAGGAAATGGCGAATGAAGTGCCGATTTTCGTCTTCGTAGCCGTATTCGCCCACTTCGTTACCCACCAAGGGCATCAGACCTTGTTCGGCATTCTGCTTCTCTACCAGGTCCTCGCCAGCCTCGCCCTGCACTCGGCGGCTGAAAAACAATCGAGCGCCCGTGTCAAGCGAGTTGAATGACATGGAGTATTCTGGGCCGAGCAATTCAGACGATAATCGAAGTCCCGCGCCGACGTAGCTCCATGAGGTCGTCGTTTCGCCGATCAACGTCTGGCCGTCTTGATCTTCATAACGAATGGTTGCGCTCGCAAAGTCTTCCGACGGACGCTTCACATAGTCGACTTCGCTACCCATCATTTCGCTCAGCAGCCTGGCGTACTCAGGGCGCGTCCACTTCAATCCTGCAATCTGGGCCGTCACTTTGGTCGGGCGAATGCTCGCTCGTGGCTGATCGGGTGCCGTCAGCAAAAACCTGACCACCTCCACGCTGTGACACATCATGTCGTTCAACACGCCACCGCCCTGCAGTTCGCCCTGCCAGAACCACGGCATGTGGGGACCGCTGTGCTCTTCGGCCGAGCGCGCTAGATACGGGCGACCGCACAACGCGGCACCACGGCGCCAGATGATTTCCCGACCTCGTGCCAACCCTGGTGCGAACAACTGGTCCTCGAGGTATCCATGCAGCACGCCAGCTTCTTCAATTAGTTGGACCATTTTGCGGGCTTCGTTAACATTTCGCGCCAGCGGCTTTTCACAGGCGATTCCGGTCAATTCGCCTTTTCCTCGTCGCAATGCGTTGACGATCTCTTCCATGTTTTCGATTCGCCGATGATTCGGTCCGCAAATCCAAAGGCAGTCGATTTCAGGCGCAGCGACCATTTCGGTAATCGAACCGTAGGCTTTCGCCTCGCCGACGTCCAGCGACACGGCGAGCGCCGCAGCCTGATCAGCGTGAGCCGAGTTTGGACTCCACACGCCCCGTACATCCGCGTCGCGCACGGCCTGCCATGATTGAATGTGAAATCGCGTAATGAAGCCGCTGCCGATGAATCCCACACCGAGTCGCTTTTTCAGGGCCATCTTCGTTTCACCTCAATTCAAGCTGGTTGTACGTTGCCGAACTTCGGATCTGTAAACTACTGTGCCATTCTCTAGAGCACTATGGGCCCCGGTCATCGCTTATGTTTTCGGCTAGAATGCACGGTAGTGCGTTCGTACTACGATCCGTCATTTTTGTTGTCGTGCGTACATTTTCGTTTAACGCCCAGCCGAAGGTGCCGGCAACATCGAATCCGAAAGCCGGCGCCTTCGGCTGGGCGTTAAACGACTCTGGTCGGGACCAAAGGCCGCGTTGCGGTTCCGCGAGCGCGGCGGGCTAAGCTTGTAACATCATGCTACGACATACACTCGTTATCTTTGTCTTGAGCGTGGCTGCAGTAGTGCCGACCTACGCCGACGAGCTCGGCCTGCGTGTTGCTGACGGATTTGAGGTCGCCCGATTCGCCGGCAATGAACTCGCCACCAACATCTACTCGATGACAATCGATTCACAAGGGCGCGTCGTGGTTTCTGGACCGCAGTACGTGAAGACTCTGCACGATGACGATCGGGACGGCGTTGCTGACCGGGCGACTGTCTATACTCCCGGACCTTATTCCGGCGCGATGGGCATGTACTTCGACGGGCCAAGTCTTATCTGCAGTGGTGATGCCGGTGTCCTGCGGTATGTCGATGCCGACAACGACGGTGTCGCGGATGGTCGCCCACAAGTCTTGATTCGATCCGCTCAAGGCGAGCACGGCACGCACGGGATAACCAAAGGACCCGACGGCTGGTACTACGTGGTTTGCGGCAATGACGCCGGAATCGGCGAGAAGCACGTCCAAACCGACCGTTCGCCGGTCCGCGAGCCAGAGTCCGGATGCATCATTCGATTTTCACCTGACGGCAAAAAGACCGAGGTTGTCGCCCATGGATTTCGAAATCCCTACGACGGGGACTTCAATTCTCTGGGGCACTTCTTTACTTATGATTCGGACGGTGAACGCGACCAGTATTTGCCGTGGTACGCCCCAACCCGTGTTTTCGATGTTGCTGTAGGCATGCATCACGGCTGGCTGTTGAGCGGCTGGAAGCGTAGTTGGAATCGGCCGGAGTATTATTTCGACAATGTCCAGCGTTTGGCCGAAATACGTCGCGGCTCGCCGACCGGCGTGGTCGCTTACCGGCACCGCCAGTTTCCTGACAAATATCGCGACGGGATATTTGTTGCGTGTTGGTCTTTCGGCCGAGTTTATTTTTGTCCGTTGCAGATTGACGGCGCCACTTACACTTCCAAGCCGGAAACTATCTTGGAAACGACCGGTACGGTCGGTTTTTCGCCGGTGGATTTAGCTGTTGGACCAGAAGGGGATCTGTTCGTCGCCGTCGGCGGTCGTGGTACTGAAGGAGGCGTTTTTCGCGTTCGCCATACGGGTTCCACGGATTCCAGGCGTGACATTTCCATCTCAGGCGTACCCTTCGACATGTTGGCCGGCGTGTTAAACGCACCCCAACCCCTTTCCAGCTGGTCTCGTGCGGAATGGGTCCCGTATGCCAAGGAAATCGGACGCCCTGCGTTCGTACGCGCGGCGGGAGACAACCGGCGGACTGCGGCTGAGCGGATACGCGCCATCGAAATCGTGGTCGAGCTATTCCAAGGCCTGCTTGTCAACGAAGTTCCGACTCTGATCGCCGACGATCAACCGCAGGTCGTAGCGAGGGCAGCTTCGGCGCGTAGGGAGAGCCGGACAAGACGCAGAAACCGAAAGACAATTGGCCCAACTCACTCACCACGCCGATCCACGAGTCCAGCGGGCAACGTGGGAGGCCTTGGCCACATTCACCCAGCTGACCAAACATTCTGCCGACGCCCGATGGTCCGTTCTTTCGGACAGGGTCGAGCGACGGATTCGCGCCGCGGCACATCTGGCGGATGTCAAACGCTACACCAGGCACCCATTGATTCCATTGAAAGGGGATACAACGGGACCCCGGGCGGTCGCCGCACTCTGGCAGATGAAACATCGCGGCACGCTGTCGCTCGATCATTTCGGCCAGGCGGCCGCGACTGCCTCGGCTACGCAAGACAACGCCTTGCGATTGGAATGCATCCGGCTCTGTCAGATAGCATTAAACGACGTCAACTCAGCGCCGGCGAAACCGGATGTCTACGCCGGCTATCTTCCCAACGGAGAACCCAAGATGGGTGAGAATATACGACGCTGGGCACAGACGATGGCGTCGATCTTTCCCACCGACGACGCTGATACGAATCGCGAATTGTCTCGCCTGCTGGGCATGGTTCGCTTAAAAGATCCTGCATTGTTGGCTCGCATTGTCGCCCAGATCGCTGAAAAGACGTCCGTCGCCGAGGATGTCCACTATTTGATTGTGCTCTCGCTACTGGAAGGTAACCGCGATGCGCAGGTTACGAGAAACACAGCCGCGTCCCTCTGCCAGCTTCATCACAAGTTAAGGGACCTGGAACTATATACCAGCAGGAATTGGCCCTTGCGCGTCGGCGAGACGCTGGAACAACTTTGCTCGAAAGACCCGGCGCTGGCGGACGCTGTTTTGCAGGATCCCCAGTTTGGATTGGCTGAGCACAGTTTTTTGTTGGAACGAATGTCCGGCGATACGTTGCGTAAGGGTTCTGAATCGCTTGTCGAAAGTATCCTGGACACCGACGAAGAAGATCGCGTGTCGGCGCAACTGGTAAACACAATTGCTCGCTTACCGCATCAGAAGTCATTTCCGTTGTTGCGCAAGCTATGGCCGATCGTCTTGCTGCGAGATGCGATCGTCATTCAATTGGCGAGTCATCCAAAAGAACAAGACCGCTCACACCTGGCCGAGGGACTCGACTCGGTTCAGCCCGAGGTCGTTCTCGCGGCGGCCAAGGCGCTTGCTCAACTCCGTGACAGCCAGGCCGAGGGCGAGTGGAAAGCGGCGGCTAGCGCGCTACGACGGGCTTGCCTCGATCCAGCTCAAAAGGATTCGAGATCGGCGATCCAGGCTTTGCTGCAACATTGGACCAGCGAAGAGATCCGTGTCAGCGAACAGAAGCAGAAAGATCTTCGGGACCAGTATCAGCCATGGTTCGACCTTATTGTGCAGCGATTTCCCCAGTTGGCGACCGTCAACGATTCACGCGACGTCGTGGCCTGGCAAGAACGTGCCGCAGAAATCGACTGGTCGGTTGGCGATGCGGACGCGGGGAAAGAGGTATTTCGCCAGCGCCCTGCGCCGGGTGCCACGGTCGGACGAACCGAATCGGGCCCAGCCTGGCCGAGGTCGGCAAGCGATCCTCGATTGCGGACCTTTTGATCGCCATCGTCGATCCCCACCGCGATGTCTCACCCGCCTACCAGGCAACCCTGTTGGAGACGGCTACCGGCAAGACCTACCGTGGTGTCATCGTTTACGAATCGCCTGACGCGACGCTGTTACAAACGTCGGCGGAAACAACCATTCGAATCACGGGTCAGGAAATTCTGTCCCAGCGCCGCAGCGCGCTGTCTCTGATGCCGACGGGTCTATTGGCAGGTGCCACCGACCGGCAGGTCGCCGACCTGGTTGCCTATCTCAGGTCGTTACGAGAATAGGCCTGGTCGAAAAACACGTTCGATGGGCCTCCGAGCCCGTCGATTGTCCATGCACGTGTCGGACGACGGGCACGGAGGCCCATCGTACGGAATGCTACCAGCACCTTTGACGGAACACTCTCCTATATCCGTTGTGGACAACGGTTGTACCGGTCAGGCGAAGATTACCGATTATCCTGCTGGCAACCTCTGTTCCCCTTAACGGGATCGCAGAAATCGTTCTGATTGGCCGTCGTGGTTGCCCGATATGAACTAAACGGCTGCAGGCCATATCTGGCGCTGCATTGCGAACCATTTTTCCCGCCAAGTCGACCCGTGAATCTCAATTCCCCATTACTCGCGTGCCCGCGTACGGCTCGGCTTTTGCGCCTGGTCGATGTCGTGCTTTCCAGTCTGGCGCTGGTCGCCTTGGGCCCGCTGCTGCTGGTCGTTGCAGCCAGTATTCGCCTGACGATGGGCACACCCATCCTGTTTCGTCAGCAGCGTTCTGGCTTGGGCGAACAACCATTCGAAATCCTAAAATTTCGGACCATGCGCGTGTCCGCGACTCCGGCGACCAGCGGTGCCGACGATGCGAGACGGCTAACGCGGCTGGGCCGTTTTCTGCGTAAGACCAGCCTGGACGAACTTCCCGAGCTGTTGAATGTGATCCGCGGTGAGATGAGTCTGGTGGGACCACGGCCTTTGCTGATTGAATACGAAGGCTTCTACACAGGAACAGAGCAGGCTCGGTTCCTTGTTCGCCCTGGCCTGACCGGTCTCGCACAGGTCTCGGGCCGAGGAACCGCCACCTGGGACCAGAAGCTCGCCTGGGACGCACAATTTGCTCGGGCTTATTCAGTCCCGCTCTATTTTTCCATTCTTCTCCGCACATTCGGGACGCTGCTTCAGTTCCGTCAGGTCCCCGCGTCCCCTTTTCAGCATGAACAACGCCTGGATACAGAGAGAGCCGACTATGTCATCCGCCGCAGTGCCTAAACCGGTGCCTAAACCGGTGCCTAAACCGGTGCCTCAACCTGTGCCTAACTCCTCGTCTAAACCCGTGCCCAGATCAGAATTCTGGTCCACTCACTTCACCGGGCTCGCCGTCGACAATGAGCGTTCGGACAAGAAGCTCGATTTCTCCAACGAACGAGTAATGATTCAGAATTTTGCCTTTATCCTGGAATCACTAGGCGACCTGGTTGGCAAGCGCGTTGTGGATTGTGCGTGTGGATCGGGAACGCTGACCAGATTGCTGCATACGCTAGGCGCCGAGGTCCATGGTTTTGACTTCGTTCAAAAAACGATCGACGAACATCGCTCACGCTTTCCTGACATCCATTGGACGTGCGACAACCTGGAGGAATGGGCAAAAGGTTCTGAAGAAGCTTCGTTCGACATTGTGATTGCCAGCGAAGTGCTCCAATACGTTGATTTTGAAACGGTCGCGCAACAGCTGCACCGGACAGTTCGACCGGGAGGTCGGCTTGTCATCACGATCCCCAACAGCGACTGCCCGATCGTCCGCAGAGCCGCTGAACGATTCGACGGCCGCTACCTTGGCATCAGTCTCGCGGACATCGTCGGCCTTACGCAGCGCGTTTTCTCGACGTCGTCGTGTCTCTGGCGAGGCGTTCGGTTTCGGGAGGATCAGACTCTGTTTCCCTACGAGGCGTCCCCATGGTGTGACGCGTCGCTGCTGGGACAGCCGGAGCGGGCCAATCGCATCCAACTGGTCGTTCAGTGCCCGGTGGAACGGAACTCGTTCCGATTTCGCGGCAACCAACACGCTGAAGACTGAGAAACGGAACAATTTCCGACTCTGCGGAACAAAGACCTGACATGCAAACCGATTTAATCCAATCCGACTCGCCACGATGGCGCGAATGTCTAGGGGACGTCGCGCATGATGTGTATCATTTGCCCGAATACGTACAACTGGAGGCGGCGCGCGAAGGTGGTCAGGCGCTCGCCTTTTTCGCTGAAGACAAAGACGGCTGGTTGCTGGCCCCTCTGGTGACTCGTCGCATCGACCGACACCTCCCGGGACTTGGACCGCTGTACGATGCTACCGGCCCGTACGGGTTTGCCAGTCCGCTGGTCTTTCATCGTTCGTCGGTGCCCGGCCACCGCGATGCGTTCACCTTGCGCACGTTCGAGGAGATGCAACGGGAGCTTGGCGAACGAAATATCGTATCGGCCTTCCTCCGGCTCCACCCCCTGCTACCGACCCCGTCCGCACAGCTTTCCAAGGTTGGCTGCGTTGTCGATCATGGCCAGGCCGTGTATGTCGATTTGCAGCTTTCGGACGAGCAGCTTTGGAATCAAACACGTCCGCGGTACCGTAGCTATATTAACAAGGCCCGTCGAACCGGTTACGTTGCCTCGTTTGATGACACTTGGAGCTCGCTTGAAACCTTCGTCGACCTTTATCACCAGACTATGCGTCGGGTCAACGCAGCGGATCGCTACTTCTTCTCCTTCAACTACTTCACCGAACTGCGCAAAAAGCTGAGTGGCAGGCTGTTTCTGTGTAAGGTCGAAATCGACGGATTGATTGTGTGTGCCGGGCTATTTTCCGAGTGTGATGGCATTGTCCAGTATCTGTATGGCGGGAGTGACTCAGCGAACCTGGCATGCCACGGCACGAAGCTGATGATCGATCACGTTCGGAGTTGGGCAAAACAGCGAGGCAACCGCGTGCTGCATCTTGGAGGCGGTGTCGGCGGACAGAACGACTCGCTGTTTCAATTCAAATCAGGGTTTTCCCGGTCCACGTGCAGGTTTTCCACCCTGCGGTTCTTGACGCATCCCGTTGCGTATCGCGCGCTGGTTCGGGACTGGGAGGATGCGACCCAGGCGGCAGCGGATGGAATGCGCGAGTTCTTTCCTGCTTATCGCAAGACTGCCGGCGATGCCTCGAACTCTTTGGCCGTGCGCCGCGCTGCGCGATGGGCGCCAACAGGACATTCGGGAGGTGCTCGTTACGTCGCGGCCAGGACCTTCTCTTCCTCTTCCTCCGCAACGGTTTCCTCCGCTACGGTTTCCTCCGCTACGGTTTCCTCCGCTACGGTGTCGCTTGGCTGAGCGTCGATCAATTCCACAGGCTGGGCGATTGGGCTTTGCTGCTGCCTGGCCACTGTCGGTTCGGGCGGATGAATGGAGACGCGGATTGCGCCAACGTGATCGCGAATGTATTCGACCAGTGCCACGCAGAATAGCGTGACCCCCAGCAGTTCCATGGATTCCTCGACCCAGTCGATTAATCCGTAAATCAGGTTCTTGCGTCCGGCGATGTCGGTCCAGTATCCCAGCAGCAGTTCAACGCCCACGGCGCCTCCCACATAAATAGCTCCGCTCGCCAAAAACTTCCATCGCGTTTCTCGTGGGAGGGCGACAAGAAATCTGGCCAATATCAGGCCCAGCGTGGCCACGAGGATGCCCGCGGGAATGACCCACCCGAAGTAGAGCACGCCATCGTAATCAAAATACTTGCTCCAGTTCTCGTGGATCGTCGTTGCTTCGTCCAGGGAAATGTACGCAAATCCAGCGCTCAGCATCCCCCAGGCCCAGACGTAGGGTGCGCGTTTTTTCCAGGTGGCCAGCGCGATCAGCGCCAACAGGAACGAGCACGTCAGCAACAGGCTGGAAACGTACCACGTCGGCAGGTTCTTTTCGTAGCTAAGACCCAAGAAGTAGACCAGCTCTCCGCGCGGACCCAGCACGACGTACTTCCACCATTCCACGAGCAGGCCAGCGACCACCAGCACGAACCAGAATCGCATCAGCCAGCGTTTAAGGCTTTCAGCTCGAAGCGCGAACTCCATGAGATCCTCCTACGGGCATTGAGCGGCGAAACGATCGCCCACACATTAAGATGTCAGGTAGACGATTCAACCTCGCCTCGACCAGGGAATTCCTGCCACCCCAAATTGGCAGGGCTCGTCCCACACTGGCCATCACGTCATAAACGAGAAATTGACCCATCCCCTTCCGCTTGTCGCGACTCCAATAGATCAGCTGCAAGGGAAAGGCCGCGTTACCAACGATTGGAAATAGACCGGTCAACCACGCCACCCAGGGCAGTTGCTGTTTTTTTGCGACCGCCTGCAGGCTACGCAGCGAGGCATAAATTGTTCGAGCGAGGGCACCCGTCGCGACAAATAGAAAGGCAGCCGTTGCCTGGCTGACCGCGCCAAGCACAAGTAATATCGGCAGCCCCCACCACACGAAGGCCTTGACGAACGGTTTGAGGCCTAGGTGAACGAAAGTATCCGTGAGGCACGCACTGCACTGATTGTCTTTCGTTTCGCGACGAAGTTGTTTGACCGAATCGCGGTCAAGGAAGCGGCGCTGACGCCACTCCCTAATCCGGCGCAGAGTGTATCGCCGGGCCAGCCGCTCGCGCTGTGTCCCCGAAGTCATAAACCGCCAACCGGTTCGCGCAACCTGTCGCATATCGAGTCGAGCGTACCACTGGCCAATCTTGTCAAGTTTCCGCAGTACGGCGACACCCGTCTTGCGGCAGGCGTCGTCCAGAAGTCGCAGGTACCAGTAACGTCGATTCTGCTCGAACCATTGCGCCCGTTCGTCGTCGATCCAACCTTGGACCAGGTAATACTGAATTCCGCGTTGCACTCGGTCAAGCGACTTCCATTCGGATTGGTGGCGATCGAGGCGTCGTGCCCAGCCGAGTAGTTTGTCGACGGTCCCAGGACGCAGCTGGTCATCAATATTCTGTCGATGCGTTTCCAGATAGGCCGTCAGCCGCGAGACGTCCGTATCGTCGAAGAGCGGTCGCCGGTAAGCGATGGAGCGCGGGAGATAGAAGCGAAATAGCGCTACTGGGTTCAGTGGAAATAGTGCCGGTACGCCGGATTCGAGATCGATCCATGACCAGCGCCTGGCCGCTGGCGTTTGGCCAGTCAGAAGGAAATTCCCGGCGGCCACCGGATTCCCCCGACCTGCCTGCCAAACCATTCCGTCAAACCCTGCCTGCTGAAGATGTTGCTGCAGCGGCTTCATGATTTCTTGGGTCAGGTCGCGGATGGGGTCCGTTGAGCGATCGCGCCAACGACATCGCAATGGCAAATGCCGACCGTCTACCAGTTCCGTGCTGATCGCATGGGTGCGACGCCGACGGCTAAAGGCCGCGCCAAAGCTACGGGGGACGTCTAGACGATCGCCAAACCAGTAGCGAACCAAGGCGCGCATGATCTTGCGGCGCAACACGGCGGCACAAACTGCATTTGCGTTCCAGGAGTACGGGTTCGGTGCCCCGGTCGTCACGTAGAGGACAAGCTTGCTCAGCTTTTCGCCCTCAAACACCTTGCGCAAACGGTTGGCCCTGACGATCTATTTCGCGGTAGACGGCTCCTGACCGCCCGCGTCCGATTAGCTCGGGGCGCGCACGAGGGGGCGGCGGCGGCTGATCGACTACATCGATCCCGTGAGGCCTGGATTGTGATTCGGCACTCTCGGCTTGCATGGACCGTTCTCCTGATCGGATAACCACCAAACGGAGGTCATCCCGTGCTGTGAATGATTTCGCTCGCGAAAGTTTACGTTACCGTGCCTGATAGAGCTGGCAACATGGTCGCGAAATTACCTGAACGCGTCGGCACAACTGTACCGGGTGGCGCACGGTCGCCGGCGGGGATGCGATCGATACAACCGTTAGACCCGCGCGAAGTTCGCCGTATGCAGCGCATGTTGCGAAAAAGTCCCGCATGTTGCGAAAAAGTCCCGCATGTTGCCAATAAGTAACGTAGGGTTCTATCGGTCAGCGAATATATTCGAAGCGCCATCCATGCCGGGCCGCACCCGAAACAAGCCTGGTGGCCGGACGTAAGCCATCGGAGACGAATCGTGTCATCCATTACAGCGTCGCTACTACAGAGCGTTGCGGCCCGTGACGCGGCCACGCCGACGGCCAAAAGCCCGTACATTGCCAACGTCTGGTACGACTATCTGTTCTTCATCTATTCGCCACTGTTGGCTCTGTTCGTCGGCATCATAATCTCCGGTACCCCGTTCGCGGAGGAGGACACCGTCATTCTGGGCCGCGAAGCGCCGCTCGCCAGTATCCTGATTGGCGCCTTCATCATGTCCCACCTGGTGATCGTCTTCTTCCGGAGTCACCTGAATCGCGAGATCTTTTCGCAATTCCCACTACGATTCACTTTGGTGCCCATCATTCTGTTCATGGCCATCACCACGTCCGTTTGGGCGGCGGTATGTGTGTCGGTGCTGGCCACGTGGTGGGATGTTTACCATTCCGGCATGCAGACGTTTGGCTTGGGTCGAATCTACGACATGAAGGCCGGCAATGACGCTCAACTAGGACGCCGGCTGGACAAATGGTTGAATATCCTGCTGTACGCTGGCCCGATTCTGGCCGGTGCCACGCTGATGGACCACGTCGAGGATTTTCATGAATTTGAGCAGGTTGGATCGGTCTTTTTCACGTCGATTCCCGCTAGTGTCGAATCCAACAAGCGTTTTCTTACATACGCTGTTCTGGCTGTCGGACTGCCGTATTTGGTGTTTTACATGCTGGCCTATTGGCGTTATTCGCGTAAAGGCTACAACGTTTCTTTTCCCAAGGTGGCCCTATTCGTCTCGACCGGCGTTTGTTCGATCTTCACATGGGGGTTCAATACGTTTGGCGAAGCGTTCTTCATTATGAACTTCTTCCACGCCTTGCAGTATTTTGCCATCGTGTGGTGGATGGAAAGGAAGAATGTCACGTCGGCCTTGGGCGTGGACAAATCGCGCTTCGGCCGACCGCTGGCCCTATTGACGTTGTTGAGCGTCGGCTTTGGCTACGGCTTCTGGGCGGAAGTTAGCGACTCGAATAACCAGGCGGCCTACAACCTGATATTAGTTGTCTCCATTTTGCACTTCTGGTACGACGGCTTCATTTGGTCCGTGCGCAAGAAGCAAGTCTAGGCTGATTCGCCGCGACAACTCTTTAGGGATCTACTCTTTACGGATCGACGATGGTAGCGATTGGATTTTCGGCGGTGTCGGTAGCCGACATTGATCCCGCCCGGCACATCCCGCAGTGGCGGCGTATTCCCATCAACCACGTGAAAATGCAGCGAAATTAATTCGCCTTCGGCCCAATCGTGAACTAGGGTTCAGGTAGAGAGCCGAATTTCTCGTTGCACCGAGGTTGTAGACTTGACCGAGACCGGTCTCTGACAACGATTACAAACATTCATACTCCTACTCACCGGCAACTAAGTATGAAAACATACCCAACACAATGTGACAGACGCGGTGCATCTGCCGTTGAATTCGCGATCATACTTCCGTTGGTCATGATGCTGATCTTTGGCGGAATCGAATTGGGCCGAGCCATCATGGTGCAGCATGTTTTGGACGAGGTTGCCCGCGGTGCTTCGCGAATGTATGCCGTAACTACCGAAATCGAAAAATCGCAAGTAGATTCCTATATCGCAACCGCGATGACGGCGGCCCAATTACCGACCTACACGACCACTTACGATCCCACGTCAAACACAGGCGCTGGGCACCTTGATCCGATGTCCGTGACGATCTCCGTCGACTATAACGATGTGGCGATCCTACCAGCGCCTTGGTTCATGGGCGGCAAACAGCTCGCTGGCGTTTGCATTATGCCGGCGGATACCGGCGCTCTACCGCTTGCCACCCCTCCGACACCGGATCCCGAGCCGGATCCAGATCCGCCACCGACCAAGAAGAAGAAGAAGAAGAAGAAGAAGAAGAAATAGTAATATCCATGTTCAAACTACGGCAACTTATCAATACGGATCGAAGCCGCTGCAGTCACCGTCGTGGTGCTGTGGCGGTGGAGTTTGCCGTCATCTCACCGCTGGTCTTCCTGCTGATCTTCGGCAGCATTGAATTTGGCCGAGGCATGATGGTCGTTCATACCATGGAAGAGGCCGTTCGAACCGGTTGCCGAATGGCAATCGTTGACGGTGCGACGACGTCCGAAGTCGAAACGGCCGTGCAAACGCTGTTGCATTCCAACGGGGTCACCGCCTACACACTAACCATTAGTCCCGCACTTGCGTCGGTGTGTCAGTGGGACCCGGTAACCGTTAGCGTTACTGTCAATTACGGCAACGTGAGCTGGCTTCCCTCGTTAATGTACCTGGGCGGAAAGACCTTTACAGCCGCGTGTACGTTGCCGATGGAAGGCGATCCGTGCAACGAAACGTAAGCGACTCGTCTTAGCCGAGCTCGCCTGGAGGTCCCTTACGCATTCTCGCGCCTCCCGCCCACGCGTACAGTCGATGGCCCCACATGCGCGACGTCAAGCCAAGAAGCTCTGATACAGGCAACTTGGATACGAGCCTCGATCCCATGCGGTGGCACTCCATCTCTTGTCACCGCCGGCATTCACACCTGACTGCGATCGGCATTCGACGCATGGAATCGAGGCCCATTGAAATTCCGTTTGGTTGCCAGGTGCGCGACGTTGCTGGTTCCCCCAGCAAACCAGGACAATCTCAACCCCGGAATGCCTTCGTCTCGTTCCCGGAAAGCCTTGCCATGTCGATTCGAGACAACATTGGTTCTGCAGAGCAACAAGTCAGGCGTTTATACCACATCGGATCGACAAGATCGTTTCGGAATTGCCAATCATCTGGCGCCGTCCGCACTTATTCTCGTTCGTTTCTTTGACTTCTGCCCCCAGTGAGATAGGAATTCTATAGAAGCCCTTTTCTCATTTCCTTATCTACCTGTCAATATCGCGTTCGTCACAACGTCTACCTGGAATGGCCCTCGCCACCGAGTTTCTTACTTACGAAGAATTGAGGTTCGACATGACCCGTCTAGTTTCACAAAACAAAATCGCACCTGGCCGCAAACGTGACGGTGCAACCGCCGTCCTGATGGTGTTTGTGCTGGCAATAATCATCGGCATGACCGCGTTCGGAACCGAAGTGGGCCGAATGTACGCGCTACGGTCTGAGATGCAGAACGCGGTCGACGCCGGTGCCGTCGCAGCCAACCTTCAGTTGCGTTATGACCCCAGTGACTTGCCCGCTGCACAAGCAAAGGCGGAACAATTCATCCAGCTGAATCGTGTCGGAATGACGGAAACTGTGCCGTCGGACAGTATTACAGCGACGATGGGCGACTGGGATGACGACACTCGAACATTTACGGCCACAAATACGGACCCCAATGCCGTACAGGTTTCTGCACAACAAGTCAACGAACCCTTCTTCTTCGGTCGTATATTCGGGCACACGACTTTTGGTGCGCCCGGGGCCGCAGTGGCTTCAGGCGGATCCAAGCCGATGGATATCATGATGGTTTTGGATCTTTCCGGCTCGATGTCAAGCAACGGGCGCATTCAGGCCCTGCAAAATTCCGCGCCGATCTTTGTGGATGTCGTCGAGGACCTAGGCCAATACAACGATCCGGATGCCTACGACCGGATCGGCGTAATGGGCCTTTCCGCCGATCCGTCGGAATATGATCCGTCCGCTCAGGGTCATAGCGGGACGCTGTATCTCTCGGGTGGCTATCCCAGTAACAACCACCATGTCGGCATCCTGGAGGCGGGCCTGACCCAAAACTTCAGCGCGCTACGCACCAGTACCCTGACTTCATCCGTTCTGTTTGCCGCCAAATACAAAGGCACAGGCTCGGATGGTTACACAGGCACCGGAGCCGCATTGCGTGACGCGGTTCACTACCTGGTCCAGAATAGTCGTAGCGAAGCCGCACGAGTCATCGTGTTGATGAGCGATGGGTATGCCAACCGTCCGAGCAACGGCGGTTCCACCTACGCGTTGGAAATGGCAGCGTATGCAAACAGCAACAAGGTCAAGACCTACACTATTAGCCTCGGCAGTGGTGCTGACACGACCCTGATGGGGCAGATCGCAACCGCAACCGGCGGTCAACATTTTGACGCCACCAGCGGTTCAGGCGAAGCGGCATTGACCGCAACGCTGACCACCGCGTTCCAACACGCGGCGGCGGCGATCAAGCGATCGCAATTGGTCAAGTAATAGAATTGAGCCGTAAGTTACGAAAGGCCCGCGTACATCACGCGGGCCTTTTTTGTGCGCGGTGCGACGGATGGATAGAAGAATGGAATGATGGAAGAATGGAATAACGGAGTGGCAGCGAGCGGTACGCTAATCAACCCCCACCTACCGGAGGCACAACGCTTAACTCGTCGTCGGCCCCCAGCGGCCGCTGTAGATCCCGCTCCAGTTTTCCGTTCACCGTACAAACCTGGACGGCCTCGGACGAAATATCAAGCAGCTGCAGGGCGTCCAGAATGGTCGCGCCGTCGGCCAGGTCCAGCGCCGCGTCCGGGGGCGTCTTATCTTTCAAGACTCCCATCAGCTTAATGTTAACTTTCATATCTCTTTTGCCGAGGCAAATGTAGCTGGATTCGCAAGAATTCAGATTCTGGGATTTTCCTGTCGCTTCTGAATTCTTGCGAATCCAGCTACCGAACTATGTTTTCGTTCCAACATACGAGTCATGCGCTGGCCCCTGCTTTGTTGCGGGTTTCGCGTCACCGAACTGGAATTGACGAGGCCGCGTTGGAAAACCCAGCAGCGTGGCACCGGACAGACGGCTTGCCACCCCAGCTCCGATGTATGCCCGGCGGACGTCAAACGGATTCTTCTGCAGGAAGCCCTTCCACTCGCCCAGCGGCGTCTGCGTTTGCAACATGCCTTTGACCATTCCTACATCGGTCAACATCCCCAGATCTTTGGCGCGGCCGACGAAAATCGCACCGGTCATTTGATCACCAGTCCAGAGAAATTTGCGGTAGATACTTCCGTTCGCGTTCGAGATCGTTGTTGCCTCCGCCGTCGTGTCATTCCAGTTACCAAAACTGGCACACTGCAGTCCGCACACGTCGACGACGTTCATCAGCAGACTGCCCGGATAGGAAACGTCCTGCCCTGCCATGTTCGCGCCGCGACGCGGCCGTGGTCCACCGCCGTGGGCTGGATCGCGTGTATCTCCGGCCGATCGCTGAACATCACCCTGCCCTGCGCCACGTCCCCACCGGCATAAATGTGCGGAAAATTGGTCTGCATGCGGTCGTTGACCAGGATACCTTCGTCAGTTTGGATGCCCAAACCGTCCAACCCCAAACCGTCCAACCCCAAACCGTCCAACAGAGTCAAATTCGGAGCAATGCCAACCGCAATGATCACCAGTTCCGCCTCCAGTTGCTGGCCGTTGTCCAGGCCGTTGTCCAATTCGACAACCTTCGTTCGATCGTTGACCTGACGGATCTGCTTGACCGTTGTGGACGTATGCACTCTCACGTTCTTCTTGCCCAACCAATCTTGCACGATCCTGGCGGAATCTGCGTCTAACATCCGCGGCAAGACCTGCGCCTGCTGTTCGACAACCGCAATCTGCCAGCCACGCTTGAACATGGCGTTCAGCACAATAAACCCGACAAACCCAGCACCGATCAGGACCGCGCGCGGCTTTTCGATTCCGTCGACGGCCTGCAGGGCGCTTTCGATATGAGCCAGAGACCACATCGGCTGCACGCCCGGCAAATCCACCCCTGGAATGTCCAGCTGCCGAGGCGAAGCACCGGTGGCAATCAATAAATTGTCGAATTCCAGGCTGTTGCCATCGTCCAAGGTGAGTCGATTTCCGCGCGGGTCGATGCTCGTAACACGCGGGCCGAAACGGGTTTCAACATCCAGCTTCTTAAAATACTGGTCGTCGCCCGTATACGTATGTTCGCGCGGAATCTTGCCGGCCAACCAATAAGGCAAGGCCATTCGCGAATGAGCCGGCTCGTCGGAGATCAAAATGATCTGCGACGCCTCCGTCTCCATCTGCCGTATGGTCTCAACAGCGTTCGTCGCCACCGGACCGCCGCCGATTATCACGTGTCTGGGCATTATTTCGTTTGTAGTTCCGCCTTTAGGCGGCCTGATGGAATGCTGGAATGTTGGAAAGTAGGCACTTCAACTCAAAGCGATGCCAGGCCCAACTCCGTTAACTTCTCCGTCGTCGGCACTCCTTGGTCCGTCCATCCGCGTTCGGCGTAATAGACCGGCAACATCGCATTCAGGTCGACCGTCACGCCCGCCGATGGGCCCTCCTTGTGGGCCTCTTTCAGTAATCGCTTCGGCAGGCTGTCGTCCGCCTTCGTCAAGCCAGACTTGAGATTCCAGAGCCTTTCCAGATTCCAAGTTCTTTCGCCGATCAATTTAAAATCGTCGTACGTGTATTCGACTCCCGTCGCCGCCGACGCGCACGGCACAAGGAACTCCAGTGGCCCGCCCGCGGCATTCACGAACAGGCAAACCCCCGTCGCGTCATGCGCGGTCGTCCGATTTTGCTCGGCCGCCACCCACTCGCTCTTTCCCTCGGTTGCATGGGGGTCCGCTCCCTTGGCCGTTTCCATGCCTGGCGTCCACGCTCGTAGATGGCAGCCGCCGCGATTACAGGTGGCATAGGCAATACCCATCCCCTGAAAACCTCGCGGGTCATAGGCGGGGAATTCCTGTCCCTTGCTGCCCATGAAGACTTCCGGATGTTTCATCTTTTCGCTCATCCGCTTTGATCCCTCGGCCAGTTCGTCTCCAAACCCTTCGCGATAGGCTGTCGCTTCCACCATGCGAACCAGTGCCTCGGCCGACCCGAAATTCAACGGCATCTCGACATCGTCGTCCGTCAACACGCCGTTTTCGTACAGTTCCATCGCCGCCGCCAGCGTTGCACCCATCGAAATCGGGTCCATGCCCAGATCGTTGCATAGCCAGTTGGCCTTGATCACGGCATCCAGGTCACCCACTCCCGTATCGGCACCCAGCGCCCAGGCTGCTTCATATTCGGGACCTTCACTGGCATCGCGCCAGTTGCGCGGACTGGTATTGACCAGGAATTTGTCGGCGGCGTCGCCCAGCCGCGTAACGCGACCGCAAGCGATCGTGCAGGCAAAGCACGCCTTGTTCGTCACCATCCGCGTGTCCTTGATCGTGTTGCCGTTCAGATTTTCGTACTGTTCGAACTGCCCTTCCTGAAAATTACGCGTCGGCAAGCCGCCCCAGGTCTGTGTCATATCGATCGTCGCGGCGGTGCCGAGCTCGGCAAAAGCCTTGCGGCCGGGATTGTCCTGCATGCTGGCCCGCATCTCCCACACGGCGCGCATGAAGCCTTCGGGATCCGCAATCTGGACGCCGCCCGTGCCACGGACGGCGATCGCCTTGAGATTCTTCGATCCCATCACCGCGCCGACGCCGCTGCGCCCGGCCGCACGATGTTTGTCGTTCATGATGCAGGCAAAGCGGACTCGCTTTTCGCCCGCCGGTCCGATACTGGCCACCCGCAGACCGGGGATCCCCGTCTCTTTTCGCAAGTTGTCTTCCGTCTCATGAACGCCGCGCCCCCAATAGGCCGCTGCATCACGCAGTTCGACATGGTCGTCGTAAATGAACAGATAAACGGGTCGCGGCGAGCTACCTTGCAGGATCAGCAGGTCGTACCCCGCAAATTTCAGCTCCGGTCCCCAGTGCCCTCCTGAATTTGATGTCGTGATCGCGTTGGTCAATGCGCCCTTGGTGACAACCATGTACCGCGCCCCGCACGGCACCGGAGTACCCGTGAGCGGGCCCGCGGCAAAAATCAGTTTATTCGCCGGCGAGTAAGGATCGACGGTTGGATCCACCTCTTCCCACAAATAGCGCGCAGCCAACCCCCGCCCGCCGATGTAGTCGCGCATCCATTCCGCCGGAATCTGTTCAACCGCCGTCGTACCAGCGGTGAGATCGACCCGCAGCAGTTTCCCTGTCCAACCAGACATAGTTGAGAGTTGAGAGTTGAGAGTTGAGAGTTGAGAGTTGAGAGTTGAGAGTTGAGAGTTGAGAGTTGAGAGGTTGAAGAGTTGAGAGTTGAGAGTCGAGAAGTTCGCAGAGTTCGCAATCCGCAATCCGCAATCCGCAATCCGCAATCCGAAATCCGCAATCCGCAATCCGCAATCCGCAATCCGCAATCCGCAATCCGCAATCCGCAATCCGCAATCCGCAATCCGCAATCCGAAATCCGCAATCCGAAATCACAACCTTCCTTCGACGTAATTTCGATTGACTTTTTCGCTCCATGCCGTGAACCAGTCGTGCGGCGACTCGGCATCCACGAATTCGATGGCCGAAGTCGGACAGCTTGTCACGCAAGCGGGATCGCCGCCGCACAGATTGCACTTCGTCGCGGTGTCATCGATCGGCGATGTAAAAACCGTGCCATAGGGACAAGCGATCGTGCAAAGATGACAGCCGATGCACAGTTGATCCAGGACCACCTTCGCGCCAGTCGTCTCATCGATCGTAATGGCATTGACCGGACAAGCGGTCATGCACCACGCTTCGTCACATTGCAAACAAGTGAAGGGCGCATAACTGGCCTCTTCGTCAAAGACGTTGACACGAATCAAGCTGCGGGAAGGTTGAAAGCTGCCGGTCTGCACCCAGGCACAGGCCAATTCGCACTGCATGCAGCCCGTACATCGATCCGGCACGACCTTCAGTAGTTTGTGCGTCGTAACATCCATTGAAGTCTACTCCGAGGTCGTCGGATCGATCACGGATTTGACTTCTGCAATACTGTCCGCCGGGAAACCACCCCGCTGCGCGTGTTGCCGAATCAGATCTTCACTGGGGGCAATGTAAACGCAATAGACTTTATCGTCCGTGACGTAACTTTCGACCCATTGAATGGTCGGCCCCAGTTCTTTCAGAACTCCGCAGGACTTTTGCGAAATACCTTGCAATTCTTCGGCAGTCAAATTGCCGGCACCGGCGATTCCTCGCTCGATAACGTACTTTGGCATATCAAGTTTCCTTGCTGGTGATGAGTCTCGTCGGGGTGCATTGTAACAAAATCAAACTGTAAACGGTCGACGCGGGTTCCCGCGGTAAATGCGTTCGAACTCGAACGGGGTCGGGAGTCTTTTTCGTCGATCGATTTCCGCGAGTTGTTCGCCGTTTTTCTCGAAAAAGACTCCCGACCCCCTTGCTCATTCGACTATTCGCGTCATACGCGGGCGCATCCCCTCCCTATCTTCACCGGGCTCTGCTCTTCACCGGTGCTCTGCCATCACGCTGCGCTCACTTTTTGCAGAATCTCCTTAATCCCGGCCTTGATGATATCCTCCGCCTCCGGAACCAGGCCAACCCGTCGGTGATACAACAGCGATGCGCCCATCGGCGAGGTTTCATAACCGCTGCCAGGCCCCTGCTGGTAGTGTTCTTTCATCCCCACATAGCATTCACATCCGTTCGTGTATGCCAAAACGATATTGTTGGGAAAGGGTGAAATCTTCTCGGCGTACAACTGGTACTGCGAGAACATCTCATGTGGCATACTAAGAATGCACAATTCGTCGCCGATGGCAAACGCTCGCATCGGAAATGGCATGACCTGCGGCTCGCCCTTTTCGGCGATAGCCAGCAGCTCTTGCAGTCGTTCGTCGTCCGGACTCTTGGCGGCCATCTCACGGCACTTCGCGACGGGAGGAGGATTTTGCATGGGGAGGTCGATATTCAGCGCGGCCGCGTTCAGGCGCTGGCTTTTCAGTTCGCCCCCACCACCTTTGATTGCTCTGGCCACGGCATGAGCCAGATCCCGGCCGCACGCATCGGCAGCACCGATGCCACCTCGGAGCGGAAAGCCGTTGATATTGCCACTGCACCCCTGCGCGAACAGGAAGACCCGCTTGGCGGTTGCCATATCATAGAGATATTTCATGGCAAAGCCGGGAAAGTCGGCACTAATCTTCGTGCTAGCGCCATGCACGACCACGGGATGAGCGGCGTAGCTGAACAACGCGCCGATACGATCCCCGACGACACGATCGATGGTCAGCACATCAACCCATGGCATCTGCGGGCCGTGTGGATTGGGTGCCATGGTGACGGAACCGTCGTCGACCCGCATCCGACGATTAAACGATATCTGCGTCGGTTCTCGGTTACAGCGCAACTTGACCGGCGCTGAGCTGTTCGACCGCCCGCCGGGTTATCTCGGCCAATTTCTTCGGCAGTGAATCATGCCAAGGTTTGTCTTTCTTTTTCTCCCACGGCCCCCACGGAATGGTAAGCGGTGCACTGTGATTGTGGCTGGCATTAATCATCACGTGCTCCGGCTCGATCTTTCCTGCCTCGGCGACAGCCCGCACAAGGCGATCGTTGTACTCGAAATCGAAACCGAGATAGTCCAGCGTCATGATCGCCAGTCGCAGCCGCCCATCGTCCAAAACCAGCGTCCGCGCGAACAGATCATCGTTCACTCCGGTGCTGGCCTGCATCGGCCCGATCAGAAACGTCCCTTCCGCATCCGGCGAAACCACCGCCTCCGCCGCCCCGGCCCGCAAGCCGACAGAATCCGCAGCATCGTCGGCATGGCTGCTCTTCAGCCCCAACGTGAGCGCCGCCATACCCGCCGCCGCTCCCGCTGTAAATTCACGCCGCGAGAACTGCACGCTCGCCATCCGAGTTACTCCAGTCCGGGGGGAGATTGACGAATTGAATTTAACTGACTTTTGCCCATTTTCTCAGTTTGCCGGGAAAGAAAAAGGGGTATGAAAGGCTCTGTAGAAAACGTCGCAATCGGCGTCTTTCATAACCCGAAGCGTGAGCGACGAATCGCGTGTTGTTGGAGTTTATTCCTCGCTTACGCGTCGGGTTATGATAATCGGGGTCAGAATATGTGGGTTTTCTACATTGACGGTATGAAATCCGTTTAACGCTTTCCTTGTCCGTCAACGAATCTTGTCATCCGGTCCACAGCGGATTCGCCCAGCGCACTACGTCGTCGGATTACGTGTTCGGAGCGTTTGATTCGTTGTACAATGGTTGTAGCGAATTGACAAATATCGGCCAATAATGAAAGGCGGCTCGCGTATTCGTAGTCTTCGCGGACGGTCATCAGGAACACCAGTGTTTCGCAGATTTTTTTCGGCAGATTTTTCGGCGCGTGCTCGTTTACGCGCCGCATCCAAAACCAGTTGGCTCGGCATCCTGATAAAGAACGGCGATGTCTGAAGAGAACCTGATCCTCCTGCTGTTTGCTAGCCTCCCCGTGCTTGCCGTCGTGGGGATTTATCTTTTTTTTGGTCGCTATCGCCTCCACAACGCCCAATCTATTCCCCTATTGCGGCTGGTGACAGGAAACGCCTTAGTTTTTTTATTCCTTGTGTCGCTGCTTGTTTTGAGCGGGGAATGCTATTATCGATTTTGGTATGACAAGCCCGACTCATTCGGCCTGATGAAAACGAGTCAGCGGTGGTTCGAACGTCATTACCGACACAATAAATCTGGTTTCCGTGACAACATTGAATACCATCGCCGAATACGGCAAGAAAAACCGCGAGTCACTTTTCTGGGCGACTCCTTTACGGCTGGCCACGGCATTAGAAATGTCGACGACCGCTTCGTAAATATTATCCGACAGTCTCGCCCCACTTGGGAGGTTCATTGCATTGCCAAGAACGGATGGGACACTTCACACCAGCTCAAGATACTCGCGAAGCTGATCGGTTTGATCGCGAACAGTAGCGACAAGCTGGCATTGAACTCGGATCCATCAGGGCGAACTGTGTTCGGACAGGACGAACGCGGTCGGCTATTTCTCGGCTACGACGAACAAGGACGGACCGTTGTACGTGAACCGTCTAAAGAAGGCGAAGACCTTGGAAAGCTGGGGCTTGGCGAATCATCCAACCAGGCGAGGTACGAATTAGATCTTGTTGTACTGTCGTACTGCATGAATGACGTTTCCGATATCGTTCCGGAATGGCAGGATATTGCAAATAGAATTTACGTTGGATCCGAACCAGGTTGGCTCGCCAAATATAGTTTTCTTTTCAACGTGCTCCACTTCCGGTTATTCGCAGCTCGCGATCCGGACATCCATTCCTATTATCGATTTGCGGCCCGCGCCTACGAACCACAAAGTTCAACGTGGCGTCAGCATGCCGAGCGATTAACAGCACTTGACCACCTGGTACGCAGTGGCGGCGGTCGATTGCTGGTGGTCACGTTTCCCTTTCTGGACCAGGTTGGCCCGGAATATCCATACGTGAGCACTCACCGCATGCTTGCAGATCATTGCGCAAGCTGAAGGTACCTCACCTTGATTTACTATCCCTATACGCGGGCCACGATTCGGAAAGTATCACGGTCAGCAAATTCGATGCACATCCGAACGAGCGAGCTCACCGAATGGCAGCTGAGGCCATCGACGCGTTTCTCGCCAAACACGGGCGCTGAATGCCCGCAGAAATTTAAGACAACTGCTTTTCTGGTTTGAGAACTAGGGCAATCTCGATAGCGGACGGCTTATTCGCGAGCCGGTGCCTCTATCGCTTCGCTCTCCGCTTCCTGCTCCCGCAACTCGATAGCAGCAGGAAGTCGATAAGGCTTGTGGGCGGTGTACAAGTCGGCCGCGCCAAAGTTGGTGTAGGTGGGGCAGTGTGATCGTTCGGGTATTGTTTACGCCTTCTGTCCCGCGAGGGCGATGCGACGCTGGGATTGCACGCTCGACGGGAGGTTCTCTTGGCACCAACGAACTACGTGCTTCACGGGCGTTTCTTCTAAGGCGGCTTGAATGCGTGACGATGGCCAGGCTCCGAGCAATGCACCGAGGCTCAATATCAATCCGGTGATACCGCTCTGCGACTCCTGACGCTCCAACGTCTTCCACTTTCCGAACAACGACTCCAGTACCTCCGTGCTGCCGACCAAACATTCGCCCGGTCGTGCGGCCGCACTCGACTCGCGCACGAAGGTTCCTAGTTCCGTCGCCAGCGCCTCGTCATACAACTCCGGCGGAAGCTCCGATAGATGTGCGTGCAGCCCTGACTCGCTGTCGACCGACAGGCCACGCGTTCGCACATACGACACACTCGCGCGCACCGTCGCTTCCCAACGCGACCATTTCTCGATCGATGTACGATAATCGCGTAACCAACCGTAACGCAAATCGGCACGCTTGCTGCCGCGACTGCTGGTGCGGCTGCCACTCGCATCTCGATCCAACAGATCCAAAATCCGGCGACTCCATTTCAGCAACGACTCGAGATTCATATAACGTGCTTTCGGTCTCAGGCTCGGCGAAGCCAGAAAGGCGTCGATCGTTTGCCGAATACTTGATTTGACTTGACTCAGACGACCGATGTATTCCGACCACTGTGGGTCGTCTTCGAAACGTCGTTTGAGTACGATTGCTCCGTGGTGTGCGGCGTCGTAAGTCACGGTTGTTTCGGGATGACGCCCGGCGAATAACGCGGCACCCTTCTTCACGTCACTGCCGCCATCGCTGACGATTTGCCGGGGAATTCCGATCCGTCGCGTGGCTTGTTCCAACTGAGCGTCAACGATCTCGCCGGTGGATTGTTCGACCGGAATCACGGCGATGACGTGCATGTCCTCATAACGCAAAGCACGCTGTGGGTACGGAACATCGCACAAGCGAATCCCCAGAATCACACACACTTTCACCGTGCCGATCTGCACCGAATGATCGATCAGCAAGACCCAATCGCCCGCTCTCGGCAACGGCTCTCGCAAGGCGTACAAACCGAGTCGCTGCAACCACCAGCGAACCGAGCTGGCTGCGGGGATCACGGTCGTCGCTTCCAGTTTGTGGTAGAGGATCGCGAACACGCGCGGCACGGCTCGCATCGCCACGCCGGCTTGGACGACTAGCCGCTGACAGACTTCGATAATCGCCAAGGAGTAGAACCGCGTGCTGGCGTTGTACTGTCCACGTCGAGACAATCAGCTAGCATCGAGTGAGGAACAGTTTTTTTTACTTCCAGCTCGCGAGCACGCAGTTGTTCCAGCTCCTGGAGACGTTCTTGTGCCAGCGTTTCGGCCTCGCGAGCCTGCTCCTTCGCGGCATCACATTCGGCACGCCAACGATCGCGTGAGTCACCTCGTTCGGTGGCGAGCTGTCGAGCGCGTTTCAAATCAGCCCGCGTGTCCATGTACTTCTGTTTCCATTTATCCCGCGCCAGCCGAAACGAACGGGCCAAGACTCCGGTTAGGACTTCGATACTTCCGTTCGTTGTCCGTCGCCTTCGTGACCACTTCTTGAGTCGCTACCATGACACCCTCCGTGATTCATCCCTCGGAAACCGATTTCTCTGGAAGCAGTGAAACAAATCCGCCCTCCCAAAGCCAGATCAATTAACTCAAAAAGAGCAACTTTGGCGCGGCCTAGTGCTACCCCCAGCCGTTGTATGCCTCGGCATTACTCGGATTGATGCCGCGGACGCCAGGTAATGCGAGATCGCCTCGTCGAGACGCCCTACCTGTTGAAGTACATTGCCTAGATTGCTGTCGGGATTCACGATCTTCCGCGAACTTTATTGCCAATCGCCATTGTGCAATGGCACGATTGTATTGTCTTCGGTCGTAAAGCGTTTGGAGTTCCGGCCCACCGGTCAACGCCAGCAGAGAACACGGCGCACGGTTACGGCGCAGATTAATTCTGGCTTCGTGGGTGGTGGCTCTGCGCCCGAACCCTCAGCCATATTTGATTCAACGTACTTGACGACATCCTGCAGCTGGACGTTTGGAGGCAATAACGCGCTTGCGCAGTAGATAATCGCGAGCCTGATCAGAATCGCTCAACGCAGCCAAATAGACGTAAGTTAGAAGATCATCGGGTTTGGCCCGAATCACCTGCCTCCAATTTGCTCTGGCATCATCGATCTGTCCGAGCTGCGCAGAGCAGCAAAGCAAGCCGAGAACGCGTATCATAGTCATTAGGATTCTGCTCCACTGTCTTGCTCGAGAATCGCGGACCTCAGTAAACCGTCCCTGCCTCCGCAGCACGGCTTCCCTAATCTCGCTAGCGGACCACGTAGGTTCGAATTCGCCACGACCAATCGATTCAGCGATCCGAACAGCCTCGTGGTCGTATCTGCCAGGAGCTAACGGGGTCTTCGGTCCGGATTCAATGGCCGTGTACGAAGCGGTGGCAGCGACCTGACAAGCGAGAGGCGAGGGGTGCATCGTATCTGCACGAACCGTAAAGAACTTCCTCGGATTGATGGCCTCGTCGAGAGATTTCCTGTGCCTGCGAAGACTCTCGGAGATTCGAATTGTCCGGATTCCGTTCATCCGAGCTAAACGCTCGATGACCAATTCATCCGAAGATTCCATAAATATCCGTCCTCGATCGCTGAGTCAGTAAACCAGGGCCAAACCGCCACTAACGGATCGAACCGATGAAGCTTTGCCAGCTTCTTAAGTAGCTGCAGGCCCACGAGCACGTTGTTTTCCCCGATGGCGTCGTGGTTCCAACGTGCCGGATCAACTTCGTCACGGAAATGAAACAGATTGAGGCCGATGCAGGCAAGCCGAAAAACATGGAAGTTTTCAAACATAATATTGACCGCCTGAGGTCGCTCACTGATGCTACCTTCGAAAGTATGTTCGGGATTGTAGTTTTGAAAATCGTTCTCGACGAATAAGAAGGACGACTACATCCGGATCGAACTCCAATCCTTTGACTCTCAATAGTTCGACTTCCGCGAGTGTACAATATCCTGAGATGCCGAAGTTCAACACCTCGGTTTTATCATCGCCGTACAGTTTCTCTAGCTGTCGCGGAATCGTCTCTTCGTCCCCAACATAATTGATCCCTTCGACGACGGAATCGCCCAGGATCAGGATCCTGCGAATTCCAGCGGGCTTGGCGATCTCTCGTTCCTTATCGCGCAGGCCCTGCGAATTCGTGCTCGCAACTCCGACTGCGAATTGGGCGCTGAAATCAGGTTTCAACTCGTAACGCAAAACCGGATTTTCAGACCGCTGGTACGCCGAATGCTAATCCGAGATCCGGATTGCATGCACCCTTGGGGCTAAATTCAATCGAGATACGATGAACTCGGCAAGCGCCAACACCAGAAGAGTGGAGTGCAACCGCTAAGAGTGGCTTGCGGAGTGAGTAGAGCGGACGAGTGATTGCAGGGTTACGACTTGAACGATCACTGTCATTCATTCTTTCGACTTGCTGTCCTCGAGCAACCGATTGTAAGTTAGCCAATAGACGTCTTTACGGACGCGACTGGCTATCCTAACGCGACAGCGTGAGTATAGGATTGGCGATACCTCGATGTCAAATTTTGACGAGAAGTTATTCCTGTAGGCAGCAGCTGCACATCGGGGGAATTGGGCGCGATTTTCGCAGCTTTGCGGTAAACGGCCTTTGCAGTCTGGGCATCCCCCAGAGAATTCAGGCAATCTCCCAGTTGCAGGTGAATTTTGAGTCGAAAGGCCATGGGACGCACTTCCGGAGTATGCAAAACCGCTCGTTCGAGATACGGCTTCGCGCGTGCAAATTGACCTCGCAATCCAGAGGAAACTACCAAGTCGCACCGTCGCAGCCGGATCATTCGGGCACCACGGCGACGGCTTGCTCGTAAGCCTGCAGGGCCTCATGGTCGCGTCCTCAGTCTTTCCAGAATCCGTCCCAACTGGCTGACAACTTCGGCATTCTGCGGAAGTTCGACGGCCGCCGCCTCTGCCAACGGCAAAGCTTCGCGGTGCTTGCCCGCCCAATTTAAGGTCATCGCCAGCGTATGCTGCCCCATCGCCCTGTCGGCATTTGTCATTTGGGAGCGCATCTTTTGATCAACCGCCAGCTGGAGTTCTTTCGACGGTTCGAAAGAGGCAATAAGTTTCATCTCCGCCAGCTTTTCACAAAGCGCTGCGGCAAGATCGCCCGTAGCCGCGAAGGTCAGATGCACGTGGTCCAAGAAACACTTGTTGCCGATGGCCTCAATAGCACCATAATTTTTCGCCAGAAGGCGGGATAATCCACAACCGGCACATCCCACTGTCGACCGACCTCTGCGATGATTTCGGTACATTCCGACGGCGCCCGCAAAGGACACACGTCTTCGTTGGCTGACTGCACGAAATACTTAATTGCTTCCTCTTCTCGTCCAGCTTTTAGCAACGCCTGTCCCAGTTGCCACACGCTCAGCGCATGTAAAGGATCGATGGCGTTTGCTTGTTCCAGATGGCGAATCGCTACCTGGTAGTTGCCAGCGGACAACTCGCCTCGGCCACTGTCGACCAGCAATTTCCAACGTTGCTTTTCTACCGAGGACAGTTCTGACGGTTCGCTCTTAAACGGACTGAAATCTTTGAGGTTCGCTGCCGGCTGAATCAGGATCACTTTGGCACCACTGTTCTGCGCCGCTCGCACAATGCGTTCTAGGCTATCTTGAAAATGGTGCAAAACCCCTGCTCGCCAATTTTTGTCTCGATGATAGGCGTCCAGGCCAACGACTTCGAGCTGCGTATTGACTTCCGACGCAAGGAGTTGCACGGCTGTGCGGGCGATCCGTGCAGCCACATGCAGGTCTTGGAATAGATCCGCGAATACGATGCCCAACCTACGAGCTTTTTCAGCACCGGATTCACCCGTTTTATCTCGCCGTACGTTCGTTCCTCCAGAAATTCGTTATGCCCCGTATAAACGATAAACATGTCCGGTTCATACTTCGTAAGCTCTTCCATCAAATTCGCGATTCGATAGCTGGCGTACGATATCCCTCCACAATTGACGACGCTCCATTCGCGACGCGGCGCAGGACTCTATTCAGGTAAGCTTCCAGCCAACTCCCGAATGCGAAGCGGGAATCATAAGGATGACCGTACGTGGTCGAACCACCCAAGCAGAAAATGCGATACTGCGCGGCGACTTTTCGACAGGAAACGATTGTGAATTAAAAAAGGCAAGCTTCAGCGGATTCGTCTCATAGCGGTGACCCCGTCGTACGAATTGCTCAATGTTGTTGTCAAATCCAACGAACGGATCGTGGTGGCCTTAATACTGTCAACACCCAGCAGGTTCAACAGCAGCTCGGCGAAAACGAAAACGCCAATACATGTGACGGCACCAAACAGGCCCTTTTTGCACAAAGATAGATCACACGGTTCGATTTCTTAGCTTTGTCCAACATTTCGTCTTTAGAGGCACGCATTATTCTTCCGACTTGCCCTTCCTGAACTCGGCGGTGCGAAACTCTCTTTTCCTGAAACCAGGTTGGCCTTCGATGATCTCAATCATCGTATCAAGGGATACATTAGAAACGACCTGAGTTTCGTTCGATCGGGGCCAGTCCACTTCGATTCGGTCAACACCCGTTGCCTGGCCAAGTCCGACCTCGTCGGCACAAGGCGAGCCACCGAAACTGCTGACACTCCCTACCGCTCGGTGGATCGTCCTCGCGCCGGCACGCGTGTCGACGATGACGCGAATTCGGGCGCCCACGGCACTTCTTGGCGACTTTGTGCCGACCAGTTTCACAACAACGAAGTGATTGCCGTGACCGGGGTTTTCGAACAGAACGTTGTGGAAACGATCCACCCGGGGAAGAACCCGCCGAGTTGGTGGTAGAGGTCCTGGTCGCCGTCGTGATCGAGGTCGGCGAAGGCGACGCCGTGCCCCTTCTGGAGATGGCCGACCCCCGCGGACGTCGTCACGTCGCGGAAGCGTCGGCCGCCGTCGTTGCGCAGCATGACGTTGGGCATCAGCGTCTCGAAATCCGGGTCGCCGGTCGCCAGGTAGACGTCCAGCCAGCCGTCGTTGTCGATGTCGCCGAAGTTGGCACCCATCGGGAGCCACGGGTGATCGAGGCCGACGTCGGCGGTCACGTCCGCGAACTGCCGTCGCCGCCATTGCGATAGAGGCTCGGCCGCGTCGCCGTCGTGAACGCGCCGAGATAGTCCGCGGCGACGTCCTCGACCTCGGCGTCGTACCCCGTGACGAAGAGGTCGAGCCACCCGTCGTTGTCGAAGTCGAAGAACCAGCAGCGAAGCTGCGGCCCTCCGGCCCGGCAACGCCCAGCGTCTGGGCGACGTCGGTGAACGGGCCGTCGCCGTCGTTGCGGTAGAGCCGGTTCCGGCCGACGTTGGAGACGTACAAGTCCAGGTCGCCGTCGTTGTCGTAGTCGCCCGCCGCCACCCCCTTGCCGTACCGGTCGTTGGTGACGCCGGCCGACGCCGCGACGTCCGTGAACGTGCCGTCGCCGTCGTTGCGAAAGAGCTGCGAGGGATAGTCGGCCGCCGCCGCCGCGGTCGATCTCGGCCGCGATTCGTTGGCGATGTACACGTCGAGATCGCCGTCGTTGTCGAAGTCGCCCCACGCCGCGGTCTGCGTCGGCTGGGCCGGCTCGGCCAGCCCGGCGCTGCGCGGTCACGTCGGTGAACGTGCCGTCGCCCTCGTTGCGCAGGAGCGAGTTGCGAATCCTCCCGTCGTCGAAGAGCCACGCCCCGCGCAGGACAAGAACGTGTCCGTATCGCCGTCGTTGTCGTAGTCGGCGCCGATGCAGTTGAGCCCTCCTAGCTGTTGGTCGAGGCGTGATTTGGCAGATCGGTCTTCAAACTGACCATTTCCCAGATTGTGGTAGTAAACAAGCGGCCCTCGCGGATCGTAGGTCGACGTAACAATGTCCAGATTCCCGTCTACGTCAAAGTCTTCCACGATCACTCCGCCACAGAGATTGAAGGTGTTGATTCCGAGCTGCGGAGCAATATCCACAAATCGCCCGATACCGTATTCGGCTTCCAAAAGCGGCCGGCGGAATCGGAATCGCTCCGGTACCACCTCGGGATAATCAAGGGCCATGCTCAACGAACTTCAACAGCCAGAGGGCCTCCGCCGAGCGCTTCCGGCTGCAGTTTCCAGAACTTTTAGCCGACTCCGCCGCGCCTCTTGAGCGGAGTCTGCTAAAAGTTCTGGAACCCGAGAGCCTGGAAGCCTGGAGGCCCTCTCGCTTTGAACCTCGTCGGCGTCCGGCCCTTGGCGATTATCCCGAAGGTGTACCGGAGCGATTCCGAACTCCGCCGGCCGCTTTTGAGTCCAATACGATATCGGCGATTTGTCAATATGCTCCGCAGGCTTCGGAATCAACACCTTCAATCTCTGTGGCGGAGTGATCGTGGAACTTTTTGACGTAGACGGAAATCCGAACATGTTTACGTCGACCTACGATCCGCGAGGGCCGCTTGTTTGCTCGAGATCTGGGAAATGGTCAGTTTTGAAGCCGATCTCCGAATCACGCCTCGACCAACACTAGGAGGGCTTAACTGCATCGGTCCGTACCGATAATGACGGGGATACGACATTCTTGTCCTCAAGGCGCATGGTTGCATGACGACGGGAGGATTCGCAACATACTCGCAACAACGGTGATGGGACGGTACGACGATGTTACCCGACAGGCCGGGCTGGCAGGGCCCCGCCCTATCCAATACAGGCGGCGGTGTGGGGCAACTTCGACCTAGCGCGATCTCGATCTGTTGTGGGCAACGAATGGCGGATGGATCTGCGTGATGAAGGTGACTATCCTTCGCAGCTCTTTCGCAACAATGGAGATGGAACGTTTGCCCATGTGGCACCGATTGCCGGCGTCACCAACGACCGTTTCAAGGGGGGTGGCGGCGGGCGATTATGGCGATTCGACGGAGACTTGGATTTGTCAGTGTCTAACGCGCGACAAACCACTCTCCGCAATAACGGAGATGAACATTCACGGACGTAGTACGAAAAACTGGGGCTTTCAGCAGATTCCCGCAGTTTGGCGTGGTTTTACGACTATGACAGACGGCTGGCTGCAACCTGTTTGTAACCGCCTATGCGGCCGATGTTGCTGACGTTGCCGCCGACTATCTCGGACGCGATCACAACAGCGTTACCTTGCCTCTACCACAATGACGGGAACATGCCGATGTGACCAATGTCGCATCGATCACCCCTATTCCCGAATGGGTCCAACTTCCGGCGATCTTGGCACTGGGTTCAACGAGCTGCTATCTCGGCCACCGGCGATCCTGATATCCGAAACGCTCATGCCGACTGTCATGCTGGAGGTGGAGCGGTCGCCGCTAGGGATGTTACGACGTCCGGTGGGTTCGGCCATCTTCAAAAAGGCCATGGGTCTTCGCCTTCGCCGACCTCGACAATGACGGCGATCAGGACATCTACCATCAACTTGGCGGCTTTTGCCGGGCGATCGTTTCCACAACGTTCTGTTCGAAAACCCCCGTCACGGCAATCACTTCGTTGTTGTGAAACTGGTCGGCACAAAGTCGCCAAGAAGTGCGGTGGCTGCTTCCGATTCGCGTCATCGTCGACACGCGTGCCGCTGCGAGGACGATCCACCGAGCGGTAGGGAGGTGCTCAGCAGTTTCGGTCGGCTCGCCTTGCGCAAGCGCGGGGTCGGACTTGGCCAGGCAACGGGTGTTGACCGAATCGAAGTGGACTGGCCCCGATCGAACGAAACTCAGGGTCGTTTCTAACGTATCCTGATACGATGATTGAGATAGTGGAAGCCTGGTTTCAGGAAGAGGAGCCGCAC
The DNA here is from genome assembly GCA_963844115.1 of uncultured Planctomycetales bacterium. Lineage (GTDB taxonomy): Bacteria > Planctomycetota > Planctomycetia > Pirellulales > UBA7805 > CS4-C045. The sequence continues at coordinate 6,050 of CAWJNN010000089.1, read as the reverse complement.
CATTCAGGAAGGGCAAGTCGGAAGAATAATGCGTGCCTCTAAAGACGAAATGTTGGACAAAGCTGAGAGAAAATCGAACCAGCATTTATCTCTGGCAAAAAGGGCCACGTTTAGTGCGTCACATGTTGGCGTTTTTGTTTTCGCCGAGCTGTGGTTGAACCTGCTGGGTGTTGACAGTATTAACGCCACACACGACCCGTTCGTTGGATTTGACAACAACATTGAGCAATTCATTACGACGGGGTCACCGCTATGAAACGAATCAGTTGAAGCTTGCCTTTTTTAATTCACAATCCTTTCCTGTCGAAAAGGACACGCAAGTACGTATTTTCTGCCTGGGCGGTTCGACCACGTATGGTCATCCTTCTGATTCCCGCTTCGCATTGGGAGTTGGCTGGAAGCTTACCTGAATACGTGCGCCGCGTCGCGAATGAGAGAGCGTCGTCAATTGTGGAGGGATATCGATTACGCCAGCTATCGAATGGCCGAAGTTGATGGAAGAAGCTTACGAAGTATGAACCGGACATGTTTATCGTTTATACGGGGCATGACGAATTTCTGGAGACGAACGTACGGCGAGATAAAACGGGGTGAATCCGGGTGCTGTGAAAAAGCTCGTAGGTTGGGCATCGGCTATTCGCAGAATATTCCAAGACCTGCATGTGGCTGCACAGGATCCCACGGCCCCAGCGAGGTTCATACATCAGGAAGTCAATACGCAGCTCGAAGACGTTGGCCTGGACACCTATCCGGTGCGACAAAAATTGGCGAGCAGGGTTTTGGCCCATTTTCAAGATAGCCTAAACGCGTTGTGAGCCGCACAGACAGGTCGGTGCCGAAGTGATCCTAGCTCACCGGCAGGCGAACCTCAAAGATTTTCAGTCCGTTTAAGAGCGAACCATTGGAGCTTGGGTAGAAAAGCAACGTTGGAAATTGCTGGTCGACAGCGGCACGAGAGGGCGAGTTGTCAGTTGGCAATATTTGCCAGGTAGCGATTCACCATCTGGAACAAGCAAACGCCATCGATCCTTTACAGGGGGTCCCATTGAGCATCGTGGCAACTGGGACAGGCGTTGCTAAAAGCTGGACGAGAAGAGGAAGCAATTAAGTATTTCGTGCAGTCAGCCAACGAAGACGTGTGCTTTCCGGCGCATTTGGAATGTACCGAAATCATCGCAGAGGTCGGTCGACAGTGGGAATATGCCGGTTGTGGATTATCCGCACCTTTGTGCGAAAAATTATGGTGCTATTGAGGCCATCGGCAACAAGTGTTTCTTTGGACCACGTGAGCATCTGACCTTCGCCGCTACGGGCAATCTCGCGGCGACTTGTGAAAAGCTGGCGGAGATGAAACTTATTTCCCTCTTCCGTTCGAAAGAACTCCAGCTGGCGGTTGAGATCAAAAGATGCAACTGCCAAATGACAAATGCCGACAGGGCGATGGGCGCATTCGCTAGGCCGTGACCTTAAATTCGGCGGGTAAGCACCGCCGAAGCCTTCGTTGGCAGAGGCGGCGGCGCGTGAAGCCACAGAATGCCGAAGTTGTCAGCCTGTTGGGAAAGATTCTGGAAATACTGACAACCATGAGGCCCTGCAGGCTTACGAGCAAGCCGTCGCTGTGGGCAATAATGCCACGACGGCGCATCTCCGTCGTTCCTCGGATTGCGAGGTCATTTAGCACGCAAACTTGGTGCTGTCTGAACGACCATTTTGCGAAAGCGCTCCCTTGTCCTTTTCGACTCAAAATTCACCTGCAACTGGGGAGATTGCCTGTATTCTCTGGGAGATGCCCAGACTGTCAAAGGCCGTTTCCCGCAAAGCTGCGAAAATCGCACAATTCAATGTGCACTCGGCCTACAGGAATAACTTCTCCGTCAAAATTTGACATCGAGGTATGGCCAACTGTATACTCACGCTGTCGCGTTAGGATAGCCAGTCGCGTCCGTAAAGACGTCCATTGGCTAACACAATCGGTTGCTCAGGACAGCGGCGAAAAGAATGAATGACAGTGATCGTTCAAGTCGTAACCCTGCAATCACTCGTCCGCTCTACTCACTCGCAAGCTCTTACACGTGCTGTCACTCTTCTGGCGTTAGTACTCCAGTTCATCGTATCTCGTTGAATTTAGCCCCAAGGGTGCATGCAATCCGGATCTCGATGAGCATTCGGCCTGCCGGCGGTCTGAAAATCCGGTTTTGCGTTACGAGTTGAAACCTGATTTCACATTCACCAATTCGCAGTCGGAGTTGCGAGCACGAATTCGCAGGGCCTGCGCAAAATCCAACGAGGAATCCGCCAGGCGCTGGAATTCGCAGGATCCTGATCCTGGGCGATTCCGTCGTCGAAGGGATGGATTATCTGGGGACGAAGAGACATTCACCGACGGCTGACCGCGATGATAAAACCGAGGTGTTGAACTTCGGCATCTCAGGATATTGTACACTCGCGGAAGTCGAACTATTGAGAGTAAAGGATTGGAGTTCGATCCGGATGTAGTCGTCCTTCTATTCGTCGAGAACGATTTTTCAAAACTACAATCCGAACATACTTTCGAAGGTAGCATCAGTGAGCGACCTCAGGCGGTCAATATTATGTTTGAAAACTTCCATGTTTTTCGGCTTGCCTGCATCGGCCTCAATCTGTTTCATTTCCGTGACGAAGTTGATCCGTGGCAGCTGGAACCACAACGCAGTGGGAGAACAACGTGCTCGTGGTCCCAGCTGCTTTAAGAAGCTGGCAAAGCTTCATCGGTTCGATCCGTTATGAGGCGGTTTGGCCCTGGTTTACTGACTGAGCAATAAAACGGCTGTTTTTATGGAATCTTCGGATGAATTGGTCATCGAGCGTTTAGCTCGGATGAACGGAATCCGGACAATTCGAATCTCCGAGAGTCTTCGCAGGCACAGGAAATCTCTCGACGAGGCCATGCCCAAAGTCTTTACGGTTCGGTGTGGTACAATACACCCCTCGCCTCTCGCTTGTCAGGTCGCTGCCACCGCTTTGTACACGGCCATTGAATCCGAGACCAAAGCCCCGTTAGCTCCTGGCGAATACGACCACGAGGTTGTTCGGATCGCTGAATGGTCACGAGCGTGGTCCGCTAGCGAGATTAGGGGAATTCATGCTGCGAGGCAGGGACGGTTTACTGAGGTCCGCGATCTTCTCAGCAAGACAGTGGAGCAGAATCCTAATGACTATGATACGCGTTCTCGGCTTGCTTTGTGCTCGCATTCCCTCGGACAGATCGATGATGCCAAGCAAATTGAGATAATACGGGCCAAACCCGATGATCTTTTTTCTAACTTACGTCTATTTGGCTGCGTTGAGCGATTCTGATCAGGCTCGCGATTCTGCTTGACCGCGCAGAGTGCGTTATTGCCTCCAAACGTCCAGCTGCAGGATGTCGTCAAGTACGTTGAATCAAATATGGCTGAGGGTTCGCCGCAGAGCCACCACCCACGAAGCAGAATTAATTGGCATGTGACCGGTCCGTGTGTTCTCTGCTGGCGTTGACCGGGTCGGCCGGAACTCCAACGCTTTACGACCGAAGACAATACAATCGTGCCATTGCACAATGGCGATTGGCAATAAAGTTCGCGGAAGAAATCCGCCGGCGAGATCTAGGCAATGTCTTTCAACAGGTAGCATCGACGAGGCGATCTCGCATTACCTGGCGTCCGCGACAACCATCAATCCGAGTAATGCCGAGGCATACAACGGCTGGGGGGTAGCACTTCCACCGCAAAGTTGGTCTTGAGTTGACTGAGCTGGCTTTGGGAGGGCGGATTTGTTTCACTGCTTCCGAGTAAATCAGTTTCGAGGGATGAAAGTAGTGTCAATGATAACGACTCAAAAGTGGTCACGAAGGCGACGGATAACGAACGGAAATATCGAAGTCCTAACCGGATCTTGGCCCGTTCGTTTTCGGCTGGCGCAGGATAAATGGAAGCAGAAGTACATGAACACGCGGGCTGCGGATACACCGCACGACAGCTCGCCACCGAACGAGGCAACTAGCGCGATCGGTGGCGGGCCGAATGTGATGCCGCAAAGGAGCGGCTCGCAAGGCCGAAACGCTGGCGCAGCATTTCTCCAGGAGCTGGAACAACTGTGGGTCCAGTAGACTGGAAGTAAAAAAACTCTCCTCACTGATGCTAGCTGATAGTCTCGCGCAGGACAGCACAACTTTCCAGCACGCGGTTCCTACTCCGTTGGAGATCATCGAAGTCTGTCAGCGGCTCGTCGTCCAAGCCGGCGTGGCAAAATCGCACCATGCCGCGCGTGTTCATGATCCTCTACCAACTGGAACCGACGACCGTGATCCCCGCAGCCAGCTCGGTTCGCCTGTGCGCACGACTCGGTTTGTACGTCTTGCGAGCCAGCGGGCGATTGGGTGTTGCTGATCGATCATTCGGTGCAGATCGGCACGGTGAAAGTGTGTGATTGTATCGCTTGTGCGATGTTCAGGTACCCACAGCGTGCTTTGCGTTATGAGGACATGCACGTCATTGCCGTGATTCCGGTCGAACAATCCACCGGCGAGATCGTTGACGCTCAGTTGGAACAAGCCACGCGAGACGGAATTCCCGGCAAATCGTCAGCAATCGCACGGTTCAGTGACGTGAAGAAGGGTGCCGCACTATTCGCCAGGCATCATCCTGACGCAGCCGTGACTTATGACGCCGCACACCACGGAGCAATCGTAATCAAACGACGTTTCGAACAGACCCACAGTGGTCGGAATACATCGGCCGTCTGAGTCAAGTCAAATCAAGTATTCGGCAAACGATCGAATCCTTCTGGTTCCGCCGAGCCTGAGACCGAAAGCACGTTATATGAATCTCGAATAGATTTTTGCTGAAATGGAGTCGCCGGATTTTGGATCTGTTGGATCGAGATGCAAGTGGCAGCCGCACACCAGCAGTGCGGGCAGCAAGCGTGCCGATTTGCGTTACGGTTGGTTACGCAATTATCGTACATCGATCAAGAATGCATACTACATTAGGAAAACGACGGTCCCGCGCGAGTGTGTCGTATGTGCGAACGCGTGGCCTGTGCGTCGATCAGGGGCTCGCGCACATCTATCGGAGACTTCGCCCAGAGTGTGACAAGCGGCAACGGAACTAGGAACCTTCATGCACAAGTCGAGTGCGGCCGCACGACCGGGCGAATGTTTGGTCGGCAGCACGGAGGTACTGGAGTCGTTGTTCGGAAAGTGGAAGACGTTGGAGCATCAGGAGTCGCAGAGCGGTATCACCGGATTGATCTGAGCCTTGCACATGCTCGGAGCCTGGCCATCGTCACGCATTCAAGCCGCTTCCAAGGAACGCCCCATCGACACAAGTAGTTCGTTGCGTGCGGGAAGCCTCCGTCGAGCGTGCAATCCCAGCGTCGCATCGCCCTCGCGGGACAGAAGGCGTAAACAATCCAATATGCCGGCGCTCCACCTTACACCAACTTTCGCGCGGCCAAGGTGACACTGGCACCGCCAGATGCGCGAGGCTAATCGTTTTCAAGATGCCCTGGCAGTTTGGCCCGACTTTGCGGAGCACGACAACCTCCAACGCGCAAGGTTTCCTCGACGGAAGTCCAGTAGCTCGGCCTTGAGGCACGCGCCGTGTCAACGTTTACAGTAAGCTCGGCCATTTGAAATAGTTTGTAGGATGGTTTTCCGTGTCCATCCAAATCGTGTCCGCGTTTCGCTAAACATGCACCCAACCACCGACCCCTACATATCCGAGGCTAAAAACACTGATGTTCATCCTGTTGTTCCACTGATAAACTGACAATGCTTGACAGAAATTTGAATCCCGATTTTATGGCCCGAATCGGCCGGCGAGGGCGGGATCCCGTGAGCGGGATGGATATGCTCAACGTCGGGTTCGGCCATTTTTTTGTTGAAGTAGCATCTGAGCTCTGCCGAGGTTATCACGGGCATCTTGATAGTCGGGATTTCAAACACACAGCCATGCTCGAAGGATTTAACCAAGATACCAGGAGTTTGCCTTTTGGCATGTTGTGCGATGCCGAGAACCACTATGCACAATAGG
>CAWJNN010000088.1:0-39667 GCA_963844115.1 uncultured Planctomycetales bacterium | reverse complement strand
GCTGCCGGCATCGTCGTCCTTATGTGCTCCCGCAATGGCCCTGTTGCCGTCGATATCCAGCGAGACGCCAAAGTTGTCATCGAAAGCGGCATCGCTGGCGGTGAGCTTGAACGTTTCTACAAACTGAGCTGACACGGGCGTGCCGTTAGAGAGGACGCCGACAGCAACCATCGAGGCGATTGGCAACTGAATTGTAAATCGAAGCATCAATAGAGTCTTTCTACGAGGCTTTCGATCAACTGATCGGCGTTTTGAACTGATCGGCGTTTTGATCCGCCGGCTAACTGATAAACTAACCAAAAATCTGATTATTGTGCTGTACATGATGATTCTCAGAGTTCCCTCGAATGATGGACGGGATTCGTTCGTCAAAATTCAACAAAAAAGCTGCCAGGAACCTCGCCAGCCGATGAGTCACCGGGACGCATCGCGCAAGGGTCGTGGCAGCTTGTTTTAATTTGGCAGTGGTTCTCTGACTCGGTGAGGACCGTTGGTCGTACTCAGCTTCTCAAAATGCTCATGCGGGCTGCCGCCTGCGACAGCCCAATAAAAAAACCTGACTGAAGCTTCCATAGCGCGAGCCACAACACTCGCCGGGAAGATTCAGTCAGGTCTTTCTAAGTGGATCTCTACTCGTTTGGTGGGTGCGGACCAATTCCCGCACGGGCACCATTCTATATGCCTACATCAGGCGTGTCAACGATTAAGTTGAGAAATCGCAAGAATATTAACGTGGTCGCTCGCCCGGCGCCAAAACCTTCGATTTGGACCGCCCATCGGCGTAACCCCTGATCAGCAAGCAAGTTGAGTCCGCCCTGTCTCAACAAACGTAAACGCAATCAAAATCTCAAAAAACGGTACAAATCGAGACTGATGAGACAACCCCATCCCCCGATAGAGGTAAGGCAGCCACAAGTCGTCTCGCTGCATCCGTTTATCTGGGATGTTCGCTCAGCGGAATGGGTCCAACGAATCGCTTGCCAGTCCGTCGGCTCGTCGATGTGCGACCGGTAATACGCTCGGCCTCTTGCTTTACGCGATGATGTCTCGCCGTCGGCTCACATAGTCCCAGACAACGTAGCGGTCCAGGTCACGGCCGGCCGTGAAGAAGACGCGGCCGGTTGTCGATTCGGCGAGGCGGTGAGCAAACTGGATGTCCTCGCGCGACTGCGACCAGCTGGGGATTAGAAAGATATTGATCACGATATCTTCGCGTTGACATAACATGCCCTCGCGCATCGTTGCCTCTTCCGTCCGCGGATCGGGCGGATAGAGCAAATACAGCATCTCTTCTTCAAAATGAGCTGTCGGAAGTCCGTCCGTGATCAGGATGATTTGCCGGTTAGGCGTATCCACAGCCGACAGGAACCGCCGTGCTATCTGAAGCGCGTGCTGAATGTTCGTGAAGTGGGGCGGAATCTGGCTTTCGCTGATGTCCTCTCGGCTCATGTCCGCCCGCAAGCGAACGACTGGATCAAAGATGGTTACCGGCTTGGGAAGAAGTTCCACCACCTGGCCGTGGCGACACGGTTTGGCGAAAGTAGACATTTCGACGAACTGCAGATAGTCGCCAGGAAACTCGCTGCGGATAAGTCCCTCCAATGCCAACGCCATGCGCTTGACGTTGATGTATTGACCGTCGTAGCGCATTGAACCGCTCATGTCCATCAAAACCGCCGTCGCGCACTTGGGCGTATTCCGTGTACGATGAATGACGATGTCGTCCGATTTCAAACGAACCGGCAATCCAGTTCCCTGGCGAATAATCGCGTTGATAAAGGACTGGGATAGATCGATGTTCGCGATCGAATCTCCGAATTCGTACGGCTTGGTTTGCTGTAGCTCGACCGCCCCCTCGCCGGTCACCGCTCCGGTGTGCCGACCGGTTCGCGATGCCTGTAATTCGCTGAAGATCCTTGACAACAACCGACCCTGAAACAAACGGTATGCCGCCGGCGTAAGGCTAAGCTGATCTCCCTTGATTTCAATTCCCTGCCGTTGCGCCATTTCCCGCAATAGATCTTGAACCTGCTGCTGAAGGGCGTTCAGCTGATCGATATCTGCCGGTTCCGTGAACTCGGACAGAGCGTCCATATCGATCACGCCGATTTGGGCCGTTTCACGGGCCTCCTCCAGCTGTTGCAGCAGCCGGTCAATCTGCTCCAGCTGCTCTTTGATCTCTAACGCTTCCGGAATCGTCATTGGCGTACGACCAACGAATTCGTAGCGCGCTGCCAGTTCGTCGATCTGGTATTTGTCCCCCAGCCGTTCGATCAGTTGTACCAGCTCGCGGCAAACCGACTCCCGTCATCGCCCACCTGGAACCACAGGCGCTCCAGTTCGTAGATCTGCTGGTCTGAAAAGCTCTTCGAAAATTGTTTGCGCAACGGCTTTGGTGGATCGATCGATTGGCCTTGGCGCAGATAAACGCCTTCCGCCTCCCGTTGGACCGAACGCGATTCGTACATTTCCAGGATCTTGCGTTTCCGTTCCAACAGCAACGCGATCAATGCGTCAATGCCAGGCCCCAGGCCTGCAATCTGGCTGGGATCGATCCTGATTGCGCGCGCCAGTTCCTCCTCCGTCAGCTCGCGCGTCGACCCGAACGCTAAAAGGTGCTCGAAAGCCGGAGTCACCAGGTCGGGTGGCGGTTGCGTGGGACTGGGAAATCGCTGGGGATCGTACCGCTGGTAGGTATGGATTACCCCGCCAAAATTCTTGGGACTGGACATACGATGGACATTGGGGGTGGAGAGTCTTTTTTCGTGACGCTTCTCAATTGCAGAGCGTTCATTGTAACACGTCACGGTTTTTTTGCCGGAGTTGGAGATATTGCGCGAGGGGGTCGGGAGTCTTTTTTCGTGACCGTGCTGTCGAGACCGTTCGCGCCGCGTGGAGCTGCGTACTCAGCTTGTGCGAAATCGTACGCGAAAAGAAGTCACGAAAAAAGACTCCCGACCCCTTGGCTTCGTCTTTACTCGAACTCATAACGGATCGTGCCGTGCTCCATTGATCTGGAGATGCGATCGGTTGCGTAAAGCCCCGCCAAGACGAACTCAACACACGACGCGCGAACTGCCTCGTCGTCGGAGGCGTTGACTTCAAATGCCTTGTCCCACACGGGAGGTACTCGCTGCAGACGCTCAGCGTAGTGTCGCGATGGCAACATGTCTCCGACTTCTATCTTGACCCCCTTGGCAAAGATCTCAGAGATCTCGTGCAAACCGTATTCCTCGATGTACTGGTGAAACACGTCCCGCAAGGCTTCGGCAATCACGGCGTCTAACACTTGCCGTTCGGACATCTGGTGACTGCCCATCATGTCGAGTTCCAGTTTTCCCAGCGACGAAGAATAGAGATGTCCCAGATCGCTAATCCGGGTTACGGCCGGCTGTTCGCCGAGCACCGCGGCACGCCGCCGCGCGGAGGCGATCATTGTGCGATAATTGGCGATGCTGAACCGCGTGCTCACTCCGGAATCATGATCGATGTATTTCGATCCTCGCGCCGCGATGCTAATCTGTTCGATGATTTCGCGCATGAAATAGGGCACAACGACCGGGAATTGTCCGCCCAACTCCACGTTGGCCTCTTGTTCCATTATCTGAATTCCCAGGCCGCGATCACGCGGATAGTGGGTGTGGATCACGGTGCCGATCCGGTCCTTCAGTTGCGGAATGACTTTGCCACTGCGATTGTAGGTAGCGGGATTCGCCGAAAAAAGGATCAGGATGTCCAGGTCAAACCGGATCGGATACCCTCGGATCTGAACGTCCCGTTCTTCCAGAATGTTGAACAGCCCGACCTGCACCAGCTCGTCCAGCTCCGGCAGTTCGTTCATGGCGAAGATGCCGCGATGCATGCGAGGAATCAGGCCGAAATGGAGCGAATCCTCGGCCGACATGCTGGTTCCGCCAGCCAGCTTTGCGGGATCGATCTCACCAATTACGTCGGCAAACTTTGTCCCCGGCGAAAGTCGTTCGGCGTAACGCAGGTCGCGATGCCACCACGCAATCGGTACCTGGTCCGCTGGTGTTTGTTCCAGATACTGACGGCAGCGACTGGTAACCGGGCACAGCGGGTCTTCGTGGATCGGTAGTTCGGGCAGGTCGACGTAGGGTATTTCTTCGTCAAGAAACTGGACCAACTGGCGCATCAATCGGCTCTTCGCTTGTCCTTTTTCTCCCAGGAATAGCATGTCATGTTGGGCCAGAAGGGCTAACACAACTTCCGGAATGACTGTGTCTTCATAGCCAATGATTCCAGCAAACAATTCAGAACCATCCTGCAACGCCACCAGCAGATTGTCGTACAGTTCGCGCTTGACGGTCTTGCTGGTCCAACCGCTCTCGCGAAGTTCTGTCAATGTCGTCGGTTTGCTTGTGGTGATGCTCATGGGAGGGACTTTGGACGATGGGCTATGGACGATGGACGATGGGCTATGGACGATGGACGATGGACGATGGACGATGGGCTATGGGCTATGGACGATGGACTATGGACTCGGGGGCAGTTGGATTATAGGTGTGTGGGATCGTTGGACCAGTGTTGGGCTATCGTCCCTAGCAAGTGTGCCTCAGCGGTTGGCGGTTTGGCGGCGATCAAATTCGCAAGAAGATCTTCCGACGGTACATCCAATAAAAGATCAACCAGAGTATGGCAAACGCCAACAAGCTGACGATGAGTCGCTTCCAGGGGTCGGGTGCCCACGCCAGTAGTGTTGGGTTCAAATGTTTGCTGAGATTACCCGGCAGCCAATTTGACCACGTCCAGGTGAGAATGTAGATGGCGACGGAGTTTACGCCGAACACGACGAAGGGAAGCGTCCATTTGCGAAATCCCAACACATCAATCGTCCAGTAAAACCACGCAAGAATGATCAGGCACAGTCCGCCGCTATAAAGCGTCCACGACGGCGTCCAGATTTTCTTAATGATCGGGCAGATGCCCAGGCGATCGGCTGCCAGCCCGAGCAAGACGCCGGCGACGCCGGTCATCAACAACATCGAGAGTTGCCGTTTGGCAGACTGTGGACCGCGGAGGAGATGGCCGGCCATCAGTCCAAAGATCATGGTAACCAGGGAAGGTACAAAATTGAGCGTGTAGTAGTCGTGGTTAATAAACGGATCTGTGCGAGGAAAGATCTCCTGGTTCAGCAGCCATACGTCCAGCGCCTGGCCGGGATCGTCCGCGCGTGGCCAGCCGGCAACCGCGGTCCGTTCGACGCCGATCAACCCTGCGATGTTGGGCCAGAATTTCCACAGGTACCAATAGCCGATCAGTATCACCGCAGCACATACCGCCTGCGTCCGCCAGCTACGGTTCCACAGCAAAAAGAGGAAAACATATCCCAGGCCTATTTGCGTTACGACGTCCTCAAACGTCCAATACGTATGCGAACTTCGTAACGACCTAAGAAAGACCCCTAACAGAACCAGAAAGATCGCACGGTAGACGGCATGGCCGAGCATTCGCCAGTAGCTTTGGCCAAGCTCTTGGCGTTTGCCGTAGGAGAACGGCATGGAGACGCCGACCATGAACATGAACGCCGGCTGAATCATGTCCCATACCCGAAATCCGGTCCACGTCACGGTGGACGAACGCCAATCTGCGTGCGACCATTGGGTGCTGAGGAATTTCCAGAATTCGCTGTCGGGAAAAATTCCCTTTAGCAAGGCGGGAGTGAGCGCGACCGACCCTGCGGCCAGAAAGAACATGACCGCGCCTCGATACGTGTCCAATGAAAGGAGACGCTGTGACGCGGACGCGGGCGGGGACGGGGACGGGGACGGGGGACTGAGTTCGACTTTGTCAGGCATGTAAAAATCGGTGGCATTGTCGTTTAACCCGTTGCCGAAGGCGAGGAACCGCACGGGCAGCCTCGCCTTCGGCAACGGGTTAAACGATTGCTGATTGGCTAAACACTAATCCGGCATAGCATTCTGCTGCATTGAGCTATTCGTCCGTGACGCAGCCTTCCGAGGCGGATTTTACACATTGAATGTATTTGAATAACGTGCCGCGCGTGGCCTTGTACGGTGGCGCTGTCCAGGCCTTGCGACGACGTGCGAGTTCATCCTCGGACAGATCCACTATCAGGGAATTGGTGGCCGCATCAATCGTGACGATGTCACCATCCTGGACCAGGGCGATCGGACCTCCATCCTGAGCCTCCGGGACGACATGGCCGATGATGAATCCGTGGGACCCACCGGAAAACCGTCCGTCAGTCAACAGGGCGACGTCCGCGCCCAGCCCGGCACCCATCAGAGCAGCCGTTGGCGCGAGCATTTCCGGCATGCCGGGACCGCCCTTAGGGCCCTCGAAGCGGATAACGACCACGTCTCCCTTCTGAATTTTCTTTTCCTCCAAGGCTGCCAGCATGGCTTCTTCGCTGTCATAGGCCTTGGCCGGACCGGAAAACCGATTCCCTTCTTTACCGGTGATCTTGGCAACAGCGCCTGCCGGGGCCAGATTGCCTTTCAGAATTTGAATATGACCTGTCTGCTTGATCGGATCCTCCAGCGTATGCACGATCGTCTGCCCGTCCGACAAGCCTGGAAGATCGGCGAGATTAGCAGCTACTGTTTTTCCGGTGACGGTCAGGCAATCGCCATTCAAGAAGTCGTTCTGCAACAGGTACTTCATGACGGCCGGCACACCGCCGACCGAATGCAGATCTTCCTGAACGAAGCGACCACTTGGTTTCAGGTCCGCTAAAAACGGCACGCGATTGCTGACGGCCTGAAAGTCGTCGATCGTCAATTCAACGCCAACCGAACGTCCCATGGCGATGAGATGCAACACGGCATTGGTGGATCCGCCTAGAGCAATCACGACGACCATCGCGTTTTCAAACGCTTCGCGCGTCATGATGTCGGTCGGTTTGATGTCTTTTTCCAAAAGGTGTAGGATCGCGCGGCCGGCGGCCAGACATTCCTCTTCCTTTTGAGACTCCTCGGCAGGCATCGAAGCGCTGTAGGGCAGCGACATACCCAACGCTTCGATCGCGCTGGACATCGTGTTGGCCGTGTACATGCCGCCGCAGGCTCCTGCCCCGGGGCAAGCACGGCGCACGATATCGTGACGCTGCTGTTCGTCGATCTGTCCCGCGATGAACTGCCCATAGCATTGAGCGGCCGAGACAATGTCAATTTTCTCGCCATTCAGGTCACCGGCGTGAATCGTGCCGCCGTAGATCATCAGCGAAGGGCGATTCACGCGTGCCATGGCGATCACGCAACCGGGCATGTTCTTGTCGCAGCCGGGTATCGAAATATTGGCGTCGTACCATTGGGCGCACATTACCGTCTCGACCGAGTCGGCGATCAGGTCGCGAGACTGTAACGAATAACTCATGCCGTCGGTGCCCATCGAGATGCCGTCGCTGACGCCAATCGTGTTGAACCGCATCCCCAGCATTCCCGCCGCTTCGACGCCTTCCTTGACCTTGGCTGCCAGGCGATCTAAATGCATGTTGCACGGGTTTCCTTCGTACCACACGCTGGAGATGCCTACCTGTGGTTTATTCATGTCCTCTTCGGTCATGCCGGTTGCGTAAAGCATGGCCTGCGCCGTGGATCGTGCCTTCGGCTGGGTGATTTGTGAGCTGTACTTGTTCAGAATCGGTTCGGGCATCGATTACTCCGGTTTCAAATACAATGACAACACTACGAATGACAACACTACGAATGACAACACTATCAAGGACAACACAGTGTAACGTATTAGCGTTGGCGTTATCGAGTCCCGGCGAACTAGAGCAGATCGAACAATTCGATCATGGCCTGAACGTCCCGCTCCCTTTGCGATTGGTCAAATATCGCGCGAAGGTTTCGGATAATGCGAGCCAGCCAGTCACGGTGATTCGCGATTTGAAAGATCGAATCGTAGGCCTCGTCCTCAATCCCGCCCAATTCTGTTTCGAAGAGCGGAAAGGAGCGACCTGACATTTGTTCGATCTGTTGAATCGCTTCGGCGCGCGTCAAGATCCGACCACCAAAGAATGGATCTACCAACGTCCAAGCCCGGTCCATCTGAACGCTGGCCAGGAAGTGGGCCGGCGTATTAATCCCATGAACGATCAGTCCCAATCGCTCGGCTACATATTTGTAGATCAGCGTCAATGTAATCGGAAGACCTCGCTTGCTCTGCAGGATCCGCGGGATGTAGCTGTTGTCGGCGTTAAAGTAATCTTCCACGTTGCCGCCGAAACACTCTTCTTCAAACATCACGCCGTGTAGATTTGCCAGCAGAGCGGCAGCGCTGTCGCCGGCCACTCGTCCACGTACTCTATCCGCAAGCGCATTCAGTTGCTGTTGGATTTCGCCAGGTTGAACGTCGGTCAATTCGTGCATCGAGACGGCAATGGCAGCGTTTAATAGGCCCTCGGTTGTTTCCAAGCGACTAAGCTGCGCGACGAACGCTTCCCTGGCCGCGGGCCGACAGAATTTGCCTGTTGCATCACTCATGATCGTTGCATGATACCGCGCAACTGGCCGCTACTTGAAGTCGCAAGTCGAAAACGGTACGAAAGCTCTATCGAAAAGCACCTTTGAAAATCGCCCTTCAATATCATCTTTCCAATTCCTACGGAGTCGTGTCGATGGCACGTCGCTCTTAATCTACACCAGCGGCAAAGCACGCGTGGAATGGCTCTCAAGTTTATCTACTTTGACATGGGGAAAGTGCTTTTGCGTTTCGATCGCGATCGACAGTATCGACAAATGGCTGAGGTTGCGGGCGTTACGCCGGAAAAAGTCCATGACGCGATCATGGATAGCGGATTAAATGACCTGTACGAATCCGGCCGCATCAATTCGGATGAGTTCTTTTCGCAGTTCTGCGAAAGCACGGGCGCTCGTTGCGATTTCGAGCGACTGTGGCGTGCGGGCAGCGACATCTTCTGGCCAAACCGCTCGATTATTCCGCTGGTCGCCAATCTAAGCTCCGCCGGGTTCCGCTTGGGAATCATGTCCAATACGAGTCCTTCTCATTGGAAATGGATTTGCCGTCAGGGTTTTTGCATCGTGCCTGCATTTTTCGAGCCCGTTGTGCTCAGCTACGACGTTGGCGCGATGAAGCCGAACGACGCGATGTTCGCCGCGGCTGCGGTTCAAGCCCAGGTCAAGGCCGACGAGATATTCTTTGTCGATGATCTGGATGAAAATGTCCGCGGAGCCAAAGAGTTTGGAATGGACGCCGTCGTGTACTCGACAACTTTGGCGCTGGCTAGCGATCTTCGTCAGCGAGGCCTGCGGTTCAGCTACTAGTGCTCTGTCAGCCGTCAGTTGATGGATCGATTGTAGGACGGGCACTCCTGCCCGTCGCGATTTGACGGGCAAGAGTGCCCGTCCTACTCGTCAAATCACGACTGACACAGCACTCGTGTGAGTCTTCCGACAAGGCCTAGAAGAAATACCGCCTCGAAGAAATACCGCCTCGAAGAAATACCCGCCTAGAAGAAATATCGATTGAAGACGTTTTCGAACAGTTCCTGTCGACCGCTCGTGTTGGAAGTGATCTCGCCCTTCGACAGCATATAGGCTTCCAACGACTTGAGATCGTGTTTGCCGTCTTCGATTTCAGCTCCAATTCCGCTGTCCCAACTGGCATAGCGCTGTTGAACCATTTTATCGAGCTCACCGTCCGCTCGAATCGCGGCGGCAATCTTCAGGCCCTTGGCAAACGCGTCCATGCCCCCAATGTGGGCATGGAACAGGTCAATTGGCTCAAAACTCTCGCGGCGTACCTTCGCATCGAAATTAACCCCGCCGGTTGTAAAGCCTCCGTACTTCAGCACAGCCCACATACATTGCGCCGTCAGGTAAATGTCGGTTGGAAACTGATCGGTGTCCCACCCTAGCAACAGGTCGCCCGTGTTCGCGTCAATCGAACCGAGCATGCCCTGACCGCCGGCGTAATCCAGCTCGTGCAGCATTTCGTGTCCCGCCAACGTCGCGTGATTCGTTTCGATGTTCAGCTTCAGGTCATTTTCCAACCCGTAGGCTCTCAAGAAGTTGATACAGGCGGCCGCATCGGAGTCGTACTGGTGTTTTGTTGGCTCTTTCGGTTTCGGTTCGATGTAGAATTGTCCATCAAATCCGATCTGCCTGGCATAATCGACCGCCATGTGTAGCAGTCTGGCCAGGTGATCCAGTTCGCGCTTCATATCGGTGTTCAGCAACGTCTGGTAGCCTTCCCGGCCGCCCCAGAAAACGTAGCCTTCTCCGCCCAGTTCCTTGGTAACTTCCAGGGCCTTCTTAACTTGCGATCCGGCGAATGCGAACGCGTCCGCGTTGCAGCTGGTCGCGGCACCGTGCATGTAGCGGCGATTGCTGAACAGATTGGCCGTACCCCACAACAGTTTGATTCCTGTTCGCTCCTGCTGTTCCTTCAATACCGCCACAACCTGGTCCAGGTTGTGGTTCGTTTCCGACAGGCTCTCGCCTTCCGGGGCAACGTCCCGATCGTGGAACGCATAATAGGGTGCCCCCAGTTTCTCGATAAACTCAAACGCCATCCGCGCGGTCACAAGCGTCGTCCGCGGATCCGTCGGCGAGGGACCACGGTCGGATGGCACAGCCGGGTCCAAACGGATCCGCTCCCGTTCCGCGAAATGTGTGCCAATAGACGACACTAAAGCGAAGATGGTCTTTCATCGATTTCCCCTCGACCATTTCGTCTTCGTTATAGTGGCGAAAAGCGAGCGGGTTCTTCGAATCCGGTCCGTCGTAACGAACGCGTTCAATTTCTGGAAAGGCAGGCATGAGAGATTTCGGATTTCGGATTGCGGATTGGGGATTGGGGATTGCGGATTGCGGATTGCGGATTGCGGATTGGGGATTTCGGATTTCGGATTTCGGATTGCGGATTTCGGATTGGGGGATTTCGGATTGGGAATTGGTGGACGGCGGGAATTGTGACGATCCGGTTGGAAGACCATGGTGCCAGATTTCCCGGGCGCTGGCAACCGTCGGATCCGTCGCTGTTTAAAGCTTGCGGCGCAGGTACCGGTCAACGAGCGATGGGCAGAGTTGAGCGGCTGCGAAGAGGAGACGAGCCTTTCCGGGCATGACCAGTTCGACCTTACGACGCTCGCAATACTTCAATATTTTTCTTGCCACGTGCGTTGGAAGCAGCGGGCGTATTTTGCTGCCGCCGCCCGGTTGCCGTGCCGCTTCGGGCAGATCGTCTGTCAACTGATCATAACGCGCACCTCCGTCGGGACGCAGGATCGGTCCTGGGCAGACGAGCAGAACATGCAGGCCCTCGCGGCCCAATTCGAGACGCAATTGCTGGGAGTATGCGGCAACCGCAAATTTGCTAGCCGGATAGGCGCCTAGATACGGAACGACCGTCTTGGAAGCGAGTGAACCGATATTCACGAGATGGCCCTTCGTTGAAATCAGGTGAGGCAGCGCCGCACGTGCGCAACGCACGGTCGCCAGGAAATTCACCTCCAACAAATCGGTAAACGCTTCGGGCGTCGTTTCCGCGATCGCTGTACGCGTGGAGCGACCGGCGGCGTTGACCAGAACGTCCAAGCGACCGTAGCGGTCGACAGACTGCCGCACCATGTTGTCGACTTGCTCGGACTGGGTCACATCCGTGACGATGGTGGTGATATCCGCCCCACCAGCGCGAAATTCGCGGGCACAGTGGGCCAGCGCGTCCGCGTCCCGCGCGGCGACGACCACTCGGGCTCCGGACGTGGCCAACGCGTATGCGACGGCGCGTCCCAGACCTCGCGAACCCCCCGTCACGATCGCGACCTTGTCGGTCCAATATGACATAAGGTTTGAATGCCCCAATGTGCAAGCGTGAAAGGAATTGTCGATCTCCGACGATCGTAATTCCAAGGACAGCGACGGTCAACGCATCACTTCAATCTTCGCTCAATAACGAACGCCCCTTTGAACCGGCAGCGATCAACCGTCGGTGACCAGATTATCACATCGCCGGCATTATCGTATGATAAACGACCGAGCAGGTACTGTGTGGCGGTTGCGTGAGGAGGGAACTGAACAGAATACAGGGCCTTCCATGAACAAGATGATCGACTTTCAACAAATCGAATGGGACGACGTTCTGGCGGACGACTGTCGTCAGCTGATTCGACTCGCGATCCGTGAGGACTTGGATCGTTGGCAGGATTGGACGACGTTGTGCATGGTGCCTCAGGATGCAAAGGGCACGGCCGCCATCGTTCCGCGCGAAGCGGGAGTGTTAGCTGGTCTCCCGGCCGTCCCGCTGATTATCGACGAACTGAATGCGACGCTGAAATGCATTCCGCGGGCGCAGGATGGTGAACCGCTTGAGTCCGGCCAGGTGGCTGCCGTCATCGAGGGTGCCACGCGCGATCTGCTGACGTGCGAGCGGATCATTCTAAATGTGCTCGGCCGTCTGTCCGGTATCGCGACCTTAACGCGGCGGTTTGTCGATGCTGCGGCCGGTCACAAGGTTCGCATTTACGACACTCGCAAAACCACGCCCGGTTGGAGAAGGTTAGAGAAATATGCCGTGCGTTGTGGTGGCGCTTACAATCACCGGGCGGGTTTGTTTGACGCCATTCTGATCAAGGACAATCATCTGGCCGCTGCCGCAGTTCGCGCGGAGGATAGTCCCAACGACGTTGAAACCACGATCGCGGCGAAAGCGGTGCGGCAAGCGAAGGCATTCCTGGCGGCCAACATGCCGGACGGCATCGCGAAGGGAATGATCGTCGAAATTGAAGTCGATACACTGGAACAGCTGAAATCCGTTCTCCCTGAAAAACCGCACATCGTCTTGTTGGATAATATGTCCCTCGACGAACTTCGGCAGGCGGTGCGCATGAAGAATGAGTTGTCCAAGGATGTCGAATTGGAGGCGTCAGGCGGAGTGTCGCTGGACACGGTGGCGGACATCGCGGCGACCGGTGTAGATCGCATCAGTGTGGGAGCGCTAACGCACTCGGCCATCGCACTCGATATCGGACTTGATTGGCAAAGCTAAGCGTATCCGGCGTTAGCTAGCTCGTCAGGCGATTTTGAGGCCAGAGGTGCGGATATGCGGATCGTGGCAACAATTAGGGGTCAGCGTGCGTAGTAGATAGGGTTTGCCGAAAAGTTGACCGCATCGTCACAACGGCTACGCCAAACTTGTTCTAGCTAGCAAATTCGGTTTCATCCCGCGCAACTGCTCGACAATTGCTCGAATCCGGTTTCTAATGGACCGATCGATAACGACAGCAAGGATTGTTGAAATGGCGCTTTCAGACAACGTAGCTCGATATCTGGTACTGGTGCTGACCGTGTGTTGGCTTGGCCAGGCCCGTGACGTTGCCGCTCAAAAACCACGTGGTTCGATCAAGGATCTGGGACGGATCGAGCGAAGTACGTACAAGGTAGATCTTGCCAAGAAGCTTCTGCCTCGTGATCTCGACCATCCGTTATCCCCCGCTATCCAGATCGCCTACGATAGCCTTCGCTTCATGGATCTGAATATCGACGACTACACCTGCCGTTTGATTGCGCGGGCGCGGATTAACGGTCAGCTGAAGAATTACGAGTTCATGTCCCTGAAGGTTCGGCACCGAAAGGTTATCGCCGACAAAACGGAAGCACCCTTTGCTGTTTATATTCGCTACGAGGGACCCAGCAGCGTTGTTGGCCGGGAGGTGCTGTACGTCGAGGGGAAGAACAATAATGAAGTGCTTGCCCGCAACGGCGGGGACGGAAACCTGCAGGACGTAACCTTGTCGATGGATCCCGCCAGTCCGCGCGCAATGCGCAGTCATCGCTATCCGCTGACCGAGATTGGCGTCAAGACGCTGATCGAAAGGCTGCTTGAGATCGCTCACGAATCATTGGAATTGGATCGTGACCGCCGTGAATGCGAGGTGAAAATTGGCGAGGATGCCAAGATCGACGGCCGAGACTGTCGGGTCATTCAGGTCAGCTTCCCGATACGTCGGCCGGGCCAGCGGTTCCAATTGGCGAGGGTTTTCGTGGACAAGCAGATTCCCGTCCCTATTCGTTACGAATCGTATGCCTGGCCGCAGAAATCGGGCGACCCGCCGCTGCTCATGGAGGAGTATACGTATCTGGATCTCAAGACGAACGTCGGCCTGACCGATTCGGAGTTTGACCGAAACAAACCCGACTACAAATTCTCTCGCCGTGAAACCAACGCCGAGGACTTGAAGAGAAACGACGTTGAGGGTTCCTCGGCTGGCCGGTAAATCGCGGCTCGGAATTCACGTCCAGCCGCTATGGGAATTCGCGCTCTGCGAATTCATCTCGACAATCGATTCACGCGGCCGGATTCCAGGTTAGGCTTTGTCGGAAAACTATCAGCCGTTGGGCGTTAGCCCCCGGTTTAGGTGGCCTCACGTTCAGAAACCGGCCGCTAACGCGGTGCGGCTGATCATGTTTTAACGATTCATGATGGTTTTCCGACAAAGCCTAGCCCGCGCGATAGGCCGTCGCTTTCTGGCTCGGAAGGTTTGAGGCTTTTTTTCAACGTGCATTGCGCGATCGTACCGACTTTCCCGGTATTTCGTGGATTTCCCGGTGGCCGGTGGCCGCTGGCCTGACGGTCGGACATTCCGGGATTTGACTGATCCGCGCCCAACCTAGGTTTGAGTGGCACGCGTACCTTGGGGAGGAGTGCGGGTGCCGCGACGCGGCGGGGGACGCTGGGAGCTTAAGGGTCCCCGCCGCGTTATTTTTTCTATTCGGTGCAGCAGAATCGTCGATTCGGCCGATGAGCTGTGCCCCCAAATGGCTCGCCGAAGTTGCTCTGAAAATGGCCCGACCGTCAACTCTGCGTAGATCGGCCTTTTCACTCATCGAAGCGATGATGGCCATTTCGATCATGGCCATTGCGGGCGGAGCGATCATGCTGGCGCTGACCAGCGCAACACAGACGACGCAGATGTCTGCCGAATCTACGATTGCGATGGGTATTGCCGACCGACTGATCGACGAAGTTGTCGGTAAGCGTTATGCGGCAGCCGGCGCTGGACCCTACCAAACGACGTTGACGGCCAATTCCTGGGAGTTGGCGGGACAGGGTCGAGAGCGCTTTGATGACACGGATGACTATCACGGGTTCATCGCTCAGCCGGTTGAAGGCGTGGGAGGGGCTCGAACTGGGGCAGGGGGATGAAAATGGAACGCTACGTCCAGAAAACTTCCGCCTACCCTCGGGGTATTTTTCGTCCTGGCGTGAAGAAATCGAAGTCTACTACGTCGGCGCGACAGATCAGTCGATACGTCTGCCGACGGGATCAACGAGCGACTTCCGTGCGGTTGAGGTCCGAATTGTGCGGGTTAATCCCGATGGAAGCGATACCGAACTTGCCAACCTGAGGCGCGTGTATGCCTACGTTCCGTCCCCACAGTAAGACGCGTGGAATGACGATGCTGGAGGCCATTGTGGCGATTGCCATCATGGGGATCGTGGCACTATCCCTTGCTGCGCTTTCTACAGCAGTTGAGACGACATCGGAGTACACTTTTGGACACGGGGCGGCTATTCAGCAGGCGCGAGTCGCCTTGCGGCGCATTCAACACAAGATCTCCACAGCAACCGCGACGGAAGATTTCCCAGGCTGTTTTGTGTTCAGCGAATTTATCGGCGGAGCGGACTTTCCGGACACGCTAGTCGTTTGGAGTCCCTCCTCGGGCGCGCCAGCGAATGCCGGCGGACCGCCACTTTACAGTGAATTATTGATCTATTGCGCGGATCCAGCAGTTCCCAACGAGTTTGTGGAACTTCGCGCGGCCACAGATATGCGGTCCACTCCTGATTTTTCGGACATGTCGACCTGGCTTACGGAGTTAGCTGCAATCAAGGCGGATGGAGCGGTCGCCCGGTCAGTCTTGATTAAGACGCTGCGGACGGCCGTGCCCAACAACCTGGCTGCCGAGCGTGGTGTGGTTCGCTTTACCCTGCGCGTCCTTCCTTCTCCGACGGAATGGGCCAGTTACCAGGCCGGCAATACGACGTGGGACAACCTCGCATGGGTGCAGGACATTCATGGCGCAAACTTTGGCTTGCGCCAGTCGTGGTGCCAGATCGAGTTGCAACTGCTGGCGGACGAAGTAGGAACGGTGGATAGCTCGGAGCAAATCCTGCCATTCTTTGGATCGGCCGCCTTGTACTATCAATTGGAAAAGTGATGAGTACGGTAATGCGATTCCTGCGAAAACACCCTCAGCCGGGACAACGAATTCGACGTCGGTCGAAAAGCTGCGGCTTTGCCGTAGTCATCGTGCTTGGAGTGATCAGTGTGGCGCTCGCCATCGCGTACAGCATGATGCGCACGCAAACGATGACGATGGTATTGCAAAACAACTCGCGCCGCCGGTCGGCAGCACAGCAAGCCGCCAATGCGGGCATCAGTGCCGCCCTGCAGAAAATCAACTCGGCTTCCTGGGCGGGCATCGGTACGACACAAAACGGTCAGCTCAGCACAACCGACAGCTACGTAGTCAATTTCGTAGCCGGCGATCCATCGCTATCCGCGACACATCCAGACTGGCTTGAGTACCCCTATCGTGTGACGATTGAGAGCACGGGCTATTCCGCCGATCCAACGGACGCAACCGTTCGGGCGACGCACCGGGCGAGAGCCGTGGTGCAACTGGTTCGCCGCCAAATGTCGCCTGCCATCGCCGGATGGAGCGACGTACAAAATCACACGATCTATCAATGGCAAAATGAGAACGTCTATGTGGAAATGCCGTTTCGAGCGGAGGGTCCGGTGCGACTGCAGGGACCGCTGCGGCTGTTCGACGACTATCCGTACAAGAGCAAACCATTCGACGGCGCGATCGACGAAGTAGCCGTCTTCAATCGAGCGCTCACTCCGGCCGAGGTCGATGCCGTCTACCAGGCGTACTCGAATCCGGGTGCGGGGCTTTATGCCAACTTGTCCAGCGCGTATGCAGCGATGGCCCCGCACGCCTGGTGGCGGTTGGACGAGGCGGCCGGTTCTGCCACCGCGGCCGATCAACCCGGGGTCAATGACGGCGCGTATCAGGGCGGCGAATCGGGAGTCGCTGGCGTCAGCAACAACGCGGCTCGGTTTGACGGAGTCAATGACTACATCGACGTTGGAAACATGGACCTCAGCGGATCGGCGATGACGATTCTGGCCTGGTTTCGCGCTGACGACTTTGGCTATTCAGACGGTCGAATCCTATCCAAGGCCACCACATCGAACAACAGCGATCACTACTGGATGCTCAGTACCATCGAGTCAGGCGGCGAGATCCGATTACGTTTTCGTTTGAAGGCGGGTGGTTCGACCGCTTTGCTGATTGCGTCCAGCGGTAATTGCCTGGCAAACACCTGGGTGTTTGCTGCCGCTGTCTATGACGGAACCAGCATGACCTTGTACAAGGATGGAAGTCCCGTCGGCACGGTGGGCAAGTCGGGCACGATCGACAGCAATTCGACCGTCCCAGTCTATATTGGCGACAATCCGCCGGGCAGCACGCGGGCTCGCTACCTGCGTGATTTGGCTGTGATGCAAGCGGCTGGCGCCGGCGATTACCGTACGTTTGACGGGCCGGTCGATTTGCCCAGATTTCGCAGTTCTGAGGAAGACTTGTCGCTGCTCGAGGACGATCAAAACATCACGCTGAACAATATTGCCAGTAACAATTCGGCGCCGTTCAGTCATCCCGGAGTCATACCGACCTATCAGTTGTACGCCGGAGGCCCGGTTTACACCGCGACGGAGATCTACGCTAGCAGTCTGAGCAATGTGTCGTTCACTCCCGACATGCAAACCAACCCTCTGGGATTCATTTATCGCAACGGCGACCTGTTGCTGTACGACGATGTGACGATACAGGGCACCTTTATCGCTGCCGGCGGTGGAGCGGATTTGTACATCTTTGGCACGAATGTAAACATCGCTCCCGCCGTGATTCCGCCGTTGATCAACTCCAGTGCGACCGTCGAGCTGCCCTCCGCGCTGATTTACGACGATATCCGCATTGAAAACGGTTCGGATTCGGTGCTACGCGGCATGATGACGGTGTGGGACGAATTTGAATTTAAGACAGGTTCGGACGCGGTGGGATGCGATTTCGAAGGACGGCTGGCGGCCGGCGCATTTTGGGCACGTACGCGAAACGAATGGGTTCAGTCCGAATCCTGGTGGCTCAATCGCGCGAACGCCTTTCTTGCGCAACTTTCCGGACCCAGCCCGCTGACGCATTTCCCGGAATTTGTGGAATCAGACCAGGCTCTGGATGTTGAACCCCGGTTGCGGATCAAGCCAGCTGAGCAGCCGGTAACCTACCACTGGCAGGATTGGGCCAATCCGCTTTTTGTGCCCCACCCGAGTGATGGAGCACTTCGCTGGGAATTAGTCGAGTGGACGGACGATCTGTAACGATTGTATCTATGCGGCATGGAATTCGTGCTGTCACTTATCGCTTCAGTCCATTGGAAAGGGGAGAAACGATGATGCAAAAACGCAACGTCTGGTCAATGCTGATCATGGCCACCGTACTATGTCTGTGCGTGCTAAGCTTTTATCGGACCAGTCCGGCGGCACCCGGCAACCAAATGCCGTTCGCCAATCCCACCGGACAGCGCCTGGAAATGGTCGAGCAATTGAAAGAGCTCAACCGCCTGATCAAGCAGCAGAATGCGTTGCTAAGCAGTGGTAAGCTGCGGGTTGTTGTGATCGAACCGCGAGAAAAATAGGCGGTTCGGTTCGACACCGCAAGTGCCGCTAGCAGCCTTGGTCTTGTTGCGATCAGCGGCGAGCACAAAGTGGGCACTTGCGATGAAACAACTTCATTTGAATACGCGCGGCTTTACGCTGTTGGAGGTATTGATCGTCCTGGTCATTATCAGCACGGCGGCCGCCATCATCATCCCCAACTCGCGCGGCAATCGGGACGAACACTTGCGGGCCGCGGCCCGCGTCGTGGCTGCCGAACTGGATTATGCCCGTAGTCTGGCCGTCACGTTCAATAGTACTTATCGCGCCACCTTCGATTCGAGTCTGCACCGGCTGGTCCTCGAACATACCGGCGCCGACTTGGCGCTCGATAGACTGCCCAAGTCGCCGCACCGCGCCTCGTCCGACCCCTCCACGCAACAGATCCTCCTGCTTTCGTCTCTGTCCGGCGTGAATGAAACCGTAACGCTGCATGGTGCAACCGCTGGCGCCCAGGCTGTCTTGCAAACCGTGGTGAGCGATGTCGAGTTCGACTCGCTGGGGGAAACCACCCGCAGTGACGTGACGACGCTTTGGCTGACCGCGGGATCGGGAGACGCAAAGCGCTACCTTGCAATCGAAATTGATCCTGTTACTGGATCGGCACGAGTGCAGAATCCGACTGGTACATCACCGTAGGGTTTCGGAAATCATGGTGAAACTTGGACGCTCTCATTCAGAAACATCTGCGACAAAATCATGATTAGCATTCGCAACAACAAATACGGACCGATCGGTGTCGACATCGGAAGCAGTGCGATCAAGCTTATTCAATTGAGCAAGGATCGCACGAGCATCCTCCATGCGGCGCGCTGGGATCTCAGCAGCAACGATGGCGAAGACGCCAACGAGCCGGACGTGATACAGGATGCGTTGAGCAAAGCGCTCGATAGCCGCCGCTTCTTTGGCCGTGACGCCGTGGTCTGCCTCGGTCCCGGCGAACTCTTTGTCCAAAACATTCGGATAGCCAGTTCCCCAGATACGGATCTTGATAGTGCCGTGCGGCAAGAAGCCAAGGGCAAGTTGCCGTATCCGCTGGAAGAGGCCGAGCTGCGGTATATCGACGCCGCCGAAGTTCGCTACGGTGATTCGTATCGGCGCGAGATTGTGCTAATGGCCTGCCAGCAGGAACGGTTAGAGGCATACTTGAAAACGATCACGGCGGTCGGTCTGCGGCCCATCGCCGTGGACGCCGAACCGAACGCGTTGTTGCGCTGCTACGCTCGACAATATCGACGAACGAACGATCAGGATCAGTGTGCCATGTTCGTGAACATCGGTTCCAGCAAGACCGCAGTCGTTATTGCACAGGGTGACGCGCCCTTGTTTGTAAAATATCTGGACCTCGGTGGTAACCTGATGGACGACGTCGTCGCGCAAAGCCTCGGGATGGAACTGCTGGCCGCTTCGATGCTTCGCAGTCATAACCGCGACCGGCGACGTGATCAGCAGGATCCAGAGATCGTCGCCGGTGTCCGTCATGCCCTGCGACCGGCCTGGGACCGAATCTGCAGTGAACTGTCACTGTGCGTAAGGTACTACAGCGTAACGTTCCGCCAGACGCCCCTCACACAAATCATTATCAGCGGCGGCGAAGCAAACGAAGAACTCGTGCAATGGCTGGATGGGCGCGTGGGGGTACCATGCCAATGGGGTGACCCGTTCCACGGCCTCAAAGACAACAACGAAACCCGTCGTCGATCACAATGGTCCGTCGCGACAGGTCTAGCTTTGCGCGAAAGGAGTTGATGGATGGCAGCTGATCGTATTCAGCGGGACCGATCACAGCAGATCGACTTCCTGCCGCAACACTATCGCGAAGATGACGAACGTCGTCGCACTCAAGCTTGGCGCATTTTGATCATATGCATCTTCGCCTTCGTGCTGCCGACGGCGTCACTGTATCAGTACCGGCTGCGATTGTTGATCGATCGTCAGCTGGCACAGTTGGATGAAACTCACCAAGACGCGCAGCGCGACGCGCAACGATTGAGTTCCCTTTCAAATCAACTGACCGAAAAGGCCACCGTGGCCCAGCTGGCGACATTCTTACGTCACCCGTGGCCTCCTACTCAGATCGTAGCCGCCATTGTGGAACGTTTGCCTGAAAGTATCGCGATTGAAGAAATGATAATCCGCCGCATCAGCCCACCTGTGCAGCAGACGACCAACGAGGGCGATGCCGATCGGGCCAAGCCGACCCCGCTGCCGGCTGTCGAAGACCTCAAGACTTTGGAACAACAAGCAAAGGGCGAAATCGTGGTCGAACTGACCGGCCAGACGGTCGATAACCGTCAGCTGCATCACTACCTGTCCGAACTCGCGCGAAATCCATTGTTCGTGCGGGCCGATTTGGGTTCTATGGAAAGTGTGCCGGCCAGGCAAGGCAGAAACTCCGCTGCTCGTTTTGAAGCCCAGCTGTCCGTCCGGCCTGGTTATTCTCTGCCGGGCGGCCCGCCGGTCAAACAGCAGGTGGCTCAGGATGATCGCCCGGAGAAATCGGTGGAGGATCCATCATGAAAGGGATTTTTCGCAGAGGAAATTGGTTCATCACCCTGCCGCTCGCTGTCATCGGCCTGGGCTATTTGTACTTTTTCTTTTTGCCAGCCAAACGCGACATCCTGAAGCTGCGGGTCGAATTGGAAACACGCAAAGCCGAGATCGAACGGTCGCGGCCACTGAAAGCGACCGTTTTCGACAGGGAGACGCAGCTTCGAGCGACAGAGGAATACGTGGAGCAGTGGAAACGCACGAACGACGATGATGCAGCCTCGGTTCTGGCGCTGATCAGCCAGGTGACTCAGGACGCTGGTGTTCAAACAATTCGCTTTGACCCGCAGCCGACCGTCAAACTCAAGAGCCTTACACAGACTCCGCTCCACCTGGGAACGACCGGTTCGTTCGCCAGCCTGTTTGCCTTGATGCAACGACTGGAATCACTGCCAGCAAGGGTGCGTATCGAGCGTCTTACGCTTCGGGCACCCGCTAAACCAGGGAACAGCCTGGAAAGCGAGGTAAACCTGGTGATTTCTACCGTTAATCCAAACATTTCCGATTAGGTCACAACGAACGAATACCGATACAAGATGAGCCGGAACGTCTGGCCATGGTGACACCATGATCCACAAGATTTTAAGACAACTAAAGCGAGAAATGTTTGCGCACAAGGGGCGGGCCGCGTTCTTGCTGTCCGCCACCATGGTTGCAATCTACTACTGGGTAACAGCAATTGGCGGGATGTTGCCGGAGGAAACTGCCGAAACGGCATCCAAAGCGACAACGTTGACCGTTCGAGAAGTCGTTGCGGTCGCGACGCCAACGGAGACCGCGGTGCCGCCGGCCAGCGATTGGCAGGATTTGGCGAACGCCTTGGAACGCGATCCCTTGATGAAAACAGCCAAATTTCCGACGACAGCTGGGAACCCGTTTCGGCGGTTCGTCGAAGATCCGTCCGACGGAGACGATCAGGATGGGGAAGGGCGCAGCGAAGGGAGAGAGAGCACGGCTGCCATTGTTACGCCTGAAACGCTGGGAATGGTCCTGAATAGTTCACTGGTGGGTACCAAGGTAACGGTGGTCAAGATCAGCGGCAGGACCTTCTCGTTTGCATCGGACCATAGACAAGCATCGGGGACCAGGGATTTGGTGTTCGAGAACGACCAGGGAAGTTTTCAGTTTGTTGTCGTTTCCGCACAGTCCGGCCGACTGGTGCTCGCTCGCGATGACCAACAGTATGAACTGACGATTGGGTCACCCGTATTAGCCGGCAACGAACAAGTTCAGTTTCTCAGAGGCAGCGACTAGTTCGGTAAACATAACATGGAAGCGATGTAGCGAATCTGTCACGGCAGGGACGCTGCACACACTTTGACCGTCACGGAAGACGCATGAGTAGCCTGGGCCGCATCCTATCTCTGATAATCTTTACGGGCAGTGGTGTTGCCGCTGCGGTATACGTTTCCGTGTCCGACGATCTGTGGTCGCGGGCCATCCTGGAGTTCGCACAGCAGAGCCCGCCATTGGCGAGTTCCGCCAACGACCAGAACGATCGACCGGTGGCGGAAGGTGCGCGGGCGGACAACGCTCAGCCGCACAACCTGGTGCCGGGAGTCAGCCTCGTCGACAGCGCGGATGAACATCGGATTACGGCGCTGGACGAGGCCCCAGAACTTGACGATACAGCGTTTGACAATACAAAGTCGCATCGCATTGAGTTCGACAATACAGAGTCCCACCCTACGGAATCGCATCGTACGGCCGGTACTCTGCCCGCGGTAGCAGCGACCAAACCAGCACTTCATTCACCGATACAGAGGCGACCTCTGTCGGAGTCGAGCCACCCGCTACGTGGCGGCGGTTCGCAGCTCGGCGATGCCCAGCCAGTCATGGCTCAGCTACGATCGCCAATTCAACAACAAGCCTCGGGTTCAGGCGAAGCGACCGTTCCTGTCTCGACCCTGATGCAATTGATGGACAAGCTTCTTGTCAGCAAGTCCAACCGCGAGCCGTTGGATGTCACGCGAACGCCACCACCCACGCCGCAACCGTTGCCCGAGCCAGCGCAAAGGTCCTCCACACAGCCGCCGGAATTGGTCAAGCCGCAGAAGCAATTTGTCAACGAGGGGGATGACCGGCTGTCGTTGCAGCTGAAGGATACGGATATTCGCGAAGTGCTGGAGCTGCTGAGCCGTGGTAGTGGGCGCAACATCATGGCCACTAAGGTCGTAACAGGAACGGTCAGCGCCACGCTGCAAGGCGTGACGTTCGAAACCGCGTTGCGGGCGATTCTCAAAACAACCGGTTATGTCGCACGTCAAGAAGGCGGCATCATTTACGTCGGCACGCCCGAGGAACTGCAATCCGCGCCGCCGGCGCCAGAACCGATTAACACGCGGATCTATCGACCAAACTATATCCGGGCGAGCGACCTGCAGACGTTGATCACTCCGTTGCTGAGTCCGGGCTCGGTACCGTCAGCGTTAGTGAGCCAGCCGAAAACGGCATCGCGGCCAACTCGACCGGGGCCGGTGGTGACAACTACGCCAATTCCGAAGTCGTTCTAGTACGCGACTACGAATCCGTTTTGATACAGATCGACCAGGTCTTCGAAGACGTCGACATAAGACCTTTGCAAGTATCCATCGAGGCCATGATCCTGAGCGTGAGGCTCGACGATACGACGCGGGTCGGGGTCGATTTCGAATTGCTGAAGGATCGCAGTGATGCGCACATCATTTCCGGATCGCCGCCACTCTCACTGGGGCAACTCGACTTCAGCAATGGCGGGTTAAAGGTTGGTTTCCTCAACGGGAATGTCTCGGTCTTTCTGGATGCTTTGGAGACCGTGGGCGACACCGATGTCATCGCGACACCACGACTGCTGGTGTTGAATAAGCAGCGCGCGGAAATTCTGATCGGTGCCGAGCTAGGCTACGTCAGTTCGACGGTCACGGAGACCGCGACGACGCAAACGGTTGAATTCCTTGAGGTGGGAACGCAACTTCGAATTCGACCGTTCATATCGTCGGACGGCATGATTCGGATGGAGGTCCATCCGGAACTGTCGACCGGGTCGGTCCGTGTCGAAGGTGGGTTTACTTTGCCGGATAAAGAAGTCACGGAGGTGACTACGAATATCATCGCGTACGACGGGTCGACGGTGATCATCGGCGGGCTGATTCGCGACGATGTTGCAACGGCGGCCACGCAGATCCCGCTGTTGGGGAGTTTGCCTGGCATCGGACCGTTGTTCCGGCAAAAAGTTGAAGACTACAACCGGCGTGAGATTCTTGTATTGATCACGCCCCACATCGTCTCCGATCCGGAGTTGTCAGACGAAGGAAATCACGCGGCGATGGAATCGCATCATCGACAGGCGGTCGCGTTCGAGAAGCTGAGCCGCTGGGCCAGCAGCGGATTGGCCACGAACACTTTACCAAGGCGCGACATGCGCTGGCGGTCGGCAATCCGCAGTTGGCAATGAAGCACGTCAACCTGGCGATCCATTACAACCATCAACATCGAGCGGCGATCGATTTGCGAGCGGATATCTGGAATGGCGAACAGTTGGGTGACCACGCCGCTGGATCCGAATACACAAAACCGGGGGCCGAGGCGCATCCAATGGACGGACCGGAAATCGACCGTTGGTTGCTGGACCGGATAGATCCGAGCGAACCGCAGTCGCGGCAATTCAATAATCCGCACGATGCGACTTCGCGCGTACGCGAAAACGCGACCGCGCCACGCCAACGCTAATCGAGGTTACGAGTGGCTGTTCACACGTTTCGCAACGGGATAGTGTTACTGGCGGTCTTGTGGGCCAGCGGTTGCAGCCAACGACTAGGTGCCAGGCCCGAGGCGGATCCCACGTCGCCGGATTCAAAGCGGATCCACGAAGCGGCGGTGCGGTTTGAGGAGAAACGGAACCAGATCCAGGTCGAAGCCGCGCGATCGCGTTGGCAACAAGGTGACCCGGACGGGTGCATCCAGTCGTTAAGGGAAATTCTGTCTCGAAATCCCAACCATGTCGAGGCGATGTCGTTGTTGAACCAGGTATCGCAAACGCGGAATTCTGATGTCGAACTTGCCAGCCACGAAATTCCCGCAGCAACCGACCAAATCGCGCAAACGTCGAATGCTGGTGTGGACTCATCGACCCACCTGGCCAGAAAAGCGCTCGCTTCGGCCGAAGTGAATGTCGCTGGTCGACACCTCAATGACTACGTCCAATCCGCCGAGACTACTCAGAATGCGGCGATATCGGCCGCCTTGTTACCGTTACGATACGAACAGCCGGAACTGGCGTTGGAAATCGCGCAGTCCGTCAGAAGTCGGTTTGGCGATTCCGCCGAATTATTACGTGTAATCGGAACCGCTCACTACCGTCATGGCGACTATCGATCGTCAAAAGATGCACTTCAGCAATCGCTTTCCTTGGACAGCACATGCCCGCTAACCTACCTTTTACAGAGCTTTGCGCTGGAAAAGCTGGGTGAGCGGGAGGCTGCTGTTCAGTCTCTTCAGCGAGCGCACCAACTAGGTCTGTAGTCGGACCTTCGGTGTAAAGCTCTCGAATCGTGTCGTTGCTTCGCAGTAATTTTGGCTGCGCTGTGACTTTGGCTGCGCTGTGACTTTGGCTGAGCAGTGACTGTGGCTGCGCTGTGACTTCGGTTGCGAGGACCGATCGGCGCTCGAACGCGATGCGAAGGTTGTCCGTGCGTTTGATTTGAAGTTCATCATCAAGTTGAAGTAAACGAAGTGTTCACGACCAAGTCCAACAGCGTGTTAGTCCTGGCAACGATCGTGCCAACGATGGGGCTCTTGGTTGGTTGGTTGGCCGATCAGTGGCTGCCACCCGATCATTGGCTTGCGCGATTGGATCTGGTCATGGTCGCGCTGATTATCGCGGGCGTCTACGGCGCGTATGCGCTGGGAGGACTGGTCCGCAGCCAGGCGATCTCTCGACGGATTCTTGAGTTGTTGAACCACATGGACGCGGACGAACTGAAGGCGCTCGATGTCGATCGACTGTTCGTCGACCTGCCGCCGGGCAGCCCCTGGGTTGACGTGATCACTCAGTTCCGCGGGCACTTGCTGTCATTGAACGAGCGGAGGGACGAGGCGGAATTGAATCAGGCCTCGCTAGAGGTTCGCTCGCGACGACACGCGAAACAACAGCGGCAGATCTCTGACATTCTAGAAAGTCTTAGCGATCCCATTCTGGTTGTCGACGACTACGACGAACTGATTCTGGCAAACGCCAGTGCCTGTGAGTTATTTGACATGCAGCTTGAATCTGACGAAAAACAGTTGCTGGCGGACCTGATCGAGTGCGAAAACATCACGCGGATGCTGACGGAGACGCGCCGCCATAATACGCACGGCGAACGGGCCTGCGAAGTCGAATTGAAACATAAAGACGGCCAGTCACGATGGTATCGGGCGACCGCCAAGGCGCTCAACTCCCGGACGGATGAGGCAAACGATTTGCGCAGCGACGGAATCGTCACCGTCTTGCGCGATATCAGTTCGCACAAGGAAATCCAGAAACGCAACGCCGAATTCGTCTCGTCTGCCAGTCACGAAATGAAGACGCCACTGTCAGGCATCAAGGCGTATGTCGAATTGCTTCAGGACGGCGATGCCGAGGATGAAGAGACCCGGCAAGAGTTCCTGGACATCATCTCGATGCAAGCGGATCGATTGCAACGCCTGGTCGAAAGTTTGCTGAACATCGCGCGTATCGAAGCGGGCGTCGTGAAGGTGAGTAAGGCGCAGCAGTCACTGAATGAAATTCTGGAAGAAGCATTTGGCGTGATTCAACCGGTGGCGGTGGAGAAGGATATCCAGCTAAAGAAGGAATTGAGCGAGATGTTCCTGGGAGTTCACGTCGATCGCGACATGATCCTCCAAGCCGCAATCAATCTTTTGTCCAACGCTGTCAAGTACACGCCGGAAGGTGGCAGCGTCGTGTTGCGGAGCCGCATGGCAGCGAACCGCGTCGAATTGGAAGTGGAGGATGCCGGCGTGGGGTTGAGCGAAGAAGATCAAGAGAAAGTCTTCGAGAAGTTCTATCGAGTACGAAAAGACAAGACGATGGCGTCCGGGACGGGTCTCGGTTTGCCGTTGGTAAAGCACATCGTTGAAGACATGCACCAGGGCAGTATCCACGTGGAAAGCGAACTGGGCAAAGGCAGTATCTTCACCGTACGGCTTCCTGTTGCCGCCAAGATGAAATGAACCCTTTGTAAGGGCTTACGGCCAGATTCGAAGGCCAGATTCGAAAGAGTGCAATGATCAAACGAATTCTAATGTGCGACGACGAATGTCATATCCTGCACGCCGCACAGATCAAGTTCTGCCGTGCTGGCTTCGAAATCCGTACTGCCGACGACGGCCAGGAAGCCTGGGAGATCCTGTACGACGAAGGGTGGATGCCCGACGTGCTGATTACCGATTGCCAGATGCCACGCCTCGACGGTATTGGATTGTGTCAGCGTTGTCGTGCGCACGAAGCGACCCACGATTTGCCGATCCTGATGCTGACGGCCAAGGGCCTGGAGTTGCCGCACGACGAGCTGGCCACGCAGTTGAATGTGCTCGCCGTGCTGGGAAAACCTTTCAGTCCACGCGAGCTGCTGCATTGTGTCCAACAAATTATTGAGACCGGTCGCTGTACGATTCCGAAGGCGTACATGTAGGGGAAGAGACAAGGGGCGAGTGGCTGGAACGAAGTCCGCCACTAGGAATCAGGAATCAGAAATCAGAAATCAGTAATCGGTAATCAGTAATCGGTAATCAGTAGTCAGTAGTCAGTAACTAATAATCAGTAACCAACCATGCAACTTCCGACGGAAACCTTTGGGAATGTGATTGTTGCTCATGCTCCTGACGAGCTGAATCATGAGCGGGCCGATCAGTTTGTCGAGTTCGTGACGGCGCTTAATCCTCGCAACGTCGTAATGGATCTTGATGGCACCGAGATGATTGACGGTAGCGGCCTGGAGGCTCTGCTGATCGCCCGCCGGGGACTGTACGAAGACGGCGGCGATCTGAAAATATCGACGTCCAACGTCACCAATCAAAAAATCCTGGAAATCACGCGCTTGGATCACGAGATCGAGGTATTCGACAGCGTGCTCGAGGCAGTGAAGAGCTACAACTAAACGGATCCTATGTCTGCCACTCAGTCAATGCGCAAGTTCCTCGGTGACGCGCTTATCGAAAAGGGTTACGTCAACGGTGACCAGATAGAGCGAGCCCTTGCTGCGCAGCAAGACGCGACGAATCGAGGCAAGCTACTGGGCGAAGTGCTGATCGAGCTCGAGTTTTGCTCGGAAGATCAGGTTGCAGAGGGGTTGGCTGAATGCTACGGAGTTCCCTATGCCCACTTGGAACAACGACTGTACGATCCGAGTATCGTCGATATTCTTCCGCGCGAATTCATTAATCAGCACATGCTGCTACCGTTGTTTGCCGTCGAGGGCATGCTAACGCTGGCCGTGACCGAGCCGTCGAATTTGTTCTTGCTGGATGAAGTCGCCTCGCTTACGGGACTGGAAGTCCAGATTGTCATCACGACGCAGAAGGACCTGCTGCGGATGTTGGGCGGCCTTGCGAACTCCAAGGTGTTTGTCATCGACGACATCATCGAGGGATCGGAGGCGGACGTCACCTTGATCGAAGACGCGATCGAGGACATTACGGATGTGGAGGAAATTGCCGGCCAATCTCCGGTTATTCGGCTGGTCAACTACATCATCTTCACTGCGGCCAAAGAAGAGGCCAGCGACATTCACATCGAAGCGGCGGAACGCTGTGTCCGTGTTCGCAATCGAATCGACGGCAAACTTTACAAAACGCTGGAGGTGCCCCTGCACCTTCTGCCGGCTATCACCAGCCGTATCAAAATCATGGCGGACCTGGATATTAGCGAGCGTCGCCTGCCGCAGGATGGTCGAGTTCACGTTCTGTTAAACCGTCGCAAAATCGATCTGCGTGTCAGTACATTTCCCGGCAATCGTGGCGAAAAAACCGTGATCCGCGTGTTGGATTCTGGCAGTGTCTCGCTGTCGCTGCCAGATCTGGGTTTTGCCGAGGACATCCTCAGTCAGTTCCGCGCGGGCATCAAGGCCCCTAATGGGATCGTCCTGGTGACCGGCCCCACGGGTAGCGGCAAGTCGACGACGCTGTACGCGGCGCTGAATGAGATTAGTTCGATGGAGAACAACATCTGCACGGTGGAAGATCCGATCGAATACCACTTGCCGTTGATCAATCAGTTTCAGGTACAAGATAAGGTCGGCCTGACCTTTGCAGTCGCGCTGCGGACCCTGTTGCGGCAAGATCCCGACGTGGTGATGGTCGGTGAAATTCGTGACGACGAAACCGCCCGCACAGCGATCCAGGCCGCGTTGACGGGCCATCTGGTCTTCTCGACTTTGCACACGAATGATGCCTGTGCCGCGGTGACGCGACTGGTAAACATGGGCGTGGAACCCTATCTGATCGGCGCCGCGCTCAATATGGTGCTGGCTCAACGTCTCGTTCGCAAGATATGCCCGAAGTGCAGCGAACCGTACGACCCGCCACGCAATCTGCGCAAGGCGGTCGAAAAGATGGGTTACGAAATTGACCAGTACCGCAAGGGTGTGGGCTGTCGGCGATGTCGCAACACGGGCTATTCCGGCCGAATTGGTGTTCACGAAGTCCTGGTTGTGACGGACGAATTGCGCGACGCGATCACCTCCGAGGCCCCCATCAGTAAAATTCGCCAGCTGGCCGTTCAGAACAACATGACGACGTTGCGCCATGATGGTTTTCGCAAGGTCCAGGAAGGGATTACGACGCTGGAAGAGATAATGCACGTTGCCGGTGACACAGCGCGATTTGTCGAAAATCGGTAAAGCCACCAATCCGCAATCCACAATCCACAATCCACAATCCGCAATCCGCAATCCGCAATCCGCAATTCGCAATCCACAATCCGCAATCCGCAATCGAAATTCCTATGCCGATCAGTTTCCTCTATAAAGTGCGCGATCCGCTGGGCAACATCCACGAAGGCACCGTCGACGCCGTCAACGTGGATGTGGCGACGCAGCAGTTGCGCCGTGACGGGTACAAGGTACTTGAGATCGACGAAGAGTCGTCGGACCTGACGCTTCTTCTTGGAAAGCGTATCACCCGCAGCGACATCATCTATCTGACCAACCAGTTGGCGATCATGGTCGAGACGGGCATTTCCATCTCGCACTCGCTGTCGACCATCATTGAACAGGAAGATAATCCGAAGCTTTGTCAGCTGCTGTTGAATCTAAAGCAGTCCGTTGAAGCCGGTGAAGACCTGTCGACCGCGCTGGCTCGACATCCCGCCTATTTCGATCAGACCTACGTTTCGCTGATTCGTGCCAGTGAAGTGACCGGCTCGATGGGCGTCATGTTGCAACGTATCGCGAGCTACCTGGACAAGGAAAAAGAGATCCGCGGAAAAGTACGGTCGGCCATGATGTACCCGATGGTCATGGCGTTTGCCTCGATCGGCGTAACGGTCTTTTTACTGTTGTACATCTTTCCAAAGTTCGAACCGCTCTTCAAACGACCGGGGGCCGACCTGCCCCAGCTGACGGTCTTTCTAATCGGTGTATCCGACTCGATGATGGCGCACTGGTATTGGTGGTTGATCGCAGTCGTTTCGCTTGTGGTAGGGCTCGTCTTATTCCGTCGCACCGAGACGGGACGCCAAACCTTTGATTATTTGAAGATTAACCTTCCCATCCTCGGACCCCTGTTTCGAAAAGTGGCCATTACCCGCAGTATTCGCACGTTGGGTACGATGACCGCCAGCGGTGTCCCGGTGCTGGAATCGCTGCAGCTTTCGGCCGATGTCGCTGGGAACTACTACTATCGCAAGTTATGGCTGGATGTAATTAACCAGGTCGCGACCGGTAAGCAGATCTGCGATGCGCTATCCACCAGCTCGTTGTGCCCGCCTCTGTTAGTGCGGATGATCGCCGCCGGCGAAGATACGGGCAAGTTGGATACGGTGCTGCAAAAAGTCAGTGGCTATTACGACACCGAGGTCGAGAACTCGATCAATACGACGACCCGATTGATAGAACCGATCATGATCGCCGTAATGGGCTTCGTCGTCGGCGCGATTGCCCTGTCGCTGCTGCTGCCAATTTTCTCCCTGGGAAGACCAGGGTAGGGGGTGATCGGTGTTCGCTGAACGCCAATAGCCGATTACTGATCACTGATTACCGATTACTGATTACCGCCCCCCGGCCAGCGCGCGGGTCGTTTCTCCAGAAACGCGGTGATGCCTTCCTGGGCGGCCGGTTGTACGGCATTGCGGGTGATCACGTCGGTCGCGTGTCGGTACGCGGCAGTTTCATCCAACGCTAACTCGTCGTAGAAGGCTCGTTTGCCCAACGCCAGGATGTCGGGGCTGGAAGCCTTGACCGCCTCGACGAATTCCGCGACGCGTTCGTCGAGTACCCGCTGGTCGACCACGCAGTTGACCAGTCCCAATTCGCAAGCACGCCGTGCGGAAATCGGCGCGCCCGTGATCAACATCTCCATGGCGGCCTTGGGAGCGATCGCCCGTACCAGCGGCACCATGGGTGTGGTGCAGAACAGACCGATTTTGACACCGGGTGTTGCAAACGTCGCTTGTTCTGTCGCCACGACCAGGTCCGACGCCGCTACCAGCTGGCACCCCGCCGCCGTCGCAAGTCCGTGAACCCGCGCAATGACGGGTTGCGGGAGCTGTCGCAGGCGAAGCATCATCCGCGAGCAGTTTGAAAATATCGTGCGGTATTCCTCTTCAGTCAGTCCCGCCATTTCACTCAAATCGTGGCCTGCACAGAACACGGGGCCATTGGCTGCCAGGACCACGGCTCGGATGGCAGAGTCGGCTTCGATAGACGTCAGCTCACGATCCAGCCGGAGCACCAGGTTTTTGGACAAGGCGTTGCGTCGGTCGGGTCGATTGAGCGTGAGCCGCGCGACACCGTCAGCGACGTTAATCAGCAGATCGGAAATAGCGTCAGCGGCGGCGGGATTCATGGGTTTACCTCAGAAAACGCTGTTTTTTCAGGCGGGCGATTTGCAGCTCCCGACGGAGGCGAAGAGGGCATTTTGTGATTTTGGTGGCGTTGACGCAACGCCACGTTGCTCTTCGGCCACACCTTCGTGATGAATCCGGACCGCGAGCGTCGCAATTGGGAAACATCCTCTCGACAATGAAACGCTTCCGCAACGTCAACGTGAATTACCGGACATTCCGTGATTTGTTTTTTTGCAAGCGCACACCGGCAACCTATAAATCAGTAGTTGATGCGACCCCTTGCAATGTCAAACCCACATTGACGGACCACCAGTGCATCGCCCCGACCATCGCCATCAGGTCGCGAGGGGCGAACGACAAATCATTTGAGGAAATCGTGATGAGCAGAATTTATCGGGCATTGACCCTCGCCCTTTTTTCGTTGTTTGCGGTTGTCTTGACGAGTAGCTCGTCGCCCGGAGCGATGATCAACTTTGTCGACGCCCCCCCCACGGGATCGGGTACCGATTTCCAACTGGAATCCATCACGGCACTGACAATCGACGGAGCGTCGTACAACGTTCAATTTCATCACGGTGTTAGCTTCGACAGCCTGGCGGGCGCAATCACGTTTAGTACCCCCGCCACGGCGATAAGCGCGCTGGATGCGATCGTGAACTTCATCAATAGCGAGGGCATCGACGCCAGCACGGCGACCGCATTCACCAGTGGAATGTCCGTCCCCTTCAACCTGGCGGGACCCGTCGTGCAGAGTGCCGCGGAAATCAATCTGCTGCCGCTCAATCCGCTCACCTATTCAGACCTAGATCTTTCTCTAGCTCAACTGGCCGCAAGTCCGTTGGCGGCGGATAGTGCCTACGCGACGTTTACAGCTGTCCCAGAACCCAACACGTTCTTGCTGGGCATCCTGACCGCGTTCATCGTATGCGGCTGTCGCCGTCCGCGACGTTGCTCGACCGCTGACTAGCGGATCAAGGGAAGTTGTCTGATTTGGCGGCGAAGTGGTACCGGTAACGGGGACCAGCATCGCGATCGCCATCGGAGCGGAAATGACGGCTTCTGGCCGTCCCCTGGCCAAAGGCTGGGAAAAACCTGCTGTCGAGTGTAACCTCACGCAACGTCCCTGCACCTTCGACGTACTACGTAAGCAGTGACTCGCAAGTGGGGATGCAGACTCATGAAATGTCGGCAAACGGGTACTAGACTTCGAAGGTTTTTCGCTTGAATAAAGGTGTCACTTGAATAAAGGTGTCAAGTACCGATTTGGTGTACTAGGCAAGCTTCCTTGGCCTTCCTCTGGGGCGTGTCGTTGATTCAAGTCCAAGTCGATTGGCTGTTGCCGTCGTCCAATTGTCGTCTCCGAAGGGGAGATTGCGCGTGACGCTGTGACGCAAGGCTTTGAGTTCTTTTTTGCTAAGAGCCTGGTTTACCCTGTCGATCCAACGAGGCAATCGCCGAACTGGCCACGGCGCAAGTTCGATCGGTGATTCACCGCCAACCCAATTCGACAAGCTTCCCCACCGGTAGTCTTCGGCTCGCTTGACCAGGTTGGCCGTTAACGCATTGCGTTCCACATAGCGACAGACGATATGAAAATGATCATCGTCTTGAACCGGAAAACTTTTGTATCGACCCTGGTAAACATGGCCGCAACCCGTCGTCCCATGGTGTGCGTGATAACGCTGCGTGTGAGTTAACGTGATCCAACCAAGGAATGCCGACATCCCGCCATCGACTTGGGGCGACAATACCATGTGCCAATGGTTGCTCATCCACTGATAAGCGATAAGATCAACGGGAAACTTTTGCAAGCCTTCAGCAATCAAATGCTCGAAAGCTTCAAAATCGGCATCCTCGAAAAAGATATCGTGCCGTGCGTTGCCTCGATTGAGCGCGTGATAAATGCCGCCTGCTTCATCGGCTCGTGGTGGTCTGCCCATGATGAATCTCGCAACGTGGTTTTAAGCAATCCCGCAAAGCCTAACCGCTTTGACCAAACTTGCCTAGACCCCGAAATCGGTACTTGACACCTTTATTCATCCGCAGTTCCGCCTTTAGGCGGAACTACGGCTTCAGGCGTCCAACTTTGTGAATGGGTTCTGCCGGTTTTCTAACGGAAAAATGACCGGCCCGCCGACGCGATGCGATTCAAAAACCGCGACGATCATTTCAAGAACGCCCCGCGCCTCATGCATGCCGGCCTTCGGCTCGCGGTTGTTCTTGATCGCCGTCAGCAGATCATCGATGGCCAACCAGTGTCGCGATTCGTAGGTCGGACCAGTTAGGGTTTCGGGTTTATTCCAACCTTGGGACGCGACGTCCATCCATTCTTTGCCACTGCGGGCCGGGGACCAGCTGCGATCGCGCAAGCATTTGACATCACCCATGGTTCCTTCCAGGATTTCGATCAGGCCGTGCGAGCAATAGATGCGCAGTCCATACCGCGTCGGGCTGCCGGCGGCGTCTTTTGTCGATGCGAAATAGGCAGTCGATCCGTCCGGCATCCCGTACATCGCTCGAACGTTGTCGCCAGCCAACGGACCAATGCCATCGCCACCCTCGATCACATGCCGCTTCTGAACGCGTTCACCGTCCTGCTCGATTTGGGCAAAACACCATTTCGGTTGGCCACCCAGTTCGCGGATCATGTCCATAACGTGCGTGCCCAGGACCCACAGGTCTTCACTTCCGCCGCGACGGTCTTCCTTGCCACGTCCTCGATATTCCAGGACCTTCCCGAAGCGTTCGGCCGCGATCAGCCGTTTGATGCGATTTAACTTGGGGCTGTAACGGGTGGGATGAGCGACGACCAGACGCGAGTGTGTTCGTTCGCAGGCCGCGATGATTTCGTCCGCTTCGGCCAGCGTCCGACAAAACGGTTTCTCCATATAAATGTGGATACCTCGCTCCGCCGCCGCGACGGCCATGTCCCTGCGGTGGTCAATCCATCGGGGCGCAATCACCAAGATGTCCGGTTTGACGGTTTCCAGCATTTTTCGGTAATCGGCAAACGCGTGCTCCAGTTTCAGCCTGGCGGCGACCTGCGCGAGACCCTTTTCATCGGGATCCGCGACGGCGACGATTTCCGTGCCGGGGACGCCGACGAATGCCTGATCCAGATCGTGACCGTAGTCACCACGACCCGTACTACCAACCACTGCGACGCGAAACGTCTTGTCCATAAAGGTTACCTCACTAAATCAATTGGGCTATCGCCAGATCCATTGGGCCATCGCCGTTGCGTACGGCAACGATTATAATCAGTCGACGTCCTGCGCTCAGCCGGGGGTCGATTATCCGCACTGATTTAACCATTTTGGTATCCCATGACTGTCCAAAAGGCTCGTCCCCCGCGCACTAAAAGAAGTCGCAAGCAGCCGGCGTCGAGCGTGAAAGTTGCAGAATCTGCTGACGGTGATCGTCTGCAGAAAGTGATGGCCGCTGCCGGCGTCGCGAGTCGACGAGAGTGCGAAAAGCTGATCGTCGAAGGACGCGTGGAAGTCGATCGTCAGCTGGTGACGGAGTTGGGTACTCGCGTCAACGTCGACGATCAGGAGATTCGCGTCGATGGAGAACTTCTACGCGGAGTGCGGTGGTCATTCTATATGCTTCATAAACCGAGAGGGGTGATAGCTTCGAACAGGGATCCGTCAGGAAGACCGCGCGTGATCGATCTGGTGCCGCCGGAAGTTGGAAGAGTGTTCACGGTGGGGCGATTGGATATGGATAGTGAGGGTCTGATCTTGCTGACCAATGATGGTGAGCTGGCAAATCGACTTGCCCATCCCCGGTATGGTGTCCAGAAGTGTTACGAGGTGCAGGTCGCCGGTTTTCCGGAATTGAGCGTACTGGAACAGTTGCGAAAGGGTGTCCGTCTGGCGGAAGGGTCGGTCAAAGTGCATGCGGCGCACATCAAACGCCGGCACAAGGGCAGCACAATACTGGAGATCGTGTTAAAGGAAGGGAAGAACCGGGAGATTCGTCGCATGCTGGCGGCCGAAGGTCATAAAGTCCAGCGGCTACGCCGTGTGGCATTGGGACCCTTGCGCTTAGGAAATCTTGCCGCGGGGCAATGTCGCGAATTGACTCGGATCGAAATCAATAAGCTGCGTGCGGCCGCGGCCGGCGGTGAAAAGGGGACTCACCAACCGGCTAAACGAAGATCGCCCGACAAACGGAGTAGCCGACGTCGATGACAAGCCCGTTGCACGCCAGGTACTATGCGGACAATTCGGTCCAACAGCGAGTTCGTGTCGTCGAGAACGTGCCGCTTGCACGCGATACCTTTCGAATCCGCTTCGAGTGTCCGGAATTAGCTCGTCGTATCATTCCAGGCCAGTTCATCATGATGCGCCTGGCCGACTACGACGATCCGTTGCTGGGTCGTCCGCTCGCCCTGTATGACACCGTCCTGTCGCCGGATGGTACACCGACAGGCCTGGATATCGTTTATCTCGTTTTAGGAAAAATGACCTCCCGGCTGGCCGAATTTCGAGCGGGTCAGGATCTGGAGGTGTCGGGGGCCCTTGGGGAACGGGTTCCTGCCGGTCGAATCACAGCATCTGCTGATGGTGGCCGGAGGGATTGGTCAAACGCCGTTTCTCGCGTTGGCCCGACAGTACCTGGGACAGCGCGAATACGGTGATCCGCCGGTACACGTGAGTCCTGCACCACGGGTCACGATGTGTTA
This sequence comes from uncultured Planctomycetales bacterium, assembly GCA_963844115.1. Taxonomy (GTDB): domain Bacteria; phylum Planctomycetota; class Planctomycetia; order Pirellulales; family UBA7805; genus CS4-C045. The sequence continues at coordinate 2,671 of CAWJNN010000088.1, read as the reverse complement.
CGGAGCGCGCACGAAAGATTTCCTTGCCGGCGTCGAAGATTTTGAAGCACTGGGCGTCACGGTGATGATCAGCACCGACGATGGTACGGCCGGTCATCACGGCTTCGTGACGGATCTTCTGCGGGACGAACTCGATAACCAAGGGCAGGGGCGCACGTCGTCTGCTGTGGCCCGGAACCGATGATGGAGGCCGTTTCACAAATCGCGAAGGTGGCCGGTGTTCCCTGCCAGGTCTCGCTGGAGACCCCGATGGCCTGCGGCATCGGCATCTGCTTTAGCTGCGTCGCCAAGGTGTGCGACGAACACGGCGACTGGGACTATAAACGGACCTGCGTCGAAGGCCCCGTCTTCCGGTCGGAGCAGATCGTGTGGTGAGATCGTTGAACGCCCAACCGTAGGCGCCGGCCTCCGTGATCGTGCCGGCGCCTGCGGCTGGGCATTCAACGAATTCATGGTCTTTCACTAACAACGCGCGTCAGGCCAGATAGCTATCTCGAACCGTCCCGTCGAATCCGCTGCGCCGCGCATCATTGCATCGGTGTTGAAACGCATCGAGATCGAACCGTCGGAATCGACGGCGATCAGGCCGCCTACCTTCGGGTCCAGCACTTCGTCCACGATGTGCAGGACAGCGCGGTCCAGCGACATCTCCTTGAACTCCATCAAGGCGGCGACTCTGTGGGCCACGCAGTGGCGAATAAAATCCTCGCCACGACCGGTGCACGAGATGGCGCACAAGCCATTTTTTGCATAGTTGCCCGCACCGATGATCGGCGTGTCGCCGACACGTCCAGCCATCTGGAACCTTGTCCCGCCCGTCGAGGTGGCGGCAGCCAGGTTTCCTGCCTGGTCAAGCGCCACAACGCCAATCGTTCCCTGACTTTCTCCCCGCACATCATCCGCGGGACTTTTCGCTTGCCGCGCCGCCCAGTGCTGACGCAGCTGCGGCGTAAAGAAATAGTCGGGGGAAACAAGTGAAATGCCTTTTTCACGTGCCAGTCGATCGGCCCCTTCGCCGATCAGCAGCACGTGATCCGTCTCCTGCATGATCAGGCGCGCCAGCGCGATAGGATTCTTAACGGTGCGCACGCCGGCGACCGCACCACAGTCCAAGGTACGGCCGTCCATGATCGACGCGTCCAATTCGTGTTCGCCCTGACTGTTAAATGCGGATCCTTTGCCGGCATTGTAAAGGGGATCGTCTTCCATCGCCCGCGCCACCCGCTCGACGGTGTCCACACTTGAACTGCCATCCTTCAGTAGTTGATTCGCAAACTGGAGTATCGTCGTGAGGCTATCGCGACAGTCTTTTTCCCGTTGGGGTGGAAATTGTTTGGCCGTTCCGCAACCCCCGTGGATCGCGACCGCGTAAGTTTCGCCGTCTGATTTGTCAGTTTGTTCGGTTGTCATAACTTGACCGGCTGCCGTGCTGGAAAACGCTGCGAATACTGACAAGTGTGTTCTCGACCGGGCGCTATTCTTTTCTCCGCCACACGGAATACGCGTAGGTACGGTCCGCTCTCACTTTGGTCGGCACAACCTCGACACGCTCGAAGTGTTCGATGAACGGTGGGATGCCCACCGATGGGTCCAGCACTAACCATCGGCAATGCCGTACCTCTTCGTCGCTGGTCAACGCGCTGAAAAAAGCATCGCGCGACGGATTGCGACCTTGAAAAACATACCAGTGCCGCGCCGTCACCGCCACCGGCTCGCCCGGCGGTATGAGTTCCGCTAAACGCGCGTAGGCCGGTTGCTGACGCTGGTCGTGCGGCAATTGCCACGTCCAGCGACCAAGGTCCACCACATGCGATATCGCGAGCAGCACGCAGCCAATCAGGACAGTGGTTCCCAGCCTGCGCCGAGCGGTGCTTTGCGACGAATGCATGATCACGGCGACGGCCGGACCGAAACAGGGCAACAACAACATTTGCGTGGCGCCAAGATAGGTATACGCACGAGGTCGAAAAACGAGCACCGCAATCACGCCAATCACGCCCGCCAGGTAGAGAGCGCTACCGGTCGTTTGCTGGCGGCCCCGCGCTATCATCAATGGCGGAAAAATCTTATCGTGATCACCGTGGCCGCCAGTTGCGTGGGATTGAACAAAATCGTTGTGCGCAGAGCGCGGAATCGCTGAGCGAGCGAATCGAGATGCTGATTTTGGCGTAGGTGTTGCAAAGCACCGAAGAACTGGTCAGCGAAAATGCCCGGCTGAGCGGCCTCCCACACCGCGTACCACGTGAAGAGCATCAATCCTGCTACCGCTGTCGATGCGCACAGGCGATACACGGCTCTCGTCGTCGCCCGGCGCCATTGCTGTTTCGGCTGGCCCCACACGACCAGTGCACAGCGGAAAAAGACGAATAGCAGGCCGAGTATGCCTACCCAGAGGGCTGTTAAGCCAGCCAGCCCGATCAGCAGACCCGTCGCCAGCGCAGCGGAGATGGTCAGCCGTGCCCACACGCCGCTCAGCAGAAGCACATCCAGCCAAAGCCACAGCAATGCGGTTTCTTCCGGTCGATCGAAATAGGCCAGGTTCGCCAGGTGGATCAAGCCGACGCTCAACACCGTCGCGTAGACGAGTCGTTTGGGCAGTTCGCCAAGGTCGCTCAGCAATCGCTTCGTCACCAGCGAAACCGCCAAGGCGCTCAGCAGATGGACGGTAAAG
>CAWJNN010000087.1:0-141360 GCA_963844115.1 uncultured Planctomycetales bacterium | reverse complement strand
ACCTGCGCTTCCGTTGACTTCGGGAGTGCCGAATACAACCGAATCACCCGTAATGCGAACTCCTTTGTTCTGGATTTCAGGTCCTTCATTCCGTCCTCACTTTTCATCCTTCATCCTTCCGCCTTCATCCTTTTGTATGACGAGGAAGGTGATCAGTTCAAAGTCATCGAGTCCGGCGATGGTGTTCACCAGGGCCGTGGTCTTGCCGCCGGTGAACAGGCTGTCGATGTCCTTCTCTTCCTTCACATCGATCATCGAGCGGATGGCTGTGTCGAGCAGGTCGGAATAGGCCTTCATCTCGCGGCCATCGTGCGTCGCGCTGTTGAACAGACGGCACACCTCGAGGACTGGCTGCTCGTTTCCTTTGCAGGCGGCACGAGTGAGGTCCAGGAGCCGCTTGACTTCGGTGTGGTTGGTGATGACCTGCCCGTCGTTGCCGATGTAGACCAGGTAGTACGGGTGCAGCCGGTTCTGCTGGTTGATGTTCACGCCGTGGTTGCGGTTGCGCAGCGTGAAGATCACGCCGGGCAGCAGGCCCATTGCTCGGGCTCGGCGGGCACCACGGCATGCATGCCGTTGGGCATGCTGGCCAGGTCGCCGTTGTTCTTGACGTAGTTCAGCAGGTCCATGCGGAAGTCGTTGAGGCCGAGGTCGGTGATGGAGACGCCGGTCTTGAGGTCTTCCAGCTCGATGACTTCGTCCTGCAGGCGGCGCAGCTGCTCCTTGCGGTAGGCGACGTCGTTGGCCTCGGTGATTGAGCGGATTGTCGTCGCCGGTGGCGGTGACGTCGGCAATCACCATGCGGTTTTCGACGCGCTCCTTCAGGTTGATGTACTCGTCGAGCGAGATGTCGGGCCAGTAGTTGACGAGCTGGATGCTGGCGTTGGTGCGAGCCGATGCGGTCGATGCGGCCGAAGCGCTGGATGATGCGCACCGGGTTCCAGTGGATGTCGTAGTTGATGACGGTAGTCGCAGTCCTGAAGGTTCTGGCCTTCGGAAATGCAGTCGGTGCCGATCAGCAGGTCGATCTCGCCCGGCTCGTTCGGCAGGATGGCGGCCTTCTCCTTGGAGCGCGGCGAGAAGAGCGTCAGCAGCGACTGGAAGTCGTAGCTCTTCTTCAGCGTGGATCTTCGGGGCGTCCGTGCCGGTGACTTGGCCGGTGTGCATGCCGATGCGACTTGAGCAAGTACTGGCGCGAGGTGCTCGTAGAGGTAGTTGGCCGTGTCGGCGAACGCCGTGAAGATGCAGCACCTTCTTGTTGCCGGGGTTGATGGGTGAGGCGAGCTTGCTGTTGATCTGGGTCTTGAGGTGCTGGAGCTTGGCGTCGTCGGCTGGGGTGATCTTCTGCATCTCGGCCAGCAAGCGCTTCGATCAGGGCCAGGTCGGCCCGGAGGTCGTGCTCCCACGAGGGCAGGTCCATGTCGGCGAGATTGATCTGTACCTTGCCGCCGATGCTGGCATCATCCGGCTCAGGAAATTCATCGTCTTCATCCGGCTCGGCATTCTCGAAGGCCGGCGAGACGTCCGCGAAACTGGCGTCGCGCCCCGTCTTGTTGAAAGCTTCGATCTTGGTCGAGCGTGCTCGAGGTGGTTGTCTGCCAGCCTCTCGAGCGTGAGGCGGAACGCCTCGCACCGAGCTTTCCAGCCGCTTGAGCAGGTTCACCGTCATCAGCGCCTGCAGGCTTTTCTCGCGGTCCGCCTGCCTGAGCTTGCCGCTGCCGCCCGTCGACTTCGGTGTCGTAGAGGTCCTCGTACTTGGCGAGGCGGCTGGGCAGGATGTAGCTGACCGGGCGCGTAGACGGCCAGCTTCAGCAGCGAAAGCTGCTCGAAGATGTCGTTGAAGCCGATCACATCGGTGCGATGGGTGAGCGGGCAATGGAACGACAGCGGCTTGCGGCGCTCGGGGAACGTGCCAATGTCCGTGGTGTCGTAGAAGGTCTGGATGTGCTTGCGCGAGCGGGCGATGGTCACGCTGTCGAGCAGCTCGAAGAAGTCGAAGTCGAGAGCGTTCGAGAATCGCCGCGGCCGTGCGTTCTTCTGGCGGCAGCTTGGACCAGGCGTTGAAGGCCGCCTGGGCGTGACGGAAGATCTCGTCGATGTCCTTGTCGGTCTTGAGCTTCGTGCTGAGGTTCTCCGAGTCGCCTTCGTAGGCGAGCGCCAGCTGGTTGCGCAGGTCGTTGAAGCGGTTGTTGACCGGCGTCGCCGAGAGCATCAGCACCTTGGTCTTGACGCCCTCGCGGATGACCTGGTTCATCAGCTTCTGGTAGCGGGTCTCGCGTTCCTTGAAGGCGTCGTTGTTGCGGAAATTGTGCGACTCGTCGATGACGACGAGGTCGTAGTTGCCCCAGTTGACGCGGTTCAGCGGCGTGCCGAACGACTCGCCGCTGGTGCGCTGCAAGTCGGTGTGGCAGAGCACGTCGTAGTTGAAGCGGTCCTTGGCGAAGATGTTGGTCTTGAGGTTGCGGTTGTAGTTGAGCCAGTTGTCGGCCAGCTTCTTCGGGCAGAGCACGAGCACGGAGCGGTTGCGCAGCTCGTAGTACTTGATGACGGCCAGCGCCGTGAAGGTCTTCCCGAGGCCGACGCTGTCGGCCAGGATGCAGCCGTTGTAGGTTTCCAGCTTGTTGATGATGCCGGTGGCGGCGTCCCGCTGGAAGTTGAAGAGCTTCTTCCAGATCAGGCTGTCCTGGTAGCCGGTGAGGTCGTTCGGCAGGACGTCTTCGTTGATGTCGTCGAGGAACTCGTTGAAGATGTTGTAGAGCATCAGGAAGTAGATGCGCTCCGGCGAGTTCTCCTGATAGACCGATGCGATGTGGTCGCAAAGACGCTCGGTCACATCTTCGAGCTTCTCTGGGTCGTTCCAGATCTGGTCGAACAGCGACAGGTACACTGCCGTCATCGCTGGCTCGTCGATCTTGTTGACGATGTTCGAGACGGCGTTGCCTTGCTGGTAGCCGAGGTCGACGGCAGTGAAGCCGTGCAGCGGCATGTAGACGGATTCTGATTCGGTGGCTTTGACACAGGCGAACTGCTGCATCGGAGCCTTGCCGCGATTCGAGCGGAAGGTCGCCTTGCGCCGCATCCACTCGGCGCACTCCTTGGCGATGGCCCGCTGGGTGAGCTTGTTCTGCAGCTGAATTTCGAACTCAGTGCCGTAGAGGCTGCGCTCGCGTTCCGCCTTTGGGATGTGGAACTCCCGGCGTTCCTTTCTGACGCTGTCCGTCACCTCGCTTGGCACAAAGGTCGGCGACGTGAAGATGAACTCCAGCGAGTCGATCGTCTCCAGCTCCTTCTTCAGCGCTTCGAATGCGTAGATCGAAAAGCACGAAGCCGCGATCTTCAGCTTCGACCCGGGTGTGATCGTCTGCTTCAGGTCGTCGCCGAGCAACTGGTTGATGTTGTCGATTATTTCCATAGCCCGTGCGGCGATTCGTTCGCCGTCAACTGCCCGACTTTGGGCCAACTGAATTCGACTAACGCGGTTTGTTCACCGATACTTTTCCCGACTCTTGTGCTTGCTGGAGTAGCCCTTCGAGGTCTGCTCGGCGGTAGAGACGGTAGTTGTTGATTGGGTGTCGGTGCTCGACGATTCTTCCGTCCTTCCCCCAATTCCGAAGCGTGTTCCGGGCGACGCCAAGAAGCTCGGCCGCCTCGGTAATCTGCAGGTACTCGTCCAACTTTGGCATCAGAAGACTCCGCAGTGCTCGCGGCCCAAATTACCGGTAAGCAGACAATGTACCAAACCGTACCAAGCGCGGGCAGTGTTGCCGACGAAATATCTTAAAAGCCCCCTGCAATGTGTGCAGGGGGCGTGGGCTGAGAACCAATCCAAGTAGCGAAACGAAACGGCCAGGGCCAGCAGACGGGTGTTGCCGTTCATGGGAATTATCCATGTGGCCGGGATCGACATGCTGTGGCGGGCATCAGAAAAGTCGATCCGGGATTCTGTTGCCAATGCCATGAAAATTGCTAGCGAGCAGGGATTCGGCTCCATTGCCTTTCCATTGATCGGGGCCGGTTCGGGCGGCTTTAATCCGGAGAAGGCTAAGGCGATCATGCTCGACGAGTTGGGCAAGTGCGATTCGGATGTTACTGTGACGCTGGTGGTGTTCAAGAAATCGAGCAAGTGAAAGGAATCTGCAATATGACTGACTCAACACGAGATTTCTTCGACACGCTCGCCAAAGTGCTAATTCGCTGCTGGATCATCAGTCTTGCCCTGGGCCTGTTTTCGTTCGTCTTGTTCATGCTGACCGGCGAGATTATCCACGGGATTCATGGAAAGATGTTCGGGCTGTCGCCGCACGAGTTGGACCTGATAATGTACTGCGGACTGGGGTTATTCAAACTCTTCGTATTTATCTTTTACTTGTTCCCGTGGATAGGAATTCGATTGGTGTTGAGGAAGGCGAAGGACTGACGGTGGCTTTGGCGTGAGTTGTCGCAATCAACTAGCTATCTACTGTATGGCTTCTCCGTTCCACCCTGACACTGAGGTGTTTCTGCTCGTCGGCTAGTGGTGGCAAGAGGTGCGACAATAGTTGCTCTGCGCCGAGTCGGCGGACTGTACCGGTTGGACTGGTTTGCGTCCAGCCATTGTTATCTTTGCGGTAGCTGTATTTTCGGCCTCGTTTGGTGGTGATGTAGATCACACAGTCAATGTTCTTCACCGGCCTTTCCCTTCGACGACGTTCAACAAAAATGGTTTACTCATCGTATTCGTGAATCTTCACTTTTTGAGCCTTCATGTTGGCCGCCGCTACGATAGTTTCCAGATTCCGCTAGGACAATACCTAAGCGTTGAAATGCGAGTGTAGAGGAAAGCTACCAAGTCCAATCGTTGCCCGGTACAATCCGAAGCACGGAGGCCAATCAACAATGACAGAAGGCGAACAACAAATCGTACCCGGCATCTCCATTTCCGCTTCAGGGCAAGCAACGGTTGACCCGTCTCTTGCAGAGGTATTATTCGATCTGGCCATCAAGCTCGAAGAACCGACGAATCTTCCCGTGGATGTGCAACACGTCCTGGCGGCTATCGTATTGGCCGCTCGGAAAGGGGGCTTGGCCCCAGATACACAGTTGTCGTCCGACGATCAACAGTTGGTCGCAGTGTTGACTCCGCATGTAAAGACAGTGTTTGCAGATTTCGGCTGCACACTCGGCACGGAAGATTGAATATGCACGAGACACTGCAACAACGCCTCGCCCAACAACACTTCGCCAACGGATACGAGTTGGTGAACGGCATTCAGATGCACGCCGAGAACTCCGACAACTTTCAGATTCCGCATCCGGTTCTCAAGAAACACGTCGGCGTCGGCGATTTTGTCGAGCTTCGTATCGACTCGCCTCGATTCTCGGTCCACGATGATGCCGTTGAGAAATGCTACTGTCCGACCTGCAACCGCGAGGCAACGAAGCCGATACTCGGTCACGAACACCCGGCGACGTTGTTGCCGCTGCCGATGCAGGATGTTCCATCACGAGGATGGGGCGAAGATTTTTGGGTGCAAGTGAGTGAACGTGACGGGACATTCTTCAAGGGTGTCGTGGACAATCCACTGTACGAGGCCCGGCTGCACGAACTGCACCAGGGCGACTCGTTATTTTTCCACGAAGACCACATTTTGTCTGTTCACGGCAGCCACCGGGAAGAAATTGTGCTGGGGATGGACGCCGCTGACTTGAAGACGCTGGCGCATTGGCTTGGGTCGTTGAAGAAGTAAATGGCCTGCCGCCGCAAAGTGATTCGAGGGTGAGCGGCGCAAAGACGAGGGACGACACATGGAACCACGTATCAGTCTAATCACGCTTGGAGTCGAAGACCTCGAACGCTCTCTGCGGTTTTACCGTGACGGCCTCGGCTTACCGACAACTTGGACAGGTGAAAAAGGTGTGGTCTTCTTTCAAACACAAGGCACCTGTTTGGCCCTCTACCCACTTGCCGATTTGGCTCGTGACATCGGATGGGGCGCTCCAGCGGAGCAGCCGAAGTTGAGCGGAATTACACTGGCGCACAATGTCCGCCATCGGGAAGAAGTCGATCAGGTTCTCAGACAAGCACAAGCAGCGGGTGCCAAAATCGAAAAGCCTGCTCACGACACGTTCTGGGGCGGGTATGCCGGCTATTTTTCCGACCCAGACGGGCATTTGTGGGAAGTTGCTTGGGGAGCGTTTCCGTTTAAGGAAGACGGCAGTCTCGATATTCCGTGACACGCCTGTGTAAAACAGCGGGTCTGCCAACCGCTACTTAAGGAAGGCGAACGGATAACCAGCCAGCAAGCCAACATCTGTTGGAACACTTGGGCACCCGTCTATTCCGCCTTCGACGATTTGTTTTCCGGTGGTGCTTTTTTCCGGTCATCGCCAGCAACCGGGTCAGGATAGGTCAGAATCATCAGCAACGCCTCGGCCATTTCATCTGCCGAGCGAACCGTCACTGAGAAATTCATCCCCTTCTGCGGAAATGACACGAGCAGAAAATTGTCTTTGCCGTGGGCTAAATGGACTGGCTGACCATTGACGACTTGCTCACGATACCACCGAACCTGATCCTTCGGCGTCAGTTTGGGGCGGTCGGAAAATTGGCCGCCAAACCGAGGCGCACCAGGCTTTGGCACACCGCCAATCTCATAGCTGATCTGCAAGCCGTCTTCCTTCTCGATCTTGCCCACGATGCTATCAAAGCCTTGGAGTGGTTGATGTTCGTACCCCGCCAGAAGTCGCATCCCACCCAGGCGGGCATCGGCAGCCAACGCTGGGCTAGCAGCCGTCACGCCGAGCAAGAAAATCCCAAGGGTCAGGCAGAACCACGTTTTCATTGAAGACTCCTTCTGTGAGTTGGACCGAAAGTAAAAATAACCACGCCTTAGACGAGCGCAGCAGGCATTTTGTTCCCCGCAATTTCCGATGCTTCGTGCCCGGTCGATATCTTCTGGTGTCATCGACTGGCTCACCGCAGCCATCACAGATGTAGCCGACTTGTTGTGCATGGTGACGATTTTACCTGGGAGCAGGAGGCGGTAGAATGGACGCCGGCCATGAAAAACGTTCTACATGACATCCCGACCGACCTGCCTGATGAGGTCGTCGAAGTTCTGGTCAAAACGTCGGGCCACCGCATCGAGCGAATCGTCTCCCACGGCCAGGCTTCGCCCGATGGGTTCTGGTATGACCAAGAGCAAAGCGAATGGGTTGTGTTGTTGACGGGCGCAGCCAGGCTGCGGATCGAGGATGAAACGGTCGAGATGCAGCCCGGCGACTTCATCGACATCCCGCCGCATAAGCGGCACCGGGTCGAATGGACGACGCCGGATGAGCCGACGATTTGGTTGGCCGTGCATTACAATGGCTAGCGTGAATGGCTCGCTAGCAACGGTTAAAAATCCCCAAGGATGTGCAATGCAATTTAAGTTATTCTCCGTCGCATTCGGGCTCACGTACGAAGGCCTTGTTCATGAAAAAGTTAGGCGCGCAAGGGTTGTAGAGTGCCAAGCGTCATCGTCGCATTCTAGGTCGGGGGGCCGCGGTGGTATCCTTCCCCTCACCTTCGTGACGTCTGACGCTGTCTATTGGATATGCTGGCGGTCCTCCTCCAAAGTCAATTCTATCGGTCCGAGTGGGACTCAGATAGAATGCCGCGGCTAGCCATGGTGAACACTTGTGGGAACTGGCCCATGGCATCGACCACCGCTCCGTCGTACCGGACCGGGAAGCCAAATCGATATCCCACGAGACGACCTTCGCGACAGACATCGATGACCCGGAAGCGCTGCGGGCCTGGTTGCTGGAATTGACCGAACAGGTAGCTCGGCGGTTACGTCGGCACGCCCTGCGAGGCCGGACCGTTGAAATCAAAGTGCGGTTTGCCGATTTCCGAACCATCACAAGGTCCCGCAAGCTGCCAGATCCCACCTGCAGCACGAACGATCTTTGGAAAGGGGTTTCTCAAATAACGGTCTTCTGCGTCATACGGGTTCGACGCAATGGCGCCTTTGTGCTGCATGGTGTCAGGGACTTCGCCAGTTTATCCCGGTGCTTTCTCAGATTTGGTTTTCGGTCTCCTAATAGTTCACGCTGCGTAAGGACACGATTCAACAGGGCTATTAGTCGCTGACCCTCGCGACCGGCGCTTTCTCTCTGATATTCTGTCGACAACTCATGCCTTTTTCGAGAGGCTTCAACGAACGACAGGCCGCGTGGGACAACACACGTCAGACTCGTCAAGGTCAATTCGGTCGATACAACCGTACCAAGGACACCTGTCGTCTGGACATCCGTCGTGACGATTTCGAGCTAGACTTTCTAAGAAAACTTGCCCCTATGTCTCACGATTCGCCCAAGGAAATTCGCAATGGCCAAACTCCACCAGCTGCTCGATCATATTCTGGAAGATCGCAAAATCACCGACGACGAAGTTCAGATCATCGAAGAATACATCGTCGAAGACGGCACGCTCGATATCGATGACGTGCGATTTCTGGTCCAGTTATTGACCGGGGCGGAAGAAGTTTGTCCAGCGTTCGATGATTTGTTCTTTCCGGTTCTCAAGGGAGTGATCCTGAAAGATGGCCGTATTGATCATGGCGAACAGTTTTATCTTTTGAAGATGCTCTATGGCGATGGCGAGATTCGTGAATGTGAATTGCGTTTCCTTTCGGAACTAAGTCGAGAGGCCAAGGAAGTGCCCGCCGAATTCCAGGAGATGTGCCGCATTGCTGCAGAAGCACATCCGACCGAGTGGAGCGTCGAGGGCAACGCGCCACGCAGATCGTCGCTTGCCAGCGGTCGGTAAAGAATGCCGACGGCATCAATCTGACTGCTTGTTGACGTACCAAAAACAGAATTATCGTCACCCCGTTCGGAAAGGCGGACTTCAAAAAACGCCTTTCGACGGGGTTTTTTTGTTGTGCCTCGCAAACTCATGCCTTTTTTGAGGGGCCGAATCAAACGACCGATTAGGACACCGGTACCTTGAAATGGGACATGCGACGTGACGCGGATTAGGCAGAAACCTTGGTCTTTACGCTGCAAATAGCCTTGTTCCCCATTGCCTTACTCCCGGCAGGGGCCTATACTTTACCTGTCACGAAGTACGTGGCAGCAGAAACATGTTGCAGGTTCGACACCTTCCGGTAGTTTTTCCCGCACGCCGCATTCTGCGTCGCAGTGCCCTTCTAGTAAGTGCCCGCCCAAATTTTGTGGTTGTCTTCTGTTTGTTTTTTTCGGGTTGATGGATCTTTTTACAAGAAGTGATCCCTCTGCCAAAGGTTTATTTTTTTTGGAGTGCAGCAATGCCAGAAGGTAAGATTAAGAAGGTAGTGTCGGAAAAGGGTTTTGGGTTCATCGACGGAGAACGGGGCGACCTGTTTTTCCATCACTCGGAACTTCAAGACGTGACCATCGAGCAGTTGGTTGAAGGTCAGGTGGTCCAATATGAAGTAGGACAGGGCAAAAAAGGGCCCTGCGCCGTTTCCGTCCGACTAGCCGTCCAGACTGCCTAGTCTGTTCAGCGTTTGATGAAAATCAAGAAACGCCCCTCGATCACTGATCCAGGGGCGTTTTCCTTTATAGGGTACGACGCATGTCCGCACGCGATGACTTTGGCGGCCGCCAACGCCGTCCTTTTGACTCCGACGACATCCCCTGGGATCAGATAGGCCAGGGATTGCGACTGGCTCTGACCCTGGGATCAGATAGGCCAGGGATTGCGACTGGCTCTGATCGGACTTGTAGTCGCCGGCGTACTGCTAATTGGCTGGTCGGTTTTCTATCGCGTCGAGGCGAGCGACGAAGGCGTGGTACTCAGGTTTGGCAAGAAGTGGGGCACGGTTCCGCCGGGCCTTCACGTGAAAATGCCTTGGCCGATCGATACGGTCTACCATGTCCCTGTCCAGCGCATCCAGTCCCTGGAGTTTGGCTTTGAAACGTCGCAGGCGGGGCGCAAGACGCTCTACGCCCCGAAGACTAACAAGATCTTGCCGTGGCCGAGATGCTAACTGGGGATCTGAATCTGGGACACGTCGAGTGGATTGTGCAGTACCGAGTCAAGGACCCAATGGAGTTTCTGTTCAAAGTCGGTAGCACGGAAAGGATCGACCTAAGGAGCCTGCCAAGCGGGACCATTTCCGACGTGAACGCGGCGGTGCCGGACACTATTAGCGATGTTTCCGAGTCCGTGATGCGAAAACTCGTCGGTGATTCGAGCATCGACTACGTGCTGACGATCGGCCGAGAACAGCTTGCCAATCAGGCAGAGGAGCTGATCCAAGAGGAGGTGTGCGATGAAGACAAAACTTACCGTCGCCGTGCTCGTGATCCTCGGAATTTCCGCCTTCGTTCTGTACTCGAGCGCCTACATCGTTGAGGAAGGGAAACAGGTCATCGTTACACAGTTCGGTAAGCCCGTCGACGATGTTCAAGACGCAGGATTGCACTTCAAGATCCCCTTCATTCAGGAAGCGTACTTCCTGGAAAAACGATTGCTCCCCTGGGACGGGGCGCCCGAGAGTATGCAAACAAAAGACAAGAAACGGATCGACATCGACGTTTGGGCACGCTGGCATATCATTGATCCGATGACTTTCTTTGTGAAGGTCCGGAACGAAGAACGCGGACAGAAAATCCTCGACGATCTGGTTGATTCGGCAGTTCGCGACGTTGTCGCACGCCACAACCTGATCGATGTCGTTCGCAAGTCCAACGATGAACTCATCTACGAGACCGAAGAATTGGAACGCACTACAGCCGATCCGGTTGCTGGAGGTGGGCGGGATGACGTCGAAGATGAAATTCTCCGCGGCGTCGATCTGAAAGAATACGGAATGGAACTGGTCAAGATCCGTATCAAACGAGTCAATTATGTTGCCTCAGTCCGCGCGACCGTCTACGATCGCATGATCTCGGAGCGATTGCGGATCGCGCGGCTGTATGATTCAGAGGCCCAAGAGGACAAGAACCGCATCCTCGGTCAAACGCAGAAGGAGCTTGACCAAATCGAAGGAGAAATGGAGCAGAAGGCCGCGGAGATTCGCGGCGAGGCCGATGCGCAGGTGATTCGGTTGACCGCCGAGGCCTATGGCCGGTCCCCCGATTTTTACGAGTTCTTGCGGCGACTGGAGGTCTTGAAGAAGACACTCGGCCAGGATACACGCCTGATTTTGTCCACGGAAAGCGATCTGTTTCGGATGCTCAAGGAACCGGGCCAGCCGACATCGGCTCCCGTGTCGCCCCGCTAACTACCCCGTGACGAGTCGACGGTCTTGCGAGAGTGAATCCTTGATTAGGAAGAAGTAGAGGTCGCCGTTAGTCAGCTGCTACGAAACGTTAAGAAGTAACTTATTGTAATGTTCTCAGCTCATCTTGAAGCCTTCGAGCAGCACGAACCGTTGCGGCAGCGGGTTTTGTATGTGCTCACTACGTTGCCGAAGGAAGTGCAGCAAGACTTCCTGAGTGACTCTCGATTCACGGTCTCGGCAGATAATTACGTTCCGGGAGAAGGTTCATCGGTATTCATGGCCGCCCCGGGAGGAACTGGCGATGGCAGCCGCAGTGTGGTTCTGAAACTACGACTATCCGAGTGCCACGAAGCGTTCGCTCACTACGTCATCGCGCATGAATTTGCCCATGCTTATTTGCGGAACGGGCCGTGGGGTGAAATCACCAATGTTGAAGACGCGGCGAACGCGTTGGCCGCGTCGTGGGGATTTCCTATGCCGGACAAACTTCCGTGGGTGGGTCTCTGATCAGACTCGCCACGTTTCTGGAGCCGGGCAGACCACCACGTTTCGATGGCTCAACGGATATCTCACTTCGGCGTGACACCGACTTGCCGCTGGCCATCGCCCTGACTTGCGAAGTCCGCCTGCGGTACTGGAGTATCCCTTCGCTCTACCTCCTCCCTCTCTTCGTTGTCTTCCTCCCCGTTTTCTCCCTCCTCCCAGTTTTCTCCCTGTATCTACGACGCCCGTTTCTGCTGGGCGGCTGCGACCAGTTCGGGATAGGAGACATGCGCCAAGGCGCCGAACAATTCGTCGCGAGTCACTTTCGCTTTCACCAGCAGCGGCGTACTGACGCCGCACAGGAAAAGGGCGAAACGACGAGGGTCGTCGAGGACCTTGACGTGCTTTTTCCGGAGGGTCTCAGCACGCCGCCAGATTTCTGCATCGATCGTGGCGGCAGGGCGGTCCGGTAATTCGGCTGCGCTCCTGTTGCGTTGGCACCACGAGCAATGACCGCAGGGTTGGCGCGCGTCGTCGCCGAAATAACGACTCAGTGTGTCCACCTGGCATCCGTCATGGGCCACCCACTCCAGCACTTGATGCAGCCGACCTATGTCGCGTCGCTCGCGCTCGCACATGCGCTGATGCAGTTCATCGGATAGCTGCCCGGCATTCGTGGGCTTGCGCAGCCGCCGATAGCGCAATCGTACGCCGGCGGATTCGACTTTCAATTGCTGCTGGTCGGACAAATGGTCCAGCGCGCGGACAATCCGATCGCGCGGAACCTTTAGTTGGTCGGCGGCCTTGTCGACATCCAACGAGAACCATGTCTTGTGCTTGACCGCCTGCCGAAACACGGTGGCCAGGAACTCGCGCCGTTCGCCCTCGAAACCGGCCAGAATTTCTGCCGAACTGGCCAACGGCTTGAAGCGATAACTGGAGTAAAACGGCGTGCCGCCTTCCAGATACCCGTCTAATTCCAAATAGGTCAACAAGGTGCGGACCACAAGGTTTCGGATATCGAACATTCGCGAAAGCTCGTACAGACTCACATCGAATTGTTCCTCCTGGCCGAACACGTGCTGGACCAGCTGCCGCACCGAGTCGACCGCCGGTGTGTCGCCGTAGACGAAGTTTTCCAGCACGTTTACGTCTGCCATGGAAAGGAACATCTCGCAGATCGACGGCTCGCTGTCTCGTCCGGCGCGCCCGACCTCTTGCGAATAGTTTTCCAGGCTTTTCGGCAGGTTGTAGTGATACACATAACGAATATTGGCCTTGTCGATACCCATCCCGAAGGCGATGGTCGCCACGACGATCGGGTCTTCCAAAGCCATGAACCAGTCCTGCACTTCCGCACGAACTTCGTTGTCCATCCCAGCGTGGTAGGCTCGTGCCGGCAGGCCCGCCTGCTTTAATTGCTCGGCGACCTCCTCGGCCGTCCGCTGCAGGGTAACGTAGACGATCGTGGCCCCTTTAGGTCGAGATGCGAATCGCTCCAAGAGCATCTCGTCGCGTTGCCGCTCGTTGGAAACCGGCGTGCCAAGTAACGTGAGATTCGGCCGATAGAAACCCGTGCGTACCGCGCACTCAGGTTTGATCTCGAATAGACGGCACATATCCTCCAGCACTTGGGGCGTGGCCGTGGCCGTCAATGCCAGCACGCGTCCGGCGTTGGCCAGCCGAGCGTAGTGGGCCAGTTTGAGGTAGTCGGGACGAAAATTGTGACCCCACTCCGAAATGCAATGCGCTTCGTCGACCGCAAAGAACGAAACATCCAACTGCTGCAGAGTTTCGCGAAATCGTTCGTTGTTGAATCGTTCCGGGGCGACGTACAATAACTTGATATCACCCGAACGGACGTTGTCCATGACATCGCGATATTCGTCAAAAGAAAGCGTGGAGTCGAGCCGCGCGGCGGCGATCCCGCGCCGGTCCAGCGCGTCGATCTGGTCTTTCATCAGTGCGATCAACGGCGAGACGACAATCGTTGTACCGGGCAGCATTAAGGCGGGCAGCTGATAACAGAGCGATTTACCCGCGCCGGTGGGAAAGACCGCCGCCGCTGAACGGCCTTCCAGCAAGCATTGAATCACTTCGCGCTGCCCCGGCAGGAACTGACCAAAACCGAACCGCTCGCTGAGCACTTGATCCACGTCCGCGATATTCACACTTTCACACCCGACTGCCATGATGAAACCTCGACTTCAAATTGTTTACCATATCCCATGCTTCTATAGCTCACATCTGTTCAATAGTGTACAGACGTATCTACCCGTGTCAAGCGGGCGGAATACTGGCAATTTGGTGGGTCTGTCGAGGCGCCTGCGGCAGGCAAGCGGGCGCGGACGTGGGCGGGGGCGGGAAACCAGCAACCAACAGACAACCGTACACAATTCGCCGAGGTTTCAGAGCGCTGTGCGCGTGTTTGCCGACTCCGCATCCCGGCGGGCCGGGAACCGAAGGTCTCCAGGAACCGTTGGGCGTTCTCTTTTTTCGGGAGACGTGCGGTCGGCGATTTCCGCGACGGCGGATCTTGGACTGTCGCAGGAGAGGGGACGTTCCAAACGGCTAACTACGACGCGCGGCGGCGGTCGGCTTTTTTGGCGTTCCTCAGTAAGTGCTGAATTTCCTTGTAATTGTTGATAGCCAGGTCGCCGATGATCAGGTCCTTGTTAAATTTGAAACAGACGTCAATCACCGCATTCGCGTCTTTGAAGCGGTCGCCAGGTTTCGGGGCGATCAGGCGCTGACACAATTCGACCAGCAATTTAGCGTCCCGAACTTTGGCCGGTATCAGCTCGCCCAGCTTGTCCGGCAAGTCCCGCTTGAGCGCGAGGTGGGCGTCTCTTTCTTTCTTGCCAATCGTGCGGGTTGTGGCGTCCGGACCACAAATCCCTTGCGCAATCGGCTGCCCACTCAGCATCTCGACCAACACGTATCCCACACTGGCCAGATCGCTTTGCTCCGTGCACTGTTTGCTTTCCAGCAGTTCGGTGGCGGCGTAGGCCGGGGTACCCAGGGGGATCATCGGCGGAGCTTCCTTTCGAAAGGCTGAGCCGATATCGATGATCTTAAGACTGCCCGAGGCATCCAGCATCACGTTCGACGGCTTGATGTCGCTGTGCACCAGGCCCTCGCCGTGCAGTCGCTCCAAACCCCGCAAAATCCGTTCGGCGATGTACACGGCAATCGAAGGTCTGAAGGCCAGTTGCTGCGAACCGCTGTTGGAATAGACCACATTGTTCAGCGTGTTCCAGCGCTCGTCGTCGACATAGGGCCGCACACCTTCCAAGAGCTTGGGCTGCAGCAACTCCTGCAGGTTGAAGCCGTCAATAAATTGCATCAGCATCACGTGAACGCCGTCGTGGATGCCAAACCAGTCGACGTTGACCAGATCGTCGTGCCAACTACGGTGGACCCGCGAGGCCACGTCGCCCATGCGTTCCATTTCATGCAGAAAGGTCGCCGCATTCATGTCCGACGAAGAGGGCCTGAACAACTTCATCGCCCGCCGCGCCCAAACTGGTCTTCCGCTTCCAGCAAAAACACGATGCCCTGGCCACCCTCGCCCAGCTGATCTTTCATCCGATAGACGATGCGTTCGAAGGCTACCTGTTCGCGCCCGGCGAACTCTCTGATCTTACCCGCCAAACGGATCAGCTCTTTATCTTGCAGGGCCATCGAATGTGCTTTCTGTGCTTTGGTTTCGGAAGCTGCTCGCCACGTGGTATCGAACTCCAGCTGCAGTTCCGCCGGTTGCGGAGGCGGGAATTCGGCGCGCATCCGTGCAATAAAGTCGTCCGCGCTCTCCATCGCAGCAAGCGCTTTCCGGTCTGACTCGGACAGCGCGCTGGCCGCTTCTTCCATGTCGCTGGTGGAAACGCAGTCGATCGACGGCTCCAGATGCTCGATCAACGAGGCCGCCAGCAAGGCGTCCACTGAATCAGCGGTGACGTCTGTGATTTCTGTTTCCTCCGCCACAGACATCGTCCGCTTTTGTTTCCCTAAATCGTGATGTTCATACATCGTTGCCCTTTCTCTCGATATAGTCCCGGAATTTACCACGTACCCTGGAACGTCGCCGCAGCACCGTCTCCGGTTCGACGGGCGGTCCGCCAGCTTTCGCGTTGCGTTCAATGAACACGGTTGCGAATGTTTCTCCATCGACCCAGCGCCAATCGTTTTCTTGAAAGAGATCAACATCCAACTGCAGTGTTTTTCGTTCCGCCTCCTTCAGGGCTGTGTAGAAGTCTCTAAAATCCTCCTTCAGGTATATTGTCCCGTTCACCTGGTCGCGAGCTGGCGGCTCGACATCTTCGCCATGCCGATATCGTTCCTCGCGCCGGATCCAATCGATCGCACGGCAGCGAGCGATTTTGATCAGGAAGGCAAACAAGCTGCGGTCGTATTTGAAGTGACCTTTCCAGACGTGCTTCCACAAATTCTTCATCGTCGCTTGCCAAACGTCGCACAGGGCGCGCGAAGGTAATTGCCCTTTCGAAAAGTCCGGTGAAGGACGGCCCTTGGGTTTCGACCGGCTGCGGCGGAGACGACCAAGAATGGGCTCCTTGTAGACTTCGTACACCAAAACCATCCCGCGATTAAGGTCGTCGTCACTTGGACTGAGCAATAGTCGCTTAATCGCTCCTTCGATCGCCTGCCACTCGACCAGCGTTTGCATGTGGAAGCGAAGGCCATGCTGGAAATCGGAATTGCCGGGCTCGGCGATCTGTCGCGAAAGGGCTGACACGGCGTCGTCCTGGGCTGCCAAATAGTCGCAGCCCGACAGGCGAATGCCCAAATCCTCCAGCCGCGTACTTTCCTCAAGCCAAAGCTTCGCGTCACGTGCTAACAAGTTCCGTACCTGTCTCAATCCTTTCTGTTGCTGTTTCTCGCTTTTACTGCGAAGTAATTTTTCGATTGCCTTGTAACTATTATTTTTTATCGCATTGTCTGCGTTTTTGTTCTTCTTTTCTCGATCGGACGCCATTAGAACCCCGCCTGTTGAGATCCACGAACTGCCCTCGGTAGGCAGCGACCGCCTGCCTGCGCAGTCACCGTTAATTCTCTCTCGGGCGAGCAGCGAGATTTGGGACAAGAATCTTGGAATTTTCTAAAAGTCCTTCTCTTGCAACGTTTTATATCGCAACAAACGGTGATCTCGCGTGGGAGTTTTAGAGAGACACCTGTTCGACGCATGGCAAACAGAAGGTATGCGCTGATGCGAAAGTTTCGCATATCGGAAAGTTTATTGTCCCAGACTCGCGCCGTCGTGCGTGTGAGATAGCAGTGAGAAAGGGCAAGAGAAGAACAGAAGAAGTGGAAGTGAAGGCCGGAGAAGTATCGGTGGGAGACTTGAGGCTAGAAGCAGTAGGTAAGGCTTCGTTCATTCCGCGCTAGCGCTTCGCTTGCACGCGTAACTGAAAGAAACAAAGGTTCATCGTCATGTCGAACTCCACGCAGCAATACTGCCTGTTTCCAGAAAACGACTCAGAGGTCCAGCTTGCGCTGGAGGCGAGTCCGCAGGGACCGGAATACTTCGCGCTGCCCGATCTGGAGCGACTGGCTGTGAACGAAGGGCAGCTGATGCGCACGAACAACGGAGCGGCCGCGATCCTGCTGGAGACCATCCGCAACAAGACGGGGGCCAAGTTGCTGATGGCGACGGACACCGACTTGCGCGTGACCGTTAACGGCCTACAGGCCAATCGCATCAACATTTTGAAGACAGGCGACGTGGTGGGAATCGACGAACACGTGCTGCACGTGTCGCTGCTGAACCGCCCGTACTCGGGTCCGCCGGCGGAAGACCAGCTGGGTGTGCCGTGTGGTTACTGCCGACTGCCGATCGCGGACGACGCGAACATGCGAATTTACGTCTGCCCGACTTGCCGACAACCGACCCACGATCATGGTGAAGACGTGCCCGGCGAAGACCGCCTGGAGTGCACCAAGATGTCGGGACGGTGTGGGCACTGCGACGCCGAAATTGTGCACAGCGAGGGACTGACCCATGTACCAGAACTTTAAACCAACCGCCCGCTTTCGTGAGATCGTGCTGGCCACGGCACTGGCGCAGTGCGCCCACGGTCTGGACGTTGAGCAGCGGTTTCCACAGCTGATCGGGACGGAACGTTCCGCCGCCAAAGTCTTCGCGGGCTGCAAGGCCGTCGTTGTAGGAGTCGGATCGGTGGGGCGGCGGGTGGCACTGCACCTGGCCCGGTTAGGGATCGAAGTCATCTGGCTGGTCGATCCGGGTCGCTATGACGAGACCGCCAACCTCGTGACGCAGGAGATCACCGCGGCCGACTTGAATACCGCCAAGGCGACCAGCACCGGCGAGGCCTGCAAGGCGATCAGTCCCGATACACGCGTATTGGTTTACGACGGCAAGGTTCAAGACTTGAATCCCGTCGCGACGGCGGATGCGGATGTCGTGTTCCTGGCCACCGACAATTTGGCCGTCGAAGCCGATGTATCCAGTCGCTTTCGCGCCTTGGGGATTCCGCTGGTACAAGCAGCCGTACACGGTGAAACGCTGGTGGCGCAGGTTCGCTTCGTGGCAAACGCTACGGCCGACGGCCCTTGCTTGCTCTGCGGTTTTGGCGAAGACGAGTGGCGGCACATGAATCAGTCGTCGGTCTTCAGCTGCAGCGGCGCAAACGATGGGGACGGCACCAGCGATATCGCAAACGATGCCAACGGCGCGACGGAACACGTTCAGATCATGCCAACGATGTCGACTAGTTTTCTCTGTTCGCTGGCCGCCGATCTGGCCCTGATGCAGTGGGCGCGGTATGTCCTGACGCTGGGCCGACCGGTTGCCGACACGTTGCTGCAGTACTGCGGATTTACGCATCAGACAACGCAAGCAGAACTTGCCTCGAACAAAAACTGTCGTTGTGACCACAGCGTGCTGCAGCGGATCGAGGCGCCGCGGCCGTTGGTCGAGTGCAGCCCCAGCGAACTGGCGGGGACGGCCGGTCACGACGGTGGATCGCTGGCCGGCGTCTCGTTCACGTTAGACGCGTTGAGCTACGTTGAGTCAGCCGTTTGCCGTTGCGACTCGCATCAGGTGGACCTCTTCATGACGATGGGTGAATCACTACCAAGTTGTGGGGCCTGCGGCGAAGCAATCGTTCCGCAACCGTTTTTCACGCACCGGGCCACACCGGGCCACTTATTGAATGCCAGGCGGGACCGGCCGTTACGGGCCTTGGGTGCCGAGCAGGCAACTTGGGCTGTCGTCCGCCGCGGGGCGAGCGGAGCGCTGATTCGCGAACAGATCTGCAAGGAGATCGACTCATGAACAAGCTTGCCTCACCTGGCGGCGACGCCGTCGAAAAAACCAGCTTGAACAACCTCGCACGGGTCGTGCTGAATCCTCGGCATCGAGCGATGTTGGACGCGGCCATGAAGGATTGTGGCGGCGACGCCGCGACGCGCAACCGCAAACTGTTCGAGGCGCGAGATCTGCTCTCCTTGGGACAGCTCGCTCCGCCGGGACGCCTGCGGATCGATTCGCTCGATATGACCGAACACCTGCGAGCGCTGATTTCGCTCGAGGTGCCCGTTGCGTGTCAGCCAAACGCCAACAACGAATTGCAATTGCGAAACCGGGCGCTGCTGGGATTTACCTATCGCACCGAGGCTTTTCAGCGTCCGTTACCGGGCTCTGCCTTTTTCCAGGTGATTCTGCCGCGCGATGTCTGGCTCCCTCAAATTCATCAACCAGAACAATCACTTTGCATCGCGCCCCAAATACCGGCCGGTTCGCGGACGGCCATGTTGATCTTGCGAGCGTACGGTGCCCTGTCGATGCAATCCATTCAGGTTGATGTCCAGGACCCCGCGGGCGTGTTCGCTCCGGAAATCGCCCAGTGGTGGCAACATAATCTGCATCGCGTTCCGTTGACCAAAGTCGCGCTGTTGGAGCCTAACAAACCAGCAAAGCCCGGCCAAACAGATCCCAACAAAACAGAGCCCAACAACACAGATCCCAACAAAACAGAGCCCAGAAAAGAGAAAGACTGACATGTTGGCGATGACCCGTACACGCAACCTGACCGACCAGCTACGCGAACTTGGCTTTCAAGCGGAGCGTGATGTGTTCCGCCACGACGATGTTGGCCAAGGGGGAGGGGGTATGACGGCCAAGGTCGATCGCCGCTGGCTAACGCTGCACACGTGCACCCTTCCCGACGAAGCGGCCGAGCTCGGCCAGCCGGGACTGTGGAAGACCGTGCGCGAGGCGGGGCACGCGCACCGTGAGTTTCATTTGCCCCAGGACGTGATCAGCCAGGAAGCTTGGGACGACGGGAACGGCGAGATTCTGCATCCGCTGACTGAGCTGATCCACTGGGGACGCATTAGCGCGGCGGGCGAGTTGCCCGAAGGCTGGGAATGCCCGGCAGAGGACGAACTGAAGCGAGAGCTGCCCCAGGGCGCGCTCACAGTGGAGGCCGGCCCGCATGCGCGGCAGGGGCAACTCCTTTGTGACGCTAACCGCCTGGCGGTTCGGTTCCCTTTGCTGCAGGCCGTTCCCCCGGATCTTTCGGACGCCCGCCGCGCTTGGCTGGACCAGCTGCTGACGGACATGCAGAACCGTTGCCGCCTGGTCCGCCTGGCGCAAGAACAATCCGACCACACAACGCGCATCGTGGCCGAGGTGGATCTCACCGGCGTGCCGCCCTTTGCGGCGGCGCGGCTGGTTCACATCGGATTGGATGCGTTGCGACACGTCGTGTCGCAGATGATCGAAGCAGTTGAACTGCTTGTCGACGCAAACGTGACTTCCACGATTTGCGACTTTTCACCAGTGCAGGTTGATCCTGCAGAAGGAGGTGCGTAGTGGAAACTCGACAAGAACCCGCCGTGGCCGACAACGGCGACGTGATCAGCCTCGAGCTGGCGGATGTCACCGGCACCCACTCCGTGGTTGCCAACGATATTCAACCGGCTCTTCCGGCAGGCGCGGTCGCTCGTGCGGCGGCAAACCGTTTTTCGTTACCCGAGAACGTTCCATGGGCGTTGCATAACGACCAGGGCGCGTTTCTCGACGACGAAGTCGCCATCGGCGATCAAGTCGATTCGGGGGCCAAACTTTGGGTAACCCCGAAGACGCACTTGGGCGGCTGAGCGATCGGGCGGTGAAGTGTCGGGGGCGGCCAGCGGGTCGTCCCCGGCCTCGCCCGCTTGATTTACGAACAATTATTTTTTACCCGGCACTTTACCAGGCACCCCACCATTTTTTGCCAGGCAGGCGACCATGAACGTGCAAACTCGAACCGCCGAGACCGCTGCGACGGCTCTGACCGCGTTATCAACCGCGACGCCCAATTTTGCGCTGAGTATTCGGCGCGGCGAAAAAAGCGGTCGGGAACTACGGCGGGTGCCCGTGCCCGAGGCCTACCTGAGGGATTTTCGGTTCGAGCTGCTACGCAACTATGCCATGCGTCGCGGTATGCCCGCGGCGACGCTGGACGAAATGACGATTCAGATGACGCCCATCTATGAAGGCAACTTTTGTCGTGGTATTCGCGTCGACGTGCGAAACCCACGGGGTGAGTCGTTCGGGCAGGAATACAACGTCCGGCTGTTTTCCGACGTCGCCGATGCGGCGCTGCAGCGCCTGATCGCCGACAAGGTTCTGACACTGGACGACAAATGGTCGTACGAACTGGTCGTCGACGATAGGCCAGCCGCGCGGGCGACAACGGTTGACACGGCGGTGACCGAGATGTCCTTTAGCACAGACGCGAAACCGGCGCCCTTGAAATACTTGTCGCGCCCGCTGAAGCATCTCCGGCAAAACGCCGAGGCGGTGGGGGAGCCGAGCGATTTGCATTTTCCCGTGTTGTACACGGCGTCGGCCTACGAAAGGTCGCAACGTTTCGCGCGGCGGGGCGGCGAGTCGCAACCGCCGCGCGAGACCGGGGCGATCCTGGTTGGCCCACCCTGTTCCTGCCCGGAAACGGGCGAATTCTACCTGGTCGTGACCGACGCACTGGAAGCGACCGACGCCGAAGAAAAGAAACTGAGCCTCGCCTTTACCGGCAAAACCTGGCTGCGGTTGCAAGCCATTGTCAAGTCGATGCAAGCCCAGCCGGCCACCAGCACCTACCGATTTCTGGGCCAGAGCCACGGGCACAATTTCGTGCCATTGGACGGTGCGCTTCCCTGCGCAATTTGTGCAACCACCAAAGTCTGTAGCCGAACCAGTGTGATGGTGTCTCATGAAGATCGCGTCTGGACGCAAGCTGTGTTTTCGGGCACCCGTACGCGCTATGCCACATCTTTGGACTTAACGCGCGGCTCGACAAGGTCCACGGCCTGTATTCGTTGCATGAAAACCGACTGACTCAACGGGGCTTTTACATCATTCCTGACTTTGATCCCACCAGCGAATAGATTTCGCGATTCGATACGGAGAACTGAACGATGGTTTTCACATCCAAGACAAAAGACGCTGTTTCCCAGACGGTGAATCAGTTGCTCGATCCCAAAATGGAATTCGAGCATTACAAAATGACGATGGCTCAGATCTGCATGGACGATTCGCCCAAGAGCTCGAAGATCCTCCAGGAGATGCGGGCCCGGGCCAGCCAGCAGGTCGCGGAACAAAACTACCTCAAGAAGACCCAAGAACTGGACGAGTTGATCGGGATGATGAAGGCTGGGCCGATCCGGCGGGGAAGGTACGTCGGACCTTGCCCAGCGGTGAACGGTTCGGAGGGCCATCGCGTCGAAGCTTCGTTGGAGAATGGCGACACGGCGTTTCCCCTGGTCCTGGACGAGCAGCTGCTCGAATCCTTGCGCTGCGGAGACGCGATCCTGCTGGACGCCCAGGCCCGGATGGTCATCGCAGCTGCCAGCGACAGCTGCACAACCGGGGAAGTGGCCGAACTGGTGCGGCGACTGGGCGACGACACGGTCCGCGTCCGGTTGAATGATTTGAACAGCGAAGCGTATCGCATGTCCGACACGCTGAAGGAGCAATTCGAGTCGGGCGAAGTCGAGCCGGGCGCGGAGGTCTTGGTCTGCACGCGACAGCGGATGGCCTTTGCGGCGCTGCCGCCTGAAGACGGCCACGCGCATTACCGCTTCCTCGAACGCGGGATCCTGCCCGAAGTTGATGTCCAGCGCGATATCGGCTGCCCGAAGCCCTTCATCGAGGAACTGATCCAGCATGTGCATGACGAAATGGTCCGGCCGGAACTCGGCGAAAAATACAAAGTGCGCCGCAGTCAGACCCGATTGCTCAAAGGCATTACGGGCTCAGGCAAAACCCTGAGTATTCTCGGCGTGATTCATGGCATCAAGCAAGTGATGAGCGACGTGACCGGCGCACCGCTCGATCAGCTGCCCAATCGGGTGCTGCGACTGCGCAGTGCCGACTATCTGAACAAGTACGTCGGCCAGTCCGATAAGGCGCTCGATCGGTTCTTCAACGAAATGATCCAGCTGGCCGACGAACCCTTCTACTGGGAAGGTAAGGAATACTTCCTGCCGGTCATCGCCCGCTGTGAAGAAATTGATGCGCTGGCCCGGCGCGCAATGGATCCGAAGACGTGATGGGCCGGATCCAGACTACCGCGTTGGAACGGCTCGATCATTTGTCCGACGACCTTGGTAACAAGCTGTGTATCTTTTTGTTCACGACCAACACGCCGCAGATTTGCGATCAGGCCTTCTTGCGGCGGGCCGGCGGCCAGATCATCGACTTCGGCCGCATCGGGCGTGGCGAGTTGCAGGCCATCCTGGCCAAGAAAGTTCGCGGCCTGCCGCTGCACGTCCAGTTGGGCGCCGATCAACAGCAGGCCGAACAACGGCTGGTCCGCGAAGCGACGAACTGGTTGTTCAGTACCAACGGCCACGACCCGGGCCAGGTCGAAATTACCTTTGCGGGTTCGGCAACACCCACGGTGAAATACCGGCGCGATGTGTTGACCGGCGCGGTTGTCGATCTGAGCGTCCAGCAGGCGGCCCAGGAGGCCAAGGTCGTGGAGCGCGATGGCACGGACACGCCGGGCCTGACCACCGAGATGTTGCTGGCCGCCTTCCATAGCCAGATCCGCAGCATCGTGGAACAGATTACCGAGTACAACGCCCCCAACTACCTGGCGCTGCCTGACGGCGCCCGCGTCGGCGCCGTGCGACGGATTGAGCAACCGGCGGTGCAACCGTTCGAACTGGAAAGGAGCGACCGATGACCCATTCCGTAAAGACTACTAACACGCAGCCGCAGGGCGCGTGGTCGGGCGGCGTGGAACCCCTGATGACTTCGACGTTCAAGGCCTGCCAGGTTGACCTGGAACCGTTGGGCCCCTCGGCACTGCGGCTGAGCGCGGTCCCGCTAACGAAGGACTACAACAAGCCACGCACCAACGTGCTGGTTCAGCGTGAGGGGGGACTCGTCCGAGCCTACGTCGACGATGACCTGACGTACCAAGGATCAAATCTGGCAATCGCCGCGGCACTGAGCGGGCACGGTGATCGCAAGTGGCGGCAGCTGGCTGTGCATATTCCGGTGGGCGACGTGAGCCAGGTGTTGCGGACCGTGTTGGACGCGCTCGGATCGCCCGTCATGACAATCATGCGTATCGAGCTCGAAGAAGGCGTCCCAGGATATGCCGCAAGTCCGCGGGTCGGCAAGGTCGCCCGCCCGACCGCAGACTCGCTGGATCCGCGTTCCATTTTGGCTGTCGAAACGCGGGCCGTGGTGGCCGCGCAGCTGGCCGTGTCGTTCAAGTCCAACAACCACAAACCGCTCGCACGACGTTTGGCCGTGGCGCTCACTCGCCAGCCACCCTGCGGCGGCGTGCTGTGGGGACCTTCCGGAACAGGGAAGGGGCAACTGTTGGAGGCGACCGGCCACTTGTTGATGCAGGGCGGACACGTGCAGTCCGTGCGGCACCTGTCGGCGGCGCGGCTGGCGTGCGGTCGGGTCTATCCCGCCGAACGTGATCGCGCGCTGAGCATGCTGTTGGACGAACTGGTCGCCCGCCCGCAGCTGTTGTTGTTGGTCGATCACCTGGACCTGGGCTTGAGCGGCACGATGTGCGGGCTGACGCTGCTGGCCGAAGCGCTAGACCGCGGCGCCCGGATCCTGGCCACCGTGCAAAGCGCACCGTTCCTGGCCGAAATCGCAGAGATCCCAGAGATCGCTCGACGTTTGCTGCCCATCAAAGTGCCGACCGCAAGTCGGTCCGACACGTTGAAGGCCCTACACCGCCTGGCCCGCAGCAGCAGCTACGAAGTTTCGCCAGCAGCCATCGAGGCAGCGGCCGAATTGAGTAGTCGGGAGGGAGCAACCCAACCGGCGGCGGCCGTTCAGTTGCTGAGCACCGCGCTGGCCGAAGCTGGCTGGCGAGCGAACCAACAAATCACGCCCGACGACGTGACGTCGGTCCTGACCCCCGTCTGGCCCGAATGAGAATGTTGGAGTCCCGCGTTGAGGCGGCACCGGCCGAACCGCCTCAAGGCGGGACTCCAACGCAAACACGAGCCCTTTTTTAAAAACAGGAGAAACGTTATGGCAGAACAACTGCGATCTTTGAGTGAACGTCGCGTGGGCGGGCCGAGTGGCCTGGCCGATCCGTTTGCGGCGAGTGAAGAATTTGGCGGAATGGCCAACGTGAATGGTGATGAGGTGCCGGTCGCCGGCATGACGCTGGGCGAAATCCGTCAACGCTTGACCGATCGGTTCAACATCGATTCCGGCGCCTCGATGTTTGTCGACGGCCAACTGGTGGACGACGAGAACCAGGTGGTTCGTACCGGCCAAAGCGTCGAATACCTCCGCCACAGCGGTGAGAAAGGTAGCGGCGGGAAAGGTAGCGGCGGGAAAGGTAGCGGTGAGAAAGGTAGCGGCGGGAAAGGTAGCGGTGAGAAGGGTAGCGGTGAGAAGGGTAGCAGCGCACACTCGCCGCATAAACTTCGCTGCGGCGCTCATGACATCGCCCAGGGAAACTTAACGCCGCTATCAACCGAGAAGCCCAACAACCATGCGGCCAACTACCCCAAGGAGAAACCCCCGTGGCAAACGATGAAATCACCTTCCGTGACGGCATGGCGGTCTACAACAAGCCGGATGGTACGACGATCGAGATCTCGATCGAAGAGCTGTTCCGACTGGCGGCACCACCGCGAATCGATAGTTATGGCGTCGCGCTGCCGCGCGAAGTCCGCTTCGCCTATTCGCGCGACCAGATGTCCATCCTGGCCTGTGAATATCCCGCGGGACCCTACACCCTGTCGTGGATCGCCGAAGATTCGAAAAAGCGTTACGGGACCGGCACGAAATATCGAAAAGTAACCTTGTCGCTGCCCTACGTGATTGTCCTGGCGGTCTTTCAGAACGGTCAGCTGTCGACTGCGAACGAATGCTTCTTTCGAACGGCCCCGTTGACCGACATCGACAGTGAAAACGAGCTGCAGTATCCCGGCCTGTTGAACTGTTCTCGGCACGAACCGCCCGCAGGCCGGCCGCTGGCGTGGATCTGCACGCAGAAGCTCGACCACGCGGTCATCCTGCGCGAAAAAGAACCTCGCCGGCGGATGCGGGCGAGCCTGGAAGCACTGCGCCATTGCCTGTTCGAGGCGTCGTTCAATTACAGTTCTGACGATCACGAATTCAGCAGCTGGTACATGGAGTCCCGCTCGGTGGACAAGCGGATCGAAACGGTCGATCGCTGGCACGAGGAGACCCAGAAGGATCGTTTCATGGGTTTGGATATTCCCTGGCTCAGCACGGGTCTGAATCTGAGACAGGTTGTCGACCGAATCTATCAGAACCATCACATCCAAGACGGCGGGGTCCGCCATGAACGGCAGCTTCACCGCCTGATGATCAACCACGAAAAGAAGCAACAAACCGCGACCAGCTGAGGCACCCATGCAGCGCATCGATCAATCCTTGATCACACCGATCTTTGTGAAAGAAAGCGACGACATGCCGTGGCCTGAGCACCGCGTGTTCTACCTGCTGACCGGGGACAATATTTACATCTGCCGTAACGATCGCTATTTCCGCAGCTGTGTACCCGCACGGTTGTGGCCGACCGAACTGGCCAGGCACGTCGCCTCGCTGGTCCCGAAGTACCCGCTGATTCCACAGGAAATGATCGAACGGATCTGTGGGTTCTTTGGGCACATGTCGGACCTGCACGGCGCCGAAGCGATCGTGCTGTTGGCCTGGGACAACGGCCACCAGCAGGTACGCACGATTGTGCCGGAACAGGTCGCCGCGGTCAGCCAGGGCAGCTGGGGTACGCCCCATCCGATCGGCGTGAAGTACAAATTCCCACAC
Source organism: uncultured Planctomycetales bacterium (assembly GCA_963844115.1). Classification (GTDB taxonomy): domain Bacteria; phylum Planctomycetota; class Planctomycetia; order Pirellulales; family UBA7805; genus CS4-C045. Next base: position 114,327 of record CAWJNN010000087.1, on the reverse strand, counting down.
GACTTGCCCCGCGATTGGGACGTGTTTTGTGATATTCACAGCCATTGCGAAATGGCTGCCTACGCCTCGCACACCGACGTCGAAGACGAAGACACGCTTAACGGTCTGCACATCGTCGTCGGCCGCCTGCATCAGGAACCACCCGAATTCCATGCCGAAGCGGTCGTCGACGGCACCCGGTTCGCCATTGCGCCACCGAAGGTCATCGCCGGCTATCAAGAGCGGTCGTCATTCCCCAGCGAATGGCTCGAGCAGGCCACGGTCACCAATCTGAAGAAGTACCGCGATTTTAGCTTCGAATCCGACGCGGCGCCCGCCATCACGGGTCCCAATAACGGCGACCGTGACAAACAACGCGAAGAACGACACGAGGAACCGCATGACAGCGACCACGAACCGTGAAACTCATTCAGCAACCGAAACGCCGGCCGATAACGGACCGCTGACACCCTCCCGTGCACGCGACGGCCTGACGGTCCGCCTGGTGGGCCTGGGCGGAGTCGGCAGCATTGTGGCGCGCTTCGTGTCGATCTTCCTGGCGGCGCTGCAGTGCGACGTACGGCTGATCCTGATTGAGGGCGACCACTTCGAACCCCCGAACGCGACGCGGATGTTGTTTCGCAGTTGTGGCAACAAGGCCGAAGTCGTGCAGGCGGATTTGCTCGACCATTTTGCTGACTCCCGGCTGACCCTGATGGCCATCAGCGAGTTCATTACGCCGCAGAACATCGCCACGCTGTTGCCTGGCGGCGAGGACGAAGTGATTTTTCTGTGCGTCGACAACCACGCCACTCGCAAGTTGATCAGCGACCATTGCGAAGGTCTCGACAACATCTGCCTGATTTCGGGCGGCAACGACGGCGTCGGCAAGGACTCGACGGGCACGATGCGGCGCGGCAGCTATGGAAATTGCCAGGTCTACATTCGCCGCGGAGCCGCCGACGTCTCACCGTCGCTGACGGCCTTTCATGACGAAATCAAGAACCCGACCGACCAGTTGCCCGACGACCAGCATTGCACGGATCTTGTGGACTCCGTCCCGCAGCTGTTGTTTGCCAACCTCGCCACTGCTTCCGCGATCTGCAACACGTTCTTGCTGTATTTGTGCGACCGGCTGCACTACAGCGAAGTCGGCTTCGATATTGTCGACGCGCGCATGCGACCGCTCGGCATCCCCGCCCCCGTCTGGCAAGCGACCGAATGATGGAAATCTCCAAGGCCATTAGCACGACCCACCGATGGTGACCGCGGTCAGTACAGCCATGATCTTTGAGAATGTTGCCCACCGTTTGGTCGGACACTTCATGGCCAAGATTCGCCAAGACGCCCTCAATCTCGTCGTAACCCCACGTAGGAATGTCTCGTGCAAAACGCAAAACCAAGTCGACAATCTCTTTGGCTACGCGCGGCCTGCCCACAGTTTTACGCTGGTGGGTGTAATCCCACTTCTTGGCAACCAAAGTCCGATGCCGACGTAGGATCGTATCCGGTGTGAACAGCGTACCGACCTCTTCGAGCAGTTTGCGACCAAGGATCTTGCCGCTGACAGCAAGTCGACGTCGCTGGTCATCGTTGAGCAGGATTCGTCGCTTGCCCAGTTGCTCCTTGACGATCTGATTCTCGATTCGTAGGTGGTTTCACTTCCTGTTGCTGTCGATTCACCCAGCCAGCGAGAATGAGAAAGTTCCGTTGCCAGGGTTGAAGAACAAATTGCATGAGTGTGCCTGCTGGGCTGCATGATTTCCACAACTCCTCAACGTCGCGTAGTTGTGACGGCTGGTCAACGCAATCAGGCAACAGCAAAGACGGAATGTTGTGCCATCGACGAGATCGCTGGAAATCTGTCCTGACTGGAGAAAGTCTACGGACGAAGAACTCGGCTGGGATCTGGTTCCCGACGTATTCGTAAGTGGGGCAAACATTGCAATCTACGACTCGTTTGTATATTTTGACCCTACGGGCACGACAAGCTGATGCCGAACGATTGAAACCATTCCTGAACGAATTTATGCTGGGTGAAGTGTGGATGAATCAGGGCGAGGATGAACTCGTTGTGGAGGAGTCGAACGAATGATTGCGACCGAGAGTTTGCCGTTTAGAAGACTTCGGCTACACCGTCGTGGTGGAAAAAACCGGTACGAATTGAAAGAGCGTTTTGCAGAATTGTGTGAAGAGCTATCGGTCACGTTGGTGATGGCTGCGCGGGATGTCGCCGATTCATGGACGCAGGAAAAAGATACGAGGAGATGTGCGCTCATTGACAAGAGTCTTCATGCTGCGTTGACTCGAAGTGAGCAGAATGAATTGTCTCGACTTCAACAAGAAGCAGAGTGCCATTTCGATGAAGTCGCGCCGCCACCGATCGATGGCGCTTTGAAGATACATGTGGAACTATCGAAACTAAAGGCCGCCAAGACCGAATGACGGATGCATTCTCTTATTCACAAAGCCGGCCTCGTCGTCACGGTCCGGGCGGGTATACGGACTATCAATCTTACCGTCGTTGGTTGAGGGATGAATTCACATTTCGTTGTGTCTACTGCTTGATTCGCGAGGAATGGGGTCGGCTATCCGGAGAATTCGATCTCGATCATTTTTCGCCACAGACGACTCGTCCAGACCTTTCTACGGAGTATGAAAACCTCGTATACGCTTGTCACACATGCAATCTTCGAAAATCAGACAAGGAGTTTGTCGATCCAGAGAGTTGCCTGTCGGATGCGTTCGTCAAGGTTTATCCGAGTGGTCGAGTGGAAGGAATGAACCCTGGGGCAAAGGCGATCATTTCGAAACTAGGACTCGATTCGCCGAAGTTTCGCAAGTGGCGGCTAATATGGATTCGCAACGTCGAATTGGCGAAAGAGTACGGCTTCGACCATTACAAACGATTGTTGGGTTTTCCAGAGGACCTGCCAGATCTGTCCGCGCTAACGCCTGCAAGTAACTCAAAGCCTAACGGGCTGTTGATTTAATCTCCCCACCGGCCCCGTGCCGGTGGGTGACTGGTTTGACAACTACTCGGCACGCACAAACCGCCCTTTTTTCTTCTCCATCCGCCGCTTCCAGCGGCGGATGGAGAAGAAAAAGAAACTAGGGAAGCGCGAGTCGACCTTAGTTGCCAAACGTTGATTCCACCGGCACGGGGCCGGTGGCGAGCAACGGTCGCATCGATTAAATCAACAGGCCCCTAAGGGAGTTTCGGTATCGAGGCGAGTTGCCGGATTTCTACTTGACTTGACGTCACTAACCCCAGCGTTATCGCACCGACCGAGATGCCGGATTAATCTTTACGCGGCTCGTTGAGAAGCTCCCGCACGAGGGGTACGATGTCCTTCTCGTAATTGTAGCCTTCCGGACCGTAGAGTTCTTTGTCGTTGTTAAACGTCGTGTGCAATTTGCCGTCGCGGCCATAGACAAGCGATACGGGTTTGGCCGCGGTGTCGATCTGTTTGAGAACGCGTACAGTCAAAATATACAAACGAACGCAAAGCGTTTTGGTAATTCGACTTTAGCAACGTCGCGAAGCCGGAATCTCGGACAAGATTACTGCTCGATGGCTTCGATCTTGCGTGGACAGAGCCCAGATTGGCTGGCAGGCGCGCACATCGGACGTAGGATTGAGGCGGCTGCTACGTCGAAATTGTTATGCAGCGTCGCGATAGTAGAACCGCAACAAACGCCCAAGCCGCTCACGGCATTCGATTTCGCCATCATGCTGGCGAACTTCCTTACCCGACTCAATGATCGAGTTACCCAGGCCTTGCGATCACCGACTGGCTCAATCCCATGATCTTTGAGAATGTTGCCCACCATTTGGTCGGACACCTCGTGGCCAAGATTCGCCAAAGCGCCTTCAATCCTGTCGTATCCCCACATGGAGTTCTCGCGTGCAAAATGCTAAACCGAATCGACAATCTCTTTGGCAACTCGCGGCCTGCCCACAGATTTACGCTTGTGGGTGTAGTCCCACTTCTTAGCAACCAAAGTCCGATGCCAAAGTAGGATCGTATCAGGTGTGAACAGCGTACCGACCTCCTCGAGCAGCTTGCGACCGAGGACTTTACCGCTGACAGCAAGTCGACGTCGCTGGTCATCGTTGAGCAGGATTCGTCGCTTGCCCAGTTACTCCTTGACGATCTGATTCTCGATTCGTAGGTGGTTGATCACCTCCTGTTGCTATCGATTCACCCAGCCAGTGAGAATGAGAAAGTACAGTTGCGAGGGTTGAAGAACAAATTGCATGCGTGTGCCTGCTTGGTTGAATGAGTTCTACAACTCTTCAACGTCGCGTAGTTGTGACGGCTGGTCAACGAAATCAGGCAACAGCAAAGAGGGCTTGTTGTGCCATCGACGAGATCGTGGGAAATCTGTCCTGACTGGAGAAAGTCTACCGACGATGACCTCGGCTGGAATCTGGTTCCCGACGTATTCGTAAGTGCAGCAAACATTGCAATTTACGACTCGCTTGTATATTTTGACCCTACGGGACCAACGATACCATGAGTCACGACTCTACGGCATGCCGCGGAGTCAGAGGAGTTGCCCGACTTGCACAGCTTGAGTGCGGGGCGGATCGCGACGGACTCATCGCGCCGACGTACGTACTTCAGACTGCACCGACACTTTGTCCCCTAGCGCGCGAGCCAGGTCGGTCAAGTCGTAGGTCTCCAGGGCGTGCGGCACGACGTGCCCCATCAGATGCGGACGCAACGGAGCCGCCACCACATCGTCTACCCAGCTGCGGATCGAATCACGAAGTCGGACGCGAGCGATCCGTTTGTCTAAGTAGGCGGCGTGCAGACCCACCGGACCGGCCAGACCAATGGCCACCAACTCGATCTCCGCAGAATCAACGTCGTCGCGGCGGCCAAGGTAGTCGAGGCAGTCTTTGATATCTTGGACGCGCTGTCCCAGCAGCGGACGGCCGATGTGCATCGACAAGGCAGCAACGCGTTCCTCTTCATTGAAATACTTACCGCGATCGCCGTGGTCTTTCGTTTCACCATAACCCCGCAGGTCAACCGCCATGACAATCCTGCCGGTCTTCGTCAGCGTCTCAATCGCGCCCCCGCTGCCGGCATCCGCCGACTTGCCGCGCCCGTCCACGTACAGTGTCACCGGGCGGCGGGGATCACCGTCGTGCGACTTAAAGATCGCCGCAGGCAACGGCACGTCGCTTTCGCGCAAAAGTTTGACCGTTTCGATCTGATATCCTTGACCTTCGACGACAGCAACCTCTTCCGTTTTGCGCGGTAAGCGATGTCGATCAATCCCCAACAAGCGACGAACTGATGAAGCGCGAGCGACCTCACTGCCAGAGGACCAGAATTGCCGACGGTCGGCGGCGAGTTCGTTGGCGCGGCGGAGATTGAAGTCCGTAACACTCAGTTCGTCGTCGTTATCCTTCAGCACTTGTCCGGTTTTTGTGACCTGCAGCGTTTTGTCTTCCTGCGGCCAGAAGCGGTAGTCTTCGCTGATTGGCGCATGATCGTCCAGCATCCAGCGCCGCATCCACCGTACGCACGCCTCCCGGTGGGCCTTGTGAAAGCCATGCTGATCGTCGCTCTCGAACATGTCGAACCGCTCGTCCATCTCCAAGGCCGCAAAAACCCGACGCGTCTCATCGGCGCCCGCCCGGGTCGCGGCAATATCGAAAAAATCGCGGTTCGCGGCCAAGACCAAGGTCGGCCGATCGGCCCGCATCGTGACATAGTCGAAATGATCGATGTGGGCGGCCCCTTCACCGGGCAGCCACTGACAACCGTCGGCCGGACCGATGTCCATGAACTTTCGCAGGCGCGTCATCAGGTAGCAGGAAGGTGCCGCCGGACCGACGCGCGGATCCAACGCCATCAGAAACGTCGTCTGAGTTCCGCCGCCGCTGGTGCCCGTTAACCCGATCGGCTTGCTTCGATCAACTTCAGGGCGGCTGAGCAGATAGTCAATGCTGCGCAGGCCGTCGACGGCTTCGTACCAGACGGTACTGCGACCGACCAAAAGGGCTCCCACGTTCAGCAGAGTGTGCGTACTGGTTCCATGGAGAGGTGCATCGAGCAATTGATGCCGTTCACCCTGGCAGATGGGATCGAAGCACAGTGTCACCAGTCCATGTTTGGCGTGCAGAACGGATGCCGCCTGGTAACTCTCGTAGGCCTTACCGTTGTCGGAATGTCCGCAGGCCAACAGCACTCCTGGATAGGGCGGCTTGCCTTTGGTGGGTAGGTACAAGTTGGCCGTGACGTGGTGATTTGGCCGGCTTTCGTAGATCACTTTTTCGATGCGATAGTCGTCCCGATCGACGTGCCCCACCACTCTGGCGTTCAGACGAGTTTTTTCAGGCAGAGGCCCAAGCAGGCGGAGAAAGTCTTGGTGTAGTCTCTCTCGGCGACGCGCGGTTGCCTCTTTCGTCGCCAGCGCCGCCACCAACTCGTGACGACGGGCGTCATACTGCGCCTTGGCTTCGTAGTACAAGTAGCGATACAGCAGTCGTGGGGCTTCGTTGTCCAGGACCTTTAGGTCGTCGGCTGCGGTGGCGCTGTTCCAGCCGAATGACAGCAACAAGATGACAACCATGGTCGAAATGCATTGTCGTGATGCGACGACTTGAGTGCAACAATGCTTGCGACCCATGCAGTCATTATGGGTCTTGCTTTCTACTTGATATCGGATGGGCACACTCACTATCCTCCACCTGCAAATACTTTTCTGTTCGGGCTAACGCGAGGGGGTCGGGAGTCTTTTTTCCTGGCCGCCACAATAGTTATTGGTGCTGCGTAACCGAAATCGCCGCCAGGAAAAAAGACTCCCGACCCCTTAGGATACGCCAACACTCACAAATTACGACGGCGAAAATGACGGATTACTGTGGCAATTTCCGTGCCGGTACTGTGGCTCGGACAATGGTCGTTTTAGAATGTGTTCGTTTTAGAATGTCAGGCATTACGCACTAGCCGCCGAGGAAATCTGCTTTGCCTCCGATTTCACTTGCCGATCAGGCGCAACGCGCACGCAGTGCATTTGAAGACCATTTCGGTCGACCGCCCAAGTGGCTGGCCGCTGCACCCGGCCGAGTCAGCCTGCTAGGCGGTCATACGGACTACAACGATGGTTACGTACTGCCGATGGCAATCGAGTGCTACACAGTTGTCGCCGGTGATCTGTCTGCTGATGACCTGCCACAATTACAGGCTTACAGCGCGGCGCTCGATCAAACTGCGACGATGGCCTACGACGCGCCGCCCGGCGATGGTGAGGCAAACTGGTGCAATTATGTACTGGGAGTACTAGCCGGTTGTCACGCAGCGGGACAGGAATTCGGCGGACTGGATCTTGCGATTGATTCGACCGTACCGGTCGGGGGAGGATTATCGAGCAGCGCCGCATTGGAAGTCGCCGTGGCGACGCTGGTCGAAGCGATTAGCGGTCGCTCGCTCGACCCCAAGCAGAAAGCATTGCTTTGCCAACAAGCGGAACATGATTACGCGGGTGTCCCTTGCGGCATCATGGATCAGTTTACTTCGGTGCTGGGCCAAAAAGATCACCTCATGTTGCTCGACTGCCGTTCCCAGGAGTTCGAACTCGTTGCGCTCGACGACCCCACGGTCAGCATGCTGATTGTCAACAGCAACGTCAGCCACGAGCTGTCGAGCGGCGAATATTCCGTGCGACGGCAACAGTGTGAAAAAGCGGCCCGCTTGCTAGGTGTTGCAAGTCTGCGTGACGCGACCCAGGAACAGCTAAACGACGCATCTGGTTCGTTAGACTCAGTCCTGCTAAAGCGCGCTCGGCACGTCATTTCCGAGAACCAGCGGACCTACGATGCCGCGGCCGCGTTCCGCGAAAACGATTGGAGTCGTTTGGGTGAACTGATGCATGCCAGTCATGCCTCATTGCGAGATGACTTTGAAGTGAGCTGTGACGAGCTTGATCTTCTGGTGGAAATAGCGCAGCAAATCGGCAGCGACGGAGGAATCATCGGCGCGAAATGACCGGTGGTGGTTTTGGCGGATGCACGGTCAGCGTCGTTCACACGGACGCCCTGACGGATGTCGTGACATCCGTTGGCAACCAATATAGAAAACGCACCGGTATCGAAGCATCGATCTTTGCCACCCGGCCTGCGCGCGGTGCCCATGTGCTCGAAATGGCTTGACCAGCGGATTTCGAATGGCCGCGGCAAATTTGACACTTTCCACACGGGTGCTTACCGTGGAACTGTCTTCTATTTAGCACTTTTTTCACTGGGCACTGTATTTCAAAGGACACTGTATTTCAATCAGCCCCGAGCCTAACTCCATGACTTACCTACTTAAAAAGACCTGCCACACCGCGGTCTGTAGCTTCCTTGTGCTTCTCGTAACTGCCCACGCGACCTGGGCGGATGTTCCCGCAACGCAACAACATTCGCTGGCTGCCGCCGTGAATGTCGCTCGCGAAAGTTTTCTTCAAGCCCGTTTGGATTTACGGCAGTGGGAACTGCAGGGGCTAAGAAAGCTGGACGAACGTGGCAATGCGACCTGGCTTGAACTGGCCCGCGCGGAGGTTCGCTGCGAGCAATTGAAGGCACAACTCGAATCGGCGAACCGCCTCAGCGAATTTCTTAACCTCTTGGGCCAGCAAATCGCACGGGAAAACGGCACTACGGACGGCGATACAAACGGCATTGCGCAGTCGGCGATCGCCCTTCAACTGCCTGGTTCCATACGACTCGTAGGCTGGCTGCACCCGGCAAGCGTATCCGAAGAATACAGCCGGAATTATTTGGCACAACTGCATGCCGATCACGGACGGCTGGTCGCATTCTCGACCGCCATGCTGGACGCCACCGGGGCGGACCTTGAACGCAACAGGAAACGCGAAGGGTCCCTGAACACAATCCACGCGAACAACCCGAACTCGGCCGAATTACATCGGGCGCAGTTCGAACTTGCCGCAGCGGAAGCCGAGCATCATTTTGCGACCGCTGTCAGGGACCGTCATCAAGCCGAGCTTGCTCACGTTGCCAGGCGATTGGAGCAACAACTGGCGACGAAAGCTGACGATACGAGCGACAGAACAGCGCAACACCCTGCGAAGAATCAACGCTCAGAAACGAAAAACGAGCAACTACATTTCATCGCGATTCATGAGCAGGGTAATACCCCGTTTATCTCGGCGGATGATGATGACTTGTTGCAAAGGCTGACCAATCGCGTCGCCGCCGCAGAGGCGAACGCCGAGGGCCAGCTTCGTGCAGCGGAAATCCTGTTGCAGCGCAGGTTCATCCGCCTCGAAGCGCTACGTAGCTTGCGCGAATGACTTTTCGAACCCTGCTGAACTGGAACATGCCCAGCGACAGTATGCCGCCGCGAAACAATTGGTGAAACAAATCCGAGAGCAACGACAGGGACTCAGGCGTCAGCATCTGGTGCGGGGCGGAGTGGTCAACAGCCCAACAGCCACAGCTGCGGTGCACCTGACCGCCCATAAACGAGCGGAACGGCAACCTGACGGGCTCCGTGTGAATGAATTTCTGGAATCGATTCCGGCGGACGTCTTCCAAGACGGCTCCGTCGTGCGGCACCTGATTTCGCTTTATTGGCAGACATGCGAGGCCGAGGCAGAACAGAGTTTCGTATCCCATCGACTCGCCATGCACCGTGAAATTCAACAACGACTGGAAGACATCGCTCGCCAAGGTCCCGCCAATGCACGTGAGCTTGAATTAGCGATTTTGGATGTTCAATACGATGAAGCGCGGCGACAGGCCACGCGCGAGCGTCTTGAAATTCTCACGCTGGAACAGCGGCGGTTTGTTCGCCAGCTGCAACTGCAGATTCGCCAGGGTCGTGATAGCGCGCAACCGTTCATGTTTGCTTTCGCAGAACCGGCGGCAAGCGACGTGATTCAGCGGGTATCAACCGACAGCGTCGCACCCTTGTTCGATCGGCAACCGGCGGTTGAACCGATTCGGCTGGATTCGCACCTTTTGCAACCCGGACTGACGGCGGCGGCTGTTCGCGGCGCGGGACCAGACCCTCGGCGGACAGGACTGCATTTCGAGCCAGATCGATTTCGCATGGCTCCCGAACTATTGGCTTCGCTGTCCAGGTCCCATCCGTATCCGGCGCTGCGGTCATTGGAAACCGACTATCGGCACTGTGCAGGCGATTCCCTGTTTGTGCGGCGCAGCATCTTTAACGAATCCTATTCCAGCTGTTTTGCGTTCGGGATACGTAGGATTCCTATCGGCGATCACAGCGTCTGGCGCAGCCGAACCAACTCGTATGGGGCGCCGTGGTATCTGCCCGGATCGCCCACAAATTATCGATAGGACGGACGCGCAGAAAGTGTGGTTAGGCCGCGGCGGGCGTGTTCTGGCTTGCCGACCACTTCACCCAGTTGGTGACTTCGTCCAGATCGGGCTTGCGCAGATCGCAACAGCCTCTGGCCCTTCTTCGTTGCGACAAACGGGCCGACGACACGAAACACGTCGCGGGGGTCTTGTCCGGCCAGGTCCGCAATGTCGTAGAATCCACAAGCAACCAATACCTGCGCATCGTGGCCACGCAGATTGGGAATTTGACAAACCAGCTTCGCCTGCTGTTGCCAGCTAACGATTGTTTTGGCGTTGATCTGACGGTAGGCAAGTATTTCTGCGGTCAACTGCGGATCGGCGACCAAAAGATCTTGGACGGTATGGATTCCAACGGCCTCCAGGCGTTCCGCCGTGCGCGGACCGATCGACGGTGCATCGACGACTGGGCTCGTGCCTTCCAAGTTAAATTGGCCTTCCGAATTGAACCGGCCCATGTCGACCGTTCGATCGACGTCACGACCGGTGCGCGTCACTTCGACTGCCGGCGGCGGCAGTTCGACAGGAGCCATGGCCAGTGGGGTTGCCGCTGGTTGCACTGGTGGTGCGGCCGTCGGCACGATGGAGGGTCGAATCGGAATGGCTCCGCAAATATCAGTCCGTATATTTCGGACACTCTCGGCGGTGCGCATGTTACTGTGACGGGGGACGACATTCGACCGACGAGGCGCGCTGGACGGTTCGATGGCCACCGGTCGCACGAGGTCGCTGGAGGCAGGTTGCCGGACTTCGCGACGGCTGCCGCCAAATATAATTCCCAACTTGCGCCTACCGGCACCGGTGGACGATAAGCACCCCAATCGACCGGCGGATCGGCTGTTTCCTTCTCGACCAACTTTGCAGACGCGGGCGATAGCGGTATGGCAACGGGCAGCGTTGCCTCGTTGAACGGTCTGGCCATGGGCAGACGAGTTGACTGGTGACCCTGTCCGCGTGGCTCTTCAAATGTTGCGAGAATAACGTTCATGCGTTTTCTATAACGTTGACTTGGCACACGCGGTTCAGGGACGAGCGTCACCCGACGACGACGTACCCAACGTGGTAGTGGCCGTAAAAACCGGGTAACAGTAGCGAAAACGTCACGGCGCGGCAACCGAGGTTTAGCGGCGGCGTTCGACGTTTCGACGTTAGCGAAAGTAAAAAGCCGTTCCGCGCCGGGGAGGTTTCGACCTGACGCAGTGGCCAAAAACAGGTATCTTGGTCGCAGCGATGAAGCCGCAGGCAGGTACACGTCATGCATGTGCATCAGGATCATCATCACGAGCATCATCAGGATCGCTCGTCCAAGAATCGACGGCGACTTGCAATCGCGTTGCTGCTGGCAGCGGTTTACATGCTGGCGGAAATCATCGGCGGGATCTGGACGAATTCGCTGGCACTGCTTGCCGATGCCGGACATATGTTTTCCGACGTCGCGGCGCTAAGCCTGAGCTTTTTTGCCATTTGGTTCGCCGGCCGTAAAGCACCGCCTCACCATACGTACGGTTATCACCGAATCGAAATTCTCGCGGCCGTCGTCAATGGTGCGATGTTGGTTGCGATCTCCATTTTGATCTTCCTGGAGGCCTTCAAGCGATTCAGCCATCCAGAAGAAGTTCAAGGACCGTGGATGATGGCCATTGCCGCGGGCGGTCTGCTGGTCAATCTGGTTAGTTTATGGATCCTCCAATCAGGCCGCCACGACAATCTAAACCTACGTGGCGCTTGGTTACATGTTTTGATGGATGCCGTGGGCAGTGTCGGTGCGATCGTTGCCGGACTGTTAATCTCTCTGTTTGGCTGGTACCTGGCCGATCCGATCGTCTCCATGCTGATCGGGAGTCTGGTCATCTATTCCGCGTGGCATCTCCTGTCGGAAGCCGTTTCGGTCTTGATGGAAAGTGCCCCGCGCGGCATCGACGTCGACGCGGTGCGGGAGGCCATTCTGGACGTACCGCAGGTGACCAGCGTCCATGACTTGCACATCTGGACGATCACCAGTGGTTTCGACTCGCTATCGGCCCACGTCGTGATTGAAGACGGCGCGAAACACCAGGATGCGCTCGCCGCCTTACGTGATCGATTGCATCAGCAGTTTGGAATCGATCACATCACGATCCAGCTGGAACCGAGCGACTTTGTGGAACGGTCTCGCTGTTCTTAGAGGTCCCAAACTGAAACGAAAAAAGCCCGGCAGTTGTTAACCCTGCCGGGCTTTGATTTTGCTGATGCGAACTATTGTCTAGTCAATCGGGAAGTCGTCCTGCTCGACATTCTTCTGATTGTAGATCGGCAAATAACGATAGTAAACTTCAAGGGTCATGGCGCAGAGGCATGTGTTGTAAAGACGACCGCCGTCGCTACCGTGACCACCCGCGAAAAACCAGCTGCCCTTCTCCTTGCCATCCTGCACCTGGGAATTGACCAGTTGATCACGCATGACTCCATTCCACTTCGTCCACATATCGCCCTTGGGTCCATCATTCTGATACATCACCATGGAGCTATAGTAGTTGTAGTACATATCCGACCCTTCGGGACCCTTGTTGGAAAGCGTGCGAACACCCGCCCGCAGGCCACCATCATCTTTCGAGGCACCCAGGTAGTTGCGGCACAGCAGGCCAATCGCCGTACATGCGGAGGCCGCTTCGCGATCCGAGGGCGCGCGATATCCGTAGTGCGGCTTGATCATGGCTCCACCGCTTTCCGCTTCGCCCCATTGGACGGAATCGAGCCAGCGGTTGGCCAGTGCTTTGACGTTGCCTGGCACCTGCAAGTAGGAAAGCACGCCGCTCTTCAGTGCCATCACCTGCCAGCCGACGACCGAAGTGTCACCGCCCTGACGCGGCTCGTATAACCAACCGCCGTTCTCCGGATGCTGAGCGGCGACGATATAGTTGAGGCTCAATTGGGCCGGTGCCTTCAGCTTACTGTCGTTCGTCATCCCATAGGCTTCCGCCAAGGCACAGGCCGCAATGCCATGACAGTACATGTGTGAGTGGCTTTCACCGTTCTTTTCATACAAGCGGCCCATATTGTTCGCGACGATCATGTTGCCAACAAGATACTTAAGGCCCTTCTTGACGACGTATTCGTATTTGCCTTCCTGGTGCGTATAGCCGGCACCCAGGAACGGCAGCAAGGCAAGTCCCGTGGCTCCCATCCTGCTCGACTTGGTTCCCGGATTCGGGAACCCGCTGCAGTTGTCGCCTTCCGTATGGTTAAAGCTCCAGCTTCCGTCTCGATTCTGGTGTTCTGCCAGCCACTTCAAAGCGGCTTCGACGGCAGACTCACTTCCCTTACTACCGCCACCCTTGCGAACGGCACCAGCGCGACCGGCCGACGAACGACTGCCAAGACCACTGGCCGAAAGGCCGCTGACGTTACCCAGCACGTCGCCTGACATAACGGATTCGGCGCCGAAGTCCGAGATTTCGACCTGTGCAGCGGCCAGGGTCAGGTCATTTTCATTCGTTTGTATTTGTGGCGTTTCCGCTTCGACTTCGGTATCGATCGGAGACGTTATTTCTTCGACTTCTTCTTGGGTGTCCGACTCGACTTCTTCCTCTTCTGGGTTCACTTCCTCCTCGGCTTCGTCAAGGAGCTCTTCTTCGACGATATCCGGATCGCCAATGGTCAACTCCTGATTGTTGTCTTCTAGGTTCTTGTACGTCCACAACGCCAGAACCAGAAGGAGGATCATGTGAAAGATCATGCTGGCGAGCCAACTGGGGCTCTGCTTGATCATTTCACTCCATGTCGTTTCCTCTTCCTCGTCATCCTCCTCATCGTCTTCGCCTTCCGCATCGGAAGCGTTGCGGGCTTTCGACTGACGAGACGTGTCTGTCGCCGTTTGCCGGGCTGTTGGTGCGGGTCGGCTCGACCGTTTGGAAGATTCAGCCATGAATTTGATCCCTACGAAATGGAAGATTAGGTGGGTGGGTTGATATCGCGTTCTTCGATCCGGCGGAGGTCCAGATTGGGGGCAGAAATGGCCACTATTCGCTTTTTATTAGCATCTCTGTTTATAAGCAATTCCGTCGCCGGCTTCAAATGCCCGATCGCCTCCAGGGCAGCGCCCGACTTGTCTCCAGGAGACTGTTTTGCCGTCAATTCGAACCGGCCGTGCCTTCTGGACATCTATTTGTTCGGACCGGTTTAGGCAATTTATTGCATGCAAAATGGCCGGAGCCGTGAAAATTAAGCGGATTTGGCGAAACATCGTTTTTTCCGCCCTCTCGAACGCTTTCCTGACCGTTTACGCCAGAATGTCCCGGACAACATGGGACGGTTCGACGCCGGTCAATCGCTGCTGGAGGCCCTGATATTTGAAGGTTAGACGATTGTGATCGATCCCCAGGCAGTGCAGGATCGTCGCATTCATATCTCGGATATGCACCGGATTTTCGAGGATGTTGTAGCTGAAATCGTCGGTCTTGCCGTATTCGATTCCCGACTTAATTCCGCCACCCGCCATCCACATCGTGAAACATCGCCCGTGGTGGTCGCGTCCGTGGTTGTCCTTCGTCAACTTGCCTTGCGAGTAGGCAGTACGACCAAATTCGCCGCCCCAGATGACCAGCGTTTCGTCCAACATGCCGCGCTGCTTCAGATCCTTGATGAGTGCAGCCGCCGGTTGATCCACACCTTGGCACTGACCGCGAATGTTACTTGGCAAACTACCATGCTGATCCCAGCCGCGATGGAACAATTGGACGAACGGCACACCGCGTTCAGCAAGACGCCTGGCAACGATACAATTCCGAGCGAACGTGCCGGGCTTCGCGACATCCGGACCGTACAGATCGAGCGTACTGGTCGACTCGCCCGTCAGATCCACCAAGTCTGGAACCGAAGCCTGCATACGAAATGCCATTTCGTATTGCGCAATGCGGGCCTGTGTTTCGGGATCACCAAACTGTGCATAGTCATCCTGATTAATGCTGGCGATGCGATCAAGCATTCGCCGTCGCATCGCTCGATCGATCCCGTCCGGGTTCTTCAGATAGAGGACCGGATCAGTTCCACTGCGAAGTTTTACTCCTTGATGGCGTGCCGGTAAAAAGCCGGCGCCCCACAGGCGCTCGTAGAGCGCCTGCTTCTGGCCGGGTCCCCTGGAGATCATCACGATATAGGCTGGCAGATTCTGGTTGGGGCTGCCCAATCCATAGCTAAGCCACGCGCCCATCGATGGCTTGCCGGGCTGTTGTGCGCCCGTGTTGATAAACGTGATCGCCGGATCATGATTAATCGCCTCGGTATGCAGCGACTTGACGATGCAGATGTCATCGACGATTCCAGCAACGTGCGGTGACAATTCACTAACCCACGTTCCGTGCTGCCCGTAGCGATCAAAACGGAACATCGGGGCCACGACCGGAAAAGATGTTTGCCCCGACGTCATGGTCGTGATGCGTTGTCCCATGCGGATAGAAGCGGGAAGTTCAATCCCGTGCAGCTCGCGGATCCGCGGATGGTAGTCGAACATATCGATGTGGGACGGCCCGCCGGCCATGAAAAGATAGATCACGCGCTTCGCGCGCGGCGCGAAATGCGTCATGCCATTCATCGAGCCAAGATCGGTACGCGCGGCCTGCGCATCGCGACCGATCAGCGACGCCAAAGCCGCCGTGCCCATCAATTTGCCTCCGCCCGACAAGATCTGGCGGCGAGTAAGCCGGGCCTGGTATTCGGAGAGCGGATCCAAAGTGCTAACCTCGTGTAAGGGCTTGATCGAGATTCAGTATCACACTGGCAACAATCGTCAGGGCCGCGTGTTGTACGAGATCGAGCCGTTCGTCGCGTTTTGATTCACCGATCGCCAGCAATTGCTGGTCGCGTTCGGGCTGCTGCTGAAAAACGGCGAGCTCTTGTTGATAAGTGTCGAGCAGCGTCGTGCGGATCTTTTCGTTCGGGCGGACGCCCGTTACCAGTCGGTATGCCGTCGTGATTTTCCGCTCCAGCGACCAATCGTCGTGTTGCATCACGCGTTGAGCTAACGACCGCGCCGCCTCGACGAACTGCTGGTCGTTCAAGGTCACCAAGGCCTGCAACGGCGTGTTCGTTCGCGCGGCGGACCGTACACGTTTCACGAGACGGGGTACCAAAGATTGTCATGCTGGGGGCTGGCGCGGAACGTTTCCAATAGATGTACATGCTGCGGCGATACACTTTGTCGCCGTGATCCTGCGTAAATCGCAAGCCCGTATCGATCGATACCTCGTTCCACAGGCCAGGCGGCTGGTACGGTTTGACACTGGGACCGCCGATCGTGCCGACCAACAATCCACTGGCAGCCAGCGCGTTATCGCGAATAAATTCGCCCTGCAGACGAAAACGCGGGCCGCGGGCCAGCAGACGATTTTCTGGATCGCGTTGCAGCAAGGCAGGAGAAGCGCGGGACGACCGGCGGTAGGTCGCCGACATCATCATTTGTTTGATGGCGCGTTTGATGTTCCAACCGCTTTCGACGAAATCAGCGGCAAGCCAGTCCAAGAGTTCCGGATGCGTGGGCCAGTCGCCTTGAGATCCGAAATCCTCCAGCGTTTTTACCAGTCCGATGCCGAAGAACATGTGCCAATAGCGATTCATCGCGACACGTGGCGTTAGCGGGTTGTCCGAGCGAACCAGCCATTCCGCAAGCCCCAACCGGTTGGGCGGCGCATCCGAATCGATCGGTGGCAAAACGGCCGGCACACCGGGGCGAAGCGGCTTGTCTTTTTGCGGCGACGCGTAGTCACCACGCATCAGCAAATAGGTATCTCGCGGCTTGGCAACGTCCTGCATCACCATGACGGTCTGCTGAGTATCTTTGATCTTCTTTTTTTGCGCCTGCAACTCTTGAAGCTCGCCCGTTAACAAGCGACCGCGTCGCCACGAATTTTTGACAAAATAGTCTTGCAGTTTTTTTTGTTCTGTTTCGTCGCGTTGCGAATCTTCCTTGTTAATCAGCGTGAGGATATCGCCCGGAACTATTCCCTGGCCGATGTTGAAGTAAAAACCACCTCGGCCGCCGTAGTTGATGACTTTCGCGAGAATCGTGTTTTCACCTTCCTCAACGTCAACATTCAACTGATCCTGGTCCGCCGCCGCCGCTCGTCCCACGTCATTCGCCAATACCTTCTTGCCGTTGACCCACAGTTTGATCGCATCGTCGCTTCCCAACGACAAGCGGACGACGCCTGCCTGTGTTGCGGTAAGTTTTCGCGCAAAGTAGTGGACGTCGTTTTTTCCATCCGCCAGGTTGTGAACCCCTCCATCCTTCAAGTCCGATCGCTCTTTCCACCGGTACTGCCCCACCGGCTTGTCCAGATCCGGGATCCGTTCGACGCCGAAGTCCAGTTCAAACGCCTCACTACGATTCTTTGCCCGTATCGGCCCCAGAGCATGCCACGGGCCGCTGGTCAGCACGAAGGCTTTCTTGTCGGATTTCAGCTCCTGTTCCCACCGGCGTTGATCGCGCTGCTGGAATTCCGTGGCGCGCTCGAATCGCTGTTGTACGCCGGAGATTTTCTTTTCCAATGCCGCCAGCTGCCGGCTGGCCTGCTGGCTGGGCACAGCAACAAGCGGTGCGGCGTTGCCGCCTCGCGTCTGCAGACCACCGTCTGCGGACTGATTGAAATACGCAAAGAACTGGTAGTATTCCTCCTGGGAAATCGGATCGTACTTGTGCTCGTGACACTGGCTGCATTCCAAAGTAAGGCCCAACCAGACCATCGACGTCGTTTTGACGCGATCGACGGCGTATTCAACCCGAAATTCTTCCTCTATCGCGCCGCCTTCGTCCGTGGTCGCGTTGTTGCGGTTGAACCCGGTGGCAACCCGCTGCTCAATCGTCGGTTCCGGCAACAGATCGCCTGCCAATTGTTCGATCGTGAATTGATCAAACGACTTGTTTGCGTTGTAGGCACGAATCACCCATTCGCGCCACAGCCACATATCTCGTGGGCCATCCGCGTGAAACACGCTGGTGTCGCCATAGCGGGCCAGGTCCATCCAGGCCAGCGCCATTCGTTCCCCGAAACGAGGAGACGCCAGGAGGCGGTCGACGACTTTTTCGTAAGCGTTCTCGCTGCGATCCGCCAGAAAGGCATCCATCTGTTCGATGGTCGGCGGCGCGCCGGTCAAATCAAACGTCACACGCCTCAGTAGTCGCTCGCGATCTGCCTCGGGATTGGGCACCAGTTTTTCGGTTTCCAGCCGAGCGTCAATAAACGCATCGATTGCATTGTTCACGGTCGCATTGTTCAAGATCACATTGTTCACGGTCGCATTGTTCACGGATCGTCATTGTTCACGATCGTATTGTTCAAGATCACATTGTTCACGGCCGGACTGGTCGCGCCCGGATCGCTCGCACTTGGTGTCGACGCCAAGCCAGGAACCGGCGGCTTGATCGGCGTGATAAAGGACCAGTGACCCTGCCACTCGGCGCCTTGGATAATCCATTTTTCAATGACGGAAATCTGATCCTTTTCCAATTGCAGGTGCGAATCAACGGGCGGCATCCGTTCGTCTTCATCTTCCGCCGTAATCCGCCGCCACCCCTCACTGTCCTCCAGGCTTCCTCCCTCGAAGGCCTGGCGGATTCCATCTTCGAGGTCCAGCCTCAAATCCGCTTCACGATTGGCTTCAGCGGGTCCGTGGCACTGAAAGCAATTCTGCGCAAGGATTGGCCGGACATCGCGATGAAAATGAACCGCATCGTCGCGCTTCCGTTCAGCCGCCGCGACGGAACAATAAAGTAGGGTCGCGGCTGATAAAACTAGTCGGATCGTGGACCGCATCGGCTGGATTTCCCACGGGCGGTTGGCGAGATTCCCGGTAAACTTGCTATTATAGGCTGGGTTTTCGGGTGCCACAACGGATTCAGGCAGGGCGGATTCAGGCAGGGCGGATTCAGGCAGGGCGATATGGCTAAGAAAAAGAAAAGGGAAGAGACGAAAGGGACAGAAGGGACCAAAGGGACTGCGCGGCCGATTGACCAGCTGCAATCTCCGGAATCGTCCCTTTCGTCCTCTCCGTCGTTTTCGTCCCTTCCACCTGACGGTTTCATCCCGAAACACGGCGGTTATCGGAAACTGCTTTCGTACCAGAAAGCAGAAATCCTTTTCGATGCGACGGTTCACTTTTGCAACCGTTTTATCTCCCGCAGGGACCGCACCCACGATCAGATGGTCCAGGCCGCGCGATCCGGCAAGCAAAACATTGCCGAAGGCAGCCAAGCCTCCGGTACGTCGAAAGAAATGGAAATCAAACTAACAAACGTCGCCCGCGCCAGCCTGGAAGAGCTACTCCGCGCCAAACAGCAACGACAAGCACGGCGCTCGTAACTCTACTGTCCCTTAGGTCCCTTTTCCCCCGGTTCAATGCCAAGGTTCTTCCACCTTTCATCCTTGGAGATCGGATGGAAATACGGATAGCTATCCCACGGATGCTTGCCTTCCATACGGGGATCGCCCGTCCGCTTCAAATAGTCCTGCATTTCCTTTGTAAGTTCCTGTTTGATTTCCCCAAGACTGGGATCGGACGCCAGATTATTTAATTCGTGTGGATCTTTTTTCAGGTCGTACAGTTCCTCGGCCGGGCGGCGTCCGAAGGCGAGCTGGAACAAGCGACTCACGCCAGGTTTGGCCTGGTTCTGGACCATGTATGTCTTCGACACGCCCCGATCGACGTCGCCAAAGAAGCCTTGCGCATGCGACCAGAAATCGGGGTCGCCAGCGGGCCAACGATCGGGTTCGTAATTTCGAATGTAGCTGTAGTTGTAGGTGCGGATCGAACGCATCGGATAACCGACGCCGCCGCGGCGACAAATCGTGTGACGTTCGAACGCGGTGACGATCGAATCTCGGTCCGTTTCGACACGACCCTGCTTGTCAGATTCCAATAGCGATCGAAGACTGCGGCCCGTCACCTGCTGCGGGACGTTCGCCCCTGCGATCTCTAGTAGTGTGGGCGCGATGTCCGTCAGGCTAATGAAATCGCGAACCACGCGACCGCCCGGAATACCAGCCGACCAGCGCATCGCCATGGGCACGCGGACGCCAACGTCATACAAATTCGCCTTCGCACGTGGCAGCGGATTGCCGTGGTCGCTGGTGACAATGATTAAAGTGTTCTCCAGTTCTCCCTGTTCGTCCAGCAGTCGGATCATCCTCGCCAGCTGCTGGTCGAAATGTTCGATCTCCATGTAATAGTCCAGAATTTCACCGCGCGTCTCTGGTGCATCGGGCAAGCAAAGTGGCAGCCGCGCATCCTGCAGTCTTCTGCCGGCCTGCCGACCCGCGTCGCGCTGATAGGGCTGATGAGGTTCCGTACTGCCATACCAGAAAAAGAAAGGTCGCTGTTTGTCGCGCTGCTGAAAAAAGTCCGCAAAGTTCGCCGCGTAATCCGTGACGCTTAGACCATGCCGGTGCGGATCAATTTGATGTCGGTTGTAGGCCTTGCCCGTGGGCGAGCTCTTCCAACCGCCTGCCTTCAGTTCACCCGGTCCCCACGTTTTTCCCGTCGACCCAATCTGGTAACCGCTCTGCTCCAGCAACATTGGAAACACGGGAAACTTGTTCGGCAGAAAGCCGATCAACACGCCACCTTCTTCTAACCGCCAGATCTCCTGTCCAGTCAAAATCGCACTGCGAGACGGGGCACAAGACGGAGCGGCGCAATACGCGAAATCGAATCGAACACCTTCCTTCGCTACCCGATCAAAGGCGGGCGTGCGGACGGCCTGATCGCCGTGTGCCCCGGCATGCATTCCCGATTGATCATCCGAAATTGCCAAAAGGATATTCGGCCGGCGTCGCGGTTGCTCGCCGCCCGGCGACGGATTACCCCACGATCCGTAGGGTGCCAGCCCCACGATCATGACGCACAGCAGGACGGTCTGGACAAAGACGTTACGAGTGGCTCGGTTACGAAGATTTCCCATAATTTGTGGACTGAGAATCACCAGGGTCAAGGAATTATTGTCGACTTCCGTCCGCCTGCTGACAACGGGCCCTACGGTAGGGCATAATAGGAGCTAATCACCGCCAGTCTCACTGCCAGACTGCCCGCCAGTCTCGCCGCCAGCCTCGTAGTGCCGGCCTGGCCGGTGTCAGGCCGCAATTAGCCGCACGCAATTAGCCGCACGCAATTAGCCGCACGCAATTAGCCGCTCATGCGAGATTCAACCCGCGATTCCATCTACCAGATACCAACCCGTGCCGGTGGCCCCATTCCCATTCGCAATCCAATTCGTTCCGCAAGAGGAGAAAAGAAGATGAAGTCCCGTACGTTTGCCGTGCTGTTCGCGGTCGTTTTGTCCTTCGGTTTGTCGAGCACAGTGTTCGCAGATCAAGACGAAAAAGATAAAGATAAAGCCAACGACGCTGCGAATACGGCAACCGTCGTTGTCGCTTACAAACCGGTCACCAGCGCAGAAGAAGCCATTGCTCAGATCGAACAGCTAGGCGGTTCCGTTCGCCAGGTTGCCCAGAATGATGATTCGCTGGAAGTCGGTTTTCATTTGGGTGGCGAAGAACTGACCGACGAACACCTTCAATATCTTCACCACTTGCAGAAGGTCATCTCGCTGAATTTGAAGGGTACCAAGGTCACGGACGCTGGCATGAAATACGTCGGTAACATCGGGACACTTCAAAAACTGCACCTGGAAACGACAGCAGTCACCGACGCCGGAATCAAGGATCTGGCCGGGTTGAAGCAATTGGAATACCTGAACGTCTACGGCACCGAAGTTACGGACGAAGGCCTGAAACACCTCAAGGGTTTAGCCAACCTCAAGCGGCTGTATATCTGGCAGACGAAAGTCACGGAAAGCGGCGTCGAGGACCTGAAGAGCACGATCTCCGGCCTGGAGGTCGTGCCGGATCCCGGTAAAGAACGCAAGATTGCTCAGCAATCCTGGGAACGAGCCACCGCCGCGCTGGCAGATGCCGCAAGTCAACTCGCCGCGGCCCTCGAGGCCGGCGGACCGCTGTCGGAGAAGGCCGATGAGTTCACGAAGGTGGCCGAGTCTGCGAAGACGAGATCCGACGAGCTGAAAAGGACGTATGACGAGGTCAAAAAGCAGTTGGGCGAACTGGAAAAACAACTTGAAACCGTCAACAAGGTTGCGGAAGACGCCAACAAGCAATCCGCCGCAGCGACGGCGGCGAAGACCAAGATCGACCAGACTCGCAAGGCCTTGGATCAAGCCGAGAAACTTGAGACAGAGACACGCGAACGCTTCAAAGCGGCCGGCGGAAAAATTGATTGATCGTGCGTTCGGAATAAGACGCAAGCCTGCCGGCAACCGACAAGAAGCCGGTGCGTGACCTAAGTTAGCCACCGGTTTATTCGTTCAACTGGCGAGCTTTAGCTCACCGTTTCTTCGATCAGCCGCCGAGCGTTGGCTCACAGTTTGTCTATCAGCCACAGAGCGTTAGCTCACGGTTTTAGGGCACAACTCCCCGCACACCGGGACGAACGCGTGGCGGCCGAAAAGATGATTGCGTCAAAATCTGCGGCACGGCGTTAGTTGCAAATTCGCCTACGCCACGGCGCATCTTCGGGTGGCGGGGCACCGGTATTTCAATACTACCGACATCTTCGTGCGCCGAGGGCCATGCAGCTACTTTGTCTGTTCCCGATCAGAACGGGAACGGGTCCAGCTACCGGGAACCGCAGACACAACTGTGCCCGGGCCGACCACGTTGGTCCTGGCGGTCGTCGGCCTGCTGGGTCTGTTGGCCACCGGCCGACGTCGAGGATAAAGTTGACCCGCTCGCGCATGTGGCGTGCGGCACTTCCTGGGCCAGGCGACATCACCACAGGATTGATCGATGACGACTTTCTCGGAAATTGTTGACGCTGCCGATAACTTGTCGCTCGATGAGCAGGAATCGCTGATCGGAATCCTGCGACGTCGGATCGCCGAACGCAACCGCAGGCGACTGATGCGCGAAGTGACTGATGCACGCGCGGAGCACAAGTCCGGACAGTCCCGCCCGGCGCGGGCGCGGATATCATGGACGAAATCCGTCATGAATCGTGAGCTGATCCGGACCACGGCCTTTGTTCGTGCCGCCCGGCGTTATGTAAAGAAACACCCGCAGGCAGCGGAAGACATCGAGGCGGCTTTGGAACTGCTCACCGCAGACGCCTTCGATACCCGTCTCAAGACTCACAAACTCAAAGGAGATCTGGATGGTGTCTGGGCATGTAGCGCCGGATACAATCTACGTATCCTTTTTGATTCGGCAGTGTCCGTTGAGCCCTTCACTCGCTGACTGTGGCAGCGCCGTTACTGCTGCTTTTGGCCCGACACGCCTTCGCGTGATGGAATTGACGAGCGGGAAACCTGAATCATGCAACTCAATATTCCACACACGAAATCGAGAAATTGACGCAGCATGCGACCGCTGCTGGCTTCGACAGTGTCGAGATGGGACTGCCTGTCGAGCAACTACAAGTATTCCATTAAACGCCCTTGGCTCATGACAGGTTGTCCGGAGGCGCACCTTGGTCTTTCAACTCGTCATACAAGGCTTGCGCGATCGAGACCGTACGTTCCTCGGACGACACCGCCCTCAGCGTCTTAGAATGTGTTTTAAAACGTGAGACGGCATCCGAGATGAATGTACGATGGGCCTCCGAGCCCGTCGCTTGTCGCGGTAGTCTTCCCGATCGACGGGCTCGGAAGACCATTGTACAAATTTCAAAACACGCTCTTCATTTGTTGCCTGGAAACCGGGCTACGGCTAGAATCGACGTCGGGCATCGTAACGTCTTCACTGGTCACGATGCGTAAAGCCGGGGGAAAAATCAATGAAACCGTTCTCTTCGCAATATCTCGTTTTCGGAGTTCTTATTTTTCTCCTCCATAGTCCCAGTCTCGCTTCCTCCGCGGAATTGCAGACACTTCCTAATTGTACTTTCGTCGCGACAGAATGGGCTGACGGTGACAGTTTCTTGGTACGAGACCAGAAGGGTAAGCAATACACGATCCGCTTATACGGTGTCGATTGCCTTGAGTACCATGTCCACGACAACACCGATGCGAGACGGCTGGCGGCACAGCGCCGTTACTTTGGGATTTCTAACCATGGGGGAAGTCCTGAAAGCTCCATCGCGGCCGCCAAGAAAATGGGAAAAGAGGCTGCGGCGGCCGTCAAGAAAGAATTGAAGGATCCCTTTACGGTCCTCACGGCGTTTGCCGACGCGCGAGGAGACGGTCGACACAAGCGATTTTATGCTTTTGTCACCACGAGCAACGACGAAGATCTGGGCGAAACACTCGTCAAGCTTGGACTTGCCCGCGCTTTCGGTGTCTGCCGGCAGACGCCCGATGGACGCACTCGTGAAGAACACCGTGATTGGCTCAAGGATCTCGAATTTCAAACCGCAAAACGAGGTGTTGGAATTTGGGCCGCGACCGACTGGAACTCGCTTCCCGCCGAACGCCGCGAAGACCGTGAAGAGGATGCGGAACTTGAGTTGGCAACGAAAGGCAAGCCACTTGACCCTGATTTCAAAATCAACCTCAATACCGCCCCACGCGACGAGCTTATGAGACTGCCGGGCATTGGCGAAGTGCTGGCGAATCGGATTATTCAACAGCGGCCGTACAAAACGATCGATGCGATTACCGAAGTGGACGGCATTGGTCAAACAATATTACAAGACCTCCGACCCTACCTGAAGCTGGTCGATTGAACGACCAACCGGACCTAAGAGAACTTCTCAAAGAACAGAAGGGGACGTTCTACTTATTCAATGACAGTAGTATGAAATAGGCAACAATTCGACGAATGCTTTAAAGACTGCCGCGTTCGTCGTCTCCGTGTCGTCGGTGCCTCCGTGGTGAATCCAAGCATTGCACCACGCGCCACATCGGTCGGGTGGCATTGCGTATGTCTTGGTGACTACGTTGGTTGCAAGAAACGCTGGCTGCCGCACCCTTGAAAACAGCTGCCGGAGAACTGATATTATCAATATCAGAGGAAGTCAAAGATGATCGTAGACCGAGCCACTGCAACCAGCTACGCCGATCAGATAATCGATCAGGGGTGGAACGACTACACCGATGACGAGCACGAGACGTGGCAGCTTCTGTACGAACGTCAGATGGGCGTGCTGGCTCCACGCATTTGTCCAGAATATCTTGAAGCGATCAAAACGCTGGGGTTTACTTCAGATCAAATCCCGAACTTCCATGCGATCAACGAGCGGCTGCGAGCAATCACGGGATGGGAAATTGTCGCGACGCGCGGATTGATAAAGTCGAAGGCGTTCTTCGATATGCTGACGGATCGCAAGTTTCCGTCCGGCAACTTTATTCGCCGCAAAGACCAGTTGGATTACCTGGAAGAGCCCGATATTTTCCATGACCTCTTTGGCCATATCCCTCTTCTGACCAATTCCTCCTACGCCGATTACATGCACGAATACGGCAAAGGTGGTGCACGGGCGCTGAAGTACAAGACAACCAAGAACTTGGCGCGGTTGAACTGGTGGACGATCGAATTTGGATTGATCAAGAAGGAGGACGGTCTGAAGCTTTACGGCGCCGGGCTCGCCTCTTCCTACGGTGAGGCCCAATACTGTCTCGACGATCCGTCCGCACACCATGTAAAGTTCGACCTGGACCGCTGTATGCGGACCCGGGTTTATATCAACGATTTTCAGCCGGTCTATTTTGTTATTGATAGTTTCGAGAGCCTGTTCGACCAGGCGGTGAACACGGACTTCAGCCCGATGTACGAATGCATCAAAGGCATCGGCGACCACGAAAAGGTTGCCGAATATCTGCCGTTCGATCTGGTGCCGGGCGATGAGGTAATCCGCGAGGGAACGCAGGAATACATCCGCCCCAAGCGTGACGAATTGGAAGCGAGCATCAGCATCTAGAATCAAACGTCCACGCGCAGGGCGCCCAGCCGTCTGGACACACGGGATAATCCAAAGAATTTCGTTTAACGCCCAGTAGCCGTCCTGGTCGCCGTGGCGACAGGCGCCGGCACGCCTGGAATGCCGGCGCCTGTGGCTGGGCGTTAAACGACGTGTGCAAAGCGTTTGCACCAAAATACGAACCGAGCCCAAACCGCCAGATTTTCTGCGCAAACAAAAACAGGATCGTGCATCGAATCGAAATTCCGGCTATAATTCCGGCGCCTACCAACCGTATTCGCCGAGCCCGGCGACTGAACCTTCAACCCGCCTATACGCCAACCGTGGGAGCGCCATCCATGTCAGATTTCTCGCGCCGTAAATTTATCACCACTGCCGGAACGGCACTCGCAGCCACCACGCTGATCGGCAAGCAAGCTCGGGGAGATGCCAACAGCACACTTCGAATTGCCGTGATTGGCGTAAACGGACGGGGGCGTCTCATATCGCAGAGTTCAGTAAGCTGCCTGGCGTTGAACTGGCGGTGTTTTGCGACCCGGACCAGCGTGTCGCGCAGGCGCGCGCGGCGGAATTCGAGAAATCGAACGGCCGCAAGGTCGAGATCGAGTCGGATATGCGCAAAGTGTTCGACCGCAAGGATATCGACATTTGTACGATTGCGACTCCCAATCACTGGCACTCCCTGGCCACGATCTGGGCCTGCCAGGCCGGCAAGGATGTTTACGTCGAAAAGCCCGGATCCCACAACATCTTTGAAGGCCGCAAAATGGTCGAAGCGGCAAAGAAGTACAACCGCATTGTGCAACACGGAGTTCAATTGCGCAGTTCGCCGGCGATTCGAGAAGGCGTCGAACATTTGCGGAACGGTACGATCGGTGAAGTCTATATGGCCCGCGGCCTGGTCTTTCGCCGACGCGCATCCATCGATAAGACGCAACCTGAACAGGCGCCGGATTATCTAAACTGGGATCTATGGCAGGGACCCGCTCAAGAACGTGAGTTCTCACGTCGTTATGTGCATTACAACTGGCATTGGCACTGGGACTTCGGCAACGGTGACGTCGGCAACCAGGGCATCCATGAAACGGACATGTGCCAATGGGGACTCGATGTCCAATTGCCGAAGGAAGTCGTTGCCATGGGCGGAAAATTTCTCTGGGACGATGATAAGGAAACGCCGGAAGTCCTGACGTCGTGCTACAAATATCCAGACCAAAACAAGCTGATTCAATTCGAGGTCCGGCATTGGCACACGAATTCTGAACAGGGTGTGGGTGTCGGAAATATTTTCTACGGAAGCGAAGGTATCCTCGTCGTCGATGGTTACAGCAGCTATCGCATTTACGACGACAAAGGCAAGGAGGGACCGTCCCGTCGCGACGATAGCGACGCGATGGGATATCACGTCGCCAATTTCATTGAAGCCGTTCGCTCGCGAAAAACAGAAGACCAAAACGGACCGGTTGAATCGGCGCATTACAGCTCGGCACTGGCCCATTTGGGTAATATCGCCTACCGCACCGGCCGCCAGCTGCAATTCGACCCCGCCGCCGAGAAGTTCGTTGGCGACGACGAGGCGAACAAAATGCTGACTCGTGAATACCGGGCACCCTATGTAGTACCCGAATCGGTTTAGATCCAGGTGGTAGAACGGAACTTGTTCCGTTGGGGCCTCCACGGTTTGCCGCAAATAAATGGAACCAGTTTTGTACTTGTTCCGTTTGAGCCTCCACGGCTTGCCGCACGTAAACGGAACAAGTTCCGTTCTACTGGGAGCGAACGTCTCGGCGACGTGCATCATTGCGTGTCCTAGCGATTCGCGCCTTGCCAGGCCGGCGCATGCCTGCGCTCGATCTTGTGTCCTCGTTCCATAATCAGCTGCAGGAGCAGGGGCAGGGGCGGGGCAGGGGCGGTTACAAACGCGTTACATGATCGCTCCGTGCGTGCCGGGAGATTTCGCGATACTTGGATTGTCGAGGTCGATAAAATACGTTCGGCGACTTCACATTCGGTCGCGAATGCCTCAAAATACGGTTAACTGCGATCGGGGGCGATTCTTCTTTGCTTCTTGGGGTCGGGGGCGATTCTTCTTTGCTTCTTGGGGGATGGGCTGATATGGCGAAAATATACCGACTGGCGATTTGTCTGACGGCAGGTGGCCTTCTCACCTGGAATGCGGCCGCGGAAGTTCTGGCCGAGGATGCGAAACCGCTTCCAACGGTACAAATCGACCTGTTTGACGAAACCGATCCCGACGATCCGTTTGGCCCTGCCGAGCCCGACGACAAAGAAGAGGAGCGTGCCACCGAATCCTCGTCCAAAGATGATGACGAAGGATCGACCGCGACGCCCGAGGCGACGATCAAACCCCGCTATATTCGCCTGCACCTGAAAGACGGATCGGTCATTGCCGGCGAGTTGTCGTCGCCAGATATTTCGGTCACCACCGAATTCGGTCCGCTGAAGATCCCCGTCGATAAGATCGTGAGATTTCAGCCGGGCTTAAACAGCTATCCCAATCTGGCCACGAAGATCGACGAGTTGTTTGAGGGTCTGGGGGCAGATGAATTTCGAGCTCGCGAACAATCCTATAAGGAACTAGTTGCGTACGGGAACAAAATCCAAAACCTGCTAGTGCGATACGAAAACGATTCTAATCTGGAGCGAAAAAACCGAGTCGATCAGATTCGGAAAGAGCTGGACGAATCGGACACGAAGGACGACGAGTTCGATTCAGATCTCGCGGATCGGCCCTGGCAGCGCGATGACTTCATCACCACGACGAAGTTCACCGTCGTTGGCAAGATCGTCGAGGAATCTTTCCAGGTTGACAGTAAATACGGCGAGCTGACGGTCAAGCTGAGCGACGTGCAACACGCCGAACGCCCGCAAAGCGGGCGCGGCATCGTCAAAAAATCGCTGGAAGTTTCCGGAGCCAACCTGGTGCAGCGTGTTTGGAAGTCAACCGGCGTGCGGGTGTCGAAAGGTGATGAAATCGTCGTACGAGCCGATGGGGAGATCATGATGACGCCCTGGGGAAATAATATGCAGTCGAAGCCGGATGGTGGCGCCCAATTCGGCTGGTATGTGCAGAACGAGATCGCCGGCGGGACACTGTGCGCAAGGATCGGCGAGCAGGGACAGGCGATTAAGGTTGGTGGCCGAGCGACATTTGTGGCCAAGCGGTCTGGCACCCTGCAATTCGGGGTCGCCATGGTACACAACTATGCTCAGGCAAATTACAATTTCCCCGGCCACTACGATGTTCAGGTAAAGGTCCGGCCAAAATAGTTGCCGCGGTTCGGCGGGGACATCCTTTGGCCAGTGGCGGCAGGCTACGCCGTCGAGCAGCAGGGAAGCCGCATGCAGAATATCGTCTTTGAAAAGCCCTACGAATTCGTGCCTCCGTACGAAGGCACAATCTGGATAAAGCTCTTCACGCCCTTCGTGAACTCGTACCTCAAGAGGAATTTCGGCATTGTGAATGTCGAATTTCGTGACATCCAGCGACTGGAGCAGTCGCTGGCCAAAGGTCATGGAATCCTGCTGGCCGCGAATCATCCCAGACCGTGTGATCCGATGGTCGTCGGCGCACTATCGATAGCGGCAAGGCAGCCTATTTTCACGATGGCGGCCTCGTGGCTGTTTATGCAGGGGGGCTTTCAGGCGTGGGCGGTCCGTAGGTTGGGAGGTTTCAGCGTCTACCGCGAAGGCCTCGATCGCGCTGCCGTGAACGCCGCCATTGATATCCTGGCGACAGCCCGACGGCCGCTGGTCATTTTTGCGGAAGGCACCGTCACCCGCGCTAATGATCAAGTCTTTGATCTAATGGACGGTACTGCCTTCATAGCCCGCCAGGGCGCCAAGCGCCGGGCAAAGAACGGCGACGGAGACGTGGTAATCCATCCGGTGGCAATCAAATATGTGTTCCATGGCGACGTCGAGGAGTCGGTCGGGCGCGTCTTGACCGATATTGAAAACTGGCTTACCTGGCGACCGCAGCGACATCTGCCGCTGATCAAACGCATCTACCGAGTCGGCCGTGCTCTGCTTTGCTTGAAGGAGATCGAGTACCTGGGACGACCCCAAACCGGTGCGATACCCGATCGCGTCGCTGGCCTGATCGATCATCTGCTGCAGCCGCTGGAATCAGAATGGATCGGCGGAAACGGCGAGGGCAACGTGATCGCTCGTGTAAAACGCCTGCGCATGGCGATCCTGCCTGATATGGTGGCCGCTGAAATACCCGAGGAGGAACGTGTGCGGCGCTGGAGTCAGCTGGCCGACGTCTATCTCGCTCAACAACTCTCCTGCTACCCCGAAGACTACGTTGAGTCGAATCCCGTGGCGGAACGCTTGCTGGAGACGGTCGAGAAGTATGAGGAAGATCTGACAGATAAGGTACGGATTCATGGGCCGATGGCACCCATCGTTCAGGTCGGCGAACCCATCACGGTCGATCCCGGGCGGCCTCCACGGGGCGAGGCGGATCCGTTGCTGCAGACGGTACACACGCAACTTTCGTCCATGCTTGCCTCGTTGAACGATGAAATTCGGTCCGATTCATGGCAGCAGAATTAGCCCAATCGCCGGCAAGTGTCGATGAACGGCTGTTTTCAATTTTTCGAACTGTCTGGTTCGGCAAGGATCCGGCGCCGCGAACCTACCACATCGCCAGTACGTTGTTCTTGCGTCTGCTCGGTTTCATCTACCTGATCGCATTTGTATCTTTCTGGACGCAACTGGATGGCCTGATCGGTTCCAACGGTATTACGCCCGTTCAAGAATACTTGCCCCAGGTTGCACGGCACTACGAAAATCAAGTTCCGCCAGAATCGTCCCGATGGAACGTGCCGACGCTAGCTTGGATCAGTAGCAGCGACCGGTTCTTGCATCTGTTGTGCGCCGCCGGTTCGTTCGCTTCCGTCCTGCTGATGATCGGCGTCCTGCCAATGCCGTCACTGATTTTCCTGTGGGCCTGCTATTTGTCCCTCGTCCACGCAGGCCAGGTCTTCACCAGTTTTCAATGGGATATCCTGTTGCTGGAAACCGGCTTTATCGCGATTTTTCTGGCGCCAATTTTGCGATCGAGATTATTCAAGGACGCTCACCCACCGCGCCTTGCGCTATGGCTGCTCTGGTGGCTGCTGATTCGACTGATGTTTGAGTCGGGCGTCGTCAAACTGACCTGGAACGACGCGGTCGTCCCGCCCGCTGAACCGCCAGTGAATAGGTGGGAAACACTGACGGCCATGGATTATCACTATTGGACGCAGCCGCTGCCCATCTGGACCAGCTTTTATGCAGCGCAACTTCCGCAATGGTTTCAAAAGCTGAGCGTTCTTGGCGTCTTTCTGATCGAAATCGGCAGCGCCGTTTTAGTCTTCGGACCCCGCTGGTGCCGTTACATCGCCGCCGCAAGTATCGTTTTCTTGATGGCATTAATCGCTGCCACTGGTAATTACAACTTCTTCAACCTATTGACCGCGGTGCTGGCGATCACCCTGTTGGACGACCGCGTCTGGCCCCAGGCACTGCAACGCCGGATCGAAGGCCCACCCTGTCCACGCTTGTTCTCGGATCGCAGCTTGCGGGTTTGGATCGTCGCGCCCTTCTTTCTGTTCGCGGTTGTCGCAGGCGCCGGACAACTACGGTCTGCTGCATTTCCTGGAGGACGAGTTGCTGCTCGCCAGCGTCAGCCGATCGAGCAGCGATTGAATGTCAGCCAGTTCTTTATGGTCAATTCGTATGGCCTGTTTCGCCGGATGACTGAAACACGCCCTGAAATTGCGCTGGAAGCAAGCCTGGATGGTCAGAATTGGAAACCATACGAATTTCGTTGGAAACCGGGCGATCCAGCGCAGCGTCCTCGCCTTGTCGTGCCCCATCAACCGCGTTTGGACTGGCAAATGTGGTTCGAAGGATTGCGTCATGAACGCATCCTGCAATTTCGCGGGCGCATTCCCGTGCGTGATATGAGTCCGTGGTTCCAGCGATTTTTGATGCGACTCAGTCACCAGCAAGAGGAAGTGCTGAATCTTTTGGCCAAACCACCGTTTGCCGAACCGCCGCGCTTTTTTCGCATGAACCTTTATCAGTATCAATTTGCTGATCCCGATGACGCTGATCCTGAAGACGCAGCGCAAGGGGACTACTGGTGGCAACGAGAACTCGTGTGGCAGAGTGGCAGCTGGCAGCGAAACCGATAGCGGCCGGTTCCGACGGTAACGTCAGGCGTGCTATGATAAAGGTTGAAAATAGTGCCCGGCGGCACAAGGCCGGTCAATTGAAATTGTATTGAGGACTCTATGACCGTTCTGCGACTTCGTGCTAGTTGGCTTTTTGATCAGTTGGCTTCTTACCACGGAATTCCCGGTTGCCATCGCGGACGATGCGACGGCCGTTGTGGATTCAAAAATCGAAACGAGTCCCGCGACCGAGACGCCAATTCCGAAAAATGCCGAATCGGAACGGCCTCCTTGGATGTCCGAAGCCGAGGTGAAACGCCATGGGTGGTCGCTGGCGGTTGATATCGAGATCATTGGCCGTGACGCTCAAGGCAAATGGGCCAGCCGCGGTTCCGGCTCCATCCTTCACGAAGACGGCTACATCTTGACTTGCGAGCACGTCACGGCTGTGGGTGAGACCCACAAAGTCTATTTGGGCAACGGAAAGTCTTATGACTATCGCGTTCTGGGTCGGGCTGGCGGAAGTTACGATACGGCGATCCTGAAAATCGAACCGAAGGAAAAGCTTCCCTGCGTCAAACTTGGCCACAGCAAAAAGGTCAAGAAGGGGGAAAGAGTTATGGTCATCGGCAATCCCGACGGCCGGCGCCATACGGTGAACTTCGGCGAGATCGAAAAGGCGACATGCGGGGGCGGCACTCAGATTCAGATTGGTAAAGCGGATATACGTGAAGGTGATTCCGGCGGACCTGTTTTTAATCTGCGTGGCGAACAGATCGCTCACGTCCACGTAAAAATCACGACTCTGAACCTGACGTCTCGACATATCCGGGTTGACCACACGCGAGCCGCTTTCGCCAAAGTCTTCATGGACGAAAGCCGCTACGACTATTCGCTAGGCATAAAGGTCGATTGCCACGCGGACGAAGCAAAGGTCACGGGGGTGAAATCGGATTCACCCGCCCACGCCGCCGGAATCCGTCGAGGTGATATCGTGTTACGTATGGACGACATGCAGATCCGCGAGGGGCCGCACTTCGTTTTGGCCCTGCTGGACAAGGTAACGGCCGAGCCGATGACGATCGTGGTGAAGCGGGGTCAGAGGGAAATAAGTGCTTCCGTCACGCCACGGCGACAATCCAGGTCGTAGCGCTCGAGGAAATAACAGGAAATAAAGGTGTCAAGGAAAGCGCCGGGATAAACCGGTTTGGAATTGGGAATGAAAGAGTCCTACAAGGAAGATTTAGCCAATCACTTTGGCCTCGAACCGTACGCTGCTGATGGTGACATCAGGGGTGTAGCATCGGCAAGAGGAAGCGTAGGCCAGCTCACCCAGAGGGTACCCGGCTCCGAAATCAGTCACTTTCGCGTGCCGATCTTGTCTTGACTTGGAGAAGGCAACATCGTCGCCACCGCTAATGGCAAGGTGGTTGACGGACGCGGTGGAGTCAATGAACCTGTGTCCCGGTGCGATGGACATTCCAAGCACGAGAACCGGGAGATCTCGTCGATTCCTTGGCGGCTTCGTCAAGGACGGTCAGTGAACCTCTCCGAGGGAACGACTGACATGTACATCGACGAGAAGTCAGATGACTCCGTATTACCTGCGAAGCGAGCGAACAAATCCAGAACGCTGGTGGCGGAGTTCGTGGAGGGAAGGGGGTCACCGAAGAGGAGTAATGCCAGCCGACTGTCACTCCGGACACCGGGCCGGATCAAGTGGCTAAGATGTTGGCCGTACATTCGCGGCGCGTAACGATGGCAACATTGTGACCGTTTGTACTCAACGGAGGAGCCGTATGAGGTAAACACTCATCCCGGCGTACCGGGAGATCTGTGCGGGGGGCCGCCGGCAACGGCGGTCCCTACCGCGATTACCGATTTGACAAATTGTCGGAACGTTACATCTTGCGCCAAAAACGCCTACTGGACAGAGGGTAGCGCGAATGCCATCACTATACACGTTAACGAAACTATGATCAGTGACGCAAGCGTCCATTGCAATGCGCCATGGACACCATTCGCGAGCCAGCCAAGACTCCACATAACGCACATGTACGCAGCTAGGCCGCCGACAATCACAAACGGGATCGATTGGTGGAAGACCCCGTAGCGCACGACAGCCATCACACAGCTGACGACCGTAACTGTGCAGAGAAGCCCGCGAAGGTAGAAACGGCGTTCGGATTGTAGTGCCGAAGACACAATTCAATTACTCGGAGCCGACAACGGTTTGGCTGTCGGTCGCCGCCCCCGAACGAAGGAAAAAGTCGAGCAACCAAGAACCCTTATAACACGAGGGCCGCCTAAAACAAAAGCCAAGGCGTCCGCCGCATGGATGCGGCGGCTCAGCGGGCATGCGGTGTTGGGCGACTATTTGGCGTTGTACTTTTGAATCTTTTCACGCTCTTTCTCGACAGTCTCTGCAAGATGGCGATGGAGCGGTGATCGTGTCCGAAACTCCGGCGGCGGTCTTCGAGGACGGAACGGGGACGTCGTCGGTTTGCTAACGGATTCAATTCGTTCAAACGGTACGTAGACGGAGTACTCGCCATCCTTTCGCCAAGGATCTTTAGCTGGCAGCACACGAAACGCAGCGCGAAAATCGAGAATTGCCGTGCGAACCTGATTAAACGGAACCGCTGATAGGTGCCATTTACCAAAACGCCCTTTGTACTCGATGCTCTTTCCCGGCACGCCGAAGTTGGCATGTACATCATTCTCTACGATGGGCGACTCACCCTCGCAAGCCGCACCGCGACTGCTCCACACCTGCTCTTCATCGTCACGAGTCAGAAACACGAGAAGCTTCTGCCCCACTTCGTAGTCCGCCCAACGCCATGCGCAAACCCAGTCACGGAATCGTCGTACCCTGAGCGATTGACCCTTCATCGCGGGGCCAGCAAGCACGTCTTCGACCGTTAGCGAGTAAGTATTCTCATCAATTTTCGAGATGTCGCCGACCACAATCGCGTCCGAAGTTCCTGCCAAATCGGCGAAGTTCGTGGGTACGTAATGGGCGCACACGGCTGTCGGAAAAACGAACGCGACAAGAATGAGTACAAGGACGTGTTTCATGAGAACAACTCAGCTCGCCCAACGGTTCGACTGGTGGTCGCCGCTCGTCACCAAGGCGAACGGCTCTATATCACCAAGCATTGTAACAGACAGGATTAAGTTTGAACTACCAATGCGGCGATGGGCGCAGCCCACCTTGCCGACAGGCTGGGTTAGGCGACAGCTATACTGTGGTCATCGATATGGGGTTCAACGTTCGTCATCGCATCTTCATATCGATCCATTGTCGCACGCGAACGGCCCAAGGTTCCTGGTGCTCCCAGCGGTACATGGGAAACCAGCCGTGCGCTCCGCGACTCGACCGTGTCGGTCAAACGCCACTTGTACGTAAAAATGCTGCCCATACCAATCCTTGAGGGTTCCGGAATTTGGCGAGAAGCCATGCAAGTGTCGCCCAGTCCGGCCGGGTTCTCCAAACAGTTGTGTGACTTCTTGCTCAGTCATTCCAGGCTGAATCCGCCTGCAGTTCCGTTCGTTGACGGGATGACCCCACAAGGCGTGAGAAAACCAAGCTAGGGCAACGGCAACAATTGCCACCGTCAACAGCATCTGACGGATACTGAATCGCATTGATCTATGTTGCCTAACGGGAATCATGTTGGTCGCCGCTCGTTACCGTAGCGAACGACCTTGACTAGCCAAGTATTGTAACAGACCGGACAACGTCAAAGTACCAATGCGGCGATGCGCAGCACCTTGCCGATATGTTTTGTTGGCCGATAAGGTCACGTCGGGGAAGTGAAGATTAACGTATCACTTGATAGTCAATTGCCATCCTCCTCCGCTTGCGTCGGCTCCTCAATTACGATCACATTGGCTTGCGGATCGAAATCTTCGACATGTTCGCACTCCGTGCAGCGAAGCTCCCAAGCTTCGTACGCCATTGCCGAAAATGGTGCGGGAGGCGGTCCTCCGAATACCTTGGTCTTTACTAGGTGCTTCGCGCACCGAACTGCGGACGGCTCGTACGTTACCCCGCAAGCCGGACAACTGGTAGCGTAGAAAACGCGGCGTCCCTTGATGTCGAGGCAGAACTGAATAACACGGGGCACAGTTTGCCATAGGACGATCAGGGCAACGATGCTCCCAACAAACCACCACATTCATAAGCTCGGCAGTCCTGATCGGCCAACGGTTCTCTGTCAGACAAAGTGTCGCACATGCAGGAAAACTGCCTGCTTAGGCGACATCTCATTTATAGAGCCCTGCTGTATTATATTTGACCGTTTGTGCTTACGGCAATCGAGGGGCAAAAAGTGACGTGTCTTGTGTCAATTATGCGAATTAGTGCACACGCCAAACCCGTCGTTTACCTTGAATCTAACCCTAGTTGCGACGGGTTCGGAGACCCATCGTACAAAGGCTGGCCACGGGCTCGGAGGCCCATCGTACAAGCGCTCCGGACATCTCCCTTTATTCTAAGACCCGTACCTACGTGATATTCGGTCTACCAGATCCACGAGTAACCGAACCTCGCTGTAAAACCCGTTCCCAACACGCCGGAGCCGTGAACCTGGTACGGCTGGTCGGTGATGTTTTCCAGACTGATGCTGGCGCGGTGCTGATCACCGCAGCCGAATGTGCGCCCGAATCGAGCGTTAAGCGTGGCAAAGCCCGGCGTCCCCCCGATCGGAATTCGCTCGTCCGTCACATCGCGCACCGGGTCGAGCCGTTCCTGGCGGTCCGACATCCACGTATAGACGGCGAAGTAGCTGCGCAATTCCGGGTCTCTCCATCTCAGACCGAGAATGCCCTGTGCCGGCGGGATGCGGCTGAGCGGCGCGTCGGTCACGCGGTTCTCGCCGAACGTGTACCAGAAGTTGCCGTACACCGACCAACCGTCCTGCAACAGGTACTCGCCGTTGAATTCCACGCCCTGCACAAAGGAATCCTGATTAGCGGTCGCGAACGTATTGGGAGCCGCCGTGATGGAGACCATGTTATCCTGCAGGTCCAGCCAGAACACGAACGTCTGAGTCCGCAGCCGGTCGAAGTCCGTCTTCAGGCCAACCTCGTAGTTGATTGAATGTTCCGGGGTCAGTCCCAGGCTGGGCAAGCTCTGCCCCTGTTGCAGCACGTTGGGATTGTTGGCCATCAAGTCGTCGAGGTTCGGCGCACGAAACCCTTCGGAGATAGAACCGACCAGGTGTAGGCTGGGGGTGATTTCGTAGACGAGCCCCGCCTGCCCGACCCAGTCGTCGTACGTGGGGTTGATGAACACGGGTGTGTCCATGACCACCGGCGTACCGGCCGTCTCGATCGATTCGTAACGCACGCCGGCCACGGCATTCAGCCGGTCTGTCAGCGGCATGTCCCCGTTCAGAAACCAGCCGAACCGCCGATACCAGGCGTCGTCGGGAATGACCGGCCCGCTGGCCGTACCGCCGAAGGGCGAATCCACGTCGTCGTAGTACCAGTCGACACCGCTGGTCCATCTGCCGACGCAGCCCAGGTCCTTGCTGGCTACAAGATTCAAACCCGTGGTATCCACGTCGGTTTCCTGGAAGCGCGCGGTGGGGATACCGCGGGTCAGGACTTCGCGCTGGCGTTGATAAGAAGCGGTGAACGTCAGCGCATCGAGGTAGCCGTTCAGCGGATCGAGCGATTGATAGCGGACATAAGCCAGGTCGCGTTGCTGGGGATCAAAAACACGGGCGTTCCCCGGGGTATTGAGGCTGCCGCGATCGAGCGGAAATCCCGGAAACGTGTCGCTGCGAGCAAGGTCTTCCTGCTCGAAATGCTGCAGCGAAAAGGTCAGCATCTCGTCACGGTTCAGCAGGTAGTTGAATTTGATGTCGCCCGCATACTGCTGAAAATTCGTGCCCGGTTGCCGCGGGAAATTGTCGAATCCGGTGTCCAGGTCGCGCGGGTTAAAGAAACTGCCGCCCGCCAAGACGCCGGCCGAGCCCATCCAACCTTCCACGTTGAGGCGCGAATACGACGAGGAATTCGACGTGTTGTAGTATTCGGTAAACTCCCGGCCAAAGAAGTCGCCGCAACAGTTCGCATAATCCGAATCCGGGTTGCGCGTCACGACGTTGATCGTTCCGCCGATCGCATCGGAGCCCCACAGCACCGAGCCCTGGCCACGCAGGACCTCGATATGATCAACCATGCCGGGATCAATCGTTCCGAAATACTGGTTTGGACCTCGGCGGAACGTCGAGTTGTTCAGCCGAATCCCGTCGATCAGGATCAACACCTGCTGGCCTGTCAATCCACGGATAAACGGGGAGGACTGGCCGGCGGCGGTGCTTTGCATCAACACGCCCACCTCGTTTTGCAGAGCATGAAACATATCGGGGGCCTGCCGCTCCAGTATCTCCTCGCGACTGAGAATCGATACGGCTGCCGGGGTGTCGAATAGCGACGCGGTAGTCCGCAGGATACCGCTATCGCCGCCAAATCCGTCGCCCAAAACCTGCTGGGGCAGACTCGGAAAGCTGAGCGGCAGGTCGAACGGATCGTCCGATCCATCGAACGATTGCTGGGTATCGACGTCAGGTGTTGATTCTGGCGGCGGTAAGGGATTCACAACCGAACCGTTCACCGGAGGCTTCACTCGAATCTCGGGCGCATCCGAACCATTCGCTGGAGGCTGCACTTCAATCTCCGGTGCCTCTACTTCAATCTCGCCCATTGTCGGCTCGTCGGGCGGCGCAGTCGGATCAGAATCCTGCGCCGACAAAAAGCCGGCGAGTGCCAGAGACAACAAAACTGCCCGAAGTGTATTCATCAAGTAGGTGATATGAGCAAAATGCTAGCAGTGCGGTTACCGGCGCGCAGCACACCAGAGGTGATGCCTAAAGCGGATCATCGCTACCATCGGCATCGGCGGTACGACCGGTGAACCTTCAACAACCGGACCACAGCCGCTACGACCGCGATAATCGGCAAAGCTTAACAAGCGACCCGAAAAGCCAGGCGGGAGAGAAGCCCATCAGGATGGTGGAAGAAATCTGACTGGCTGCCGAATGAAACTGCTGACCGGGCGAC
Organism: uncultured Planctomycetales bacterium; assembly: GCA_963844115.1. Taxonomy (GTDB): domain Bacteria; phylum Planctomycetota; class Planctomycetia; order Pirellulales; family UBA7805; genus CS4-C045. Next base: position 74,838 of record CAWJNN010000087.1, on the reverse strand, counting down.
CCCCACGCGTCGCGGCCACGTACCGCCATTGGCGCACACCCACCATCGCGGCGTCATCCAGCACGTAATAGCCGCTGCTGGAGGCGATAGTGACGTTGGAGACCGTCCCTTCTTCCGATACGGTCAGCCTCAACACGACGCGGCCGGCGATTCCCAGGCGGATAGCTTCCGCTGGGTAGATCGGATACGGATTGAAGATCACCTGGGCCGCTTTTTCGTCAAAGCCAACCGCCGTCTTTGGCAGTGCGGCGACGGATGGACGTTGCTGACCGCCGCTCGCGGCCGCCAGCTGCACGACCGTCTGCCTCAGTTCGCTCGGGGTCGAGATACGCACCGAAGCTTTCACGCTCGCATCCGTATCCTGTCTTAGCGAAACATCGGCCATCAATCGATCGATGGCATCATGTGGCCGCACGCGTGCCGCACTCTGCTGTCGAGCCACACGGATCGGCTGCGGAGTAATCTGAGGTAGCGATGCCGCCTCTAATTCCTCCAGCGCCTTCTGCGGAATAAATCTCACGGGCGTCGTCGCGCTGGCGGCAGCCGCGGGCATCGACACCTTGTTGTCGGTCATAGTCAATTCCAGACTGACGACCCGTCGCGATCCCGACAGTTGGACGTTTTCAATCAGATTCCAATAATTCAACAGCACCCAGACCGCGACGCAACTCGCCACGGTCACATGAACCACCGTCGACGCACTCCACCCGATTACGAAATGACGACGGTGGGCACCGCGACACCGCGCTTGGTCGCGTGCCTCGTTCAGGCTGGTCCATGTCGGCGTTTCACTTGGATCGAACAACATCTGCCTCAACGTCTTGGATTTACCACGGCAAGTTCAGCGAAATGCGTGGTATTTAATCTTGAACCGTTCCTTCGTCGTCGCGCTCGACCGGCCGGCAATAGCTGATCGACAGCAGCGCATAACCCGTGACCAAATTCGAATCGCCTTCCAGCCATCGAGTTTGCTCATTGACCCACGAACCGTCTTTACTCTGCAAGGAGGCCAGATGCTGCAGCAATTCCACGCGCCAGTTGTGTTTTACGCCTTCGGCATCCGCGAATTCATCTTCACCCAAGGCGTCCAGTGCCTTGGCGAAGGTATTGTAATAGTAGTACAGGCCTTGTGAGCCGAGTCCCGGGTTTTCGTCCAGCCGGTAGTTCTTTCGCAACCACTTCGTCGCTGCGGCGACGCGTGGGTCATCCTCCTTCAACCCTGCGTAAATCATGCTCTTCAATCCGACGTATGTCATGGATCCATAGCTGCGCAGGCCGCGGACCTCTTCGCTCTCACCCTCCGGCCATTTTGACTGGCTGGAACCTCCTGCCGCGCCGGTGTAATAAAAGCCGCCATCCGGGTTCTTCGTCGACCATTTGGTGTCGTTGTTTTCGGTTTCTAGATTCTGGCACCGCGATACGAAAATCAATGCCTTGCGTATCGCCTCATCGTCGGGGCCGTTGCCAGAAGCCCGTAGCGCATCGATGAACACACCCGTATTCGACAAGTCAGGCCGCTTGTGCTTTCCATATCCGGCACCACCGTGTGCCGGACTGGACGGGTCGTGGCCTTCGCCTTCGTCGTTTTGGATGCCTTTTACGAAGCGCTCCGCGGCGGAAATGATCTCAGCGTATTGACCCGCGCGTTGTTTTTCCGCTTCGATAAAACACATCATCGTGAGACACGTCTCATAATTTTGATAGAGACTGTCTTTGGAATACAGGCCGCCATTGGGCTGCACGAAACCTTTCAGATATCGCAGGCTCTTCGCAACCAGGGGATCGTCTACGCTATAGCCATTGCGGATCACGGCCGCCGTAACGATGGCCGTCACTCCCATTCCCGCACCCGCCGTGTACGAGCCGTCGGCAGCTTGACCTTGAGTTCGCAGGTATTGCACCGCTTTCGCAACGGTCTTGCTGTACAGTTCGGCCTGCGATAAACCCGGTTCAGCGGCCGGCGCGGTAGCGGCCATCAAGCCCAGGAACACGAAAACGATCAATGGTCGCATAGCAATCGATCCCCAATTGAATTCTGCAGGATGCCCCGAAACAAATATCAAACCAATATCGGCATTATCGTTGCATGTAATGATGTAAGCAAATGCCGTTCCTCTATTTGACGCGGCTTGTTGTCTGTTTTCAAGGTGATTCAGTCGGATGTCCTCTCGGGGCAGAGATTCGGTGTCGATGAATTCGACACGGCTGACGAATAATGCGACAGCGTGCGGGTTTTGGCGGTCAAAACGATGTCGATTGAACGACGGTGCGGCCACTCCTATCATGAAGTTTCATACGGATTCTCTGGCAATGATTCCCATGTGGTTCGAGGACCTTCATGCGCTGGCCGCTTCGCCTACAGATCATGTTGCCCATGTCGCTGGTGATGCTGTTCTTATTGGTTGGCGTCAGCGCGTTGAACGCGTATTTATCCGTCCGTCGCACGAAGGCGCAGATCCAGCAGCAACTTCGTGACGTAGCCCATACGTTGGAGAGCTCCAGCTTTCCGCTGACGGACGCCGTGCTGGGTCAAATGCGGGGTCTTTCCGGGGCGGACTTCCTGCTGAGCAACCGGAAGGGCGACGTGGTCGCGGCCAGCAACAAGGAAGCAAACTGGCGAATAATGGCCAGCCGTCTGCCGACCGACGTCGCTGAGGATTTCACGCTGGCCGCTGCTATCCATCTTGGTGGCGAACCGTTTTATCATGCCGTGATCCCTTTGCAGGGACCGCTGACCGGCGGTGATCAACTGTTACTGCATGTGCTCTACCCGGAACACACGTACACGGAATCACTACGTCAAGCGACTTTTCCGCCGTTGATTGTCGGCGCCGGGGCCCTGTTGTTGGTCATGTTGGTCGGATTGATCATTTCCTCACGAGTGGCTCAGCCACTTCGACAGTTGGGCCGCCAGGTCCAACGGATTGCGCAAGGCGATTTTCGGAGTATGCCCCTTCCGTCCCGCAACGATGAGGTTCGCGATCTGGTCGAATCCGTCAACGGGATGGCTCAGATGCTGACAAAATACGAAGAAAACGTCCGCCGCAATGAACAATTGCGAACCGTCCACCAACTGGGCGCTGGGATCGCTCATCAGATGCGTAACGCGGCAACGGGATGCCGAATGGCTCTGGATTTGCATCAAACGGAATGCACGGCCGGCAAGGATTCCGAAACCATGGAAGTGGCCGCTCGACAGCTTTCTTTAATGGAGAAGTATTTACAACGATTTCTAACCATCGGCCGTAACCGGGATCGACCGGCGGAAGATCTCGACGTCACGCAATTGATCGAAAGCGTCTTGCAGCTGATTCGACCGGCCGCACAACATGTGGGTATTCAGCTGGATTGGTCGCCGCCCCAGGATGCGGTGCGGGTGCGCGGAAATGCCGAAGACCTTGAGCAGGTTATTGTGAATCTTTTGTTGAACGCCATCGAAGCGGCGTCGCAAAACTTGCAGGAATCACCAGGGCAGGTTGCGATTTCCGTCGAACACCAGGACGCGGCGCACGTTTCGATTCGAATTAGCGATTCGGGCGTGGGACCGGCCGCTCATGTCCGTGATGAAATCTTTGAACCGCTCGTAACGGAAAAACCCGATGGCACAGGACTGGGACTACCCGTCGCCAAACAGATCGCGGATCAACACGGCGGAACCCTTAGCTGGCAGCGTGACGGAGACGTAACCTGTTTCTTTTTGTCGCTGCCGCGTTTACAGCCGGAGGCAACCCATGTTTAGCGCCGGAGGCAGCCCTTGCTTAGCGCCGGAGGCACAAATGTTTAGCGCCGGAGCCGACAAATGCCCAAACTGTTAGTCGTCGACGACGAACAGACAATCTGTTGGGGACTCAAGCGGATGGGCGAGCGTATCGGCCTGCAGGTCGCTACCGCGTCGTCGGCAGAAGACGCGCTGACGGAAGTAGAAAACAACAGACCCGATGTGATTGTCCTGGACATCCGCCTGCCCGGCATGGACGGACTGACAGCAATCGATCACTTCCGCGAGCGGTTGGGCAGCGTGCCAATTATCGTCATCACGGCGTTTGGCGACTTGAATACCGCTGTCCAGGCGGTTCGTAGCGGCGCGTTCGACTACATCGTCAAGCCGTTCGAACTGGAGCAGATCAAGACTTCTGTCCAGCGGGCGCTCGAGTTCGAACGACACACGCCGCAGGAGTTTCAGGCCGGCCAGACCGTCGGAGACCTGGTCGGCAAGTCCGCGGTTATGCAGGATGTGTTCCGCCGCATCGCCCTGGCGGCCGCTTCGGATGCCAATGTCCTGATTGTTGGCGAAAGTGGCACCGGCAAGGAACTGGCGGCGCGCCTATTCATGACTTTAGCAGTCGAGCGGAAGGAAGATTTGTTGCGGTCAACGTGGCGTCGTTGAGCATGTCATTAGCCGAGAGCGAATTGTTCGGCCACGTACGCGGAGCCTTCACCGGCGCCGATCAGCCTCGCGTCGGACTCCTGGTACAAGCCGACGGTGGCACTCTGTTTCTGGACGAAGTCGCCGATATTCCCTTAACGGTACAAGTCAAACTGCTGCGGGCACTGGAGCACGGAGAAGTGATTCCGGTCGGCTCCAACGACAAGGTGAAAACCAATTTCCGCATGGTCTCGGCCACTCACCAGTTGTTGCTGAACAACGTTCGCGACGGCACATTCCGGCATGATCTGTTCTTTCGGCTGTGCGCTTTCGAAATCCACATGCCGGCGTTACGCCAGCGGCGTGAGGACTTGCACGAACTTGCCGACTACTTTGTCAATCAACTTGCGTCCGAGACCCAATCCAATCCGACCCCCTTGGCGGACGAGACCTACGCGGAACTCGAACGGCGAGACTGGTTCGGCAACATCCGCGAGCTACGCAACGCGATAGAACATGCGTTAATTCTTGCGCGGGGTGGAATCATTATGCCGGATCATTTGCCGGCATCGATTCAGGCTTCGGCGATCAAGCACCAATCTCCTATCGAAGACAAACCGTCTCTGATTGCCTCGCTGATCTCGCAATGGGCCGAGGCCCAATTGAATGGTCCCCAGGAAACCGCCGATCTTTACGAGCAACTCCTGTCGATCGTCGAACCCGCATTGCTGGAACAGGCACTGCAACAATCCGGCGGACAGTACTCATTGGCCGCGCGCAAACTGGGCCTGCATCGCACAACGCTGCGCAGGAAGCTGGATCAATATCGGGATGCAGACGAATGACGAGCCAGCCGCCAGGAACTTCAAAATCCAGGCGCTACCCGGTCCTGGGCAGGACGGTGGCGCCTCGTAGGCGACAAAGATGGCTAGGGTCGCTGGAAGTTCCAGCCGTTGGTTGAGTAGCGTTTTTCAACCAGCTCACGAGTACCAGCCTCTGGCCAGTCGTGTACGTGGCCTTGTACTTCCCAGGCCCCTGCCAAAACATCGCGCAATGCCAACTCGTCCAAGGGCAGGTTAATGATGAAGTCCATGTGGGTCCGCCCGTCGCGGTAATCGGGCTGACGCGGAGGCGTGCGCAAATAGTTGGCGATCAAGTCGAGCGGCATGTTGTATAGCAGCGTGCCGTGATACAACAAGAATTCACGGCCACAGCGGAGGCTGTTACCGGACACCTTGCGCCCGTCGATGGCCAGATCGCTGGTTCCCGCTCGACCGATCGTTGGAACAAGCGGCGACAAGGCTGTTTCCACTACCGACAACACAAATTCATGCGCCACATCGATTGCTCGTAGCTCAGGGCGTTTTTTGTAGCTGAGCACAACAGCGTACATCAGACACCCGCGCGCGGTCACAATGGAGGTACCGCCGCTGCAGCGGCGAAAGATGGGCACGTCATCGGACCAGCACCGGTCGACCCGCACTTCGGCGGCAACAGCCGAACTGCGACCGACGACAACCATCGGATCCGGCGGCTCCCAGATTCGCAGTACCTCGGACGAATCAACCGACCGCTCGGCCTCCAGCAGCAACGCCTCGTCCAGAGCGAGGTTTTCCACCGGCGTCGGCAGCGTGAGATCGAGTAGCTGCATGGTTGTTCTTGAAAATAAGGCTGGTACATCTACACTGTGACTAGATGCACGACCTCCGTGTGTCGGATGACACCGCAAACGGCATCCGCCTCTTGCCTCGGCGTTCGTCCTTTTTCCTACCGAGCCGACGAGCTTCCACCCGCGCCGACCAGACTATGTCATTGCCTACCGATCAGGATCCAGTCATCCCACCGGAAGACTCGTCCCTCGACAGGATCTCGCCTCAAGAGGCCCTGCCGGACGTTCGTCCCCCGTCGGCCGGCTTTGTCGTCCAGCTATTCATTATCCCCGGCGTCATCGTTTTTGTCATCGTCATGGTCTGGTTGTTATTTAACTGGCTGGCGCTGATGGGAGGGAATCCATCGTCTTACCTGACCGAAATGCGGCGCAACAATGCGAACAGCTGGCAGCAGGCGTATAACCTTTCTGAGGCAATTCGGCAAAATGACGAGTACCGAAGCGATGTGAAACTTGCGACGGAGATCGCCGTGTTTCTGGACGAACTGTTAGAACAGCCGATTCCGGCGGTGGCGTCCAAGCCACGCGACGACAAGCGTGAACCCCACAGCGAGGAAATCACTCGACGTGGTTTCCTCTGTAGGACACTCGGCGAATTCCACATTGCCGAACCAACCCTTCCGGTTCTGATGAAAGCCGCAGCGCGCGAGGATGGCACCAACGATGTTCCCGTTCAGCTCGCCGCCTTGGAAGCAATTGCGCTGCTGGCCGAACACGCGACGGACCGTGAAGCATTCGACAGCTCTCAACTTCTGGCGCTGCTGCTGGCGTCGTCGCGCCACGAGGATTACAAAATACGTCTTCGCGCCGCGCTGGCGCTTTCCTCTGTGGGTGGCGATCAAGCCGTCGAGCGACTGACAAAGATGCTGGACGAACCGCAACATGTCGACGTCCACTACAATGTCGCCACCAATCTGGCGAGACACGGCAAACCGGAATGCCTGGCCGTTTTGCAGGAAATGCTCGATCCCAATGAGACGCGCGCGATCGCCAACGAACCGTCCGACGACGCCGGCGACTTTAAACGGCGAGTGATCCTTCTTAACGGCCTCAAAGCGTTGCAGATGCTGGCGGCCGAGAATCCGACGGTGGACCTTTCGGTGCTCGTCGAACCCGTCGCCGCGCTGACGACGTCGGATCTGGGTCGGCAAATCCGAGTCGAGGCCGCGACAACACTGTCCCAGCTGCAAAAACGCTAGCAATTCCGGCAGCCGACGCTGCCAAGTCATCTTCCGGTCAACCCGTTCTTTTTGGTATGAGCGGGCGTTCGTCGCAATCGTTTCGCCATCCTTTCAGGTCCAGATGATGCGCTATGAATTATCGAGCCCTTGCTTATTGGACGTTGTTGATCGCGATGTTCCTGCCGCTTTCTGCAACAGCGCAATGTACAATATCGCAGTGTAACGGTGCCTGCGATGGCAACCAGACATCCGGTCTGCAAACGGTATTCCAGTGGCAACCCTTCGCTCTGACCGACGCATCGTGCCAGGCCAGCTTTCAGGAATGCAATGTCATCCGCTATCGCCCTGTTTGGGAAACAAGGATGCTCGAACAGCGTGTCACAATTGCGCGACCGGTAACTGAATCCAGTGAGCGCGAAGAACCGTACACCCTGATCACACCCGTCTGGGAAACGAAGACGCAGGACGCCAGCTACGACCAGGTCAGCCACGTAAACGAAACGCATTATCGGGAACAACGCTTCACTGTCATGCGGGCTGTGACACAAACGGAAACGCGGGCGCAACGTCAGATCGTGCGCCGCTATGTTCGCGAGACCGTCGAAGACAACGTACAACAATATCGTTGGCAGCCGGTCACGAATTACCACTCAACCGTCGTCGAGCGTGGTGGTTATCAAACCGAAACCATCCAGAAGCAGAAGTTGTCGCCACCGAAATTGAGCTGGACGAAAGGCCAATGGGTTATCGATCCGACCACGGGAACCTCGCGATTTCAACCCGCTGCACTGGCATGGGTTAAGACACCCGGCCAGGTGGAAACCGTGGCCCAAAAGAAGTGGGTGTCCAACCCGGTGACCATTCAAGTCCCTCAAACGACCTATCAGCAGGTCGCGGCAACGGTCAAAACTCCGCGACAGGTGGGACGCTGGGTGGATGAGGAAGTGGTCACGCACGTACCGTTCACCGTGCAAAAAATGGTTCCGGAGGAACAAGTGCGACAGGTTCCCTACACGGTGACACGCCAGGTCGTGCAACGCATCGAACGACAGGTTCCCGTGCAGGTTTGCAGGTACGTCTACGAACAGAAAGTCCGACGTGTACCGGTGACACAGACTCGAGTGGTTTATGAAGAACACGTACAACAGGTACCGGTGCAGGTTTGCCGATTTGTCCCGGTCGCGGAAAGTGTTGCCATTCCCGGTTCTCCTAACATGCCTTGTTGCGCTGATGCCTGCTCAAGCTGCGCCGTTGGGCCAGGCATCTCGGCCGCTTGCTGTGCGAGCGGCGTGACCATGCCGCTTGCGATAGGCGCGTCCTGCTGTGGAATTACGTGCGGATGGACTGCAACCAACGAACTAGCAACTCGATTCGAAACGCCATCGCCAAGACCGGCTCGCGCGCCGACAAAGGTCAATGGCCAGAGCGCGACGGAACGTCGCACTGCGTCTGCGACGGACGATGGCTGGTATCCCGCGGGCACACGGTCTGATTCGTTCAGCATCTAGTGCTCTGTCAGGCGTGCTTTGATGAGTAGTCCCGGCGCGCCGGGACTGCCCGTCCAGAACAACGACGGGCAAGAGTGCCCGTCTTACATTTGAGCCATCAATCGATGGCTGACAAAGCACTAGCTCGCAAGCCACCGATCGAGTCATGGCCTGAAAAACAACGCCTCGGCGGTTTCTAGCAACGCCGATTTTATGCCAGCGTCGTTCAGCTAGCACTTCCTCGTCCCGCATGGACTTGAGCTAGCCACTGGTGGGTGGATTTTCTATGATCCCCGGCCCGGCAAATTACGTTGAAGACCCGTGTGACACATGGCGGCCGTTTGGCGCACCGGAGGTCACGCGTTCCCGCTGATTGGTTGCCTGGTCAAGGAGGATAAAAGTGCAAACGCTTAAGACTCTCGTCGTCTTAGGAGTTCTAGGGATCGTCGGCTACGGGCTATACGTTGGTTTGAACAACGGTTTTGAATTCGCCCACGTACCGCCACAAACTCCTGACTGGATCGAGCAACAGATCTCCAATTCGTCAGGTGGCGACCCGACACCACCGACGATTGATTTTGGGACGGCGGAAGGTTCGACATCCAATCCGCCCAGTAGCTTCTCGCCAGCCGCGCCTCCCGACCTGAATACATCGGCGACACCGCAAAATGGCTATCCATCTCCGCCATCGACAACGAATCCTCCCGCTGCCCGATATCCGGGGGTCCTCGCCAATCCGCCGGACATCCAGGAAGACACCGTCCAGACGCAGCCTCGCTACGGCACGGACGACGGCGGCTACGACACGTATCCATCAGAAACCAACACGTCCCAGCTTGGCTCACCCCTGACGACTTCCTTGGCCGGTTCAACGCCCTTGGCCGGTTCAACAACGCCGCCACCGACCGACCCCATGGCCGACATCACGGTCGCGGGACTCGTCCCATCCCCGACCGTTCCGCCTGCGGGAACTGACTCATCGGATGGTCCTTTGCCGCACGTGCCACCTGCCGATAACGATGCAAACGACCAGGACTTCGTCACCAAGATGGCGGAAGCTCGCAGCAAGCTCGACAGCCGCGACTTCAAAGCGGCACTCCTGGATTTGTCGATGTGGTACGAAGATCCCAGCCTTACGCCTGATCATCACAACGAACTTCTTACCCTGCTGGATCAGGCGGCCGGTTCCGCGATCTACTCGCGCGAACATTATCTCGAACCAGCTTACGTAACCACGGGCGGTGAAAGCTTGCAAAACGTCGCCGCCAGCTACGGTGTTCCGCCCGGTCTGATCGCCAAGATCAATGGCCTCTCGCCAGACGAACCACTGCCCGCCGGCAAGCAACTGAAGGTCGTGCGAGGTCCATTCTACGGCGTGATCAACACAGAAAAGAAAGTGCTTACATTGTACGTCTCCCAGCGTTACGCCGGTCGATTTAGCGTTGGTGTCGGTCCCGAGTTCGAGCAGATCGTTGGGAATTTTGTGGTGACCGGCAAGACGCGTTCCCACGCGCAAAACCCCGGAATGCGTTACATCCAATTGGGAACTGGGATCTCCGAATCGCCTGGTGTTGCCGACAATCAGCTGGCCATCGCGAGTGTCACGGAAGCTCAGGCCCTTGCACCAACTGGTCCCGCAAATCCTCCCGGCACCATTCAAGTTTCACCTAAAGACGCCGACGATCTGATCGACATTCTGTCAGAAGGATCGCGGATTGCGATTCGCCGCTAGGCGTTCGTACCGGCTGAACGTCTCGACCGGCAACCAGCTGGTTTCAGCCAGGCAAACCATGAACGCCCTATTGTCAGCCGAACGCAATTCAGGAATTGGATTTCGGTTTAATCGATAATATCTGCAACCTCTTCACTCAACCGCCGAGCGTACCCATGCGAGGTATCCTGGACTACCGTCGACCACTGGAGTGGCGATGATCTCTGGCTCGTCGTAAGAATGAAGTTTGCCAATCGCTTCGCGCAGCTTATCAAATTGACGACGAGTGGTCTTGGCAACGCACAGCCATTCGGTCGCATGCCGGACTTCACCCTCCCAGCGATACGTACTTTCGATCGGCCCGATCACTTGGACGCATGCGGCGAGGTTCTGCTGTACAAGAGCCTTCGCCAGCTGTCGCGATTCTTCCTGACGCTCAGTCGTCGTCGTCACACACAACACGTCATCCATGGGCGTGACTTCAATCCACAAGTGTGGGAGACCTGAAACAATCAATGCCGTGAGAGTTACTGACGGGGACGGTGCGGCTTGTACGTCGTAATCGCCGGACGGTAAAGCCAGCGATAACGATGATGTCCCGGCACACCCCAGCGAATCTCGCGTTCGCGAGCGTCAAACTTGTCGCCAGGGCGATAAAACGTGAGTTCCAGCGTTTTGTAATCGAACATCCGTCCGGTACCGTGCGCATCACCAGGCTTAAATGCGCCCGGCGGATCGGTCCATCGATACGCATTGGTGAGTCCCATCAGCTGGACCGTGAAATAATCCAAATCACGTCGTTTATTCGTATCTAACTTGCCATCCGGGCCCAACGGCCGATCGACATCGATCCAGGTGACGACGCCATACCGGCTGGTTTCGTCGCGGCCAGAGCTGACCGGAACCGGCTGACTAGCCATCATCACGGTGTCATAAAAATCCTTAAAAGCACAATTCGGTCGCTCACGCAGATAGATCGCCCGTCGCGCTGCCGGCAGCACCTTGTCCAGATGTTCGACGGTGTAATCGTCAACGACCAATTTGTCGTTTTGATGGGTACGTAGCAAGAAGGTCGGCGTGAAGTAATGTGGGCCGACGTTGGCTAACATCTCGTCGTACGTATCGGCAGTCGTCACCTCGAAATCACCGGGATGGAACTGCGCTTCCCTGGTCTCCGCTTTCCCCTGAACTGGATTCAGATGGCCACCCGGATCGATAATGCGATAAACCATGTACCAAACCAATTCCGACTTCATCTTGCCGTTGGGCTGAGGCAGATCGACGCGGATCAGGCGAAGCGGTTTGAAAGTGAACTGCAGATGCCAGATTCCGCGACGAAAGAGGGTGCCTGTCGATTTTTCGAATAGTGTCGACGATTCCTCGTTCTCGAGATTGGGGGTCCACTGCAATTCACGTACTCCCACGGTCAACTCGACAACGTCGTGGACCGCGAACGTTTCTTCCTTCTCACGTTCGATGGGTATCGTTTGCTCGACACCCGGAGCCAGCTTCCGGCCCGATGGTTTGTCGCTAGCCCGTTTTTCAGGCGCGGCGCCAACGAACGAGGGAAGGGAAATCAGCAAGGCCGTCGTCGCGAAAACGACCGACCAGATCCTCGAAGATCGTGGCATGTGCATCTTTCTTGGCCTGTGGCTCAACAATCCCATCGATCATCCCATCGATATGGTCCTATATCCCAGTATAGCTGTGATATCTCGCCAGACAAATTCGGCCGAATCGTGGATAGTGGTTCAGCTTAGCCACATCCGGCAGACTTCCGAAGTTTGTTATCAAACTTCGGAAGTCTAACTATACCACCACCGAATCGTGCGATAGGCAGTCATGGGAGTCAGATGCTGGTCAGGAGCCACCGCAGTTTCAACGTCTGGCCACGATCGGCCATCAACGCTGCGGCCGAGGAATGGCGCTCTGCGGGACATTGAATCGCCTGAACGCCCACCTGCAGTTCCCGCTCGTGAAACACCCAAGGGATCACGTCAACACGACCGCCACCGGCGGGGCGAAACGTGATGAGTGTCTGGTCGGGCAGGGTGGCCTCGTACTTGGAATGAGGCTCAACACAGCAAAACCAAAGGCTTAACGCGTCCCAGATTTGCAGCCATTGAAGGGCTTCCGAGGCGACAGCCGGCGTGTGCAACTCAGGGGATTCATTCTGCCATTGGCTCAGCAGAAAATCTCGTTCCGTTTCGGTCCGGGCCGACCATTGCCTGACCCGTTCTCCCGCCGCCGCAGCTGACTTTCCCCGCAGATAAAGAAAGTGGCCGGCAACGACGTATCCTGCCAACGGACCCAGCAGCGTCGCGCGGCGAATTGACTCGGTCATGATCGCCAACGAAGCGTCGATCGGCATCTCGAGAAAGCTGAGCGGTGCACCATCCGTCTGACGCAGGGTGGGATCGTTATCCCAATCCAGCCAGCCATCGTCGTGGTGGTGAACGGCATCCAGCAGATGATTGCGAATCGAAGAAAACTTAGCTTCAGGCCAAAAGCGCCAATGTCGAGCCAGCGCGGCGGAAAGCCTCGCATGTTCGATCTGCCGAATCAGCAGCCAGGCAGCGGACCCTCCCTCCCCAACAGTATCGCGGCGAATCATTGCCGACCGCCTCCGGCGTCACTCCGCACGCCGGCAGCACTACCGCTGTCGAGTGCGATCGTCGCCCCTTCCCACCCTCCGGGGTGCGTCCCGGCGGGAGTCGAGATTTTGATCGGTATCCGCAGGTTTGGGAACATCGCGTAGGGCCTGCGCTTCCGGACTGGACGGCGTCGGAGTTTCGGTGGCGGTAGCCAGCAACTCCAAGCCCGCCAGAAGGCGGCGATCCGCCTCCCCAAATCGTTCGACCATTTCCTCATCCATTGTAAAGACCAGCGCCGCTCGGCGACCATCCGTTTTCGCCGCCAGGTAATAGCGCCAGCGGATCGGCAAATCGGCGACCTTGCCGACCGCCTCGACGTGGTAGACCAGTCGACCACGCTCGTCTACGAACTCTCCGAAATTTACGAATTGTCCGAAGTTTTTTCCCAGCGTCTTCTGCACATCGTCCCGAAATACATTCAGCGTTACCTGCTTTCCTTTTCCAATCTGCGGCAGGCTCGAAATATTGCATTGGCAAAGCACGTCACCATTCTCGATTTGACGCAAGATGGCAGCCTTTCGATCGTCCCTGGTTACGTGCCAGTCGCGGTCATGTAGCAACCGATAGTCACCACTGACCGGTGTAAAATCGAGCCGTTTTGAGTCCGTGTTTGCTTCCAGATCGACAGAGACTAGCGCTCGATCGGACAAGTCCGTGGATCGGTTGATCGGTGTGAATTTGACTTTGATCTTGGAGACTGCTTCGACGCCCGGGGTCACCTCGCCAATTTTTCGCTTTTCGTTCAGTACGAGCTGAACCGACTGAACAATACGGTTACGCAAATCAAAATAGCAACGCGATTTGATATCGATCGTCGTGGCGGTGCCATCGACGGTGCCGTGGACGACGCCAACCGCTTCAATCCGGGCAAAATCACCGTTCGCCTCCATCAATTCGGCCGTCACTGCGATTTGGCCCACTGAACTAATATTTAGCAGGGCGCCCAGCAGCGTTTCGTCGACCTCCCACTTGTCGCCAACGGAAACCGGTTGGCGCGGCAAGAGGGCGTCCGAAGCGAGGCTATCACCGGGCCATTGGACCAGGTCCAATTCTTCGCGTGTTAACGGACCGCTTGGACTGTGCATCGTCAAACCACCATTGTCCAGCGACACGGCAATCAAGCTCCGTTCGGCTCGGAGTTCGGGACGTATTTCCTCGCCGTTGATCACCAGTTTGGCCTTCAAAGGAGAGTAATACCGCACACTGCGGCGTCGCGGGCGATCGCGATTCTTTCCCGTGGAGCCAGGGAATTCCGATGTCAACATCCGCTCCTCGTATTTCGAAGTCGACGATACGATTAACGGAGCCTTCGTCGGCTTATCGGGGCCTGTGACCGTCAGACTACCGGCCACTTCGTATACCGAGCTCACTCGGACCAGCTGGCCGCGTCGATGGCGGGGAGTCAGGTCGATTTCGCCGCCATCAGCGATTCCTGTGGCGAGGATGGTGGCCGTCAAACAGATCGGTGTGAGTATTCGAAAATGCATTGAGCGTTTCCCCATGACTTTGCCTGAGCGACGCAAGCAGCAAGCAGAACGTGAAATGATTGAATGACGCCGAACGCATAAGCGATGGCAGATTGAAACGCTGGCCAACAGTTCGCCAAACCATTCCAACAATCCCGTCTACCGACCCCGTCCGCCAATAAGGTGCTTCCACAGTGCTACTTCGACCGTGATTTCATATCGAGTTGAATTGATCTATTCACTCGATGCTGCAGCACTTGATAATTGAGAAAAGACAGGGAAACGGGGGTATTTCATACCCGCTCGAAATCGTGGGAGTTTCATCAACTTAAATCTCATCATACAAACAACTTAAGCAATGCACCCCTCTGTAGGGTGGCATGCTGGGAAGAAAATCGCATCGACGGCGCGAACTTTATTGAGACCTTTGGCGACTTAGACGCGTACAACTAATACATATTTGGGCCGAATCCGGAGTTTGAGGCGGCCTATGCGGCTCGACACGTTTTCCCCTGATTACGCGTGAATAAATAGTTCGGAAATCGGTCTCATATTGGAGGATCACCAGCGAACAACCCAGAAGCACCCCAATTAACAGAGAAGCGCACGACGGACCAACCGGCTAATACGACGAGCCGGTGACTCTACGGACAAACTTTGAAAAGGCGAGGGAAACGCAGGAACAACTTTTCAAGGTTCAGCACAAAGAAGAGGTCACTGCCATGCATACCGACTACAAGAACTCGACAATTCGAAACTACCGCGATGAACAGATCGACGCGGTTTCCCCTCGCGAACAGTTGCAATTGGCGGACCGAGCGGAAGGCCTGCTTATTCGTCTTGATGCGGGCCGCACCTACTCCCACTCCTATGTTTTGGGGCAGTTGAGCGGCTGTGAAGTAGAGTCCGCGAATCTCCCCAATCATCCTATCTCTGGGGACGAGCTTCGACACGACCTGCGGCTGTTCATCGAGGACATCACGGACTCGGCCAACATCGCGGTCGACGCCCTTGGTCAGCGCGTGATGACAGCAGATGAACTGGCCAGGACGTTCGATGTTTCAACTAAAACCATTACGCGCTGGCGGCAACGGGGCCTGGTTGGCCGAAAGTACATTATTGACGGCCGCAAGCGGGTTGGATTTCTTAAGACATCGGTTGACCGATTTGTGATTGGCAATCGAGATCGCGTTGACCGCGGGAGTCGCTTTCGTCAAATGCGTGACGAAGAGCGCGATCGTATCGTGGAAGAATCGCGCCGCCTGGCCAATTTGGGCACCGGAACCAACGAGATCGCTAATCGGCTGGCTTCAACGATGAAACGCAGCCCGGGTACGATCCGAGGCGTCATCAAACAGCACGACCGCGAGAACCCCGAACAAGCGATTTGCCCCACCGACGGCTATCCGCTGACGGACGATGTCCGGGCACAAATCTACCAGCGCTATCGTCAAAACGAATCGGTGGAATCGCTGGCACAGCGTTTCGGACGGACCAAGACGACGATCTATCGGATCATCGGCAAGTTCCGTTACGAGCGGATCATGCGGTTGCCGCTTGACTTCATTGCAAACCCGCGGTTTTCGCGAATACGCAATGACAAAGAGGTGCTCGGCCCGTTGCCCGCTCCGGAGACCGCTGTCCGCAAGACGCGAATGCCGAAGGGATTACCTAACTACCTGGCTAGTTTGTACGAGGTTCCGTTGCTGACACGCGAGCAGGAACAGCACCTGTTTCGAAAGTTCAACTACCTCAAGTATCTGTCCGAGCGGCTGCGCAAACAGCTACACGCCGATCGCCCGCAGACGCGTTTGATGGACCGCATCGAGGAACTCTACGACAGTGCGGTAACCACCAAGAACCAAATCGTACGAGCGAACTTGCGGCTGGTTGTTTCCATCGCCAAACGGCACGTTTCCTCCAACGAAAACTTCTTCGAACTGGTTAGCGACGGCAATATTTCACTGATTCGAGCGGTCGAGAAATTTGACTTCGCGCGCGGTTTCAAATTCAGCACGTATGCCAGCTGGGCGATCATGAAGAACTTCGCCCGTTCGATTCCGAACGAATTAAAGCTCCGTGATCGGTTCCGAACCAGTCACGAAGACACTTTTGGCGCAGCGGAAGAAAACCGCACCGACTGGTTTGGCCAGGAAGTCGCTCATCGCCAGCGCATAAACGAAGTCGCGAAGATCCTGAATCGCCTTGACGACCGAGAACAAAAGATTATCATCCATCGGTTCGGCTTGGATTATTCGAAGGAACCTCAAACGCTGAAAGAAGTTGGTGCCGCGATGGGGGTCACGAAAGAACGTGTCCGCCAGATCGAGGCCCGTGCGTTGAGCAAGCTTCGGCTCGCCGCCGCCCAAGAGAAGATCGATCTGCCCGAAGTTGCCCGGTAGCAACCGTTGCCCGGTGATAACCATGAGGCAGCTCGTTAAAAAGCGACAATTTTAATATTGGCTCCCCCAGCCAGGGGATCGAACTATTTGGAGGTCCGCCCAGCGAAAAGGTAAGCACAGTCAGGCCCGTTGGCCAGCCGTCGGTCCGCGTTAACTTACGACAGTTGACATTGGACAGGGGCGAACCTTTGGGGTCATGCGACTGTCTTTCCTTCTCATTGCGGCGGGCTTTTTCGTCAAGAATGGCTGAGTGGCACCCGGCAATTTGCGACGAATCTTGCGGCTATCGCCAGGTCGTCCCAGCACCACTGAACGGCCTGTTTTTGCGCCGTACCCATATTGCAGCTTTTTGGGGGATCGGTATATTAAGTAGTTTTCCCGGCGGGACTTGGGCGCTAGCGTAGCTCAATTGGCAGAGCAGCTGATTTGTAATCAGCAGGTTGTGGGTTCGAGTCCCTCCGCTAGCTCAGGATTCAGCGATGTCCTGGGCTGATCGAGACGTCGATCGTTTTACGGTTCGGATCGCTGATCCCTGACTGCTGACAACGACGGGGGGTTTCCCGAGCGGTCAAAGGGGTCAGACTGTAAATCTGATGGCATATGCCTTCGCAGGTTCGAATCCTGCACCCCCCACTGATGGTCATTGCGGATCGGATTGCGGATTGTGGATTCGAGAATGCTATTCGGTCCGAGACCCGAAATCCGCGATTCAATTGCGGGTGTAGCTCAATGGTAGAGCCACAGCCTTCCAAGCTGAAGACGAGGGTTCGATTCCCTTCACCCGCTCTTATTCGAAAAGTCAGAACTTAGCAGCAGAAATCAGGAGCCTGAGGTCAGGCAGTCAGTAGGTCATGGACGCCAAACTGACCGCGCTGCTCTGAAGCCTGACGACTGCTGCTGTAGCTCAGTTGGTAGAGCGCGTCCTTGGTAAGGACGAGGTCATGGGTTCGAGTCCCATCAGCAGCTCTGTTGCAGTTGACTTGATCGATCGGTGAATTCGATCGTGTCGAGCAGATACAGTTTCGGATATGTTCATTGTCACGGCGAATGTAGATAGGTAGGATCGAGTCATGGCCAAGGAGACATTTGAGCGGACGAAGCCGCACGTCAACGTCGGCACCATTGGTCACATTGACCATGGCAAGACGACCATGACCGGTGCGATTCTGGCAGTTCAGGCCGCCAAGGGTTTGGCGAAGTTCAAGTCGTATGCCGATATCGCCAAGGGCGGTACGGTTCGTGACGAAACCAAGACGGTGACGATCGCCGTCGCGCACGTCGAGTACGAGACGGCAAATCGTCACTACGCCCACATCGACTGCCCGGGCCACGCCGACTTTATCAAGAACATGATCACCGGTGCCGCCCAGATGGACGGTGCGATTCTGGTCGTGTCGGCCGCTGACGGCCCGATGCCGCAGACCAAGGAGCACGTTCTGCTGGCTCGTCAGGTGGATGTGCCGGCGATCGTCGTGCTTCCTGAACAAGTGCGACCTGGTCGACGACGAAGAGTTGCTGGAGCTGGTCGAGATGGAAATTCGCGAACTGCTGAGCAAGTACGACTTCCCTGGCGACGACATTCCGATCGTTCGTGGTCGCGCGTTGCCGGCCTACGAGAATCCGGCCGATCCGGAAGCGAGCAAGTGCATCGGCGAACTGATGGATGCGATTGACAGCTACATTCCTGAGCCGACGCGCGAAGAGGACAAGCCGTTCCTGATGGCGATCGAAGACGTGTTCTCGATCGAAGGTCGCGGAACCGTGGCGACCGGTCGTATCGAGCGTGGCGTGGTCAAGGTTGGTGAAGAAGTCGAGATCGTCGGTCTTGACGGCCGAACCGCGCGAAGACGACCTGCACCGGTGTCGAAATGTTCCGCAAGACTGCTCGACGAAGGTCGGGCCGGCGACAACGTCGGGTTGCCTGCTGCGTGGTGTCAAGCGAGAAGAAATCGAGCGTGGTCAGGTGTTGGCCAAGCCGGGTTCGATCACGCCGCACACGAAGTTCGAGGCGGAAGTTTACTGTTTGAGCAAGGACGAAGGTGGCCGTCATACGCCGTTCTTCAGCGGTTATCGTCCTCAGTTCTACTTCCGCACGACCGACGTCACCGGCACGGCCAACCTGGTGCGGTGCCGAAATGTGCATGCCGGGTGACAACGTCAAGGTGACGGTCGAGTTGCACAAGCCGATCGCCATGGACGATGGTGTTCGCTTCGCGATTCGCGAAGGTGGCCGCACGGTCGGTTCGGGCGTCGTCACGAAGATCGTACGAATAAGTAGCAGCTGGCGAGGTGCGTCGTTGCCAGGCATGCGTCGGATACAGGGGTGTAGCTCAATTGGCAGAGCACCGGTCTCCAAAACCGGGGGTTGCGAGTTCGATTCCCGCCGCCCCTGCCATTCCATCCGCCGGGCGGGGGGGTCGGCTCGAGCGAGTGGCTCGAGCGGCCTCCCTGCCAGGTGCTTAAAAACCTCACGCGAAAGAATGGTCGTGTCTACCGTTAAGGATAAACCGCTGCAGGGAAGAAAGGGTTCGGGGATTATGAATGCGAATTCGTTCGTCCGAAGCCTTTTCCAGGTCAGCTTGTACAAACGCAACCAGGGGCGGATCACGCGCAAGTCACGTTTGCCGCGATCGCTGTCACGGTTGGCCTCGGCGCATGGCGAATAAGCGAAAGCCAGTTCGTTACAAAGAACGATTTTGCTACCAGCTTTGTCTTTCCGATGCTCGTCGCTGCGGTCGGCGCCTGGGTTGGTTATCGACTGGTGAACTGGCCGACGTTCGCTGACTTTCTCATCTCGGTGGAAGCAGAAATGAGCAAGGTGTCGTGGCCGACGCGATCTGAACTGGTTCGAGGTTCGGTTGTCGTTTTGATTACCATTGGGTCGCTTGCCGTATTCCTCTACTCCTTCGATTTGCTGTGGACCTTCATCTTCAAGCAACTGAGGGTGATTAACTGACACGGTGAATGCTTGACCAAAATTAACTCCGCCTCGTGGGCGACGGTTTGACATGATACGAGGCGAGTGAGAACCCAGACCATTGACACGCTCAGGTCAAAATAGATAGCAACTATTTAAGTAAAAAAGGTGGATCACGTTGATCGACGAAACAGATCAACCAACCGACGCTGCACAACCAACAACGGAAAAAGCCGTACCCAAGACGGCTAAAGCTTCCGCTGCTGGTGATCAGTCCGCGCCTGCGGGTGACAGTCCGACCACGGAGCCGGAAGCGATGACTTCCTCGGGCGACAATACAAGCAGCGCCGCGAGGACACTAGCCCTTGATGCGGAAAGAGAAGTAGCCGAATGGGCCGATGAATCGGACTTTGCATCGGACGACGCGGCGACCGCCGATCTTGAAGACGACCGGGACAATGTCAAGCCGCTGGAAGAGTCCCCGGATGACGAGCCCGCAGCGGAGACGGAAGACGTCAAGAAGGACTGGTACATCCTCAAGGTACAGAGCAATCGCGAAGACTCGATCGCTGATGCGTTGAAGCGTCGAGTCAAAGTCGCGGGAATGGACGAGCATTTCGACGAAATCATTGTCCCGGTAGAAATGATCACCGAGTTTAAAGGCGGCAAGAAAAAGGTCGCGAAACGAAAACTCTATCCGGGCTACATCGTCGTCCATATGGCAATCACCGAAGAGACGTGGTTCCTCGTACGAGAAACCCCCGGCATCGGCGACTTTACCGGTTCTGCCGGCAGACCGACTGCCATGCTGCCCAAGGAAGTCGCACGCATCGTGCCCAAGGATGAGGACGTTGAATCGGAAGAACCAAAACTTCAGATTCCGGTCGCGATTGGGGAACGAGTCAAGATTACTGATGGAACTTTTGGGAATTTTGAAGGTGAGGTTGACACCGTCGATACGACCAACGGACGGGTCACGGTTATGATCAACATTTTCGGCCGTTCGACACCCGTCGAATTGGAGTATTGGCAGGTTGAGAAGTTGTAAACACGGGCTGTCGATGCAGCGCGGGTCGGCGAGGTGCCTTTTTGAGACTCGACGTACCTGTTTGAGGCTCGATGTCGTTCGGCTCGACGTCGTTCGGCTCGACGTCGTTCGGCTCAATGCCAGGCAACAGACTGAGTTGGGAGAGAAATAGCGATGGCCAAGAAATTGGTAAATACCGTGAAATTCCAGGTGCCCGGCGGGCAGGCGACACCCGCACCGCCAGTCGGTACGGCCCTCGGACGATTTGGCGTCAACCTCGGTCAGTTTGTTCAACAGTTTAATGACAAAACCAAAGAGGCCGCTGGCATGCCGATTCCGGTGGTCGTCAGCGTCTTTAGCGATCGGAGTTTTGAGTTCGTTACCAAGAGCCCGCCTGCGGCCGCGCTCTTGAAGAAAGCGGCCGGCATCGCCAAGGGGTCGGGCGTCCCGAACAAGGAAAAAGTCGGGAAGGTCACGTCGCAGCAAATTGAAGATATTGTCAATCTGAAAATTGAAGACTTGAACGCCAGCGATATGGACAATGCCAAGCGACTGATCGAAGGCACGGCTCGCAGTATGGGCCTGGAAGTCGAAGGCTAGACAAATTACGGCGGAAGCGGTCCAGCAGCTAATTCAGAAGTACCCAAGCAATAACAAGTAGAACCATAACACGTAGACCTATGGCGAAAAAATCCAAGCGTATCACCAGCCTGACGACGAAAGTCAAGGATCACTCTCCGATGACGGTCGCAGATGCTGTTGCGATGTTGAAGAGTTTTGAAGGCACGAAGTTCGATCAGTCGGTCGAGATCGCACTGCGACTGGGAATCGACGCCAAGCAGGCCGATCAGATTGTGCGCGGCTCAATTGTCCTTCCGCATGGCATCGGAAAATCGAAGCGGGTTGCCGTTTTTGCAAAGGGCCCCGCGGCGGATGAAGCAAAAGCGGCGGGCGCCGATGTCGTCGGCGCGGAGGACCTCGCGGAAAAAATCAAAGGCGGTTGGATGGACTTTGACGCCTGCGTCGCGACGCCAGACATGATGAAATTAGTTGGTCCGCTTGGCCGTCAGCTTGGTCCTCGCGGCCTGATGCCGACTCCAAAGGCCGGCTCAGTGACGACGGAGGTTGGCAAGGTCGTCCAGGAGTACAAGGCAGGCAAGGTCGAATTTCGCAATGACGCCGGGGGAATCGTGCACGCCGTCGTCGGCAAGCTCTCCTTTGAACCGTCGAAGCTGGAAGAGAACATCCAGGCATTTATCGATCAGATACTTAACATGAAGCCGGTCACGATCAAAGGCCAATATGTCAAAGGCGTAGTGATCTGCGGGACGATGACACCGTCGGTTCAGATCGCCGCTTGATCGCCACAGGAAATATCCACGGCCGAAAACAACAAAACTTCTCGAAGATTGATGAGCCATGAGTAAATACGTCAAGAAGCTGATCAGCGATGACTTGGCCAAACGGCTGGACGGCGTCCAGGATGCGATGCTGGTGAACGTTGTCGGTTTGGATGCGAACCGAACGATGACGTTGCGCCGCGAACTGCGATCCAAGGATATTCACCTGTTGGTCGTCAAAAACAGTCTCGCACGACGCGCAACCGAAGGGACGCAGATTGCCGCGGCGTTTGACAACGTCGAAGGACCCGTCGCAATCGCCTGGGGCAGCGACGACGTCGTGTCGCTGGCAAAAGAAATCGTGCGGTTCGCGGGCAACAAAGAATACGAAGGCTTTGCACCGCGCGGCGGCGTGATGGACGGAGCCCCGCTCACAGAACAAGAGGTCGTGGAGGTCAGCAAATGGCCAACGCGCGATGAACAATTGAGCATTCTGGTCGGGCAGATATTGGGACCCGGTGCCAGGCTGGCAGCTCAGCTCGCCGGCCCCGGTGCAGCATTGGCCAGCCAGATCAAGCAGAAGTCAGAAGACGATAGTTCAGATTAAACGTTTAGGTTCAAATTGTTAGACTTTTGTCTGGCGAGCGATTGTGTCTCGCCCGGCTTGTTGTCCAGAAAGGGCGAAAGAGCGATGTCAGAAGAATCGACTGCCACGATTGAGTATTCCGATGTGACCAAAAAACTGGGCGATACGATCGTCGAGCTTAGTTTGAAGGAAGCCAAGGAACTTAGCGACTATTTGAAAAAAGAACACGGCATTGAGGCTGCGGCCGGCGGCGGTGTGATGATGGTCGGACCGACGGACGGAGGCGGTGGAGCTGCCGCCGCGGAAGAACAAACCGAATTTGACGTCGTGCTGGAAAGCTTCGGCGATAAGAAGATCGGTGTGATCAAGGAAGTCCGGCATTGACCGGGCTAGGGCTGAAAGAAGCCAAGGAAGCGGTTGAGGGCGTGCCCAGCAAGGTGAAAGAGGGAGTATCCAAGGAAGATGCCGAGGCCGCCAAAGCCAAGCTGGAAGCAGCAGGCGCAACGGTCTCGATCAAGTAGGAACTACGCGAAGACACCCCGCAACGTGCCGGTCAGCGCTACCCGCGTCGCCTGCCGGCACAGGTTAGAGTTTGTTTGACCCGTCCTCACCCATTGACGCTGAAGCGTTGCTGGTTCGCTGGCCCAGCGTGTGCGCCATCGGAGTGGATTTTCACGACCGAAGACGATCCTGTTCGAGCGGCCGCAGCCCCTGCCTCGGCCCGATCCAGCGCCGCGGCCGATGCGCCCGACGCAGTTCATAACATCCAGGAGTAGAGTTTTATGGCGGTCTCGTCACAACGCACGCTCAGGCCAACCCAAGTGCGCCGATTTGGCACACGCCGGGATGAGTACAAAATCCAAAATCTGACCGACATCCAAACGGGAAGTTATGAGAAGTTCCTGCAGTACGGCATTCCCCCGGACAAGCGTAAAGATCACGGCCTGGAATCGGTTCTTCGGGAGATCTTTCCGGTTGAAAGCTACGACAAGACCCTGCGTCTGGAGTATCTGCGTTACGAATTGGGCAAGCCTCGCTACGAACCGGATGAATGCCGACAATTGCGATTGACCTACGGACGACCCTTCCGCGTCTGGCTACGTCTGACCAAAGAGCAGCCGATCGAAGAGGAAGTCTATCTGGGCGACATGCCGATCATGCTGGGCGGCGGCGAGTTCATTATCAACGGCGCCGAACGCGTCGTTGTCAGTCAACTTCATCGCTCACCAGGCGTCGACTTTGTTCGCGATGCCGATTCTGCCGAACGGTCTCTGCACAGTTGCCGGATCATTCCCGAGCGAGGTAGCTGGATCGAGATCAACGTCAGCAAGAAAGACTCGCTAACCGTCCGGATCGATCAGAGCGGTAAATTCTCGGCGATGACGCTGTTGCGGGCGATGGATCCCAAGTTCAGCCTCAATCGCGACATCATTCGACACTTCTACAAGACGACCACTGAGAAGTTGGTTGATGGTCGCAGCGTCAGTAAGATCGAAAGCAAAATCGCCGTCGACGATATTGTCTTTCCCGCCAAGAGCGCTCGAGCAGGTGAAGTGATCGTCGAATCCGGTCATAAAATCACCAAGGAGACCGCAGAAACGATCTGCTCGTCCGGGCTTACGTCCGTCCAGGTCATGCCCGAACCTCGCTCGCCGCTGATCTTCAACAGCCTGATGGAAGACAACACGTCGAGTCACGAAGAGGCGTTGCTCAGGATCTACCAGCGTTTGCGTCCCGGCAACCCGCCGCAGTTGGAAAAAGCCCGTGTGCTGTTTGCGGAAAAGTTCTTCGACACGAATCGTTATCGACTCGGCAACGTCGGTCGTTTTCGCATCAACCGTAAACTGCAGCTGAAGGTCTCCGAGGAAGAGATGACGCTTCGGCCGGACGATCTACTGGCCTCTATCAAGTATCTTATTCGGCTCGTTTCTGGCGATTCGGCGGTCGAGGTCGACGATATTGACCACCTTGGCAACCGTCGTTTGCGCACGATTGATGAATTGGCGTGTGACGAACTGCGGAAAGGCTTTTTGAAATTGCGCCGAACGGTGCAGGAGCGGATGAGCCTCAAAGATGCGGAAGATATTACACCCCGCAGTTTGATCAATCCGAAAAGCATCTCGGCGGCTATCGAGTACTTCTTTGGACGCGGCGAGCTGTCGCAGGTTGTCGATCAGACGAATCCCTTGTCGATGTTGACACACGAACGTCGATTGTCGGCATTGGGACCGGGTGGTTTGAATCGAAAACGAGCCGGCTTTGAGGTTCGTGACGTGCACATTTCGCACTACGGTCGTATCTGCCCGATCGAGACACCGGAAGGAACGAACATCGGCCTGATCTCGTCACTTGCAATGTATTCGGAGGTCGACGAGTTCGGATTTCTGGTGACGCCATACCGAAAGGTCAGCAAAGGTCACCTGGCGGAAGACGTCGTTCGGCTTCGAGCCGACCAGGAAGCGGACGCCTACGTGGCACCGGCCGACGCGGAAATCGTGGACGGAAAACTGCAAGGCGATAACATCGTTGCCCGAATTCACGGAGACTTCGAGCTGATTCCGATTGAAAGGGTTGAGTACATCGATGTCGCGCCCAGCCAGATGGTCGGTGTCTCGGCCGGACTCATTCCTTTCCTGGAACACGACGACGCAAACCGTGCCTTGATGGGATCTAATATGCAGCGACAAGCGGTGCCCCTTTTAGTGACGGAACCGCCGATCGTCGCAACGGGCTTGGAAACCGCCGTCGCCACCAACTCCAGTATGGTGATTCGCGCCCGTCGCGCTGGAACCGTCACGTATGTTGACGCCGATCGGATCGAAATTGGCAGTGACAACTATCCGGTTCGAAAGTTCGTCGGCCTGAATGAACGGACCTGTCAGAATCAGAAGCCGATTGTCGCGATCGGTCAAGCGATCGAGAAAGACGAGGTGATCGCGGACGGTGCTGCCACCTATAAAGGCGAACTGGCCTTGGGGCGAAACGTGCTGGTCGGCTTTATGTCGTACGAAGGGTACAACTTCGAAGACGCGATCATTATTAGCGAAGAACTGGTCAAGGACGACGCCTACACTTCGATACACATCGAGGAATTCGATATCGAGATCCGCGAGACCAAACTGGGCCGCGAAGAGTTTACTCGTGATATTCCCAACGTTAGCGAGAAGGCTCTCCGGAACCTGGACGAAAACGGAATCGTGCGGATCGGTACCTACGTGCGGCCTGGCGAGGTTCTTGTCGGAAAAGTCTCGCCGAAGTCGAAGACCGAACTGACGCCGGAAGAAAAACTTTTGCACGCGATCTTTGGGCGGGCTGGCGAGGACGTGAAGAACGATTCGCTGGATGTACCTTCCGGTGTGGAAGGCATCGTCATCGACACTCAGAGGTTCTCACGGCGGATGAGCCTTGGTGAGGACGAACGTAAGGCATTCGAAAAGGAACTGAAGGACGCGGAGACCGAAGGGAACGCTCGAATTGCTGATGCGTTCACCAATATGGTCGCTGAGCTAGAGGGTGCCCTCGGTCGCACGCTGGCCGACGAAGATGGGACACCGTTAACGCGGGACCAAGATCCGAAATTCATCGCTGAAATTGCCCCACGGTTCAAGCTGGATTGGCTCAATGTACGCAGCTCGCAGCGTTTGGAAAGTGTCGAGCAGATTTATGCGACGCATTGGCCGGGCATTGACGAAGCGATCGATGCCAAGGAACGTCGACTGAACTCGATGAAACGTGGTGACGAACTTCGCAGTGGCGTGCTGCAGATGGTTAAGGTTTACATCGCCACGAAGCGCGTTATTGCCACGGGCGACAAGATGGCTGGTCGTCATGGTAACAAAGGCGTGATCGCGAAGATCCTTCCGCAGGAAGACATGCCGTTTCTCGCCGATGGTACCCCGCTGCAGATCATGCTGAATCCGCTCGGCGTTCCGAGTCGTATGAACGTCGGCCAGATTCTCGAAACGCACTTGGGCTGGGCCGGCGCTCTGTTGGGGTTCCAGGCTATTACTCCGGTGTTCGATGGCGCGACGGAAGAGATTATTCGAGGGTGCCTCGAAGAAGCCGGCCTGCCGACGTCCGGTAAGACGCAGTTATATGACGGGCGAAGCGGTGAGGCTTTTGAGCAACTAACGACGGTTGGTTACATCTACATGCTGAAGCTGCACCACCTGGTCGACGACAAAGTTCACGCTCGTAGCACCGGGCCGTACTCGTTGATCACTCAACAACCACTGGGTGGGAAGGCCCGCTTCGGTGGCCAACGCTTCGGAGAAATGGAAGTCTGGGCGCTGGAGGCTTATGGAGCCGCCTACATTCTTCAGGAATTATTGACGGTCAAGAGCGACGATGTCGAAGGTCGCACGAAGATCTACGAGTCGATGGTGAAGGGCGAAAATACCTTGGAGGCCGGAACGCCTGCGAGTTTCGATGTTCTGACCAACGAAATCCGCGGGCTTGGTCTGAATATGCAATTGGAAAAACGAAGAATGTAGTTTTTCACCCGCGACTTCGACGACAGACGAACACGACTACACAAACCAAGCAAACCAAATTCCCATTGGGAAAGTTAAAGGAGCTAGCAGATGAGTAATGCTGAAGGCTCATATGATCGAATTAATGATTACGCTTCGGTAAAGATCAGCCTGGCACGGCCACACGATATACGTAGCTGGTCTTTTGGCGAAGTGAAAAAGCCGGAAACGATCAACTACCGGACGTATCGTCCGGAAAAAGACGGCCTGTTCTGTGAACGAATTTTCGGGCCGGAAAAGGACTGGGAATGCTCGTGCGGTAAGTATCGCGGCATGAAGTACAAGGGGATGATCTGCGACCGTTGCGGTGTAAAGATCACGCATAGCCGTGTTCGCCGCAAACGGATGGGCCATATCGAGCTCGCCGCGCCCGCCGTCCACATCTGGTTCTTCAAGGCGATGCCCAGCCGGTTAGGAAACCTGCTGGCGATGAAGACGACGAGCCTGGAAAAGGTGATTTACTTTCAGGACTACGTTGTCGTCAATCCTGGCGACACCGCACTCAAGCCACAGCAATTGTTGACGGAAGAAGAATACCGCAACGCGATCGAACAGTACGGCGAAGGTTCGTTTGAAGCCGACATGGGCGCTGAAGCAGTTCGAAAACTGCTATCAAGCCTTGATCTTGTTCAACTATCGCAGCAGCTGCGCGTCGACCTGGCCGAAACCGGTTCGAAGCAGAAGGCCAAGGAGCTGATCAATCGGCTCAAGATCGTCGAAGCAATTCGCGACAGCGACAACAAGCCGGAATGGATGGTGTTGGATGTGATTCCGGTAATTCCACCCGACCTCCGCCCCTTGGTGTTACTTGATTCCGGTAACTTTGCGACTAGCGATCTGAACGACCTTTACCGCCGAATCATCAATCGCAACAACCGCCTCAAGAAGCTTGTCGACCTCAACGCGCCAGAAGTGATCATTCGCAACGAGAAGCGGATGTTGCAGCAATCGGTCGATGCGTTGTTTGACAACAACCGCTGCAAGCGACCGGTCCTGGGTAGCAGCAACCGCCCGCTCAAATCCCTCACCGATATGATCAAGGGTAAGCAGGGTCGATTCCGGGAAAACTTGCTTGGCAAGCGCGTCGATTATTCGGCACGAAGCGTGATTGTCGTCGGGCCGATGCTCAAGCTACACCAGTGTGGTCTACCCAAAAAGATCGCGTTGGAGTTATTCCAGCCGTTCATTATTCGTCGACTGAAGGAACTGGGGCACGCCGATACGATTAAGAGCGCCAAGAAGATGCTCGAACGCAAGGACGAGGAAGTCTGGGACATCCTCGAAGAGGTGATTCGGAATCACCCGGTGCTACTCAACCGCGCCCCCACCTTGCACCGTATGGGCATCCAAGCCTTTGAACCGATACTGGTGGAAGGAAACGCAATCCTCTTGCACCCACTGGTCTGCAAAGGCTTCAACGCCGACTTTGACGGGGATCAGATGGCGGTTCACCTGCCGCTTTCGATCGAAGCTCAGGTCGAGGCGCACACCTTGATGATGTCGGTTCACAACATTTTCAGTCCAGCGAGCGGGGCGCCCATTATCAGCCCCTCGCAGGACGTTGTGATGGGATCGTATTACCTGACGGCCATGCTCCCCGACCGCAAGGGCGAAGGGATGTTGTTCTCGTCCTTAGACGAAGTCGATCTGGCCTACTCCCTGGGCGTGGTCGACACGCACGCTCGCATCAAGGTCAAGCTGCCGCCAGGAACCACGGTGCGTTCGGAGACGACCGAGGATCCTGTCGAGCAGGCGATGGTCGAGACTTCGGTCGGACGCGTCATCTTTAATTCAGTTCTCCCCAAGGGATTGTCGTTTTACAACATTTCGATGCGATCGGGTGAATTGGCAAAGGTTATTTCCGACTGTTATCAGGAGTTGGGTCGTCGAGCGACAATTACCTTGTTGGACGATATGAACAAAGCGGGCTTTAAGGAGGCAACTCGCAGCGGTCTGTCATTTGCCACCGACGACCTGATCACTCCGCCATCCAAAACGAAGATCATTGACGAAGCGGAAAAGGACGTATTGAAGACCAACAAACTTTACTCTCGCGGGATCATCACCGAGGGTGAACGATACAATCAGGTCCTCGACGCCTGGACTCATGCTCGCGAGCGCATCACGCAAGAAATGATGGCGGAATTGGAAACAGACTACCGTTTCCCTGGATACATCAATCCTATTTTCTTGATGGCGATCTCTGGTGCTCGTGGAGGTGTTGAACAGATTCGCCAGCTGGCCGGTATGCGTGGTTTGATGGCCAAGCCATCCGGAAAGATTATCGAGACACCGATTAAGGCAAACTTCCGAGAAGGCCTGTCCGTGCTGGAGTACTTCAGTTCGACCCACGGTGCTCGTAAGGGTCTGGCCGATACGGCTCTGAAAACAGCCGATTCAGGTTACCTGACGCGTAAGCTGGCCGACGTGGCACAGAACGTTGTTATCACCACCGAGGACTGTGGCACCACCCAGGGTATCACCAAGGGGGTGATTTACCGTGGTGAGAAAGTTGACGTCCGCCTGGCCGACTCGATTCGTGGTCGCGTTAGCCGCACCAACATCGTCAATCCGATCACCGACGAAATCATCGTCCGCGAAAGCGAGATGATTACGCCCGAAATCGCGCGGCGCATCGAAGGACTTGGACTGGAGAAGATTCAGGTACGCAGCCCGATGACATGCGAAGCCACCTTGGGCGTTTGCCAGTGCTGCTACGGAATGGATCTGTCAACAGGTGCACGGGTTGAGGAAGGTATGGCTGTCGGAATCATCGGTGCTCAGAGTATCGGCGAACCGGGAACTCAATTGACAATGCGTACATTCCACATCGGCGGTGTCGGCCAACACGATGTCGAAGTCAGTGAAATCCGCGCGAAAAAGGGTGGTAATGCCCGGTATGCGCGCTTGAAGGTCGTCGAAAATAAAGAAGGAGTCAACGTCGTGCTCGCCCGAAACGGCGAAATCACCCTGCTTGACCCGAAGGGTCGCGAACTGGAGAAGTTTGAAGTGCCAGCAGGTGCCAACCTGCTAGTCGATGACAACTCGGCGGTTGAACCGGGACAGGTCATTTGCCAGTGGGACCCTCACAGTATTCCGATTCTGGCGGAGGTTTCCGGCAAAGTACGCTATGAAGATGTGATCGAAGGGGAAACCGTGCGGCTGGAGAAAGAGGTCAGCGGTCACGTTCGTCGCGTTGTCACCGAGCACAAAGGTGATTTGCACCCGCAGATCGTTTTGGAGGACGAGGACGGCAAGATTCTGGACTTCTATTACCTTCCTGAAAAGGCCCACATCGAAGTCGAAGAAGGTAAGCAGATCCCCGCCGGTACCTTGTTGGCAAAGACACCTCGTGAAGTGTCCGGAACCCAGGACATTACCGGCGGTCTGCCACGTGTCACCGAAATCTTCGAAGCTCGCAAGCCGAAAGATCCAGCCGTTATCGCCGAAATCGACGGTACCGTCGAATTGCTGGGTGAAAAACGACGCGGTAAACGAACAATCATCGTGCGCAGTGAAAGTGGTATCGAACGCGAGCACCTGGTATCGCACGGCAAGCACTTGCGGGTCCATGCGGGCGACACGGTAAGGGCCGGTGAAGCGCTAGTGGATGGACCATTGGTTCCGCACGACATCCTGCGTATTTCCGGTGAGGAGGCGGTTCAGCAGTATCTGGTCCGTGAAATTCAAAATGTCTATCGCTCGCAACGCGTCGAGATAAACGATAAACACGTCGAGATCATCGTATCGCAGATGCTGCGCAAGGTCCGCATCGAGAGCCCCGGTGATACTACCCTGTTACCGGGCAATGTGCTGGACAAATTCGAGTTCCGCGCCGTGAACGAAAATCTCGCGAAATGTGTCAAGATCACTGACAAGGGTGATAGCGATTTCGCAGCGGGCGCGATTGTTCCTAAGGATGTCTTGGAACAAGCCAACTCGCAAATCGAGGCGTTAGGTGGCGAGGTCACCAAGGGATCGAAGCCCAAGCCGGCGACTGCCAGTACCCAATTGCTGGGTATCACCAAGGCAGCCGTGCAGAGCAGCAGCTTCATCTCGGCAGCCAGCTTCCAAGAAACGACCAAGGTACTCACCGAGGCCGCCCTGGCCGGCAAGGTGGACCGCCTGGTTGGCCTGAAGGAAAACGTGATTTTGGGTCACCTCGTACCTGCGGGTACCGGTTTCCGTTCTTTCCAGGAATCCGAGGTACGCATTCGCCCAGAAGCGCTCGAAGCCCTCACCGCGGAAAAAGACCTGGTCCTTTCCCGAACGTTTCCGTTATTGGATGCTGGCTCTGCAGATGGCGAATCGGAGAAGCCGGCCGCCGCTCCGAGTTTCGATTCGACTTCCGAACCGCTTCGCGAAACACGACCGCCCGTCGAGGCGCCGCAACGCGAAGAGCCTGCTGAGGAAGCAGCTCAACCCTCTGGCGGCCTGGAGGCCCTTTTGGGTGGTGAAGTTCCGCCGATTGAGAACGATTAGAATGCATCGACCGCCATTGACATAACCTGTTATTCGGATACCTTGTTGGGTTTGCCTCCGGTGACCAATTTGCCACCTTACAGAAAACACAAGAGCGACATTTAGCCCATGCCGACGATTAACCAATTGGTCCGCCGCAAAAGGCGGCGGCCGAAAAAGGCCAGCAAAGCGCCCATTTTGAACGGCTGTCCCCAGCGTCGCGGCGTGTGCCTGCAAGTTAAGACGATGACGCCGAAGAAACCGAATTCGGCATTGCGGAAGATAGCTCGTGTGCGGTTGTCGAACGGTAAGGAAGTCACGGTTTACATCCCCGGCGAAGGGCACAATTTGCAGGAGCACTCGATTGTGCTGGTTCGCGGTGGCCGCGTTCGAGACTTACCCGGTGTGAGATATCAAGTGATTCGTGGGGCCTTGGACACACTAGGGGTCGACGGACGAAAACAGTCCCGTAGCCGCTACGGGGCAAAGAAGTCGTAACCGGCGCGTTTTCAGCGCGAAACTAATTCCCTACACACAAGACAACAAGCAGGTTCCATGGGACGAATTACTGCCAGCCGAAAGATGCTTGTCGGAGATCCGATTTTTGGTTCACTTCTCGCCAGCAAGTTTATTAACGTTTTGATGTGGGACGGCAAGAAGAGCACCGCGCAGCAGGTTTTCTACAAGGCGTTAGAACGGATTGGACAAAAGGTCAAGGATGCCGAACCGATCGACGTATTTACGCAGGCGGTCGATAACGTCAAACCTGAAATCGAGGTGCGTAGCAAACGAGTCGGTGGTGCATCGTATCAGGTACCGATGCAGGTTAATCGAGCGCGTCAGCAGTCCTTGGCGATTCGCTGGATATTAACCGCTGTTCGCGACAAGAAAGGCCGTCCGACTGACGAAAAGCTCGCGCACGAGCTACTCGCAGCTTACAACCGTGAAGGTACCGCGATGACACGGCGCGATAATGTGCATCGTATGGCCGACGCCAATAAAGCGTTCGCCCATTTCGCCTGGTAAAAACCGAACCTACCCCCGCCGCGATTGAGTCATCTCAAGCGCGGCGTTCCTATGCGCAAACTACTCACAATCCGCAATCCAAAATCCGCAATCAGAAATGCCCCGCGACCTCCAACAATTGCGTAATATTGGCGTCATTGCCCATATCGACGCCGGCAAAACGACTTTGACCGAGCGGATGCTGTTCTATGCTGGTGCGACGCACCGAATGGGTGATGTCGATAAAGGGACGACGAAAACGGATGTCGACGATGAGGAACAACAGCGTGGTATCACAATTTACGCAGCCTGCATCACGTTCCAGTGGAAGGACGTCACGATCAACCTGATCGATACGCCGGGTCACGTGGACTTCACAGCGGAAGTCGAACGCAGCTTACGGGTCCTCGACGGGGGTGTCGTCGTCTTCAGTGCCCGCGAGGGTGTCGAGGCGCAGAGCGAAACGGTCTGGCGGCAGGCCGACAAATACCGTGTGCCGCGGATCGCTTTTATTAACAAAATGGACCGCGAAGGCGCGGACTTCGAGCGCACTTTAGCGGAGATGCGCAAGCGATTGGACACCAACCCGGTCGCGCTCAGCATTCCCGTCGGTTGTGGACCGCCACACGTCACAGACGCGTTTCGCGGCGTGATCGATCTGATCACGATGAAAATGCTGACCTTCACCGAAGCGAATCAAGGCGCCGACATCGTGGTCCACGAGATCCCCGACGAGCTGGCTGAGTATGCTCAGCAGTGGCGTAACCAGATGCTGGAGCAACTGTACGACTTTAGCGACGAACTGATGCTACTGGCTCTGGGCGAAGACTCCGTTCCTGAAGAACTGTTGCGGCGTGTCATCCGCGAGGCAACTTTGCACCAGATGATTCGGCCGGTGCTGTGCGGTTCGGCGCTCGACTTCATCGGCGTACAACCTGTTCTTGATGCAGTCGCCGCCTACTTACCAAGCCCCGCTGACGTACCGCCGGTCGAAGGTATTAATCCACAGCAAAAAGACAAGACGGAAAAACGCAAGGCAACGACGGATGAACCATTTTGTGGGTTGGTGTTTAAAATCGAAGCGGAAAAGACCGGTGACCTGGCATACGTCCGGGTCTACTCCGGAGCACTCGCGGCCAATACTCGCGTTTACAACCCTGGCAAGGATAAAAAGGATAATGTTGCCCAATTGTGGCAAGTCAAACCCGGCGGGAAAGGGCACCAGATACAAGCGGTCGAGGCTGGTGATATTGTCGGCGTGATCGGTCTAAGGCATTCCATTACGGGCGATACTATTTGTGCCGCGCAACATCCCATCGTGCTGGAAACAATTGATTTTCCGGAAACGGTGATCTCGATGGCGATCGAACCGGAAAGCTCGACCGAACGCAAGAAGCTGGCAGATACGCTGGAACTGATGAAGCGCCAGGACCCGACCTTTATGGCCATCGAGAACGAGGAAACCGGCCAGACGCTGATCAGCGGTATGGGCGAACTACATCTGGAGGTAATTAAACATAAGTTATTGCGCCAATTCAAACTCGACGTGAAGGTTCACAAACCTCGCGTGAGCTATCGGGAAACAATCGAAAAGCCGATCGATGTCACCGGCGAATGTCATCGACAACTTGGGGGAGCGAATACGTTTGCCAAGTTGACGATCCATATGGAGCCTGCGGCGGATGGCCCCAGCCAGGTAGTGTTGGGACCTGACGTTGCGTTGCCCGGTGAGTTTATTCAAGCCGCGTTGGAGGAATTGAAAGCACGCAGCAGCGGCGGCGGGTTTTACGGGTTTCCGCTGACAAAGGTCCGAATCACCTTGGTCGGCGGTGAAGCACACGAAAGCGAATCGAACGAGGTCGCGTTCCGCATCGCGGCCAACGACGCATTTGATCGCGGGCTGGAGAAGTCGGGTGTCGTCTTAATGGAACCGATCATGCGGTTACAAATCACGACGCCGGAAGAGAACCTGGGGGACATCATCAGCATATTGCAGCAGAAACGAGCAGTCATTCATGGAACCAATCCTCGCGGTCGGGCCACTGTCATCGATGCCGAAGCACCTCTGGCTCAACTCTTCGCTTTTGAAGGCGAGCTACGGAGTCTTAGCAAGGGTCGCGCAACGTGTTCAATGGAGCCCGCTGCCTACGGCCCTGCCCCGCCCGATGTGCTCGAGGGTTTCGTGTAGCCGGGGCTTATCGGAGATCGGCCAGGCAGCTAAAAAACCTCAAAAAGATGTGACGAAAGTGGTCGCTGTGGCAACTCATGGTGTAGTGCAGGAAACACTTAGTGCAGGAAACACTTAGTGCAGGAAATTTAGTGCAGGAAATTTAGTGCAGGAAATTTGGTGCAGGAAACGGCCTTGCATGGCTACCCCGTTCATCCAGGAGCAAGAGATGTCTGTCCGACAACTAAAACCCGGCGTTCCCACGACCGAGTCGGAACTTGATTTATCCGACCTGTATTCAGTCGTTTCCAGCGTATTTGAAGTGCCTCGCGAGCGACTAAATCCCGAGACTTCCTTCACGGAGGACCTCGGGGCAGATTCTTTGGATATCGTCGAGCTGGCCATGGCCTTGGAGGAGCGATTCGAAATCTCGGTTCCGGACGACGCGGCGAGCCGGATGAAAACCGTACGCGATCTGGCTTGCCTCCTGCCGTCAATCCACCGCAGCGGCAGCCAGCTTCCACGTTGACCGAACGTCTCCTCAGCCTGAAACCTGCGACCGGCGGGCACAGCGGATTGAGAAATCTGCGCTGAAGGCGAGCCCGCCGATGACACGGCACGTTATCAGAAGACGAATCCAGGCACGCCCCGACACAGCGTTTTGGAAATCAAGGTCTTGGAAAATCAAGAACGCCATCGGCGCAAAAAACGAGGCTCGATCTCCTTTTGGAGATCGAGCCCGCTCGTTGTCGGATCGAATTGGGTGATCCGTACGAAGTGGTGGCTGCCAGGCCGGCAGCCCGCCGGCTACCTAGCCACAGCCACCTCGCTGGTTTGTAGAATCATATAACAATGGACCACCTCCTTTCCCTAACAGACTTTCCCGTCCGGACAGGTTACCAGCACCCCCGAAAACGGGCCGTTAGTCTATCGTGCTGCGTAAAGCACGAACTACTTCGGTTCTATCATGAATAAATCGGCCCGGCGTGCAAGTCCGACTCCAACGGAATACCAGTTAACTTTTTGAGCAGCTTGGAGCAGAACCCGATCGTCGCTGTAACCTGTTGTCAAAAAGCATTTTACATGCCGCATTGAATTGACAGAAGCCCGCAAACAAGGAGTCGCGTCGACAACGTCTCCCGTGAGCAGTTACCGTCGACGCTAGTCATTCCTCTTCGGTTTCGTCGGCCTCGTCGAACTTTAATGCAGCCGAATTAATGCAATATCGCATTCCCGTCGTTTCGGTAGGACCGTCATTAAAGACATGCCCCAGGTGAGCATCGCAGCGGTTACAAAGCACTTCCACTCGAGTCCGAAACAAACTGCGATCTTCTTCTTCCGCGACATGTTCCTTACGCACCGGCCTGTCGAAACTGGGCCAACCCGTGCCCGAGTCAAACTTATGCTGTGACGCAAATAGTTCCAGTCCACAGCATACGCAGTTGTACGTTCCCTCATTCTTGTGAACAGCGTACTCGCCGCTCCCCGCTCGTTCCGTCCCCTTGCGACGAGTGATTTTGAACTGTTCAGCCGTTAAGATTTGTCGCCATTCTTCGTCGGTCTTTACAACTTTCGCTAGCTGGTTTTTCCCTGGTTCGCTCTTCCCTGGTTCGCTTTTGTCGGATTCTCTCATCGTGCCAGGCCTTTCTTCGGTCTTGGAATCTTCCGCATTGACAGCTGTCGTCGTATCGACGACATCCTCACGCTTGGCGACATCAGCCTGCTGCTGACAACCGGTAAACGCCGTCGTCAGGACGATCAGCGCAACGATCGACACTCGCCGCTCAATGGACTGTGGTGCGAACTTCCGGAATTTGCACGGTGCCATCAATGTAGTCTCCTGTCGGTTGCCGGCCTGAAATCACCGCGGAAACCTTCATTTTTCACCGCGGTGCCTCATCCTTATTATTTTCCCAGCCGCGGTGGCGTCAACCACAACACCCCCATTTGAAACGCCCCATCTGCGGGCAGCTAGAAATCCAATGGGCTGCTCGAATCGCCCTCACAGGTAGCTTTATAGGCCGAACAGAGCTTGTTGACCACATCAGGGCAGCGATCGGCTACGTCGTTTACCTCCCATCGGTCATCTGCTTTCACGTACAACTCCGGACTCTCAGCCAGGGTGCTTCGCAGAAACCAGTTCGATGTGCGAATTGCCCACTCTTCACCTTCTCCGACAATAGCAGCTCGATTACGAAGCTCGCCAGGTCTGGATCGTGCCACAGCCACCTCTTGGGGTAGGTGAAGGCCGCCGGCCGATCCTGAGTCGTTAAACCAATTGACGAGGACAGAAAACACGTCCGGTGGCTGGACGAAAGCCAGAGAACGCCTCGCAGCCGAATCTCCCTTGATTCGCATTACACAGGGAACGTGAACCAGTTCCCCATACAGCGGCTCGCCCTGGCCCTCAACGCGATATCCGCCCACATGCCGGTGCTCGCCCAGGGGAAAGCCACGAGCCCCCATGACGATCAGCAACGTGTCCTCTGCCAGCCCCTGGTCCTCGATGGCCTGCAGAAATCCGCCCAGACATTCGTCCCACGATGTAACCTGCCCTGCATACGCATGCACGTAACGTAGCAATTCGTCGGGGTCATACTCGGCCTCTAATCGCAGGCAAGGCACTTCAGCTGAGTCGTACGCATCAGGGTCTTCCTCGGCCGCGTACCTCGTGCGACTCGTTACCGGGGCGTCCCAGGTCTTCGCAAGGCCGCACGTGTGCAGCCAGATCATCGTCGGCTTGCTGAGTTCGCCAAGCTGACTGGCGGCGGCGGCGAAGAAATCCGCGAAGTGAGTCTTTTCTACGTCCTCGGCAACCTGGCGAGCGATGGGCAATTCGACAAGGGAACGGTCATCAAACCGTGCGGACAAGTCCTGTTCGGCAACCGCCGCATCGTCGGTCAACAAGACGCTCGCCACATTTGCCGCCTTCAATATATCGGGTAGCGACCCGCTGCTGCACGGACGAACCGCGTGGCTGCCCGTCCAATACGCATCGTACAGGCTACTCAATCGAGGACTGTCCACGATCATTTGATCAAAGACGTTCGCCTCGCTGGCGAGCTGATCAAAGTTGGACGTATCGATCCACGTATTGCCATAAGCGCCTAGAAATCCGGCAGAAAGACGATCGACAACGATACAAATCGCGTGCCTCATCGCTGACCTTGCGTACAACGAAGTGCCGTCAACGAATCAAAACGAGAAATAGCAACCTCGCGCATACTAAACCGGCCTGCTAGGTGCCTTGCGACCGGCGAATGGCAGTTTCAGCAGCTGCGACCACGGCGTCGGCGGTGATTCCGAAGTGCTCGTATAATTCGTTATAGGGGCCCGATGCGCCGAAACTGTCCATGCCGACGAACCGGCCGTGTGGACCGAGGTATTTGTCCCACCCCTGTTGGACGCCAGCTTCTACCGCGACACGTGCCGTCACGCTTGCCGGCAGCACTTCGTACCGGTAGGCCTCATCCTGCTGTTCGAAGATCTCCCAGCACGGAAGGCTCACCAGTCTGGCATGGATACCGTTGGCAGTTAATCGTTCGTACGCCTCAAGGGCAATCGCCAATTCACTGCCAGTCCCGATCAGAATCACGTCCGGCGGGCCGTCGCTATCAGCCAGGACGTAGCCACCTCGGCGAAGACCGGACGCCGGTGCGTATTTCGTTCGGTCCAGCGTTGGCAGCCCCTGGCGTGTCAGGACCAGCGCGGCGGGTTCGCGGTTCCTGGGCAATATAGCTCGATAGGCCTCGGCAACCTCGTTCGCGTCGCCCGGTCGCAGGACTAGCATGCCCGGCATGGCTCGCATCGCGGCCAGATGTTCAACCGGTTGGTGTGTCGGGCCATCCTCGCCTAAGCCAATGGAATCGTGCGTCAGCACATACAATACGGGTTGCCGCATGATGGCGCTCAACCGCATCGACCCCCGCATATAATCCGTGAACACAAAGAACGTGGCGCCGTAGGGTCGAAGTCCAGCTAGTGCCATTCCGTTGCAGACCGCGGCCATTCCGTGCTCGCGAACGCCAAAGTGCAGATTGCGGGCCGCGTAGTTCCCGGCTTCAAAGTCGCCTTCGCCGTCGATTAGGGTCATGGTCGACGGCGCCAGATCGGCCGATCCACCCATCAGCCAGGGAATCTTGCTGGCCAGAGCATTCAATACCTTGCCGGAAATAACGCGTGTCGCCGCGCCTTTTTCGTCGGGTTCAAACACAGGCAGTGCGCTTTCCCAATCTGCTGGAAGCTCTCGTCGCTGGATCAGGTTCCACTGATCCGCCAGATCTGAAAACTGTTTCTTGTATTCGGCGAAACGGACATCCCATGCCTCACGGCTTGTCGCTCCGCGAGCGCCGATCCCGTCGGCGAAGTGTGTTATGACTTCATTCGGCACATGAAAAGATTCATCCACCGGCCAACCATAAGCCTCCTTCGTCAAACGAACTTCGCTCTCGCCCAAAGGCGCTCCATGCGCGCCGTGCGTATTCGCTTTATTCGGCGAACCGTAAGCGATCACGCTACGGACGATGATCAACGTCGGGCACTCGTCATTCTTTTGGAAGGCCTGCAACGCGCCCCGTATGGCGGACAAGTCGTTGGCATCGTCGACCAGCTCGACTCGCCATCCCAAACCCTCAAATCGGGTTGCCACGTCCTCGCTGAATGCCAGGTCCGTGGCGCCCTCGATCGTGATGCGATTGTCGTCGTAAATCCAGCACAGATTTGACAACTTCAAATGACCGGCAAGAGATGCCGCTTCGCAACCAACACCCTCCATCATGTCACCGTCGCTACACAACGCGTAAACGTTGAAACCGAACAGTTCGTAGTCAGGGCGATTGAAGTGCGCCGCAGACCATTTGGCAGCGATTGCCATCCCTACGCTATTGCCAATCCCTTGGCCCAAGGGACCGGTTGTCGTTTCAATACCGCACGCCTCACCGAACTCAGGGTGGCCCGCACAAGGACTATCCAATTGGCGGAACTGGCGAATGTTGTCCAGGGAGATCGCCTTCCGGCCGAGCGGTTGCGAATGATCGTCGACCTCCTGCACACCAACCAGGTGCAATATCGAATACAACAACATCGACGCATGCCCGCAGCTGAGAATGAATCGGTCTCGACCGGACCAGTGCGGAGCGACTGGGTCGTAGTTCAAAAATTCATTCCACAACGTATAAGTTACCGGGGCCAACGCCATCGGCGTTCCTGGATGACCGCTGTTCGCGGCCTGAACCCCATCCATCGATAGCGTACGGATGGTATTGATCGCGAGTTGCGATAGTTGATCGGTGCTTTCGTCCACGGTTGATGACATACGCTAATCTCGAACGATAATGTACGATCCACGTGCAATGGGCGGATTAGTCCGGCCGGTGGAAATCATCACGGAGATCCGGGTCCGGTGACACTTTGAGAATCTTACGAGTTTACCGAGCCGTGGGTGAAGACGTCAATGATCCGCGTTCGCAGGTAGCCTACAGCTAGACTTCCGAAGTTTGTTAACAAACTTCGGAAGTCTGGGGCGTTCGTCGTTGCCCCTTGCGGCGGATTCCAGGTGACGGCGGGCCGCCTCAAGGCGGGAATACGAGCAGCTCCAATTCAATCGCGTTTTAGATAACCTGCGCTAGACTGGAAATATTTACGGCGCCGGGACTCAACATGTTCGTCCACTTCGCCGTGAAGATTCTGCAGGTCCGTCAGATTGGCCGAACATTGACGACATTGAACTTCCGACAAATGAAAAGTGATGTAATCCGCCCGCTCGTCCGGCAAAACCTTCAACAGGTAATTTCCCAGCTCTTCTCGTGACGGGCATGTGAGCCGATTGCGTCGCCACACTTCCCCCAGCGAATGGATCCCCGTATCGCGTCGCGAATTGATTTGGGCCAGTTGGTCAACCAATTCGTGATTTTTTCGAAGGCCCGCCTCGATATCTGCCATTTCGGGAACGGACAGGGCCTCGTCCAAGTAAGCTTCAAGCTGGCGTGTCGAGTAAGAGTGCGTCATGAGGATTCGTTCGAGTACAGTTCCGGAAACACATCCTGGCTCAGTCCCAGACTTCGCAGCGTCCTGCGCAATCTGGTAAGAAAATCAAATTTGAAATTCGCCACCTGCTGTTCGCTCAGCCCCAGCCGGGCCGCGACCTGCTTGTTGGGTTGGCCGCGGACTAACAGTATTTCAATACATTTCAGCTTGGTCCACTCGTTTTTTTCCTGCCAACG
Organism: uncultured Planctomycetales bacterium; assembly: GCA_963844115.1. Lineage (GTDB taxonomy): Bacteria > Planctomycetota > Planctomycetia > Pirellulales > UBA7805 > CS4-C045. The sequence continues at coordinate 33,646 of CAWJNN010000087.1, read as the reverse complement.
ATCGATCTGGGACCGTAGCGACTCAATCAGAGCCTTGGCCTCTAGCGATCGACGTTCACCGCTGCGCACCAGGCTGCTGACTTTTCGGCGCCGGTCATCCAATTCCCAATCCCCTTCGCTATGCGTGTGCGAAAGAGTTAGCGCCGGGCGGCGGCCCTCACGTCGCAGATGATCTGTCAGCTTGTGCGCCGCAATCGAGAAAAGATAGCTCTCCAAGGAACGCGATACGTCATAGTTGGGCAGACTGGTCAAGAACCCGACGAACGTCTCCTGGACGACATCTTCACTGGGCGCGCGTCGGCCGATCCGAGTCTCGACAAATGCGAGCAGACGACCTTCGAAGCGCACAATCAGCTCGTTCCAGGCATCAGAATCCCCCTGTCGGATGCGTTGAACCAGCAGGGTGTCGGATTCGCACGCGTTCGACATATCTCCATTCCTAGGAAGTTTGGGGGGGAACATCTAGTTGGGCCAGCGGCGAGCGCTGGAATCATGCCATAAAAAACCACGCTCCCCCACCCAGCAAACCACCGACGGCGGTAGCTCCCAGCCCCAAACGCCGTCTGTATTTCCCTTCCGTCGCCCGATCGATGCTCAAACACCCCAGTAACGTCGCGAGTAGCAGTAAGACCGAGCTGACCACAAAACCCGCAGTCCACAATCGTTGTTCAACCACCGACTCACGTGCCCACTTCCACAGGGTATCGTGCGCTTTAGGCCCAAATCGCAGACGTTGATGCACCTGGATCATCTTGTCTTGCATGTCTCCAATATCGTAATTTACTTCGCCAAAAGAATGCTTGCGCACTTCGACAAATTCATCCGTCACCACTAACTTACGCAATTCATCCGCCCGGATTCGACCACGAACATCGCGCCCTTTTCCATGTTCCACATAGCGATCGATATAATCGCTCGCCGCATCTCGCAGCTCCTTGGTCAAAGCGACCTCGCACTCCAAGATGCGAGCGTGCTGACCGGAGTGGATAACCAATTCCAGATTTCCGTCATCGTCTAATCGCGGCGCAGCGTTGACCCAGCCCGGCGTGGAAGCCGATCCGTCGTTGCTCGCCTCAACCGCATCGATGACCGGGTATTCATCGACCGTGGTTAGGCGAACCGCATCGAGTTCACTTCCTTTCCGCAAGAAGAGGGGTTCGGGCATGTCTCGTAGCGAGGTCTTCCGCGAAAAACGTTCGGATGGGTCGCCCTGAACTGCAACTTGTCTCAACCGCAAACCGAAGATCGCAAAGAGTCCGAGGGCTGCAACGGCGAAGAACATAAACCAAGCCAAAAAGCCGACGTTGGTCGCCTTGATCAGGAGAAACAGCCCGCCGGCCAGAACCAGCAATACCAACAGCAGCAGTATGCTGACGGTCGGGGTCGGAGCATCCATGGACATCCTCATGCAGTTTGCGTCGACGTCTGCCGGCTACGATCCGACCATGGACTTGCGATTTGCACGGCGACGGCGACTGTTGCGGCAAACATGAATCCCCATGGTTGCGGGAAGGGAGCCCAGTTCGCGGGGAACGGCCAGAACAGATAGAGGGCACCGGCCCAGGTTACTGCAACGGCCGTCGACCACAGACTCAAACGCGTTGAACGCAGAGGATCCGCCAGTCGCCACCAGCGAACCAACAAGTAAAGAAATCCGAAAAACGACAAGTAGGTCATCAGCGACGCCGGAGCGAATAACTGTTCGGGGGATAATTCGCTGGCCGCGGACGTCGCCGCGCCGCTGGCAACCGCGAACGCTTGCTGTCCGGAGAACTCGTGCGGCAGGCCAACCCAGAGGTTGTGCTGCACGCCGCAAGCGGCCGCACCGACAATCAGACCGGCGACGAGCATACAGAATCGGCGTAACGCGGGCTCACCACCGCGACCTTCCCAGAATTTGCTGGGAATCAAGATACCCCACGTTCCGGCGATACTCGTAATCGCGAGCCAGGCGTACTGTTCGGGCAAAGCGTCAACGCCGCGCAATAACAGCATGACGAGGCTCATCACGAGACACACCACCGCACCGATCAACATGGATCCACTAAGCTCAGTTATTTTTTCTTGCGTCGATTTGGCAGGCAGACCTGGAACGGTCGCTCGGTGCCAACGGCGGCGACGACGTGGTGGTGGTGCCTGGTCGGGCTGAGCATCGTAAGCGTACGCGGCCATGTTGGTCTGGGTCTCGCTAACGATTCCCGTTGGTGGCCGCCCAAGAAGCGGTTTCGAGGAAGGCGAAAGCCAGCGTCCCAGGGACCAGCAACCGCGGTAAACCAGGTAGATCATTGCTAAGAATATCAGGGAAGGGAAAAGCACGTCGGCCGTCCGTAGGATTAGCCAGATGGCAAAACATATCGAGGCGATCTTGACTGCCGTATTGAACTGATTGCTCCAGGTTCTTCCCAACGTCGCAAGCGACTGCTTTAACCATCGAAACACAGGCTCTTCATCGCGGCGGCCAACAATATCGTGGCTGCCAACAACAGCTGTCGCCAGCAACGGCTCTTGAGCCGTCGCGGTACCCATCCGCTGCTCTTCGGCCGGGTCAATCGCCTGCGATCGATTCACGGCGGTAACACGGGGCTGATGATGGGCACGCGAATTCACGCCCGTTGGCAGCGGTAAATCGGCCAACAGTTCGGCGGCGGACCCATAGCGAACGCGCGGATCCTTCGCCAAGGCGCGCCGAACAATACTCCGATAGGGTTCGGACAGGGGCGCCAAATCTGGTTCGGCGGTTAAATGCTTCATCAGGACTTCGCCGACGCTTTCCCCATTAAACGGTACCTGCCCTGTCAACATTTCATACAACATGATGCCTAGCGCATAGATATCGATCTCTTTGCCGTAACGTCCGTTTCCGATTTCCGGAGCCATGTAGTGAACCGTTCCTACACTTTCCGTTTGCCCGCTGCGACGACTACAGGAGATGAACTTCGACAATCCGTAGTCGCCGATCTTGACCAGGCCGTTATCTGAGAAAATATTGCCGGGCTTTAGATCGCGATGTACGATTCCACACTCGTGCAGATAGGCAACGCCGCTTGCAATTCCGTGGATCCAGGCCGTCACTTCCTCAACCGGCATGCCCTTGGGATAGACCTCGATGACTTCTTCCAGGCAGTCCCCGGCCACGTGTTCCATCACGACCCAGCGGTCGTCTCTTTCGTCTGAGCGGACATCGTGCAAGCCAAGCAGATTGGGGTGCTTCAGGTTCAAGCACTGAGCAACACCGCGTAGCTCGACGTCAAAGTTGCGGCGAATGAGTTTGAGAGCGACTTCCTTGCCACCGTCGCTAACGGCGAAATAGACTTCGCCGAATCCGCCGCGTCCGATGCCGCGTTTGATCGTATAGCCATCCAACGGCCGCGAACCGCTGGGATACATGAACTTCATTCCGGGATCTGCTGTGGGACCATCGGCCGGCACGACAGAATCGGGCACATGATCGGCTTGAGCGGCACGAAGGTTCATGATAGTTGACCTACAAATCTGACCGTTGTCCATGAACGGGAGCCAGGACACCCATCTATTCTATGCATTCTCTAGTGTAAAAGAAAAATCCCCGCCCGTTACCGTTGCTCCTGGTCCAATCGGAGCCTCGGAACGAAACACGTCACCATTCACCTTAAAGTCGCCGTCCGTGCGGCAGAACCATTGCTGGCCGCGACGAAACAATACAACATCGCTTCCGAAGTGACGGGAAGTGATGTGGCAATTGGACGACGGTCCGAGTATCAGGGTATCGGCCATCAAAATTATTCCATCGACCGCGGGCTGCGTTCGATGGTGACTGACAAGATTCAATCGAGCCGTTGCGCTGAGTGGATGGGGACAGCGAAACTCCAGGCGCACGCGATCGTTCATTTCGATGATCGAACCATCACGAAGATTATCCGCACCCTCAACTTCTTTGTTATCGATGCGAGTACGCGCCGCCGAAGCGGCGACATAGCCTCCGCCATCACGATGAATTGTCAGGTGCCGACGCGATAAGTCGGCTTGGATAGGGACATCGACTCCGGCGGCGGGGACCGCTTGCCCCACGACGATTCGGTCTCCGCCACAAACCAGAAATCCTCCCACGGCATCGACCCACAACAACATGCTGGAACTAGACGGGCGCTTCATCCGGCAACCTGGCGATACAGCGTGAAAGGCAGTTTGCGTTGCCCAGTTTGAACTGCTGGCAACCATAATTGAACCCTCTTCCTCTATATCCTTCTAAACCACTGCAGGATTGCAAACTGTCTTGCCCTAGGTGCGTCGGCCTGACGGCCACAAAGCGTTACGCGACAAGTCCCTACGCGAACATTTCATCAGGAAAAGGGCGCCGGCTGCGGCAAGAACCGATCGCCCCTGCCGCGCACCGTGCTACCCGATAACAACCTACTGGCCGACCACGGCAAATTCGTCGTCCGCAGGTACATCCTCAAAATACTCGGCAACCTGGTCGACGATGTTGTCCGTGTCGGGTTCGTCCAGGTTGATTTCACCCTGGTACTGACCTTCCGCATGAACAATACGCTCTGCGACCTCAAGTCGCGTACGCAGCTGCGTAATCAGATCCTTACAGCGACCCAGCCGGCTATCGTCGACGTTTAGTTCGCTGGCGGTCTGCACAACCTCAACCATCTTCAGACGCGCTTCCAAATTCTCGACGTCAACTTCCAGTTGTCGTTTAGCCGCCAACATGTTTTCCAGCTTTTGCCGTGCGGCCTCGAGACTCCGCGTGCGGGCGTGGCGGATTTCACGCAGACTGGCAGACGTAGCGTCGTTGGTCTTGTACCGCTCGAAGCGATTCGCCAATTCGTGCTTTACCTGTCGGATAGTGTGAACTCGGCCGTTGTAGTTGTAAGCTTTACTCGGGGACGCGAGATCCTGGCGTAAACGATCGATGTCCTTTTTCTGGCGAGCCAGGCTGCCCTCGCTCTTAGCAATCTGTCGCTCCAACCGTTCGACCTCAACTTCTTCCTGGGCAATTACGTGCATCGACTTGCGGATGTCGGGCACCAGGCTCTTCACCATCTTGCGGGCGCGATCAATTTCGAATTCAACGGGAACACTGTCTTTGACCGAATCCTTTAGAATACCGACGCTCGTTCCAACGTAACTCGCCGCATCGCGACCGAAGAAAAACAGCGACAGTAACACCATCCCACCACCAACTAGAAACATCTTTCTGAACATGACTGAACCCTCCACCAGAACGAACGGCACAATTGGCGTGCCTCACCGTGAGGACGCTACGGTGCTTCTGATAGCGATTCGCCGGCAAGTATGGGATATTGTCTCTTAATTGAAAAAAACTTGCCAAATTCCGTAAGTCATTGCTAAATGGGCGTTTTTGCCCGGTCAAAAGGATCAGTATCTTGCGATTCAAGCATGTCTACGATCAGCTCTGCAGCGGGCAGCGACGAGCAGTCGAGGTTCGCGGCGACGGACAGAGCCCACCGCAATCGCTGTTTTCCGGGAGCCTTCAATCCTCTTCACGAAGGTCATCGGTCCATCGAAAGACATTCTGGAAGTCTTTCGGATCACGCAGCTGGACAAGATCCTGGAAATCCACGACAACCAGAAGCAGGCGTTGAAAGCATTCGAACGATCCGGCTGGTTCGGCTAAGGAGACCACCGAATTCAAGCGAAAGCACCGGCCGGGCGTCGGCCCGCACGCCAACTTCAGCGACCAGCTGCCTGGTATTACATCTTTGGCCGACTGACTGGCGGAGCGATCGCATACCGCAGGAATTTTAGCACGGGCCGCCGCTTGCCCGCGTGGCGATTTTCGTCGTTGGTCTTGTTGTCGGCTTCCGTTCGCTGCTGGCCGTCGCGTTCTTCATCCGGGACGGTGGTCTTGAACCCATCTCGATCCGCATCGTCGACGGCGGGCGGCGGTTTGAAAACAACGCGAGACTGACGCTGATTGCTTCGGCGAGGGCGAGTCGCAGCCGTATGCGAAGCGGTGGCGTCGGGTGCTATTTTCACGCTTGGAGACTCGTCCTGCGGAACGGGCAGTCGTTCGGGTTGGGATAAGTCTTTCCTTTCTGGACCCTGATGAACGACGGCGTCGTCCAACTCTGTTTCCAGTTCTGTTTCTGGCTCTTTCCCGCCAGGAAGCGCAGGGTCCCGGCCGGTATCGACTGCCAATTGCCTGGCAACATTAGGGGTTTTCTTTGCGACAGAAGGCACTTCGGCCTGCGAACGAAGTTGCCGCTGGACAGTAAAGAACAGTGTCAGGAAAAAGCACGTGGCGCAGAAGCCGAATATCCATCGCCGGGTCCATGCCGAAAACGGCGATATGGACCTGGGGCCGCGCATCCCCACGACCCACAGGCTGACCGCCGTCCCCAGCACGATCGCCACAAAGTTGGAGGTGAATAGCAATGCCGCCCCAATCGCAACATCGAATTCCAGGGCGACGAAACCGAGTCCGACCGTCGCCAAGGGCGGGATCAGCGACGTGGCGATCGCGATACCCGGTATCACGGAAAGCAAATGAGGGCGACCGAAGGCGTAGGCTGCAACCGCACCGCTCGCAAAGGCGACCACCAAGTCAGGGACACCGGGGGCCCCGCGATTCGTCATCTCCGTCGTCAAATCCGATGCAAACAGGATCCGAATTGCACCAATACAACAGGCGGTCATCAACGCCACGAAAATCCCTCGCCCAATGGTAAGCGTACAGCGGTGGCCCATCTTGCGGTTGCCCTGTACGACCGACAAGCCGAGCCCCAACATGGGCGACATGAGGGGCGCGACCAACATCGCACCGATGACTACCGGTGTCGAATCGACACTCAAGCCGAGCGACGCGATTAACGTCGCGAGGCAAATGAGGAACATAAAGTCGAAATCCCACTTCGAACAAGATTCGAGACGTTCGACAAGCTCGATGCGACCGTCGCGGTCAAGCTGCGGGAACAAGCTTTTCGTGCGCTGGTCAAATGATTTCAGCATCCGATTTGACAATGTCAACGCATTGCGGACAACCACCACTGTCGGTTCGTCCATCTCGGACATTAACGTTTCAGGGACTGAATCCTGGATGCGGCTATCTTCGCTTAGATGCTCCCCCGCACCCACAACAACCACATCGTGACCCTTTTCGCGTACGTAGGATTGAACGCCACGAGGCACATCCTGGTCGACGATCGTGTCCTGCTGCACGTGATCAGCCTGCTTTTTCAGCGATTTGCGGATGGATCGGTCCACTTGGTTTGGCCCGGCCGAAGCGGACGTAGATTGTCCCCTTTCGTCGACGTAAAGAGCCGTAATTTTGCTTTCCTCACTCGCGGCCACCGCAGCACCAAAGCTAATCGCTGGACCAGATTGTTTACTTCCGCTGGTAGCGACCAGGATAGACGTAAAATCGTCGGCCATCGTCGCGCCCGGCCGTAACAGCAACGTCTCGCAGGGAACCTCCCGAAATAGCCGACACTCAATAGCGAACCCTTCCTCACCAAGTCGAATACCGTGGGGGCGGGGAACGATCAGAAGCCGGATTCGCAACGTTTTGACTTCTCGCAGAACGCCATCGACCAGGTCCGAATAACTCAGCCGAGTAACGTAAATCCGCCGCTCGGACTTGTCACCTTTGTTTCGTTTTTCTCTGCCAGGTATTTCCGCACGCCGCTTGTCGAGCTCAATGATCTCAAAGTCGTCGGCGTGAAGTTCCAACGCATTTCCCAACGGCGAGTTCGGCAGCTGAGCAGCCCGATTTCTCTTTTTCGAATTCTGAGGGCAATCCATTCGCCTGGTGCGAATGATCAGGAGATCCTCATCTTTAGCCCGCGCAATCGACGTCGACCAGCGAACCAGTTTTAGCGGCTCCCAGCTGTCGGGAATGATGATCGCAATGCTCATTGGATACTCGTTCACCATCACGCATTCGTTCGAAAATCGAACGAAATGTGGTGCCGCGGCATGCGCTAGGGGTGTAGGTCCTAGTGATGCTGCGCTGTACTCAACACATCGATTGAGGTGGCATCGAAACTGAAGGCAGGCTGCCGCATGTGCGGCTGTTTCAGGTTTAGGCGGGACTTCGCAAGTTCTTGAACTTTCAAAGCGCCCAGATTCTAAGCGGACGTTCACGCAATTGTCTACGTCATCGATCTATTAGCAACCAATCAAGCAAAGTGCAAATGTTCGAGAACCCCGCTACTCATCCCACAGTAACGACGTAGAAGTGGATGTCAGGCGGATCCGATTAACCGCGCCGTATCGGTGCTTGCACGCCGTCTGTAATTCTTGAATCTCGCCTTGACCAGCGAACGACGGTTCGGATGGCAAATCGGCGACCGTGCGCTATCGTTGTTAGCGATTTCGATGGCGCGGACTGTCGATGCAAAGCAACCGCGGCACGGCCAAGGGGGGGGACGACGCGAGAGGCGGATAGTGGGCAAGTAGCCAGCCTACCCAGCCACGACATCGACTAGTCGCCGGAAACGGAACCCGTTTCCTCCGCCGCGGCGTCCGCGACGGACTCCTCGGCAGGGACATCACCGGACGGCAATTCCTGCGGCAGACCATCGACGAATTGATCAACGTCTAGCTGAGCCTCTACGGCGATGAGAACTTTCTTGGTCGCATCAAAATCGTATTTGAAGTCGTCCAGCAAAAAATGCCGTTTGCGACCATTGTCCGAATAGGTGATCTTGGCGATCCCCTTCTTTTTCCAGTGTCGTTTATTCAAGGTTTCAATCTGATCGTAGCGGAATTCTTGCTTCCAACTTGTGTGCAGACCCTGCTCGGTTGCTTCGATCCAACGGCCGTAGTTGCGTACGAAGAAATAGAGAAACAAAATACCGAACGGTGCTGCCAACCCCACCATGACGAATTGACCGGCGATATCAAACTTGGTTTTTGGCGGCCCCGGATCGTCCAACTGCCAACCATTTTCCGTAGCAACTACATCCCACTTCGCCAGTTCCTCTTCCGACATCTCCTCATCTTCGCCCATCAACTCATGATACTTTTCACCGCGCTTTTGTTGATACGGGTAGCCGATCGCGCCGTCGTACAGTGCCCACAGCGCAAAACCTATTCCGACAAACGCCACAGCGGCTAATCGAAACAGAAAGCCCTTCGCGATATTCGTTCTCACTGGCATATAAATCACCTGTATGTGGCCTTTTGTACCAGTGTAATATAGCACTCGTCAATTCGTCAGATAAAAAGCGGCGTGGCGGTTAGATTGGCCTTAGACGAGGCGTGCCAGCCTGGACACCCATGAAGGAAACCGGCGAAATTAGTTTTCAACGAGGTCGACGTCCAGATGATAAATTGCCCGGATGGCACCGTCGAAATCATGCCATTCCTTAATGGAAAACAGGCCCTCGACTGTGATGGGACGCACACTGTAGCTGGTCGACTTGCCGGAGACCAGCTGAATCATGATGCAATCATACAACGCCGCGCCTGGTCCGAAGCAGCATTCCATGTTATCGCGCACCAGCACGAATTGGGTAATTCCATCCTTTACGAAGCTTGGCAACATAAAACCACGAATGCGAATCTTACGGCCGGCATAACCGTTGATCTGCTCAGTCAGTAACGATCGCTGGAACGGAACCTCCGTCTGCATCTCGAATTTCAAGTCATCGTACGACAGATCGAGTGTCTTGGAGGCAACGGGCGGCGCGGACGAAGCCTTGTGGGAGAATCGAGATCCCTTATCCGGTTTTGCTCCAGGGTCATCGACAGGGGCAGCGCCGTCGGCAGGATTGCGAACCTGACCGGTCGGAGCGCCGGGGGCGTACGACTCCTGGCAGCCCGCCAAGGCACATGCCGTCAGCGAAACGACAAGCAGCGCGTAACGTTCGATAGTTCTGACGACGGCGTGTCATTTGTAGGTGGAATCGTCCAAGTAGTAATAGACCCGGCCGCCCGCATCGACGGCTTCACCGGGCTGAGCGTCTACCCGAAATGTACCGGCAAGCTTGTGTAATCTCGAACTGAATTTAAGTCGCTGCGAATCGGCGAGCACGATCTGTATACGATCCGTAATCTTGGGATTTCCACCAAAACAACAATCCCCCTTGTCGCGAACCAACAAGAACTTTTTGATCCCATGCTGTTGTTGTCCCGGAAATACGTAGCCCTTGATAAAGACCCTTTTCCCATTCAGCGATTCGGCGAAGGGAGGAATGAGCTGACCGACTTTACCTTCTTCCGGCTGCAGTTGTGTATAGGAGATCCGCTCGTGGCCCTCCGGCACTTCGGTCAGGTAGATGTAGACTTCCCTGGCCGTGCTGGTCACTAGCAGCAGCGATGCGAGTCCGATACCCGCGCGGGCGAAGTGCCTGCCGGCTAGCTCGTGGGGTCTTTGGCGAATCTGGGCTAGCGCGAACAATCCCACGACGATTCCCAGAATGGGTATCAACGACAGGTACGGACTTAGAAAACTCAACAGCGACAACACGCCAAACAGCAAACTGGTTACGGCGGCGACGCACATCGTGCGATATTGGTCGTAACCAGGATCGTCTCGAACGCTGTCGTCAAATTGAATGTCAGTTTTCATAAAGGGCCAGGTGAGCACAGGTGAGCACAGGTGAGTAGCACCCGTCGCGATCGCGACCGCAAACTACTGATCGTGAATTACTGATTCTTTGCTGGCAACCGCGCACTGGTAGGGCGCAGTATCAACCACATGACAGCCAGCAAGACGACAACTCCCGCTGCCGGGATGATAATAATCCACGGCATCAACGACGTGTCCCGGACGGCGGCCGATGGTGCCTTTTCCGCTTGTTTCACCGCAGAACCCGACTCGACCGGCGTCGACGCCGCTTTCCGTGGCGAGTTGTCCTCCGACGGCTGTGGCTCCTGCGGCTGCGTCTCCGGCAGCGCATCTGCCACTTTGCCGCTAGATTTCTGATCGGTCTCCGGCGACGTTACTTGCGTCTGCCGGGTCGTCGTGACCGGAAATAGAGACGTAGCGCGTTTGATCGCGTCCGGGTCGATCTTGGCCAGCTCCTCGATGTGATCCTTTGCTTCCGGCAGGGGACACGCCCGCAGATAATTGACGATCGGTACACGCACCCAGTGTGTCTTGGTGTCGGCGTCCTTAAACAATTGAACAAGCTGCGGCATGGCCTCCCAATCTTCCCAGCGGGCCAGATCCCGAATCACCAGATCAGCCAGCTGAGGCCGCTGCAGAACCAATCGCAAGGACTGCACCAGCCGAGCGCGTTCGATTACGCCACCCCGTTCTCCCAGAAAGCGGATCGCCATGATCGCTCCGTAGGTGTGCACGTACTCCGGATCCCACAGGACACCTCCTCGCAGAAAGCGGTCTTCGATTAAAGGCAATCCTTCCACACCCATTAGCGTCAAATAACAAGACGCCATCGACGCCACCATTTGTGTGAGTTGACTATCGTCTTCGGATATCAAAGCGTCTTCTAACATCTTGGCATCTTCCAACCGACCACACACGCTAAGCAACGTGAAATGCAACGACTTGATATGGTTGGGAGCCGTTCCCTTCTTAATCCATTCGACGAGTCGCTCGCGATCAATCTCGTCTTTAATGGCTTTGACTTCGTCATAATCCGCTCGTGCGAACTCTTCGTACGCATCGTTCTGCAGCATTTCGTCTTCGTCATCCAAATAGTCGACGAAAAATGAGAGGCGTTTTTCCGTCGCTTCCGGTAACTTCAAAACCTGCTCGATGTACTCCTGTGACCGCTCGGTCAGGTCTTGGGGGGAAGCCCACTGCAAGTCTGCGGGGTCAACTGCGCGCATCAGGAAATTCACCCCCGGTTTCTCCGTCCCCGTGTAAATCGCGACGACCGTATCGCCTGGGCTGACGTGCTGATCTCCTTTGAGGACTTTCGTGATGCGAAACTTGCCTTTGTACGAATCGATCAGCTCATCGCTGGGCAAATTTTCCCTGGAATCAGGCGGATCGGGCATCGAGATCAACTCGGCGATTGCCGCAACATCCGAGGCACGGACATCCTCAAAAAACGTCGATTTCATCGTTGGACAGTAGGGACACGCTTGCGCCACACTGCCGGCGGCAGTCAGCCAAACGACGTTCAGACAGCCGGCGATCCAACCTGACTTAAAACGCACGGAATTCATGGCACTATCCTCTTAACGCCTCTTCACGGCGACGGCGATTGGTTTCGACGTTCATCATAGCACGAAACCTGACGTGCTGGCGACTCGCGATTGAGCCGCCTGGCCTTACGATTATCCCAGGCAACATGGATCATTGTGCTGTGCTCAAGGCCTCCGCAACATCAGTCCGATAGGCCGTCAATGCTGGCAAATAACCGGCAAGCGTCGCCAAAACAATGAGTCCTGGAATCAGGATCAATTCGGCCAGATCAAACTGTAATGCACGCACGGTGACTCCGGTCAAGTTGAATACTACCGGCGCTAACACCGCCATGGCACCATGACCGATCAGCACACCGGCAATACCGCCAAGCAGCGATAGCAGAATGGATTCAAGTAACACGACGATCATGACGGTTGACCTGCCGGCACCTAACGCGCGCATGACACCAATCTCACGACTGCGATCGCTCATGGAATTATAGATGCTTACCATGACGCCAATGCCCGCAACAATGACAACACAAATTGCCAGGATCAGCAAGATCGTTTTCACGTAGCCGACGACGCCCTCAAACAGTTTGGTTACCTCTCGTGACGGAAAAACGGCCTGTGCGATACGCCCCTTATTGATTTCTCGTTCCAGGCGCATCGAATAAGCGTCGTCTTTCAACAGCAGCAGGATCGACGTGACTTCGCGTTGATCCTCCGACAATCGCGCTCCCGGTTGCGCGGGTTGGTCGTTATCCGTCAGATCTTCCCTGACCAGCGCGTGACCGCTGATCTTATAAAACCCTTCCATATTAACGAAAAGGGCGCGATCGTTCGGAGTGCCGGTTGGCTCCAGGATACCGACAACGGTAAACAAGTCCTTCGCATGTACATGCGCGTTTTCGTCATCCGCCAAACCGTGAGTGATCGGAAACTGATCATCTAGTTTCAGGCCGGCGCGCCGAGCGGCGATGGCGCCGATAACGGCACCGTTGTCCTCTTTTTGCTCGAAATTACGGCCCTCGGCAAACCGGTACATCTTCAGCGTGCCATCATGGTGCGCGCCGTAACTTATCTTGTTAAACAAATCCGGCGTTGTTCCGACAACACGGAATTCCTGGTAGCTGTCGCCCAGGCAATACGGAACCGCGACTTCTACGGCGGCAGCATATTTACCACGTACTTTTCTGCCACCTTTGCTGTATTCAGTGAACTCCTTGTAAAAGGAGTACGGTAGATTCTCAATCGGCTGGCTCAGATGGAAGACCGTATTGAGCACCAATTGCAGCTTCCCCCGCGAGCGCCAACGATCAAATGGTAACCCTGTGCCGCATCTCCGAACGATCGCGAAACAACGTTATGTATCAGCAATACGATCACAATTAGCGCGACGCCCAACGCCATGGAAAAGCCCGTTAGCCATGACGATAGAGCACGCTGTCCAATGCTGCGCCAAGCGATCTTCCAGAGGCTCATGTTGGGTACTGGATGCGGGTTGCGGGATGCGGGTTACGGGTTGCGGGATGCGGGTTGCGGGTTACGGGATGCGGGTTACGGGTTACGGGTTGCGGGTTGCGGGTTACGGGATGCGGGTTGCGGGTTACGGGATGCGGGTTACGGGATGCGGGATGCGGGTTATCGGATGCTGGAGACTGGCATGTATTCTCTTACATCAATCTAACCTCTAACCTCTAACCTCTAACCTCTACTCTCCTCGCCTACTCGATTGATTTCTTCCAGACGTTCCACTCGATCAAATTGCTCAGCCACTTCGCGATCGTGGGTCACAAGGATCAGGGTCACGTTCTCCTCAGCGCAGGTATCACGCAATAGATCGACAATCTGCTGCTGATGGGCGGCACCAATATTGGCTGTGGGTTCGTCGGCTAACATTAACGAAGGACGATTGGCCAGCGCCCGCGCCACCGCCACCCGCTGTTGCTCTCCGACGGACAACTGCATCGGCTTGTGGGTAGCGCGATGAGCCAAATCGACGCGTTCCAACAGTTGAACAGCTCGTCGCGGATCGGCCGCACCGCTGGCGAACGTCATGCCCAACAACACATTCTCCAGAGCATTGAAGGCCGGCAGCAGATTAAAGGTCTGGAAGACATACCCGATTCGCTCGGCGCGAAACCGATCCCTGCCCGCCTCAGGCAAACGAGTAATATCGAGCCCGTCGATACGAACCGACCCCGAGTCAGGCTTGCTGATCCCGGCAACGATCTGCAAGAGTGTTGTCTTGCCGCTGCCGCTACTACCGACCAACACCATCTGCTGTCCCGCATCGACTTCGAAACGCGGCACATCCAGGATTGGCAACGTGGAACCGTCCGGTTCACGAAACGTCTTGCGAATGTCCTCTAACAACAACATGGTCTTATGAACAACATAGTCTTTTGATCTTGAGTCCCAGCCACGAGTCCCAGCCACGAGTCCCAGCCACGAGTCCCAGCCAGAACGCTCGCTGTGCCCGTGCAGCGGCCGTTTCGTAGGCCAGCTGCTTAAAAAAAGAATCTATCACCTTCCGATCTCGCGACAAGATCAAATCAACGCCGACAAGGTGCATCGTCGGCTAACGTGGATACGTGGTTCCGCGGCCGTTGGTTCGGCAATTATTACGCATTCGCAGCACCCATTCACATTACCCATTCACGCAGCGCCGGAATCGCGGAAAACGAACCTGGCCAGTTTTCGTCCTGTCGAGCTTAACGGGTATTGGTCCAACTGCTTTGGCCAAAGCCACTTCAGGCCGCCCCGACGATTCGCTGCGACGCCGCTTACCCCTTCTCCCTCATAACAATCCAGCGTAATGGAAAATCTCGTAACACCATGCTTGATTGTCTTGACATGCCGCAAACTCCTCACGGAAACATCGGTCAGCTGGTGGACCTTGAGGACCAGCTCTCTGGTCGGTGGGACACCTTCGGCGTTGTCCAGTCGCACACGAGGAAAATCCCAAAGGCCCGACCAGCGTTCTCCCGGCTCACACTGCCGCAACAGGATCCGACCGTTTCTTCGTACGACGATGGCCGCTTCACGCACTGCTTCGTAATCGGCCTTCTTGGGAGGAATGGGAATCTGGTCCTGCTTACCTTGTGCCAGGGCCGCACACAAGGAACGCGCGGGGCATGAATGACAGTCAGGGGCTTTCGGCTTGCAAACCAGGGAACCCAATTCCATGAGAGCCTGGTTAAATTCGCCCACCGAATTGCGTGGCAGCACGGCCCTGGCAAAATCCCACAACAATGCCTGGCCTGGCGCCGACCGCGTATCCCCTTGATAACCCAAAAGTCTGGCCAATAGCCGAATCGTATTTGCCTCAAGAATTGGTTCACGAGCGTCGAACGCGATCGACGCGATAGCGCCGGCTGTATACCGGCCAATGCCCGGCAGCGACTGTAACTGTGCGGAGTCGCGAGGCACGACACCGTCATGTTTGGCCATGACCTCGCGCACCGCCTTATGCAGTTGTCTCGCGCGGCGATAGTACCCCAGCCCTTCCCAAAGCCGCATTACGTCCCGTTCCTCCGCCTTCGCCAGATCGGCAATCGTGGGAAATCTGCTGACGAACCGCAGGAAATAGGGTTTCACTGTTGAGACCTGTGTTTGCTGCAACATGATCTCACTGACCCAGATATGAAATGCGTCGTCCGACGATCGCCAGGGCAGGTCACGCGCGTGCCGCCTGTACCAGGCGCGCAAACGTCGACGAAACCTGCCTCGCCATTCCGCAGCGGGCAACAGAGTATCGTCGAAGGGGACTTTCGACATCAAACGTACCTGAGTCAAGGGAATCGGACGCGCGGGATTCTAAGGTACCGACCCGCAATCAGCAACCGCCAGGGCGATTGCAGGCCTCTTTACAATATTCCTATGGATCCCTTCAATGAGAGACTTGCATTTTAACCTCAACCAAACCTGCCCGGCAGGAACTCTCGGCTTGGCTAAACGACGCCCAACAGGAAAAGTATCCAATCGTCGCTCAGCGTCAGAACTTCGCTTTCGGAAGGTCCCCGACGAAGACTTCTGGGAGTTACTGCATCCTCGTTGTGCGATCGAACGCGCGGATGACATTGAAGAAGTTGAAGCGATGATCCAAGGCGGCGAAATCGACATCGCCTTGGAAGAACTCCGCTGGCTGCTGTCGGGATGCCCGCAGTTTATACAGGGTCACCGGATGTTGGGCGAATTGGCACTGCGTAGCGGTGACATGCAGCTGGCTCGTGCACATTTCGGTTACGCTTTTCAGGCTGGAGCAGAGGCCTGGAAGAAAGCAGGACGACCCGTCCCGCTTCCGTTTCATCACGACGCGAACCGCGACTTTTTTAAGTCGGGCCAACGCCTCATCGAATGCCTCGTTCAGCTGAACAAGCAAAAAATGGCGCGAGAGGTGGCCGACGTGATGATGCGGTGCGATCCCACCGATCCACTTGGGGTGAAGGACGCCTTGTAGGATACCCCCTCGCGTATCACTGCATCGCCTAGTAGGACTGATAGGTCTCGGACCACGCACGGTAGTGCGTTTCCCGGATTGCCGCTGGACCCGCTGGAGCGGCACCGCCAGGCGGTACGACCTCGGCATCTGGCCGCCGCGGCAACCCTGGACGGTCCGGCGCCTGGTCCGCGGCATCACGTTCCTCGGCTGGAGCATGTTGGTTCGAGGGTAGGATTTCGGTCTGATCCGGTGCGAGCCGAATCTGCCATCCTCCGCCCAGTGCCTTGTAGATGCGGATCAGGCTGATCGTGATCTCGCCCTTGCTATTGGCAAGTCCATCTTGTTGTAAAGCAAGTGTGCTCTGCAACGTGAAGACTCGATTAAAGTCGATCGCACCACTGCGGTATTGCAACTCGGCTAACTCGACAGATCGCTTTGTCGCCGCAACGGCTCTTTCCAGGGCGTCATATCGCTGCCGCGTGCGAATGAAATCGACGATCGCGTCTTCGACTTCTTGTTGAGCGGCCAGGACGACGTTCTGGTAGTTGACGATCAGTTGTTGAAAACGCGCATCTTGCACTCGAATGTTGTTCTGGAGGCGACCATAGTTCAAAACGTTCCACCGAACTCCCGGCGAAGTGATCGACCCGGCAAGGCTTCCTGACGTAAACAACTTGGACAAATCACTGGCCTGGACGCCGAGGTTACCGGCAACCGTGAATGCGGGATAAAGATCAGCTACGGCAACACCAATCCTGGCGCTTTGGGCGGCAGCTTCATATTCGGCCCTGCGGATATCGGGTCTTCGCCGCAACAATTCTGCGGGAATTCCGACAATGGCTTGCTGAGGTGCGTCTGGAATTCGCTGGTTCTGGCTCAGGCAGTTCGCCAGACTTTGCGGCGGAATCCCCAACAAAATGCAGAGTCGGTTCTGTGCCTGCCGACGCTGCGCATCGAGCAGGGGAATTGCCGCCTCGGTGCTGGCGACATTGGACAACGCCTCTTGAACATCCAGTTCGGTCGTCGCACCGTTTTCGAACCTGATTTGTGCCAACTGCAGCGAACCCTTTTGGGCTTCGACGTTGGCCTGGGCAGATTCGATCCGTTTCTCCAGTGTGCGATACTCGACATACGTTGCCGCGACGTCCCCGATCAACGTCACAAGGACGTCGTCGTAATCTTGCTCCGTCGCTCGCAACGACGCATCCGCCGCCTCGATCGCTCGACGATAACGACCCCAGACGTCCAGCTCCCAGGCCGCGTCGAATCCAAGGGCCCAGTTTTCGAACGTGCGCGGAAAAGCGTTGTTTGGCAGGAAGCCGCCTCCTCCGCCCCGGATAGAATTAACGCTGATCCGCGTGCCGGTGTAGTCGGCCGTCAACTGTTGTTGCTGGGGAAAGAAATTGCCGCGGGCAATTCCGAATTCTGCACGCGCTTCCAAGATCCGTAACGCGGCTACTCGCAAGGGAAGGTTCTGCTGGTAGGCCATATGCACCAGCATGTCCAATGTTGGATCGTCTAACATCGTCCACCACTGGCTGTAGTCCGACGATTCGCTGACGACATGCGGATCGTTGACATCGATCCAGTCATTTTCTACAGGTACACAGGGCGGACAATAGTTGGGGCCAACTTTGAAGCCGTTCGTGATCCAGTCACCGACGCTCGTGCCACCAAACCGTGAACATCCGCAAAGCAGCAGCAGTGCGGACAGCGCAACGAGACGGGACAGCGTAGCGCAAGGGCAGTTCGGACGAGCTTTGCAGCTCGATGGCCCAGCATGGTCCATGACAACCAACATCCGTGTCAGTGATTCAGAATAGGCGTCCCGTCCGGTGGGACCATCGGGTTACCGATATCATCGCTATCGGCACGCGTTACGAGAAAACTCGCCTCCGCCCACCGCAGGGCAACTAATCCGGCGGTTCGACAAGTCTTGGTTGGTCCGCACAACCGTCACATCTGAAACGACCGCTGTACGGGAGTACGTGCGGAGCGCCAGTCGCAATGACCGGGCAAAGATTACTGCGTCTGTTGCAGCAACTGGGGGACTTCGTCGTCGAAATCTTGCAAGCCGGTGGCAAACTCTAGTTCATTCATCGTTTGCTCGGTTTCCAGCATGCTGTCGGCAACCTGGTCGATCTGTCCGGAAACAAAGTCCGGCTCCTGCCGATTAATCCCCAGTTCGGCCAGCGACTTAATTTTGTTTTCCAAGCGGCCGATTTCCAATTCGACAAATTCGAGATTGTCACGCGCCTTATCTAAGTTCGCCAAACGGTTCTGACACGTTTTAAGATTGTCTTCCAGTGTGAGGCGAATCTTCGTTTGAAACGTTGACTGGTTCTGTGCGTCCAGCTTGGCCAGCCGCTGTTCCGTCCGTTGGATATCCTTGCGAATCGCGTCGGGGTCCGTTTCGTTAACGAAACGCGCCAGCGAATATTGTGTAAACAACAACCGCAAGAACACCCACAGCAGCCGGTCTAAACCGCGTAGCTGCAGCGAGTCCAGCGTCGAATCGGACTCGGCGGACCCCGGCTGCTTGAGATTACGAGCCAACTCGCGCAACTTAACGCATCGCATTCGCAAGGTGTCGAAGCGTTTTTGTGCATCGGACGGCAGATCCTTGAGAATATGGTAAGCCGCCTCCTCTTTCGATTCGCTCATCCGCTGCCGCTTGACGGAGGCATCGCGGGCATCGACGTATTTTTGAAACTTGCGATGTGAACTCAGCAATCCCACATAAGCGACCTCCGCCGCGATGACCAATGGCGCCACGACATCGGGCCGTCCGCTAATGGCCGCAAAGGCCAAGCCGCCAACAAACACCAGTAGATTCCAGCGGTTGGCAAAAGCCGTCTTGATGTACTTGGTAAAACCCATTTGGCGGTAACCGGTGATCGGTGATCAGTAATCGGTAATCGGTAATCGGTAATCGGTAATCGGTAGCCGGAAGTGATCTAATACCGATTACTGATTACCGCTTTTCCTCCATACGAGCGATCAAGTCACGAATATAGTACACCGTCTGCTGAAAGCGATGTTCCCGCTGCATTTCCCGCGATGGGCGATTCGGCGGTTCCACTTCCAGCTCTTCTAACATTGTGCCCGGGGAATTGCTCAAAATGTAGATCCGATCGCCCAAATAGACAGCCTCTTCGATCGAATGCGTGACAAAAAAGACGGTTCCTTCGACTTCGTTCCACAAAGAGACCAGCAAGTCGTGCATATTCATTCGAGTGTTCGGGTCCAACGCCCCAAAGGGCTCGTCCATCAGAATAATCCGCGGCCGTAGAATCAGCGTCCGGGCGATCGCCACCCGCTGCCGCATTCCTCCCGACAGCTCGTGCGGAAACTTTTGTGCGTCGTTGTTGACGTCCAGCCCGACTCGCGAGATCCAGTGACGAGCAAGTTGTTCCCGGTCGTCGCGGCCGACTCCCATGCACTCCAGGCCGAACGCCACGTTGTCCAGCACCGTGCGGTGATCGAAACTGGTGTAGTCCTGAAAGACCATCCCGCGGTCAGCGCCGGGGCCTACGACCCGCTCGCCGAGCACCAGGACGTCACCTTCCGTCGGCGGATGCTGTGGATCCAACCCGGCCAGTAGACGCAGAATCGTACTTTTTCCACAACCGCTCGGCCCCAGGATGGATACGAACTCGCCTTTGTCCGGTATGTCTTCCACCACGAATGTCACATCGCGAATGGCGGTGAACGCATTCTTACAGCCAAAATTGTACGTCTTGGTCACATCACGAAACTCAACGACATGCGGAGTCGGCAGTTCGGCCGGCGCGCGAACGTGGTCCAACACGTGGCCGACGCCGACGTCCTTCGCTTGGCTTCCGTTGGTTGTTTCCGGCGATGACATCTATTTCGGATCCTGATCCATGGACTGGTCGGTCTGGCTTTCCGCTGAACCGTGCGGCGGAGTTTCAGGCCCACGCAGCGACTCAGACTCATGCAGCGTCTCCGGCTTGCTTGGCGCCGACATCACAGCCGCAGCGGCCGTGCCAATGGCGAGCCGACTGATATCGACCGGCGGAATAACCAAACCCTTCAATCGTTCCCATAAATGAAGGATTCCACGCGTTAACAAGGCGAGCAAACCGGTGCCACCGTAACGATGCGGAAAGAACTGTTTCTGCAGAAAAAAAAGCAACCGGTCGATCGCCAATGCGACAGCCGGGATAATCAACAGCACCAGGTAGATTTCTTCACGCAGACCGCGGCGCTGAAAAACGTTGATGATCCCACCCAGCCCCGGCGATTCGTCGCTGGTCGTTATTACTTCCGCCAACATGATGTAACCGAACGCCAGGCCGAATAACAACCTCAGCGAGTTGAAGATATTCGGCATGGCCAGCGGCACTAAGACCTTGAGTATCGTTTGTCGCCTGGAGGCTCCCAGCGTGTACGCCGTATCAATGTATCGCTCCTGCACATTGCGGATGGCTTGTGCGGCGTCCGTGACAATAAAGGCAACCGCAGCAATAAAAATAAACATGATTTTTTGCCGTTCTTCGATACCAAAGAGCGTAAAGGTTAGCGGTATCAAAGCGGCCATGGGAATGTTGCGACCGAAGACCGTTACGGGAGCCAGAAACGCGTGGAGCGGCGTAAAGCAGCCGCACAGTATTCCGATGGGTACGCCGATCAGGGATGCCAATCCGAAACCGAATACGACGCGACGTAGACTGGCGTACGTATTGCGGGTGAGCTGACCATCAAACCACAGGCTCTTGAAGCTGCCAAAGGTCTCCGCCACGCTAGGTAGTTTGATGGGCGATACGATTCGGTCTTGTGCCGACTCGCCCCAGGTCAGGAACCACCAAATTCCTAAGACGACTGCGATACACATGATCCCCAGCAGGATGGATTGCCACTGAGGTATCTCTGCACGCAGTCGACCGACCCGACGAGGCTTTGTGACGGGTAGAGGCACGTTTTCGCCCCGAGGAGCCCGAGGATCGCCCGTAGGATTCGGGGGGCCACCTATAGGATTCGGAGGATCGCCCGCGCCCGTAGGATTCAAATGTTTTTCCGGTGCCGCCTTCGGCCATAGAACACGATCCAACGTATCGGTCACACGGAGAACCGCTACGGCGACCTCCGCGTGACGAAAGGGGTTAACGCCGTCGGTGACGAGTCCGTCCCAGGGTGACACTCAATCCGCACTTACTGACCTTCCGCCGGCAAAATCCGGACTTCAACCCGCCGGTTCATGGCGTGGTTACCAGGATCGCTTTCGTCCGCCGGTCGAGCCCAGCCTGCACCAATTGCCGAAAATCGATTCGAATCCAGATCGAACTTCTTGATCAAGGCCTCCATGACCGACTTGGCTCGCTTTTCGGAAAGCTCGGTCACTAGAGACTTGTCGACCTGACCGCGCATTGAACTGTCGGTATGACCTTCGATCACGATTCGCGATAGCTCGAATTGCCCGATCTGCGCACCGATCTTATCGATGACAAAGTCAACGTTAGGATCATAGGCCTCTTCGAGGTCGTGTCCTTCATCGTCTTTTCGCCGCACTGTCTTGTTCAAGTCCCAGCTATTGGGGAAGAAATGAATATAGTGCGTGGCGGTGAGAAACGTCTTTTCGGCGACTTCCTGTTCGGAAATATTGCGGAACTCAAATTTAGGAACTGCCGGCTTCTGCTTGGCGTATTGTTCTTCCTCACCTAGTTTCTTGATATACGTGAAGTCCATCACCTTATCGAATGGGACGCGCGGTTTCTTTATTACACCGACTCGTCGATAGAGATAGTACGCGTTGTTCCAGACGCGTTCGAAGTTGGCGAGATAGTTCTTGTTCTGGAAAAATTGGTAGTTATCACCCCAGCCGGTACTGTACGCATCGGCGAACATTTCCAGCGTCTCGTTTTCGGGGATGTTATAAAACGCCGACATCAGCGACGCGCATTTCTTTTTGGCCTCCTGGTCCTTCAAGTCCTGCACCGCATCGAAAATGCCGCGAACCAGGCTCTCGCAATAGCCCGGATAGTCGCGGGCAAAGTCGGCACGGGCGAACCAGACGTCTGCAATCAGCCGATTCGCCGTGGCACTGCTGACCAACAATTTATTGCCCTGTACTTTTTCAAGGTTGTAGATATCGGGCGCCCACGAGACGCAGGCATCGATGCTCTTGTCACTATTGAACGCCGCGGCGGCCTGAAATGCGTCCTGCGTGTAAACAAAATTAGCTTCGCTGGGTTGGACACCGGCAGCGACCAGCATGTTCAGAACAAAGTATTGTGACGGTGAATTCTGAGCGAGCACAATCTTCTTTCCTCGCAAGTCTTTCACTTCCTTGATGTTGCCACGCACGACAATCCCGTCGCCACCATTGGACCAGTCCACTTGTTGAAAGACGCGCGGCATTACCCGATTGTCGATTGGCCTACCCGAAGCATCCACAATCCGCTCCATGAACAGTGGCAGCATGTCCAGGGTCGCCCAGCCGATGTGGACCGAACCCGACGCATAGCTCTCTTGCATACTGACCGGATCGTCAATCAAGACCAGTTCAACCTTGAACTCTTTGCCATCCGGCGTCTTCCACGCTTTGCCCGCCCGGTGACCTCCGTTGGCATGAATAATGGGGGCCCATCCAGCCCACACGTTCAAGGCGAAACGCACGGTGTTGTTTTCCAGCGCCGCGTACTCCGATGTTCCTTCGACCGGTTCGAGTTTCTCGGTGGCGACAAACGAGTATTCGTCCACCGTTGTAATTCCGGCGCTGGCGGGATCTTCTAACTGGACCGCGTCTGGCACCTTGATGGGATCGCCTTTGTCGGTAACGCCACCGCCCCCATCACCTCCTGGCGCAACGATGTCCGATCGGTAATAGGCAAATGCGACCAGTCCCACTACGACCAGCGCTATTGCAAGATAAAACGGAACCTTAGGCTGTCCGGCCATGGATAGTCTCCTTCGTCGAGTTCAGCGGATCATCTGTTCGCCAGTCCGATCAATTTACGTCCACGCCAACGCGTTTACAACCAGCAGCGGAGCGGTTTTAGCCTTTAAAGACCGTTGGGGAACGTGATTGCTGGATCGCGTTCAATAGCTGCATCACGCTGTACGCCGTCATTTCGCACAGCAATTGGGTCACGTTCGCATGCGTGGCGTCGTCAAGCTGTGGCTCGACTTCCTGCATTAGCGCGACGAGTCGCTGTTCCTGTTCGTTGAGTTCCGAATCGTCAATACGACCGTCCGCCATGGCCTCCATAAACGTGGTCAATTTGCGCGCGTAATCGTCGATCAACGGCGTTTGCGTCTTTTCGTCCAACCAACTCTGTCGTGCCATCGCAACCATCCTTTCTCAGTTTCAAGTTCCGCAACCAAATCCCGTATCCCGCACCCCGCACCCCGTATCCCGCATCCCGCATCCCGCACCCCGTATCCCGCACCCCGCACCCCGTATCCCGCACCCCGTATCCCGCATCCCGCATCCCGCATCCCGTATCCCGCATCCCGCATCCCGCATCCCGCCCCCCGTATCCCGCACCCCGCACCCCGCCCCCCACCCCCACTACATTTCATCTATCAGCTGACGAATCGCGACGCACCGCTCTTGAATTCGCATGCGTCCCCCCGGTTCGTCCATCTTCTCAAGCCAGCGCTTTGGCAGGAATTCGCGATCCGTGCATTCCAAAACGGCGGCCAGCTCCTGCATCTCCTTTTCCAATCCTTGCGCCGAAGGAATAAACGCAATTAAGCTTGCCTCGAGATCCGTCTTGCCGACCACCTCGCGCCCGTCGGTCAGGGCGCGTCGTCTGGCCGTTAGCACGACGCTTTCGATATCGGCGCCGCTCAGATTCCGGTCGGGCGAAACATTCGGCACGGCGTCTTCCGCCATTTTCAATTGGTTCTTGCGGGCCATCACACGGAACATGTCACCGATCTCGTCCACCTCCTGGGGATAGAACAGCGGAATGTGAACTTCTGCGCGACCTTGTCGTTTGATGTCGATTGGTAACAGGTCGGGACGGCTGGTCAGCAACATCCAGATGATGCGGCCACGATACTTGGTATTGCCCATCTGGCTGGCGATCATGGAAAACACCCGGCCGGACGTACCCGAGTCGCCTTGCATCTCGCGACTGCCCAGCGCGGCGTCCGCCTCGTCGATAATTACCAGGACGGGGCCCAGCGACCGCAAGACGGTCAGGACCTGTTCCAGGTTGCCTTCGGTTTCACCAACATACTTTGAGCGGAAGTTCCGCAGGGTAACGCAGGGGATACCAATCGAGCCGGCAAAGCATTCCGCCATGAATGTTTTGCCAGTCCCGACGGGTCCGCAAACCAAATAGCCCATGGGAGAAATTTCCAGCCGCCCTTCCCCCAACCACTGGCCGTCCTGTCGCAACCGCGCTATGGCCGCCTTATGCCCGACGACCATGTCCAACGTGTGTTGTGGTTCCACGAAGGACACCAGACCGCGACACTGCCGCTCGATCAAATCCTTTTTCAGATGGCGAAACTGTTCCGCCTGCAGGGGACGGTCGTCACTAGCCCTGGATAATACGACGTTGAGGCTAACGAGATTCAGACCGCTTGCCAGTTTCGCCATATTGGCCGAGTCGAGCTCTTTTAACTTCGCGCTGCCGTCGCTGACCGTTGCATCGATAAAACGTTGGCGCTGGTCTACGTCGGGCAGCGAAACGTCGATCGCAGCAACGTGCGGGTTTTGGACGAGGCGGTCGTTTACTTCCGTCAGTTTGTCTGCAATCAGGCAGATCGCCATATTCTGCCGTTTGATGTAGGGATTCTGTGCCCAGCCCATCAGCCGCACTAATCGCGACGCCTGACCGCGGGCGAGCATATTCAGATCACCTGCCGGGATCAGAAACTGGGCGTGCTGAAAAACGAAACCGATCCGTTTGCGCTGCGTCCGGTCTTCTTCCAGCAGATTGCGTTGAATAATCGTCTCCAGTGACGAAAGGACCTTGTCCGGCTCGCGGGGCCACGTGACCGGATTGCCAACGATGCTCGAAACGTATTTAACCATCGTTTGCAGACGGCTCGAGTCGCGTCCGGCCAAGGGCCGCATGCCGCGGCCTAGATCATAGGAGAGAACCACATCCCAACTGCCAAACACTTGCGAAGCGAGAAATTCAGGCAGGCTGACGAACCGATCGGTGCCTCCACCTTCGGCGGGAATGCAAACCAGATCGCTGACATTGCCGTGCAAAACAAACAGGCAAATGCTCCCCGTAAAGTAAAGCTCGGCCAGTTCCTTGGCCCAAGCGGGATACCAAGCGGGGACGTCCGGCATTAGCGCCGGTTCGTCGAAGGCCGCTTGACCGTCGGGAGACTTCAGAGCATCCAAAGACACGTCATCACTCATTACCGAACGTCAGTCTCCCGCGGGTGCATTTCCCCGATGGGTCATTTTTTGGTAGGGCGGAACAAGCCGTGCGCAGTTCCGGCAGGAAACTCCAGAAAACGGCGGGGCTGCCGTAAAGCGCCGACATTGCCGGAATACCGGCGCACCGGGGCTTGTTCATTTGCCTACTTGTTACTGCGTTTCTGTTTGTCTGGTGGCAGGGCCAAGCTGTTTTTCGGCTTCCGTCACATCGGCAGCCGTTTCGGGCGTAACCAGTCCCAGATCGATTTCGAATTGCCGCAACGCTTGATCGGCCAGCGTCTTCTCCATCGCTGTTTCAGCTTCGATATCTGCTAATCCTTCGGTGGACAGATCCGCGGCAACACGGACCTTGGCGCGATTGAGACTTACTTTGTCCTGAATGACTTGTTCAATCTGACCGAAATCGGTCGTAACATCGAAATCAAAGCTCTGTGCCAATTTTGCCATCTCGGCTTCCGCCCGACTCATCTTCAGCTCGGCGTCATACTTCTGAATTTTCTGCCGCACTTCGCTCAGCTTTTTGCTGGCGTGTTTGATCTTGGCGACATTGTTCCCGTAGGCCTTCTCGTGCAAGTCCAACTGCGCTTCATTCTCGATCAGTCCCATTTTCGTCTTCTGCATTTCGAGGGCAAAGTTCGCGGCCGTATCGCGATCACCGGCCTGCAGATAAGCCTTCACTTTTGCCTCCAACTTGGAGAGCCGATCCCGCTCGCCTTGGACCTGCCGTGAGACCCGTTCGACCAAGGCACGGTATTGTTCGAGGCCCTTGCGGCCCTCTTTCAACTCATCGACCGCGGTGTCGTACTCGTATTGCATCTGAGCGATCGGGTCCATCGTCCAGAAGTAGTTCGCGACCTTATTGATCTGAGCACGCAGAGCATTCCAGAGTTTGCCCAACATCATGAGGAATCCCCCTTTCATCAGAAAGGCTCAGAACACCGAGCCGTGGAAACATAAGATGAGAATTCGTTCTAGTAAAGCTGATCAAAGGTGTCAATTGGGCAGACTCAATCTTCAGCTCGAATCGCCAGGTGGGTAACACGGCAGGCGGACCACGCAAATCAGTTTCCATTCCGTGTCGCGAGGACGATCGCCAGCTGGTTCAGATCGTGCCGAGCTCTAGCTAGAATGGCAAACTGCGGCGCGTGTGCGGTTCCGGTGCCGCCGTGATGGTGATCGACTGCTTGCCGCAGATGAACTGAGGATGAACTGATTCGGACCGTCCGCCGGCCCTTGTTTGCCGGCACTTCGGGAGGCATTAAGTCTTGGCAAACGACCTACAACAGAGCCAGACGCTGATCGCAAAGATTGACCGCAATCGATTCGCAATTCTATTGGCCTCGCTACTATTGATGTTCATGTACGCTCCAACTGTGGAGATCCTCAAGCTGAACGCGTTTGTTGCTCGACTTACCTTAACGGCCGTTTTCATCGTGCTTGTGTTGGCTAGCGTGTACGCCTTGATACCGGATCGCAGACCCAGGACTTTCCTCGTTTCCCTGTTGATCCCGGTGCTCTTTTTCGAGGCCCTGACGGTCTGGTATACGGCCAAGCCTGCCTTACTCCTGGAATACACGTTTGTAACGTTATTCATCGGCTACGTGATCTATTTGATCTTGCGCACGATCTTCGAATCGCGACAAGTCACTGTCAACATTATTTGTGCCTCCCTTTGCGCGTATCTTCTAATGGGAATGATGTGGGCCACTGTCTATTCAATCGTCTCGGTCCTGGACGAGCATTCGTTTAACTATGTGGCGATTAACATGAAGTCACAAGATGCACCGTTGCGGTTTGGAACCCGCACGACGGTCACGGCCTTTTATTACAGCTTCGTCACGATGACGACACTCGGCTACGGCGACCTGACACCTGCCACTGCCGCAGCTCGATCGTTATCTGCCCTGCAGGCGGTTACAGGCCAGCTGTATTTGGCAGTCCTGGTCGCACGGCTGGTTGGGCTGCAGATCATTCATTCGCGAGATACTCACGACTGACGGCGAATTACGATATATTCGACGGCGAGTAAAAGTAGTCTGGCTGTTGACCTCACAGGCTATACGTATCGCGAGAACAAGCCTTATGTCGAATCCATTCCTAAAAATCCTGGTGTTATTACCTCTGGCTTTACCCCTGGTCGGCTGCGGCGAACCTCCGGCGGATTCCAAGCCACCGATAAGGCCGGTCAAGATTCACAAGATCGGTTCACTGCAACCGATGTCAGTTCGCGAGTATCCCGGCACGATCCGGGCCTACCAGACTGCTGAGATGGGATTCGAAGTGTCCGGGCGCGTTACAGAGTTTCTGGTCCGCGAGGGACAAATCGTGAAGAAGAATGACGTCTTCGCGCACTTGGACGCGCGAGACTACGTGGCCGACTTGAAAGTGGCCCAGGCCAATCTGGCCAAGGCCCAGGCCGACCTGACTCGCAACACCAACATTTTCAAAACAGAGCCGGGCGCGATCGCCACGAGCGAGATCGAGAGCTCGCAGCGCACCGCGCAAGTCACCGAAGCGCAGTTAGGAATCGCGCAGAAAGCCGTCGAGGACACCGAACTGCGAGCGCCCTTCGCCGGTGTGATGGCCCGCAAACTGGTAGAGGACTTTGCAAACGTCCTGGCCAAGGAACCCGTGCTGATCCTGCAAGACAACTCAGTGCTGGAAATTGAGGTCGCCGTCCCAGAGCGTGACTTTGTGCGCCGAGAAAGTCAAAACGAATCCCACGAGGACTTGACGCGTCGCATTAATCCGAAAGTAATCGTCAGCTCGCTGCCGGATCGAGACTTCGCCGCACGCGTCAAGGAGTATGCAACGACGGCGGATCCGATAACGCGAACCTTTCCCGTCAAACTAAATTTCGACAATCCGGCGGACGTCAATATCCTGCCGGGCATGACGGCACGGGTGCGCGTTGTGATCGACCCCGACAGTGCCCGATCCGTTCCAGTCACCGCCGCGCAGGCAGATGAAAACGGCCAGTCCTACGTGTGGAAGATCGATGCAGCCAGCATGAAGGTCTCGCGGACCCCCGTCCAACTTGGCCCACTAACCGGTAACCGAGTGTTGCTGACCAGCGGCGTGGAAAAGGGCGATCTGGTAGCTGTCTCCGGAGTCACCGCGCTGCGCGAAGGCATGCAAGTCCGCAGTTACGAATAGTAGAGTTATTCCGGGAGCCGCACCTCGATGAACCTCGCCGAACTGGCCATTCGCAATAGAACCACGACCTTGATTCTGACGACGGTCTTTTTCATCGGCGGAGTCATCTCCTTTAATCGTCTCTCGCGCCTGGAGGACCCCGAATTCACGATCAAGGAGGCGCTGGTCATCACGCCTTACCCCGGTGCCACGGCCGCCGAGGTGGAAGAGGAAGTCTCCGACAGAATTGAACAGGCCGTTCAGCAGCTGGGACAGCTTAAAGAAGTCGAGTCCAAATCGGATCGCGGACTCTCGACGGTGACCGTGCGGATCAAAGACCAATACGACAAGAATTCACTTCCACAGGTCTGGGACGAACTGCGGCGCAAAGTGGGCGACGTGCAGGGCAAACTACCGCCCGGCGCGGGACCATCCATCGTGAACGACGACTACGGCGATGTCTGGGGCATTTTCATCGCTGTGTACGGCGATGAATACACGTACGCCGAACTGAAAGATATCGCCAAGCTGCTGCGCCGCGAGTTGCTGCTGGTTCAGGACGTGGCCAAAGTCGACTTCTGGGGCGACCGGTCGGAGGCGATCTATGTCGAACCGAATCGCGATCGGATGTCGCAGTTGGGGATCCATCCGAAGCAGATCATTGACACACTGCAGGAAAAAAACCTGGTCGCCGACGCAGGACGCGTGCAGGTGGGACCGGAGTTCATCGCGATCGCACCGACAGGCATTTTTCAGTCGGTGAAAGAGTTCGAAGATTTGCTGATCCAAGGCTTCTCGTCAGGGCAGCAAATCTACTTGCGCGACGTGGCCGACGTACGTCGTGGCTACGTGGAACCGCCGGGCAGGGTTCTGATGTACGACGGCCACCCCGCGATCGGTTTCGGTATTTCGACGGTCCAGGGCGGCAATGTCGTGGAGATGGGGGAGGCCGTCGACGCTCGAATCAAAGAGCTGATGGAACGCATTCCGCTGGGGATTGAATTTGGCATAATTTCGTTGCAGTCCAAGGCGGTGACCACGTCGATTAACAGCTTTCTTGTTAGCTTGATCGAGGCCGTTGCGATTGTGGTTATTGTGTTGCTGGTGTTTATGGGGCTGCGCAGTGCGCTGATCATCGGATTTGTGCTGGCGTTGACCATCCTGGCTACGTTTATCTTCATGAGCCCCTGGGGTGTCGCGCTAGAACGAATTTCCCTCGGCGCGCTCGTCATTGCGCTAGGGATGCTGGTCGACAATGCAATCGTTGTTGTGGATGGCATGCTGGTGCGCATCAACAAAGGCCAGGACGCGAAGGAAGCGGCCAGGGACGTTGTGGCCCAACAGGCCATGCCGCTGCTGGGAGCGACGGCAGTTGCGATTATGGCCTTCGGAGCGATTGGGCTTTCGGATGACTCAACCGGCGAATTCTGCCGTTCACTGTTTCAGGTCGTCTTTCTTTCGCTCGGTTTGAGCTGGCTGACAGGCATGACCGTCACGCCGATACTGTGCGTCATGTTTCTCAAGCCAAAAAAGAAGGCCGACGAAAAAGCGGAAGACGCTTACGGCGGCTTCGTCTTTCAGATGTACCGCTCGCTGTTGCTACGTGTGATCCGCTTTCGCTGGATCACCGTGCTGATTGTGCTGGTCATCTTCGGCATCTCGTTATGGGGATTCCAGTTCGTCGACAACACGTTTTTCCCCAATTCGACGCGTCCCCAATTCATGATGGACGTCTGGTTGCCGCAGGGCACTCACATCGCCGATACGATAGATTCCGCCGACGAAATCGAAGAATACCTAAACGGGCTGGCGGGTACGACACACGTCACCACGCTGGGCGGTGCCGGTGGAATGCGATTCCTGGTTACTTATGCGCCGAAAAGTCCAACACGGCCTATGTGCAATTTCTGGTGGATGTCGAGAATTACGAGCTGATCGACGAATTGTTGCCACAGGTCGAACAGCACTTGCTGGCGAACTTTCCCAACGTCGAGGCATATGGGCGCAAATTTATGCTGGGACCAGGTTCGGGTGGCAAAATTCAGGCTCGTTTCAGCGGTCCAGATGCCGACGTGTTACGTGGACTCGCGGAACGCACGCAGGACATCCTGCATGACGACGGCTCGGCGAAGGCGATTCGTACCGACTGGCGGCAACGCGTGAAACTCGTGCGCCCGGAAGTAGCCGACGAGGAAGCCAACAACGCCGGAGTCACCGCTCAGGACATTGCGTTAGCAATCAAGTCCAGCTTTGAGGGAGAAGGTGTCGGGGTCTATCGCGAAGCAGACGAGCTACTGCCGATACTTTTTCGTGCCCCCGAAGAAGAACGCATGAATGTCGCGTCAATCAACAATATTCAAATCTGGAGCCCGGCCGCCCAGCAGTCCATCCCCTTACGCCAGGTCGTTCAGGACTTTAGCACAACGTTCGAAGACGAGATCGTGATGCGGCTCAATCGAAAACCCACGATTACGGTCAATGCCGATCCAGCTCGTGGCACAGCTGCTGCACTCCTTGGACGCATCAAGCCCCAGGTCGAAGCGTTGGAGTTGGGTCCGGACTACGAACTCGAGTGGTGGGGCGAGTATCGCGACTCCCGCCGAGCGCAAGCGGGAATTGCCGCCAGTTTGCCCTTGTTTTTGTTGTTCATGGTGCTGATCGTCGTGACCCTGTTCAACTCGATACGCCAGCCGCTGATCATTTGGCTGACGGTCCCGCTGGCGGTCATCGGTGTGACGGCAGGACTGCTGGTGACCAGCCAACCCTTCGGCTTTATGGCGTTGCTGGGCTTCATGAGTCTGTCCGGCATGCTGATCAAAAACGCCATCGTACTGGTCGATGAAATTGAAGTTCAAAGGCGAGAGGGATCGCCGCAGTTCAAGGCCATCGTCGATTCGGGAGTCAGCCGCCTGCGACCGGTATCCATGGCCGCGCTCACAACGGCGCTGGGCATGATCCCACTGTTGGTGGATGCATTCTTCGTGGCGATGGCCGTCACGATCATCGCCGGCCTGGTCGTCGCTACCGTGCTGACGATGCTCGTGTTGCCCGTGTTTTACGCCATATTCTTCCGTGTAAAGTACGACGAATCCACATTAACGGCCTAACATGTCGCGGCAACACTCGCTGAATGTCACCACTGCCGGCGATTTAGATAACGTTCGAGATAACTTTAGCGGCCGCAGGATGCCAGCGATTCGTTTCATCACCGTTACGGCTTCTCGCTTCTTGAAACGCCCTCGATATTCGCCGTTCGGTATTGCCACGGCGGATTCAGCCGACCTTCTGCTGAGCTTTCGCACGACACAGGTCGTTTAGGGCCGATTGCACGTCGGGAAACGTGAATTCGAATCCTTCTTCCTTGAGACGGCGCGAGACACAGTACCGACCGTATAACGCAAGTTCTGGGTCGGTCCGCATAACCAATGGCGCACCGATTCGTACCATCCAGGTAAATGCCGGCAGTCCGATTGGGATGCGATGAGCCTGCCGAAGCTCTCGCATAAAATCAGCGTTGGAGACCGGTTGCGGTGCAGTAGCCAGATATGCTCCTTGCATCGCATCATCCGTAATCGCTCGCAAAAAAAGCCGATTCATATCTTGTTCGTGGATCCAACTGATACCTTGGCGTCCCCGGCCTACCGTCCCACCCAGGCCCCAACGAACTAGAGCAGCAAGCGTTGGCAACGCACCGCCGTTTCGCCCTAACACAAAACTGGTACGCAGGACGACGGGCCGGATTTGTGGCAGCACTGCGCGGGCAAAGGCCTCTTCCCACGCGCGGCCGACCGAGGGTGCGAGTCCATAACCGAATGCCGCGTCTTCGTCGCAGACTGCTTCAGGCGGGTCGCCGTAGATGTGGGCCGTCGACATTTGAACCCACACGGGCGGAGGCGCCTTGGCCTGCCTTACCGCCTGACCCAGTAGCTCGGTCGACTCGACTCTCGACCGCAAGATTTCATCACAGCGATCGGGCGTCTTCACGCAGTCCACGGTCCGGCCTGCCAGGTTGACCAGGGCCGTCGCACCATCGAGATGAACGGTCCAATCTCCCAGAGTTCTCGCATCCCAGGCGGCGTGGATCCATGGCCCATCTTCGGCTGGTCGATTTCTTGAGATAAGGACCACTTCACAGTTATAGTCCGCAAGATGGCGTGCCAGATTGATGCCCAGGTAGCCCGTGCCGCCGGCAATGACAATTCGATCTGCGGGAACAAGATCAGTAAACATCGCCTAGGAAAGCCCCTTGTATCTCTAGAGTCAGCACACCCAACGTGGCAACCCGGTGAATCGTGGCGATCAGGCCGCCAAGATCTCATAGTTCCGTTCATTAGGAAACCGCAATCACACCGCGTGATTAACTGGGGGCGGGGGCCTGTCCAGCGACGAGATCACCAGGGGTCGAGCGTCGAGACTGCTCTGGATTGGCACCCTCGGGTCATTGCCGGGGCGTGCGTGAGAAACAAACCGCTTGAACACGGGACATGCGGTTGTCTAGACGCCGAAGTCAACTTTTCGCCAAAATGGATCCGATGAACCCAGCTGGAATCAGCTTACGTGAAGACGCGTTCCGTATCTGGCAAGCGGGAGTTGACGCAGTCAAATCGGAACGTCTGATGCGCGCTGTGATGCATCGTGAT
>CAWJNN010000086.1:0-60930 GCA_963844115.1 uncultured Planctomycetales bacterium | reverse complement strand
TCCACCGCAGCCGGGTTGCCTGCCGCCCCGGGCACCGACACCTCCGACCTCTCGGGCACTCCCGATTTCTATACTGCCAGAGGTGCGTTTCACAACAATACAGGTCTCACCCCCTTGGGTGACGATTACATCTATCTAAGCACTCCTGGTACGACGTTTCCTTCAGGAACGGGTCCCTCCTTCAAGGAAGTTACTGTCAAGATCGGTGGTCTGTCGGGCGGGTCCGGGGCCTTGGTCAATGGTGTGACTCACGATACAGATGTCGATGCCTTCGGTCCTTATCCCCCGGGGACTGCCCAGGCTGCTTACAGTGGCCTCGCGCCTAACTCAAACTACCGCGTGTACCTGTGGGGCTACGTCAGCACGCAATTCAACCAATTCGGAGGATATGGGTCACTCGACAATACTGGCGACTTCTCGACGTTTGGGTTTTACACTGACCCCACCGACCCGACTTCGGGTATAGATGGCCAGGGGCTCAAAACGACAAGTTTGGCCAGCAAATTCGTCACCTTCGACTATACCACGGGCGCTACGGTTTCGGACGACCTCTTTCTGCAATGGGGAATTCCAGCCGGCCAATGGAGACGCAATGCGGCTTGGAACGGCGCCGCATTCATTCAGCTCTCTGAGAACGCACCGCCTGTGCCCGAGCCTAGCACGTTCGTCCTGTGTCTGATTGGCCTGGTCGGCGTGGGCTTTGCTGCTGCTCGGCGGCGACGGCTCAGGGCCTGAGAAAGTATGACTGACAACCGATAATTCCACGGCCGCCAGGGTAGCCCCTGGCGGCCTTTTTTATGCGCAGATCACGATCGTACGCCAGCTATGGTAAAATTTTCATTGTGAAAACAAGACAACCACGAATGAACACCAATAGACACGAATTCTCTGGATTTTCGAGGTTTTTTTCCTTCTCCCTCCCGACGTAGATCTGATTCGTGTTCATTCGCGTCGATTCGTGGTTCATTTTTGGCAGACTTCCCGGCGAACTCGCCATGGCGTATTCAGTTTGAGTAAAATTGACAAAGCGTGAGCCTGGATTGGGTTTGCGATTAACGGATCAGGACGGTGTTGGTGGCGATTATCAGATTCGCTGCGCACCTGGCTAACATGAGCGAACAACCACAAACCGATCGGAAGGGGCATCTTGCGCAGGCAAGCCAACCGACCAATAAGCGCACGAGATGGCTCGTCGCGACTTTGTTCGTGGGTCTGGTCATCGCCGTCGTCGTGACCATGCGTCCGGGTTTGTTCGTAGCGCCCACCGGCGATCCGGGTGTACAGGAGGCCGCTCGACTTCCGGCAGGACAGAGTCCCTCCTGGCGCAGATCGACGACCCGGCCAAGGATGGATGGGATACCGAGGTATTCCATAGTAAGGCAAAGAAGCAGTTGGCAGCGCTGGGCGAACTGCTGGCCCACCCGAATGAAATCGACAACTCACGAGTGGCGGACCTGATCACCGAAGATTTTGCCTGCGGGTGCTCCTGCCT
The DNA here is from genome assembly GCA_963844115.1 of uncultured Planctomycetales bacterium. GTDB lineage: Bacteria > Planctomycetota > Planctomycetia > Pirellulales > UBA7805 > CS4-C045. The sequence goes on along the minus strand of CAWJNN010000086.1, from coordinate 59,438 downwards.
GCTGACCGGATCACCGTTTTCGAGGACCAGGGTCTCAAAATCGAACGGAACTCGACCCCTTCCTCGTCGCCTCTTGCGCCACAGGACAGCCCCATCGGGCCGGATGAGGAACCGTCAACCGAATCTCGGCTGCCCTACCATGGGGCCGAAGGTTTCGTGCGGGCGTTAGGTGCGATTGCTGATGTATTTTCGAGCGCGAAAGATTTGCGATTCTATTTCAAAGTGTTTCGCGTCGTCCCCTCGCCAGGCGATATTTCAACCAGGCAGTATTTTGCCATCTCCGGTCGGACGCAGAACGGCGTGCTGGAACAGAACGCGACATGGGTCGTGCGTCGGCGCCAGGAACCGGCGGGACACCGCCCCGGCTTCGTTCGATCCGCGTGGAAGATTTCGAGCTTGCCGCAAGTCGCCAGGGGGGCGGAGTGCTGTTTTCCGATTGCACCGCGTCGATCCTGGGAAAAAACACCAGCTACTCCGACCAGTTTCTGCGTGGCATGAACTATTGGTTCGAACGGATTCAGGATCCGCACTACTTTGCCTTGTTCGGAAATCCGGGAATGGCCGTCGGTGATGTGAACGGCGACGGGCTGGACGACCTGTACGTCTGCCAGGAATCCGGCCTGCCGAACCGCCTGTTCATTCAGAACGCTGACGGCTCTGCCAGCGACCAGTCCGCGTCGTGGGGTGTCGACTGGCTGGAATCTTCTCGCAGCGCACTGTTGGTCGATCTGGACAACGACGGTGACCAGGATCTGGTGGTGGCGATATTGGGAGGTGTGGTGGTGGCGGAAAGCGACGGACAGGGAAAATTCCAGCTGCGCGACGTACTCGCGTCCACGGACGACACGATGTCCCTGAGTGCGGTTGACTACGATATGGATGGGCGACTCGACATTTATGTTTGCGCCTACGGTCCGAACCAGGGTTTGGAAAATTTCGACCGCGGCGCGCTGCCCGGCGCCGCCGCAGGGTTTGTATTTCACGACTCGAACGAAGGCGGTAACAATAGTTTGTTTCGCAATCAGATATCGGCAGACGACACCTGGCGGTTTAAGGACGTCACGCGCGATGTGGGGCTGGACGTGAATAACCAGCGCTACAGTTTTGCCGCGACATGGGACGATTTTGACAACGACGGTGATCAGGACCTTTACGTGGCCAACGATTACGGCCGCGACAACCTTTACCGCAACGACCCCCCCCATCCCCCCCTTGCCAAGGGGGGGCGTGGTGGGGATTCCGTCACGATGACAGGGCAGGGGGAGACAGGGCAGGGGGAGACGGGCAGGGGAGACAGGGCAGGGGCAGACAGGGCGGTTTGTCGACATTTCGCAGTCCGCCCGCATTGAAGACTCGGCCGGGGGCATGTCGATTACGTGTGGCGATTACGACCGCGACGGATGGATGGATGTCTTTGTCAGCAACATGTTTTCTGCCGCAGGCAATCGGATTGCCTTCCAGAGCAAGTTCAAGCCGGAAGCTCCAGCAGAAATCCGTCGGCGCTATCAGCGGTTTGCTCGAGGCAATACGCTGCTGCGGAATCTGGGTGACGGGACTTTCGATGACCGCAGCGCCCCGGCGGGAATTGAAATGGGACGCTGGGCATGGGGATCCCACTTCGTTGACGTGAACAACGACGGGTGGGAAGACGTCGTCGTATCCAACGGCTACATGACGACAGACGATACGGGCGATCTGTGAAGCTTTTTCTGGCGGCAGGTCGTGTCGCAAGGACGGAATGACCGTCAAGACGAAGTCACCGGCGAGCATGTCACGGTCCAGCGGCGAGCTCTCACGGATGATGAGCGAAGGACGCTCCTTCAGCGGCAATGAACGAAACTGCTGTTTCCTCAACACGGCAGCTCGACCAGGCGCTGGGGGTCGCTTTGCCAACATCTCGGCGGTCAGTGGGCTCGACTTTCCGGACGACGGCCGGGCTGTGGCCCTGGTCGACTGGGATCTCGACGGCGATCTGGACATCTGGATTTCCAACCGCAACGCCCCGCGACTCCGACTGATGCGCAACGATACACCGACCGGAAACGGTTATCTTGCGCTGCACCTGGTGGGTAACGGACAGACCACAAACCGCGATGCAATCGGCGCTCGAGTTGAAGTAGTGATCGGTAATCAGTCATCAGTAATCGGTAAAGAGAAACAAAGTGACGGCAGGCCAGGTGAAAGCAACGACTTAATAACTGATGACCGTAATCCGCAATCCGCAATCCGAAATCCACAATCGATCAAGACCTTGCGTGCGGGCGAGGGTTTTCTCGCTCAGTCCAGCAAGTGGCTCCACTTCGGGTTGGGCGCGGCCGACGCCATCGAGAAGGTGATCGTTCACTGGCCGGGTGGCGAAACCGAGGAGTTTACCGGCATCCAGGTCGACCATCGCTACCGGCTCGTTCAGGGGTTGGGCACAGGGCAGGGTCCGGGGCAGGACATCACACGGCCTGCTCGCGAGACAAAACTTTTCCCATCAACTCAGAAGATTCTTCCGCCGTCCCAAGTTGCGAGGATTCCGATGGTGGAGTTGTTGACCGTGCCCAGATGTGATTTTGTCGGATTCGATGTCGGAAAGCGCCCGCTGCCTATCAAGGCGGGAAGACTGGTATTGGTCAACCTGTGGTCCAGTTCGTGTCGTCCCTGCCTTCGGGAACTGAGCGAATTTGCCAGCCGCTACGACGAGATCCGAGCCAAGGGGATCGAGATTGTCGCGCTTTCGGTCGACGGACTTGGGACGGACGCATCGCAAACGGCCGCCGCGGCGCGTCTGGCCTCCGGCAGCAAGTTTCCGTTCACCGTTGGCAAGGTGACGCCATCGCTGGTAGAGACTTTCCAGAATCTGCACGACTACCAATTTCCTATTCATCACCGCCTGCCACTGCCCACCAGCTTTCTTATTGATCAGCAAGGTCGTCTGGCCGTGATTTACAAAGGGCCTCTGTCGATCGACGAGTTGCTCGATGACGTCGCCCATTCTGATGGTAGTCGTCACGAGCGATTCGCGGGATCGGCCCCCCTTGCCGGGCAGCCGATCCCGCACCCGCAGGTCCAGCAGACAGCGGACACTCAGGCTGCGATCCTGCGTTTTCTGCTCGCCGCCGGAATGCAGCAAGCCGGTCGCGCTGATCAGGCTTTAACACAATATGCCGAGGTGCTTAAGCTTAAGCCGGACTTCGCCAAGGCCCACAACAACCTGGGCAACGCCTTGCAGCGGATGGCGCGCTCGGAGGAGGCGATTGCACACTACCAGGAAGCCTTGCGGATCAAGCCAGACAACCCCGAGGCCCACAGCAACTGGGGCAACGCCTTGCAGAGTCTGGGGCGCGCACGAGGAGGCGATCACGCATTACCAGCAAGCCTTGCAAATCAAGCCGGACTACGCCAATGCTCATAACAACCTGGGCAACGCCCTACTCAAACTGGGGCGATCGGAGGAGGCGATCGCGCACTTCGAGGAAGCCTTGCGGATCCAGCCGGACGACGCCGAAGCCTATTACAACTGGGGCAACGCCCTGAAGGACCAGGGACAGTTGGAGATGGCTGCGGTGCGCTGGCAAGAAGCGCTGCGCATCAACCCGGATTACGCCGAGGTCCACAACAATCTGGGCACGGTCTTGGCTCGCAACGGGCAACTGGTAGAGGCGGTAGAGCATTTTAAGCATGCCGTTCGTTTGAAGCCCGGTTATTTGGATGCCGAAATAATCTACGCAAAGCTCAGGCACTGCTGCAACAAACGGGCGGCAAATCCGCGCCCTAAGGAATGACTCAAGAATAGCCTCGTCATTTGGATATCCCGAGCGTACCTAAGAATCATGTTGGAACAGGAGGTAACAGAGGAAACGGAGAGCTGATTTCTCTGTTGCCTCCTGTTCAATCAATCCCCGTGACAGTCATGTGGGTACAAAGGACTTCCGGCTCAACCCAAATGGGAAGGGTCGAGGTTGTTCGGTTATTATAACTTTATTGGTCGCACCAGCCTGGATCGGGTCCATGCTGACTAGAGTTGATTGAAAGTCCTCGTTGAAAAGTATCGACTGCGATTACTAGAGGGCGTTTCAAGCCCCGGTTGGCACAGTGCAATGTAACCCGACGCCGACCCTCGTTCCGTGGGTGCCCGCGAGGAGCAGGTATTGACGTCGCTGTCCTCGCTAACGGATTTAGAAGTTGCGCATCATTTGTTTTTTGGAAATTGCAGTCCCGTAGGGACGACAGACAATAGCCTGGGGCGTAAGCCCCAGGAATTCGTGTATATTTCTTGAAAAGCCCCGTAGGGGCGACACGTATTCGGTGCGTAAGACGTACTGCCGCCCCTACGGGGCTAGAAATATTATGTTCCGCGATTCCTGGGGCTTACGCCCCAGGCTACTCAATGTCGCCACTCCGTGGCTAAAAAACGCGTAAATTCAAAACTCACGCGTCGGGTTACAATAGTTTTGAAAGGCCGTCTAAATTCGCTGCGCACCTGGTCAACATGAGCGAACAACCACAAACCGATCGGCAGCGCGATCTTACGCAGTCAGGCCAACCGACCAAAAAACGCACGAGATGGATCGTAGCGGCTGTGGTTATGGGCCTGGTCATCGCGATCGTCGTGACCGTGAATAGACGCTCGTTCGTTTCACCCACCGGCAAGTCGGGCGAGCAGAGTGAACAGGGCGAGCAGGGTGAGGTAAGTGACGTGCTGGAGCCTGCTCGACTTCCGCAGGGACAGGGGCCCACCTGGACGCAGATCGACGACCCGACCCAGGATGGATGGGATACCGAGGTATTCCATGATAAAGCGAAGAAGCAGTTGGCGGCACTTGGCCACCTGCTGGCGAATCCCAATGAAATTGACATAACGCGGGTGGCGGACCTGATCACCGATGATTTTGCCTGTGGGGCGCTTTTGCCCGCTGATCTGATTACCGTTTTTGAGGATCAGGGTCTCAAGGTCCAGCGGACCTCGACCCCTGCCTCATCGCCTCTTGCGTCACGGGACAGCCCCAGCGGTCCGGAAGACGAACCGTCATCAGAAGCTCGGCGGCCCTACCATGGGGCCGATGGTCTTGTGCAGGCTTTACGCGCGGCTGCCGATTCGTTTTCGGGTGCGAAGGATGTGCGTTTCAAGTTCAAAGTGTTTCGCATCCTGGACGCACCAGGCGAAATTTCCATTCGACAGTATTTTGCCATCTCAGGTCGCACGCAGACTGGCGCACTGGAACAGAACGCCACGTGGTTCATACGCTGGGCGCCAGGAGCTGACGGGGGACTGCCCCGGATTCGTTCGATCCACGTGGAGGATTTTGAGCAAGCGGCAAGTCGTCAGGCAGGCGGAGTCCTGTTTACCGATTGCACCGCGTCGATTGTGGGAAAAAACACCGGTTACTCAGACCAATTTCTGCGCGGAATGAACCACTGGCTTGAACGGAATCAGGATGCGCGGTACTTCGCGTTGCTCGGGAATCCGGGTCTTGCCGTGGGTGACGTGAACGGCGACGGGCTGGACGACCTGTACATCTGCCAGGAAGCTGGCCTGCCGAACCGCTTGTTCATTCAGAACCCTGACGGCTCTGCCCGCGAGGAGTCCGAATCGTGGGGCGTGGACTGGCTGGAATCCTCTCGCAGCGCACTGTTGGTCGATCTGGACAACGACTCCGACCAGGATCTGGCCGTGGCGATCCTGGGAGGCGTGGTAGTGGCGGAAAACGACGGACAAGGAAGATTCCACCTCCGCGACGTACTCGCGTCCAGGGACGACACGATGTCCCTGAGTGCGGTTGACTACGACATGGATGGGCGGCTGGACCTTTATGTCTGTGCCTACTATCAGAACCAGGGTTTGGAAGTTGCCCACAACGAGGCGCTTCCCGGCACCGCCGCCGGAATTGTGTATCACGACGCCAATGACGGCGGCAAAAATAGTTTGTTTCGCAATCAGATTTCGGTAGACGGCAGCTGGCGGTTCACCGACGTCACGCACGATGTGGGGCTGGATGTGAATAACCAGCGCTGGAGTCTGGCAGCGGCTTGGGACGATTTTGACAACGACGGCGACCAGGACCTCTACGTCGCCAACGATTTTGGTCGCGACAATCTGTACCGGAACGACCCCCCTGGTTCCCCCCTTACCAAGGCGGCGCAGGGGGGGATGCGGCGGTTTGTGGATATTTCGGAAGCCGCCCACATTGAAGATTCCGCCACCGGCATGTCGATTACGTGTGGCGACTACGACCGTGACGGATGGATGGACGTCTACGTCGGCAACATGTTTTCTGCGGCAGGCAATCGGATTACTTTCCAGAGCAAGTTCAAGCCGGAAGCGCCACCAGAAATCAAGCGACGCCTTCAGCGGTTGGCCCGAGGTAATACGCTGCTGCGGAATCTGGGTGACGGGACTTTCGATGATCGCAGCGCTCCGGCAGGGGTTGAAATGGGACGCTGGGCATGGGGTTCCCATTTCGTTGACGTGAACAACGACGGCTGGGAAGACTTGGTCGTAGCCAATGGATACATCACAACAGAGGATACGGGTGATTTGTGAAGCTTCTTTTGGCGGCAGGTCGTGTCGCAAGGACGGAATGACAGTCGGGAGGAAGCCACCAGCGGGCTGTCGCAATCCAGTCGCGAGAAGATGTCGCGGATGATAAGAGAGGGCCGCTCGTGGAGCGGCAATGAACGGAATTGCTGTTTCCTCAACACGGCAGCTCGACCAGCGCTGGGGGTCGCTTTGCCAACATCTCGGCGGTCAGCGGGCTCGATTTTCCCGACGACGGCCGGGCCGTGGCCCTGGTCGACTGGGATCACGACGGCGATCTGGACATGTGGCTCTCCAACCGCAATGCGCCGCGGCTGCGACTGATGCGCAATGATACGCCAACCGGCAATCACTATCTCGCACTGCGCCTGGTGGGTAACGGAACGACCACCAACCGCGATGCCATCGGCGCTCGCGTCGAGGTAGTGCTCGGAGGCGGCAGCGAAGGTTAGAGTACCAGGGTTGAGGCGGCCAAGGAAGCGATGATTCCGTAGCTTCTGGCTCTCAACCCTCAACTCTCAACTCTCGAACCTTTGATCAAGACCTTGCGTGCGGGTGAGGGTTTTCTGGCCCAGTCCAGCAAATGGCTCCACTTTGGTTTGGGGGCGGCCGACACAATCGAAAAGGTCATCGTCCACTGGCCGGGCGGAGACACCGAGGAGTTTTCCGACATCCAGGTCGACCATCGCTACCGGCTCGTTCAAGGCTCGGGCACTGGGCAGGACATAACACTCCCTGCTCGCCAGACGCGCCTTGCCCCATCGACTCAGAAAATTCCGCCCACGTCGCAAGTTGCGAGGATTCCGATGGTGGAATTGTTGACCGTGCCCACGTCGAGGTACGTCGGACTGGACGGCAAAGAGCGCCTCCTCTCCACCACGACGGGACGTCCGGTATTGGTAAACCTGTGGGCCAGTTGGTGCCGTCCCTGTCTGGCAGAATTGAGCGAACTGGCCCGGCGCCACGACGAGATTCGAGCCCAGGGAATCGAGATTGTCGCTCTTTCGGTCGACGGACTTGGACCCGACGCATCGGCAACGGGCGCCGCGGCGCGTCTGGTGTCCAGCAGCAAGTTTCCGTTCACCGTTGGCCAGGCGACGTCAGAGCTTGTGGAGGATTTTCAGAAGCTGCACGACCTCCAATTCCCCCTTCGTCGCCGGCTGCCACTGCCGACCAGTTTTCTTATTGACCAGCAAGGTCGCCTGACCGTGATTTACAAGGGCCCCCTGTCCATTGACGATTTGCTCAAGGACGTCGCGCATCCCGATGGTAGTCGCCGCGAACGATTTGCACGATCAGCCCCCATTGCCGGGCAGCCGATCGCGCACCAGCAGGTCGAGCGGACAGCGGCCAATCGGGCGGCAACGCTTCGTTTTCTGCTGGCCTACGACCTGTTGCAAGCCGGTCGCGCCGAGGAGGCTGCTACCCATTATGCTGAGGTTGTCAAGCTTAAGCCGGACTTTGCCAAAGTCCGAATCAGTCTGGGAGCCGCGCTACAGGGCCTGGGACGCTTCGAGGAGGCGTTGCAGCACTACCAAGAGGCGGTGCGGCTTGATCCGAGCTTCGCGGAGGCCCACTTCAATTTGGGAAATGCCCTGCAGGGCATGAGACGCTTCGAGCAGGCGGTGCAGCACTACCAAGAGGCCGTGCGGCTCAAACCGGACTTCGCGGAGGCCCATTACAACTGGGCTGGCGCCCTGCAGTTCATGGGCGCTTCGAAGAGGCCCTAGCGCATTATCAAGAGGCCGTACGGTTGAATCCGGACGACGCAGAAACCCACTACAACTGGGCAAACGCCTTGCAAATCCTGGGACGCTTCGAGGAGGCCGTGGCGCGCTACCAAGAGGCCTTGCGAATTAAGCCGAACCATGCCAATGCCCATAACAACCTGGGCAAGGCCTTCGAGAATCTGGCACGATTCGACAAGGCGGTAACAGAGTACCAAAGTGCGCTGCGATTGGAGCCGGACAATATCTCGGCCCTGAACAACCTCGCGTGGCTGTTGGCGACCTGCAGCGACGATGCCGTCCGTGACGGTCCGCAGGCGGTCAAGCTGGCCGAGCAGGCGGCTCGCCTGACCAGACATAACAAGGCCTCGACCCTGGTCACACTTTCGGCGGCCTTTGCGGCGGCGGGCAACTTCCAGCAGGCGGTCCTATGGCAGGAGAAAGCCATACGGCTGGTACCAAACAACCAGAGAGACCGGCTCCGCAAGCGGCTCGAACTGTACAAGCGCGGCGAGCCGTACTCGGAAGCGCGCCAGGGCCAGTCAGGCATAGAAAAATAGATGCGACAACGTCTGACCATTCGAACTCGCATAGCACTCTCAATTCTGCTGGTCGTGGCAGGGTGCGCGGTTTGGTTCTTTTCTGCCCGTCACCAACCGAGCGCGAAAATCCGTAACGTGGTGCTGATCAGCATCGACACCTGTCGTGCCGACCATCTTAGTTGCTACGGTTTCGAGCGGAAGACAACTCCCAATATCGACGCGGTTGCCAGCCAGGGCGTGCTGTTCACGCGAGCCCACTCCACCAATCCGCTCACGCTGCCGGCCCACAGCTCAATGCTGACCGGTACCAACCCGCCCTATCACGGCGTTCATGATAACGGCAGCCACCGCCTGGGCGACGTCAATGTGACGCTCGCCGAAATAATGCGTGATCATGGATACCAGACGGCGGCCTTTGTTAGCGCAATCGTCCTCAAAGCACAATTTGGGCTGGACCAGGGTTTTGGGACCTACGACGATCATGTCACGGGGGAGGGGAGAAAGTTACACATTAATCAACGCAAGGCTGGCGATACCAGCCGTCAAGCGGTCGACTGGCTGGACATTCACGGTCACGAGCCGTTCTTTCTTTTTCTGCATTATTTCGATCCCCACGCCCCCTATGAGCCGCCCGAATCGTTCGCGTTACGCTTTCCCGCGGCGCCTTACGCCGGAGAGATTGCGTACACCGATGACTGCATCGGCCGGGTTATCGAGAAGCTGAAATCTCTGGGGATCTACGAATCAACACTACTGGTGATCACCTCCGACCACGGCGAAGGCCTCGGCGAACATGAGGAAGATACGCATGGCTATTTTGCTTACCAAAGCACAATACGCATTCCCCTCATTATCAAAGCGCCGGGCGGTGCCGCACAAAGGAAGCTGGACGACCCAGTCAGCATCGTGGACGTAGTCCCCATGGTGCTGGATCTGGTGGGAATAACCCAGCCACCGCACATTCAAGGCGAGAATCTTTCCCTAAGTCTGGTTGATCAGGGCGAATCCCCTCAACGCTATCTCTATTGCGAATCGCTCCATCCCACAAAGTACGGCTGCAACGGATTGTTTGGCCTGATCCACGACCGATGGAAATACATCTGGACCACACACCCCGAGTTGTACGATCTGTTGCGCGATCCGGCCGAAACAACGAACCTGGTCGACAGCGAGGTCAAGATCGCGAGCGAGTTGCAAGCGCAGCTGCAAAGCATGCTGCTCCAGCAGGCTCGAACCGACGTCGCCGACAGCACACAGAAGCCGGATCGCGAGAGCGTGCAGCGGCTCATGTCGCTTGGTTACATCGGCGGAGAGGTACAGGCTACGTTACTTGACGTCGACCCGAAGGGCGAGGATCCGAAAGAATCCCTTGATCATCATAATCGCTTGCTAAAGTCACGCGCACTTTTTTCTAGCGGGCGGTTGGAGGAGGCGAGGCTCGAATGCCTGAAGATACTCGAGAAGCGGCCGCGCGACCTTTGGACACTTCAGACTTTGGGAGATATCGCTCTGGAAGCGGGACACAACGCGGATGCGGTGTCTCGATTTTCGCAGTACCTGGAAGCAGCAGCCGAGGCGATCGACTCTTCCTCGCAGCGAACGGTTCTGCAAATGAATTCCGAAATCGCGAGTACTCACAATAATCTGGGCATCTCCTTGCACAGCCTGGGGAGCACGGCGGAGGCCGAGGCACATTTCAAGGAAGCGTTACGAATCGACCCGGGCTACGCCGAGCCCCATTTCAACCTGGCCATCGCCTTGCAGGGCAGGGGACGCGCTGAGGAGGCAGTCGTGCACTACCAGCAGGCACTGCGGCTCGACCCAGACTACGCCGACGCCCACAACAACCTGGGCAAGGCCCTGGAGAACATGGGGCGAGTCGAGGAGGCAGTCGCGCACTACCAGGAGGCCGTGCGGATCAAACCGGACTTTGTCGAGGTCTACCTTAACTGGAGTACCGCCCTGCTGCGCTTGGGCCGCCACGCGGAGGCGGTGAAAAACTACCAAGAGGCCGTACGGATCAAGCCGAATTTCGCGGAGGCCCACCACGCCTGGGGCAACGCCCTGCAAGGCTCAGGCCGCGTCGCTGACGCGGTGAAGCACTATCAAGAGGCCGTGCGGATCAAGCCGGACTTCGGGGAGGCCCACTACAATTGGGCGGGCGCCCTGCAGCGTCTCGGGCAATTCGAGGACGCCGTGAAGCACTACGAAGAGGCCACGCGATTGAATCCGGAAGATGCCGAAGGCCATTACAATTGGGGAAACGCCTTGCAGTTCTTGAGGCGCTTTGAGGAGGCCGTGGGGCACTACCAAGAAGCCTTGCGTATCAAGCCGACATTTGCCGACGCCCACAACAACCTGGGCAAGGCCTATGAGAACCTGGCTCAATTCGACAAGGCTGCAGCCGAGTACAAGGGCGCACTGCAATTGCAGTCGGGCAATATCGCGGCGATGAACAACCTCGCGTCGCTCTTGGCGACCTGTTCCGACGATACGGTTCGTGACGGCCCGCAGGCGGTCAAGTTGGCCGAGCAGGCGGTGCGCCTGACCGGACACAAAAACGCCGCGATCCTGGTCACACTTTCCGCGGCCTATGCGGAGGCGGGCAACTTCGCACAGGCGGTCGCGTGGCAAGAGAAAGCCATACGCCAGGTACCAGACAACCAGAAAGAAAGGCTGCGCAGGCGTCTCGAACTGTACAAGCAAGGCAAGCCTTATCGGGAAAAGCCTAAGTATTAGTCCTTGTTTTAGTCGGGCTGATGAGTGCCATCGTGCCTGAGAGGCCAATCTCACAATTCGCGACGGAATTTATGCAACTGCAGGGTAAAGCGAAGGCTGCTACATTAAAATGATGCATGCGTTAGGTTGTGCGCCTGTCGATGGATCCCGCCGCAATTGGCTGAGAGTCGATGTCAAAGAACCAGTCGAAGCCCGCCTACCGCTACGTCGTTCTGGATTCGCCGCCAGCTGAATAGTGCGGCGTCGAGCGGCCCGGCCGAGATTTGACACCTCCATTATGCCGCCTTATACTCATTTTGCTTTATGTCTTTTCGGCCCCGCATTCAGCGTGATGGCCTGGTTGCTGGGGCAATCGTGGCCCCCGCCATTCGACGAGCTGCTCACACGTCATGGCCGACGATCCCTCTAGTTCTGCATCTGCCGCGAGCGTCACGACTTCAAGTACGATGTCGCCGCAGGGTCTGTGGATTTTGAGTTCGTGGCAGGATCTGCTCCTGTTCATTGGAACTCCGCTTCTTATTGCCCCACTATTCTTCGGTGCCAGCAAGCATTGGGACCTTGAGGAGTTTTCTCTTATTGTGCTGGCCTTCGGGTCGTTAGGGCACCATGCGCCGGGATTGATGCGCGCTTATGGCGATCGGGAACTTTTTCATCAATACCGGCTCCGATTCATTTTGGCTCCACTGTTGGGAATGGCAGTTTTTATTGTCTTTGCTGTACAGAACCTAAGCGGTACGACACTGGTGTTAGTCATTTGGGGCGTGTGGCATTTCTTGATGCAAACTTACGGTTTTGCCCGCATCTACGATGCGAAGGCGGGTTGCTTTGATAAACGGACTCGTCGTCTGGACTTTTGGATGTGTTTGACCTGGTTCGCGACTGGCGTGCTGTTTGCTGACGACCACGCGGCGACCATCTTGAACCTGGCATACAAATCCGGCGTCCCGATCCTTCCGACCTCAATTCTCACCTACGCCCGGCAAGCTTCCCTCACGGCTTCGGTGACGGTGACGGTCCTGTTTTTGATCAATTTCGTGTGGATATGGCAGCGCGGTGGACAACCTAATTTCGTCAAAATACTGCTTCTGGGAATCACCTTTGGTTATCTGTGGTTTGCCTTGGTTTCCCTCAGAAATGTAATTCTGGGACTGGCAATGCTCGAGGTCTTTCATGACATTCAATATCTGTCCATCGTCTGGGTGTTCAATCGCAAACGGGCGGAAAATGATCCCGATGTGGGCAGTTTTACCCGCTTCCTGTTCCGCCGTAGCGGTGCGCTGATCGGCGTGTATCTGGGGCTTGTCACTGTCTATGGTCTAATGGGTTTAGCTGTTGGCCAGATTCCGTCGGAGAGACTACGGCAATTTCTGGTAGCCGTCATAGGCACATCAACGTTGTTGCATTACTACTATGACGGTTTCATCTGGAAGATTCGTGATTCAGGAACCAGACGGTCCTTGGGCGTGGAGACCCAGTCGGCGACAAAGTCGCAGCGGCTCAGGCCGGCCGTGCATGGCCTGAAATGGGCTGGCTTAGCCGCGATTGGGGTCATGTTATGGAATGCCGAACGAAGCGGGACGCCTTCCGAGTTGAAGATTTCCGAAGCCGTTGTGGCCACCATTCCCAAATCGCCCCAAGCGCACTATGGTTTGGCCCAATCTCTGGTAACCCCAGATGAGCGCTCGGAGCAAATTGGTGTGTACGCCTACCGGCGCGATCCCGCACACGAAACGGCTGCCAGGCGGGAACGCTTCGAGGAGGCGGTCATTCACTGCCAAGAGGCCTTACGAATCAATCCGAACTTCAAGAAGGTTCACTTTAACTGGGGAAACGCCTTACTCGGTCTGGGACGCTTTGAGGAAGCGGTGCAGCACTACCAAGAGGCCGTGCGGCTCAAGCCGGATTTGGCGGAGGCCCACTTCAACTGGGGAAACGCTCTGCGCAGCTTGGGACGCATCGAGGAGGCGGTGAAGCACTACCAACAGGCCGTGCGGATCAAGCCGGACTTTGCGGAGGCCCACTACAACTGGGCAGGCGCCGTGCAGGGCATGGGACGGCTTGAGGAAGCTGTGCAGCATTACCAGGCGGCCGTGCGGTTGAATCCGAACGACGCCGAAACCCACTACAACTGCGCAAACACCATGCAGCTCTTGGGACGCTTCGACGAGGCGGTGGGGCACTATCAAGAAGCCTTGCGTATCAAGCCGACATTTGCCAACGCCCACAACAATCTGGGCAAGGCTTATGAGAATCTGGCGCGATTCGATAAGGCCGCAGCAGAGTACAAGAGCGCGCTGCAATTTGAGCCGAACAATATCTCGGCGCTGAACAACCTCGCGTGGCTCTTAGCAACCTGTTCCGACGATGCCGTTCGTGACGGTCCGCAGGCGGTCAAGCTGGCCGAGCAGGCGGCAAGCCTGACTGGACACAACAACGCCTCGATCCTGGTCACACTTTCCTCGGCTTATGCGGAGGCAGGCAACCTCGAACTGGCGGTCGCGTGGCAGGAAAAAGCCGTACGGCTGGTACCAGACAATCAGGCAGAAGGGCTTCGCAAGCGCCTCGAACTTTATCGCTCTGGCAAAACCGATCGCCAGCCTGACTAGCGCACCAGGTCATTCAAATTTGTAGGTTTCATAAGTAACCGAATGACAATCACCTTCCCGCGCCCGGGAGGGTTGGATCCCGGCGCGCCGGGAGCCGGGGAGGGTTTTTGCGAGGTGTCGTATTGCATTTGCTGAAGCCGAATTGCCCTCTCCGGGCCTGAGAGCCCGACTCACCCGGAGAGGTCGTGCAGTTTTTACGTCGTTGGTTTGAAGCGAGATACTTCACCCTCCCGCTTGCGGGAGGGTCGCGAGGAACGAGCGGGGAGGGTTTTCGTGCATGTTTGAGTATTGAAATTGGCAAACCGGATTACCCCTCTCCTCGCTTAGGCTCGACTCTCCCCAGGGAGAGTAAATTAATCGTCGTAAAATTACGCGAAAGCACAACTTAAAAACTGCACGACCTCCGGAGGGAGAGTGAAGTCCGGAGTTCGCTGAGCTTGCGACGATTATTCATAGATACGGCCCGCTGTCGGCAAAGGAGGGGGATCTTGTTGGCTGCGCTCGATAACACGATCGACTTATGTATAACAACGAGCGCGAGCAATATGCCATGAAGCCCAGGTCTGTTTCTTCGTCGATTCCGAATCGCCAAGCGCTATGGCGCACTGTTCTGCTGCGGCTTCTTGCCGTACTCTTCGGCTTGCTGATCGCTGTCCTGGGAGCGGAAATAGGACTGCGCGTCTGCGGTTATCGACCCCAACTTGGGACGAGTAAGCTGCTGCTACGCAACCAATTGAGGCTGAGTCAAGTGTTTCATTGTTATCCGTCCAATCCCCACAACGAATTTCAGCCTGTGCCGGATATCAGCAAAGGACTATGGCGACTGGAGAACTCGATGCTCCCTCCGCGTAAGATGCCGCCTGGTGAACTGGGCCAGACGCCGTGGTGTGTCGAGTACAACCTCTCCGAGCAAGGACTGCGGGGGCGGCAGTACGATTTCACTCCGCCGGTCGGCACGTCGCGTATTGTGTGCGTGGGCGACTCGTTTGTATTTGGTGACGGAGTACCGCTGGAAGGCACTCTGCCTGTGCAGATCGAGTCGCAACTGGGAACCGGCTTTGAGGTCGTTAATCTCGGCGTTTCGGGATTGAATGCGCGCCAGGAATTAGATCGGCTCATGGCCGCCCAATCGAAAATGAACTTCTCTCGCGTGCTGTTCGTATTCATTGCCAACGACATCGAGCACGGTCCAAAGCTGGCAGCTCGCCAGACCTACGTCAACGACCTCATCAATATTCGAGACGAAAATCTTCGGCAGATTCAAACGGACGCCTGGTATCATGGTCGCTCACGCCTGCTGGATACGGTGAGCTCCCATTTCGCGATGCGGCGTATCACGACGGAGACCATCCAATGGTATCTGGATTTGTACGATCCGGCGTATAATCGGCAGGGTTTGAATTTGCTAGCGCAGAATTTTCACCAACTCGCGCAGCTAGAGTCTTGCCAGGTCGTCCTCGTGCTCTATCCACTCCTGGAGGGACTTGAAGGTGACTATCCGTTGGCACCCGTCCACGAGCGAGTCAGCCAATTGGCCCGGCAGGCTGGGCTTCCCGTTTGCGATTTGGCGCCGGCCTTTGCTGGCAGGAACACCGAACAGTTGCAGGTGCACGCTGTCGATCACCATCCCAACAGCAAGGCCCACGCCCTTGCCGCCGAGGCTATCGTAAAATGGCTGAAGAGCGAAGTGCCAGACTTTTTGCCATCGATTGATGCCACACAGCGCGGATTGAAAGGCGTCACGACAATCGAGCCCAAATAGCCGAAAAATTGCGAGGCTCCCTGGCCCGTGGGCGCCCGCCCAAAACAATTGGCCAGTCCGACAAATCAGGCTTTCACAGAATCCGCGCAAATGGCATCGAAGAAACACTGGTCCTCACAGAACGAAGGCAGTTCGCAGGCAGCTGGGTATCCGACGACGACCGACGATTGGTGGACGGGACAATGGTGGACGGAGCCTGCGCGGCGCTGCTCATCGTCTTAGCCGTGCTGGCGGCTTATTGGCCCGCGATGAGCGGTGGCTTTCTCTGGGACGATGACATCTGGATCACGGAGGACCCGACCGGGTCGACCGCCCGATTAATCCGGGCCGACGACGGGCTTTATAGCATCTGGTTCACCACCCAGGCGACCGACTATTGGCCGCTGACGAATACGGCGTTCTGGTTGCAGTGGCGTTTGTGGGGGATGGATCCGACAGGTTATCGCGTCACCAATATCCTCCTGCATGCTGTCGGATCGGTCCTCGTCTGGCGAGTGCTACGGCTATTGCAGGTCCCGGGAGCCTGGCTCGGTGCCGTATTGTTCGCGATTCATCCCGTGACGGTGGCGTCTGTGGCGTGGATCAGCGAGTTAAAGAACTGCCTTTCGTTCCCCCTGTACGCGGCGGCCTTGCTGGCTTGGTTGCGGTTCGAGCACAGCGGCCGTCGGCTCTGGTATGCCATCTCCCTGTTCACGTTTCTTTTGGCGCTCGCGGCGAAGACCTCAACGGTCGCGTTGCCAATCGTGCTGTTGGGTTTGGCCTGGTGGCGGCGAGGGAAAATTGCCTGGCAGGATGTTCTGCGCAGTATTCCGTTCTTCGTATTCTCGCTGGCCATGGCACTGGCCACCGTGTGGTTTCAAATAGGGCGCAACATCGGGGAGGAAGTCGTGCGCCCTGAGGGCCTCCTGTCACGTCTGGCGGCCAGCGGCTGGGTGGTGTGGTTCTACGTTTATAAAGCCTTCTTGCCTCTAAGACTCGCGATGATTTATCCGCGTTGGGATGTAGATCCGACAAACGCGATCGCGTGGCTGCCTCTCGCAGCATTGATCGCCCTGCTGACCATCTTCTGGCGGTACCGCAAGAGTTGGGGGAGGCCGATGATCGTGGCCCTCGGATACTTTGTGGTAACGCTCGGGCCAGTACTTGGCATCATCGGCATGTCGTTCCACCAGCATTCGTTGGTCTCCGATCATTTTCAGTATCTGGCTCTGCCTGCGGTAACGACCCTGCTGGCGGCGGCAATGGTCACGTTAGCCAGGTTCAGTCGTTGGCGGCGGATCGTGATGGGCGCGGCAATGACGCTTCTATTTGTCTGCTTCGTATTGACCCGGCAGCGAGCTGAGGTTTTTCAAACCCAAGAAAACCTTTGGCGCGATACGTTGGCACAAAATCCGGTCGCATTTTCGGCCCACAATAATTTGGGCAGCGCTCTGGCGGACCTGCGACGCTTCGAAGAGGCGGTGCCGCATTACCAGGCGGCATTGCGGATCAAGCCGGACTTCGCTGCCGCCCACTACAACTGGGGCAGCGCTCTGCAAACGGGCCTGGGACGCTTCGCGGAAGCAGCAAAGCATTTTGAAGAGGCCGTGCGGATCAAGCCGGACTTCGCAGAGGCCCAATTTAATTGGGGCAACTCCCTGCAGGCCCAGAGACGCTTCACGGAGGCGATACCGCACTACGAAATTGCCGTGCGGCTCAAGCCGGACTTCGCCGAAGCCTACTACAACTGGGGCAACGCCCTGCAGGGCCTCGGACGCTTCGAGGACGCAGTAGAGCACTACCAAGAGGCCGTGCGGCTGAATCCGGACGACGCCGAAGCCCACTACAACTGGGCCAACGCCCTGCAACTCTTGGGACGCTTCGAGGAGGCGGTGGAGCGGTACCAAGAGGCCGTGCGGATCCAGCCGGAATTTGCCAACGCCCACAACAACCTGGGCAAGGCCTTTGAAAATCTGGCACGATTCGATAAGGCTACAACAGAATACAAAGGCGCACTGCGATTGGAGTCGGGTAATATCTCGGCGTTGAACAACCTCGCGTGGCTCTTGGCGACCTGTTTCGACGATACGGTTCGTGATGGTCCACAGGCGGTCCGGCTGGCCGAGCAGGCGGCTCGCCGGACCGGATACATCAACCCCACGATCCTGGCCACTCTTTCCGCGGCCCATGCGGAGGCGGGCAACTTCGAACAGGCGGTCGCGTGGCAGGCGAAGGCGATCGACATGGCACGCGGCGAACAAAAGAACGTTCTCAGCCAACGGCTTGAAATGTACAAGCAAGGCAAGCCTTATCGGGAAGAACCTAAGCGGTAGTCAACCATTGTTTGACCTATTTGTAGGATGGATTTAGAATCGATTTGTAGTCCTCGTGCAGAGGAATTTTTCTGAATGCGGAGATGTCTGTGTCAGCACGCCAATCTAAGGGAGTCGAAGGGAGTTCGCCCCCTGCGCAAGCTGGCATCCCGGGCCATGAAACAGCGGGGCCAGGCAGATGGCGAGTTTCCCGCCCCGGGCGTGATTGTGCTGATTGTCGGCGTGCTCGCTGCCGGCGCAGGCGCTCTGGCACTTTGGTCGCAACCCTTCCCGCGACCGAGGTATCCGCAACGTGGTGCTGATCAGCATCGATACCTGCCGCGCCGATCATCTGAGTTGCTACGGCTACGACCGGCAGACTACGCCGAACATTGATGCGATTGCCCAGGATGCAGTCTTGTTCAAGCGCACCATGACGCCGATTCCGTTAACCATGCCCGCGCACAGTTCCATGTTTACCGGGACGTACCCGCCCGTTCATGGCGCTCGTCTGAACGAGGGGTATCATCTTGCCGACTCCAATGTGACGCTTGCCGAAATCATGAAGTCGCGGGATTTCGAGACGGCTGCCTTCGTCGGCGCATTTCCGTTGGACTCGAGGTTCGGCCTCAACCAGGGTTTCGACACCTACGACGACCAATATCCCGTGACGGGAGATTCCCAGCACGACAACCAACGCACGGCCGGTGAGGTCACACGGCCCGCCGTCGCCTGGCTGGAAGAAAACAGCAAGAATCCGTTTTTTCTTTTCCTGCATTATTTCGATCCTCACAGACCGTATGACCCGCCGCCTCCGTTTGATGTGACCTATGCCGAAGACCCTTACGCTGGCGAAATTGCCTATGTCGATTCCTGCATCGGTCAAGTCGTCGACAAACTGCGCACCCTGGGGCTGTACGACAACACACTGATCATCGTTACCGGGGACCATGGCGAAGGCTTGGGTGACCACGGAGAAGTACAACACGGTTTCCTGATTTATCAGAGCACCATGCAAGTTCCGCTGATCATCAGGGTTCCCAAAGGTGATCACAGGGGAATCCAGGTAGACGAAGCGGTAAGTCTTGTGGATATCATGCCAACGGTGCTCGGCTTGATCGGACTCGATGTACCCCGACAGGTGCAGGGCGTGAACCTCAGCGACCATTTGGATGGAAGACCTGCGCCAGAAAGGCTCACGCCGATCTACGGCGAATCGTTGTGGCCCGATTTGTTTGGGTGCAGTTCGCTGCATGGCATTGTTGATGGTTCCTGGAAGTACATCCGTTCCCCGCGGCCGGAACTCTACGACCTCAGCCAGGATGGCGGCGAAACGGCCAATGTCACCGACCAGGAACCGGAAATCACGCGCCGCCTGCACGCCCGCCTCGAGGAATCACTGAAGGCAATGGAATCTGCTGCAACGGGACACGATAGCGAGCTCGTGGACAGGGAAGCCGTAAAGCGTCTGGAGTCGCTTGGATATTTGGGCGGTGGTGGTGTCCGAACGGAGGCTGTGTTTGACGCCAGCCTGGAAGATCCGAAAGATTTCGTCGCGACGTTCGAACAATATTCGCTGGCGAGTGGAATGTTCCACGAAAGACGCTTTGGGGAGGCCAGGCAAGAGTGCCTGGCGATCGTGTCGCTTCGGCCCAGGCTTGTCTTCCCCCATTGGCTGCTAGGTGAGATCGCGCTGGCGGAAGGTCATGCGGCCACTGCGGGGCAGCATTTCTCGACCGCGATGTCGATTCTGACCGAGGCCAAAGATGCCTCCACGCAATTGCCGCTCACCGTCGAGGCTCAGAGTTATTGGATGGCGATTTGCCACCACGGCCTCGGCGCCGTGCTCATGTCGGAGGGGAAGTTGGAACAGGCCGTGGAACAATTTAAACTCGCTTTGCTGGCTGACTCCCAGTTACTCCAGGCCTATTCCCGCCTGGGTTTGGCGCTGCAACAACAGGGAAAGATCGACGAGGCGATCAGGTGTTACCAGCAGGCGCTGGAACTGCAACCCGGCGAGGCCAACGTACATTTAAACCTGGGCGGTTTACTACAGGGCCAAAGGAAAATGGTCGAGGCGATCTCGCACTACGAGGAAGCCGTGCAAAACAAACCGGACTTCGCCGAGGCTCACCACGCTTGGGCTGGCGCCTTGCTGGGTCTCGGACGCCCCGTAGAAGCGGTCAAGCACTACCAAGAGGCCGTACGCATCAAGCCGGACTTTGCGGAGGCCCATCTCGCCTGGGGAAACCTCCTGCAGGGCGTGGGACGCTTTGAGGAGGCGGTGAAACATTATCAAGAGACTGTGCGAATCAAGCCGGACTTTGCCGAGGGGCACTACAACTGGGGCAATGCACTGCAGGGGCTGGGACGCTTCGAGGAGGCCGTGCAGTACTATCAAGAGGCCGTGCGGCTGAATCCAGACGACTCCGAAGCCCGCTACAACTGGGCCAACGCGCTGCAGCCCTTGGGACGCTTCGAGGAGGCCGTGGGGCACTACCAAGAGGCTTTGCGCATCCGGCCGAAATTTGCCAACGCCCATAACAACCTGGGCAAGGCCTTCGAGAATCTGGCACGATTCGACAAGGCTGCAGCAGAGTACCAAAGCGCACTGCAATTGGAGTCGGGCAATATTTCGGCGCTGAACAACCTCGCGTGGCTGTTGGCGACCTGTTCCGACGATGCGTTGCGTGACGGTCCGCAGGCCGTCAAGCTGGCCGAGCAGGCGGCTCGCCTGACCGGACACAACAACGCCTCGATCCTGGCTACACTTTCCGCAGCCTATGCGGAGGCAGGTAACTTCGCACAGGCGGTCGAGTGGCAGGAGAAAGCCGTTCGTCTGGTACCAGACAACCAGAAAGAGAGGCTGCGCAGGCATCTCGAATCGTACGAGTCCGGCAAACCCTATCGCCAGCCTGACGAGGCACCGAGTCCGGGCTGACAACGGCGCCGTTGAAATCATCGGCATGGCCCAGCGACGATTACTAAAGACGCCCGCCCCATCCGGGCTTGTTCGTTCACGCGATCGGTCGTTACGCGCCGTTCATTTTCTTTGCCTGTTGGCTTCTAACTGCTGTGCCAAGGCACGGTGACCGTCAAGGGTAATCTTGGTGTAGCTGGCGCTGACATGGACCAGTTTCCGCAGGCCCTCGAGATGTTCGAGTCCCGCGTCACCGACATTGGTGTTGGGAATTTCGAGGATGGCAAGCTCCGTGGCTCCTTTGAGATGCACAAGTCCCGCGTCGGTAATCTGGCTTCCCGACAACACCAGGTGCGTAATTCGATCCATGCCCGCCAGATCGGCCAAATCTTCGTCGGTGACGTTACCGCCCCCCAGATCGACTTTGATCCTCTGGCGATCCGGTTCCACAGGGAACACTTCGAACTTGCCTCCAAGTCGCTCGACGGCCACCTGCAGATCCTCGAGATCTGCAGGTACCTGGTCGCCCGTAAGCGGCTTGGGCACCTGTTCGGACATGAGATCCGACCGCTGTTTGTCGGTGAGTTCCGCCGGCTTTGGCTTTGCATCAGGCGTTTGCCGGTCGCAGCCGCTGAAAATCCAACAGCTAAGCGCAAACGCCGCAATGCTTAGCGTCTGCCCCGTGATACCGCGATTGACTACCCATCGTGTAAGCAAATTACCAGCCCTACATTTTACTGAAGGCTTCCCTGAGGTATCGGGCCTTGCTCGAGGCGCTCGACAGGCGCCGGTTATCGAGGTGAAACGTCAAAATCAGGGTGCGATCTGAATATTGCCTATGTAACCCGCGCCCGTTAAACTAACTTCAGCTGAATATACCGGCTCGGCAACGGAATTCAAAGGAACCGGTGGTTCGGGGTCGCTGTAAGTACAACCACCATCTGGCTGCGGGTTGTCCTCGAATATCTCAACTATTACCGGGCTGCTCATAGCCCAATCATGGTCGTTCCTGCCCCAAACCTTGATCGATGCAATGTCCTTGGTCGCACCCAAGTCAAGTAGCCACCAAGGGTTTTCCTCGTCAATACGGGGGGGTAGCTCCGAATTGCCGGACCCCGAGTCGAACTCTCTCGTGTGCGCACCGGTCCAGGCACCAGTACCACAGCCCACCGTAAATTGTTGGCAGGTGTCGCCATCAATCGCTTCTTCCGCGGGTCCGTCGAATTGTTCCGAACTCTGAATCGCGGAGCCGGCCAGGGCGAGGTTTGTGCCAGTACCTTTTTCGAAAACCTCGACTTCACTCAACAGTACGAAACACGAAGTATTCTGAAGGTCACGGGGGGGGGCAGGACCACACTCCCTTCGGATACGTATGTACCGACCCTGAACCACGGGATCCGGCGGCGGCGAGCAAGTATCATAAAATTCATAGCTCGATTGGCCGGTCATGCCAATCAATTGTCCTGTCCAGAGGACGTTGCCGCCCGCATTGAGGATTTTAACCTTGGCAAATGACAGATTACTCGTGCAACAAGTATCCGTGCGATTGTGGACCACGATGCGGTGGATTTCCTCAGGGTCTTGCAGCGCAACTTGCCACCAGTAGGGATAGTTACTAAAACCGTCTGGTGATGTGTGCGCAACAGAACCGTTGTTGAAAACTCCGTCCGGGTTGCCGTCGATCGCCAGCGAGGCAGGGGCACCCGGATATTGTGAGTAGTTCTGAGTAGCAACGCCGCCGTTCGTGGCCAGCGCAACATTTTCATCGAGCTCGTTAAAAACCTCCACTTCTGCCACCTGGATATAATCGTCACCAGAAGTAGTAGACAGTTCAATCCTCACAAATTTACCTTTAGAAAGTTGAAAGGTAGGACAGGGAAGGCTGCCGTCCGTCGTGCCGTCCGTCGTCCCATCCGTCACGCCGTCCGTCGTCCCGTCGGTGGTGCCGTCGGTTGTCCCGTCGGTGGTGCCATCGGTTCCGCCCGGCGGAATCGGATCGCATTCTTCCAGGATGACCGTTTCGCGCATGGGATGCCAGAAGTTGAAGTAATTGCGACAAACCCGTGGATCGATGGCATCCGGATCACGCGTATCGACCGTTCCGTCATAATTCAAAGCGTTCACACGCCCGCGATGCCGGGGTGCATGGGTATTGGGCCAATCGTCCTGGTCTGCCACGGTCCGCCGGACCACCCCGACTTCCGCCTGGTTGTAGTCCAGCATCGCGATCTTGCGACCGTCACCGAGGTGCATTTTTTCGATACTGTCGTTCATGCCGTAGGAGACTTCGGCGCTGTCGGCGTTTTCCGGACACACCATCAATTCATTCTGGTCTTGCAGGTAAGCCGGCAGCGTGGTCTGCCACCGAGACGATTTCAGTCGGAAAGGTGCTTTACTGTTGTACCGCGCCAGTGCGATGCCCAGCTCAGACAGGTTATTCTGACACTGCATCGTACGCGCCGGGAACGAACCATCCCCACCGCCGGCAAGCAGCAGCGCAGATCAGGATGACGATGATGCCAATGACGACGAGAAGTTCGATGAGCGTAAAGCCCAATCGCCGGCGATTGCCATCGGAAACCGATTCTGTCGGCTGAACCGCTCGAAGTTGAAGCGAAAGTTTGTGTGATCGTCCCATCGACAAATCTCCCCATAGGTGAAGCCATCGACCTCGCGCACAATGCATAGGGCGAAGTCGTCCGGCTCTCACAACCAGGGCACCGGCAGCCTCCCTTACGGCGCCCAGCATTGCCTATATTGAACGCCATTTGAGGCCGCTCGTCAACAGACTAGTGCGTCTTCAAGGCTTGATTTTGGGGTTCACTGGCTCGGCCGTTTAGGCGCTAGCCCCGGATTTTGCCGACGAACCGTGGCTAGCGCCAAAACGGCTAATCCCTGTTCTTAGCCTAGAAGAGGCACAAGCGACGATCCGAACGTTCTTCATGACTCTCGAATCGTCTGTATGACGCTGCATTAGGTTTTTCCGCCGCCACGGCATCGAGCGATTTTGCGGCACGGGTCTTTGATTGCGGAAACGGCCGTTGCCAGTGCCCGTCTTACCAGTACCGACGCATCATCGAGCGCAGGGGAAAGTACCTCAATCGCCTGCGGGTTGTTCGGTTCGGCCAAACCCTTAATGGCACTTGGCCAAATCGACTCTAAGTCATGTCAAACTGACCTTCTTCGTTTACTCCGTTCCCTCCTGTTTACCCCGGCAGCAGGCAGCTCCGCCGAAATGTTGCCCTTCTGCGCCAGCGGGATTAAAGTACCTATCAGTTATGTTCCATCGCTTGATGCAAAAGGCGCACGTCCGTGGCCTCGATCTACGATCGATTGGCTTATTCAGGATCGCTATTGGGCTGACGCTACTCCTGGACGTACTCATCTTCAAATTGCCCAATATCGGTGATCTTTATAGCCCCGCCGGATTTTTCGAAGACTTTTACCGAACTCAGGCGCTGGATGCGCGGCCGTTTTATTTGAATCTGTTTTATTACCTGGGGTCTGGCCCTGGAATCTACCTATTCTTCATTGGTTGTGGCGTCGTTTATCTTGGCCTTGCCGTAGGTTACCGACCACGACTTCTTGTTGTCATTAGTTTCTTGTTGTCTTCGATGACAGCCGCGAGCAATTCGCTCATGACGCTGGGGCCGGATGTTCTACTCTTAACCGCGTTGTTCTGGGGAATGTTCCTGCCGATCGACGCGAGATTTTGTTTTCGATCACGCACGCGAATTCGTGAAGGCAACGAATGCAGGAACTTGCCGGCTTTCCTGTTGCTTGCCACAAGCTATCTTCTGTTTCGCAGCGGATTGATAATTTGTCGGCCCTCGAAACACATCAAACCGCTCGGTCCACGGTTGGTACCTATTGTTCGATTTTCAAGACTGTGTTTTTGCTACTTTGTTTTTGCATTATGGTGACTGTCAACCTGGGGGGATTGCCGGGGCGAATACACAAGTCGTTCCAAGCGATCAATCTAAACCCTTCGATTAGCCGTGCTTATCAGAAAGCCGAAAGTAGAATTCCCCAAGTGGCGCTATTCTCGTTTCTGTTCGAAACGCATCGGTACTACGGGAACATTATCCCTCCTCTGGAATATAATATCAATATAATATCATTGCACTTGGAACAACGGGTGACGGCAACATCGTGAATATCGTCACCGGAAAGTACCGCGCCGCTGGAGTGGATTTGGCGCAACATCCACCGTTTTTCCGGAGACCGTACGTTGCACTTCATCGCGGAATATTTTTCAATGGGGTGCCTTTTGCCCGCTATAAGGTTGCCGAAAGATGGCTTGAAAAAATGACCCGGAATTGGAACTCGGCTCATCCTGAAAGAACCGTCATTGAGTCCGTGCTTTTACATGCGTCATTCAAATCATCTGACCTGCCGATCCGACCTGAGCGTCTAGCGGTTGTGGCCGAATGGAAGTCCGGCGATTCTTAAGGCCGGCGGTGCTGCCTTCGTGACCAACCTGGATGGTCATCCCTCCCCAGGTCGTCCATGGTATGAAATGAGTTTAACGCCCAGCCGCAGGCACCGGCACACTGTAGGATCACCGACATGCTGGCCGGCGGCTGTCGCCACGGCGACCAGGACGGCTGAGCTTTAAACAATCAGGCTCCAAACCCAGGAGAGAAATGATGAAACGACAACCAACCTTGTGGTTGATGTTGCCGGGTGCGGCGGTGACTGTTGTACTGGCCGGTATGGTATGTGCCGCCGGGGAATTGCCTCCCAGCGCTCAGCCGGGTGTTGGGGGATGCGTCTCGGCTGAATTAATTTTTCCGCTCGACGACAAACCGACGCCGCAATGCCATGCCTCGACCATCGCGCAGACCAAAGACGGGGGACTGGTTGCTGCCTGGTTCGGCGGTCAGCACGAAAGCCACTCCGATGTCGGTATCTGGGTCGCGCGTCTTGAAGACGGTAGATGGACCAGATCCGTCGAAGTGGCCGATGGCTCGGAGGGAGAAACCAAACAATTCCCCTGCTGGAACCCGGTGCTCTTTCAGCCACGGGAAGGACCGCTGATGTTGTTCTACAAAGTCGGCCCCTCGCCCAACACCTGGTGGGGCGTTTTGATCACCTCGGCCGATGGCGGCAAAACATGGGGCACTCCAACCAGGCTGAGCGGCAAACATCCCGAGACCGGCCCGCTAGTCGGCCCGATCAAGAACAAGCCCGTGCAATTGGAGGATGGCACGATTCTTTGCCCGTCCAGTTCCGAGCACAATGGCTGGCGCGTGCATTTCGAAGCCACCAGGGACCTGGGCAAAACTTGGGAAGTGATTGGGCCGATCAACGACGGTAAAAAGTTCGGCGCGATTCAGCCCAGCATTCTGATGCACCGCGGCGGCAAGCTGCAGGTGCTGTGTCGCAGCCTGCAGAACGTGGTGACCGAAAGCTGGTCGCCAGACGGCGGTAAGACCTGGACCGAGATGACCGCCACGAATTTGCCGAATCCCAACGCCGGCGTCGATGCGGTCACGCTCAAAGATGGTCGACACGTGATCGTCTACAACCCTACGACCGCAAACAACGGCAACCGAGCGGTGCTGGCCGTGGCGATTTCGGCAGATGGGAAGGACTGGCAACCGATCGTAACGCTGGAGAACGAAGGCAAGGACGGCGAGTTCTCGTATCCGGCCGTTATCCAGGCCGCTGACGGCAAACTGCACATCACCTATACCTATCAGCGTCGGTCGGTGAAACACGTGGTGTTGGATCCGAAAGAAATCAATACGCCGTGACGTACGCACTCGCCATCGCGAACCTGGACATCCAAAGTCGGATACGCAAGGTTCTCGATGATGGCCACTGCAAGGCTCGATCGCAGCAGGGGAGGGCGTGCGGGTGAACCGGGTCGATCTGACCGTTGTAGTGGTTTATCTGGGTGCCATGATTGGCCTGGGTTGCTGGCTGGCGCACCGTAGCGGCAGCACCAGCCAATTCATGACGGCGGGGGGATCCCTGTCCGGCTGGGCGGTGGGGCTTTCGATCTTCGGCACCTACGTCAGCAGCATCAGTTTCCTGGCCAATCCAGGGAAATCGTTTTCCGGCAACTGGAACGGATGGGTCTTTGGCCTCTCCTTACCTTTGGTGGCCTGGTTGGCGGCCAAATATTTCGTTCCCTTCTACCGCAACCACGGTCACATTTCGGCCTATGCCCATCTGGAAGAACGCTTTGGTGGCTGGGCACGAACCTACGCGGCGATCTGCTACCTGCTGACGCAGCTGGCGCGGATGGGAACCATCATGTATCTGGTCGCCCTGGGCCTGCAACCACTTACAGGCTGGGAGGTCCGCTCAATCATCATGATCACCGGCCTGCTGGTGACCACCTACACAATGTTGGGGGGCATCGAAGCGGTGATTCGGACCGATGCGATTCAAAGCGTGGTACTCACGATCGGCGCTGTCCTTTGCCTCGGCTTGATCTTATGGCGCTTGCCCGAGGGGCCGGGGCAGGTTTTCGAAATCGCCCGTGGGCAAGGAAAATTCAGCCTGGGCAGTCTGTCTCCCGACCTGACGCAATCCACCTTTTGGGTGGTCTTGCTCTTCGGTTTCGTGATCAACCTGCAAAACTTCGGGATTGATCAAAGCTATGTCCAGCGATATCACACCGCCGTCGACGAGCGCGCGGCAGTTCATAGCGTCTGGATCGGCGCCCTGCTTTATCTGCCGATCTCAGGCCTGCTATTTTTCATAGGCACCGCCTTGTTCGCGTTCTACGGCCAGTATCCCGACTCGGACCGGAGGCGGTCGATGGTGTGGTCAAAGCGGACGCCTATTTTCCACACTTTATTGCGACCCAGTTACCGGCGGGCATGACCGGTTTGCTGGTGGCGGCCATTTTTGCGGCGGCGATGAGCAGCGTGGATTCCAGTCTGAATAGTTCTGCGACTTTGATTTTGGAGGATTTTGTCAAACGCTATTTCTGCCGCGAACCCACCGAGCGAACAAGCATGCTGGTGCTGTACACCACGACGCTCGTTCTGGGTGTGGGGGGGACCGGCGCGGCACTGTTGATGATTCATATCCAAGGCGCATTGGATGCGTGGTGGCAGCTGTCAGGTATTTTTGCCGGTGGCATGTTGGGCTTATTCCTGATGGGGATGATCGCCCGCCACGCCCGCCGGCCGGCCGCCGTGACCGCCGTAGTTTGCGGCGTGGCCGTGATCTGTTGGGCTACTTTCTCGCCCGGCTGGTCCAAGGCGAAAGGCAGCCTGCAAGTACAGGCGGGGGATGTCGTGACGGTAACGAATGGTCTGCAGCTGGTGCCGGGTGACCGTATCGTGATTTCCGATGGAGAACAATTTTGGCATCGTCGCGCGGACGCCATCCAACGGATCCAGGACGCGGCAGCGGATCGTCAGCGAATGACAATCGACCAGCCGATCGCGAAGGACATCCCGCACGCGGACGTCTATTACGACAATTTCCTTTACACGATTCGCAACCCGCTGCACAATTTGCTGACGATCGTGTTAGGCACGATGACGATACTTCTGGTCGGCTTGACGATCACCTGGATTGCGGACCGACGGCGCTAGTCCAATGCCGCTTACTTTGACGCATGCATCTTTTCAGCCGCCACGCGTTAGTCCCGGCCGCCGGAAGTTTTTCCTAACTCGGCGGCTGATCAATCAAACCGGAAGCGATCGCCGCTAACGCCCTGCGGCTGATGAATAATTCGAGCTAACTGCGCAGTCAGCACTCCGCCGAGGCAAGCTCGACGGTGGCGTTTTTCTCCGGCGGGCATATTTATGACGTCGTTGTTCTAGCTGCCCAGTCAGCGCTCCGCCGGCACAAGGCCGACGGGGGCGGGGTGATATTTGGGGTGATGCGTAGCTGGCCAGTCAGCGCTCCGTTGGGGCAAGCCCAACGGTGGCGTTCTCTCCGTCGGACTTTTTATGGCGTCGTTGTTCTAGCTGGTCAGTCAGCTCTCCGCCGGCACAAGGCCGACGGGGGCGGGGTGATAATTTTTGGGGTGATGCGCTAGCTGGCCAGTCGGCGCTCCGTTGGGGCAAGCCCAACGGTGGCGTTATCTCCGTCGGGCTTGTCCCGGCGGGAGGAACGACTGGTCTGCTAGTAGCGTCGCCGCCCCCCGCACCTCTCCGTCTGGCTTGCCCCGGCGGGAAAACGACTGATTAGCTAGATTAGCGCTCGGCCGAGACAAGCCCAACGGCGGCCTTCTCTCCGTCCGGGCTTGTCCCGGCGGGAGGAACGACTGGTCTGCTAGTAGCGTCGCCGCCCCCCGCACCTCTCCGTCTGGCTTGCCCCGGCGGGAAAACGACTGATCAGCTAGATCAGCGCTCGGCCGAGACAAGCCCAACGGCGGCGTTCTCTCCGTCCGGGCTTGTCCCGGCGGGAGGAACGACTGGTCTGCTAGTAGCGTCGCCGCCCCCCGCACCTCTCCGTCTGGCTTGCCCCGGCGGGAAAACGACTGATTAGCTAGATTCGCGCTCGGCCGAGACAAGCCCAACGGCGGCCTTCTCTCCGTCCGGGCTTGCCCCGGCGGGAGGAACGACTGGCCTGCTAAAAGCGCCGACGTCCCCCACCTCTCCGTCGGGCTTGTCCCGGCGGGAAAACGACTGACCAGCTAGAGATGCCCCGCGTCCCCCCAACGTCTCCGCCGGGTTTACCCCGGCGGGACGACGACTGTACGCTAAAGTGCATGCCAACTGTCGAACCGACGTACACGATCGACAACTGCCGTGCCGCGTATCAGTTAAACTGGTCACTCAGTCTCTTTTGGAATCAAGCCGCACTGTCCGGCGAACAATGGCTGCAAGACCTGCAGCAAGTGACCGAACGCGACGGGGTACGGATTCTGGAACATCGTATTGCCAAGTCCAACGTCAGCCAGTTTCTTCTCAGCACGACGCCAACCGTTGCTCCTGCAATGGCGGTGCGGTCGGTCAAAGGTCGCTTGCAACATTTAATACGCAAACAGCAACCGAAGGCGTTTCGGCGCAACTACTCCATTCACAGTACGGGGTCCGGCAATTCACAGGCAATTGAACGGTACGTTGAGTCTCAACTGAATCACCATCGCATGGCCGATTCCCGCGTACAACAGCGTTTGGAACGATATCAGCTTCATCGCCCAGACATCGAGTTGTCGGCCGTACGGAATGGCACGTACGGTCAGTTCCTTTACAACCTCCATATCGTGCTCGTCCACGCTGACCGTGGGGTGGATGTTCGCGAGGAGTGGTTGCAGAGAACGACCGACACGCTGTGTCGAGCCGCTGACAAAAAGGGTCATCTTCTTTCTCGCGCCAGCCCGGTCGCTGATCACATCCACATCATGCTGGGCTGCGATGTTACCGAACCGCCGGCCGACGTGGTGTTATCCTACATGAATAACCTGTCTCACGTTCACGGTGGCCGGGCGATCTTTCAGTTCGGGTTCTACGTGGGAACCTTCGGGCGGTACGACTTGAATGCCTTACGTGGTTAGCGGCCCAGTCAGCGCTCCGCCGGCACAAGGCCGACGGTGGCGTTCCGTCGGATGCTTTTTGGCGTCGTTGTTCTAGCTGGCCAGTCAGCGCTCCGCCGGGGCAAGCCCAACGGTGGCGTTCTCTCCGTCCGGGCTTGCCCCGGCGGGAAAACGTCTAGCGGCCCAGTCAGCGCTCCGCCGGCACAAGGCCGACGGGGGCGGGGTGATATTCGGGGTGATTCGCTAGCTGGCCAGTCATCGCTCCGTTGGGGCAAGCCCAACGGTGGCGTTCTCTCCGTCGGGCTTGCCCCGGCGGGAGACCGACTGATCAGCTAGACGCGTCGCCGGCCGCCGCGCACGACTCCGTCGGGCTTGCCCCGGCGGGAAAACGACTGGCCAGCTAGAAGCGTCGCCGCCCCGAATCCACCTGGCCTGCGGCCACGGGTTAAACAAAGGTCCATCAGCCGGTAGCGCAAAGCTAACCAGCTAAGGGATAGGGGAGGGCCTTTTTCCTGTCACTGCGGTCCGGCAAAGCGATGCAGGGCCGACGCTGGGATCAGCTGTTTCTCAATGCCTGGTCCTTGGAAGCTGACCTCAAGCGTCTCGCTACCTGCACCCTCGATGTAGCCGACTCGGATGGCATGGTGCCCCGCCATCAGAGTCACGACACCGCCTTGCTCAAAGGGAGCATGCAGGCCGTCGTTGTCGACAACCAGGCGGTCGCCGATGAACAGCAGGCTGCCGTCGTCCGACCTCGCGTAAAAAGTGTACTTGCCGTCGGCAGGCACGCGGACGTAACCGCTGAATTGCATGCTGAACCCGTCGCGTCCCGCATAGGCATCGACTCGGAAGGCATCCGTCGTGCCGCTCTCGTCGGGTTCCAGCTTCTGGAAGTCGGGCACCCGCTGGTAGCTGGCATCGTAAAACTTAAAGTCCAAGCCGTTTACCAGCCCCTCGATCGCCACCGGCGGCATCGGCTTGACTCTTTCGAGCGTCAATCGCTTCTGGAGGATTGCCCCTGCGCCTTGCGCCGGATGCTCAAGGTCAGCACCTCGTCGGCAGCACAATCAAGCAGCGCGAGGCAATAGTCCATCCCCGTCGCCATTTTCTTGCCATTAATGGCGACGATGACATCGTCCGGCCTCAGCCCGGCGGTCTCGCCCGCAGATCCCGCAACCACTTTCTTAACTGTGGGGCAAACCAGCGGATCGACGACCAGGCCCGTCACGAAGTCGTTGCGGTCCTCGACCTTGACGAATTCGGGCACAGCCTGGACTACCGCATCGATGGGGAGCGCAAGCTGACGCGATCGGCCCGGGGACGCGAGTTGCATACAAGTCCGATGACGTCGCCGCGCTCGCTGATAAGCGGCCCGCCGGAATTGCCGCCGATGATGCGAGCATTGACTTGTACCATATCGTCGCGCCACGTCGCCGCACCGCCCCACTCGTACGACGAACCACGATTCAAGCCGGTAATAATTCCTGACGAGATGGTCAGTCCCTTTCCACCGGGATTGCCCAGCGCGGCGACGGCTTGCCGCTCGCGCAGCTCGTTGCTGCGACCGATCCCCAGCGGCTTGAACGTGACCTCTTTGCCTCGCGTCTCGATCTTGATCAGCGCCGCGTCCATTTTCGTGCTGGTTCCGATAATCGTGAACGGATAACTGCTGCCGTCGTGAAAAACGACCTTCCGATCGCCCTGGCCATCGCCCATGACGTGAACATTGGTCAGTGCATAGCCATCTTCCGTGATGAGGAACGCACTGCCGACCGCAACTTCCCACTCGCCGTCCACCGGCCGGGCGATCTCCACCCGCATGATCGAGCCCTTGCACTCCTCATAGACGCGCGCCCAAGTCTGCTTGTCAGTGGTGTTCGGCTCGATGTTGTTGGGCTCGTCGGCGTTCGACTCGGCGGCCACGAACAGACTCGCGCTGCACGCCAGCACCGCTGTACCGACAATCCTCGACCTGACCGTCATGGGTTAACCTTTCTTGACAATATTCACGGTTCCGTGATTCGCCTGTGGCACGCCGGGAGTGCTGCGACCTCGATCCACGTATTGCTGAAGCAGACGTGTCAGCTTTTTCACGACCTCTGGGTGTTCGGCGGCAAGGTTATCTGTTTCCGCAATGTCCGTCGAGAGGTCATAGAGTTGCACGGCCGGCAGCTTGTGTTGTCGCGCCTTCGCGGGTGTGGGTTCGCTCCAGCCACCTGATCCGGGACAAAGCAGCAGTTTCCATCTACCTTGACGAATCGCAAACGAGCCGTTCGCGGAATGATGCACCGTGGCTTCGCGAATTGGGTCTTTCACGGTTTGCGTAAAGAGGGACAGTAGGCTCACGGAATCTTCCGCCGCGTTATCAGGCAGTTCGACGCCGGTAATGTCCGCCGTTGTGGCGAGCAGATCCGTGTGGCAGATGATGTCGCTCGACGTCGAGCCCGCCTCGATTACCGCCGGCCAGCGAGCGACAAAGGCGACTCGGTGTCCACCCTCAAAGATGTCCGCTTTGTAGCCGCGGTAGATGTGGCTGGGATCGTGTCCCAGCTTGTTCAAAGCTGGAAAATCGCAGCCGGGCGTGGCCCCGTTGTCGCTGGTCACGATGAGCAGCGTGTTGTCCACGAGCCTTTCTTTTTCAGAGCATTCATCACTTCGCCCACGGTCCAGTCCACTTGCATCACGAAATCACCCCACTCGTTCAAGCCGCTTTTGTTCTGAAACCTGGCGGCCGGGATAATCGGTTTATGGGGAGCCGACAGCGGAAAGTACAGGAAGAAAGGCGGGTCGCCGTGTTGTGATTCGATATATTCGACGGCCTTTTCCGTCAGCTTGTCGAGCACTTCGACATGTTGGAAGTCGTCGGCGATCGGCCCCTGACGCCAAAACTTTTTGCCGCCTGACTCCGGAACGATCTTTGTGGGAACTCGCGTGACGCGATCGTTCTCGAGATAGACGTGTGGGTGCATGTCCAACGACGCAGAAATGCCGAAGAAGTAATCGAATCCCAGCTGGTTGGGACCCGACGCAATCGGCTTCTCAAAGTCGATGTTATCCCAGGGCTCGTCCGACCTGTCGCTGGGCGTGCCGCCTTCGTCCTTGAGTCCCCACTGCAAACCCAGATGCCACTTTCCAACGCAGGCAGTGCGATAACCTTGCTTTTTGAGCAACGACGCGACCGTCAGGCGGCTCTCGGCGATCAGCGGCAACGAGTATCCCCAGCAAACTCCTTCCTGGATGCGCGGTCCGCCAGGCGTATCGGCCAGTCAACACGCCGTATCGCGTCGGAGTACAGCAAGCCGCGCCGGCATGGGCATCGGTAAACCGCATCCCTTCACGGGCGAGCTGGTCGCTGCTTAGGCCAGGATGGCCTTGACGACCTCACCATGGATGTCGGTGAGGCTGAAGTCGCGGCCGCCGAAGCGGTAGGTTAACCGCTCGTGATCGAGTCCGAGCAGGTTGAGAATGGTCGCATGCAGGTCGTGGATCGGCACGGGGTTCTCGACCGCTTTGTAACCGTAGTCATCGGTCGCGCCGTAGATAATTCCACCCTTAATGCCGCCGCCGGCAAGCCAACTGGTGAATCCAAAGGGGTTGTGATCACGTCCGTTCCCGCCCTGGGCGAACGGGGTGCGGCCGAATTCGCCCGTCCAGAGGACAAGCGTCTGGTCGAGCAGTCCGCGGGCTTTTAGATCTTTCAGCAGACCGGCAATCGGCTGGTCTACCGCCAGGGCGTTGAGTGCATGGTTTGTCTTGAGGTTGCTGTGCGCGTCCCATCGCTGGATTTTGTCGGCTCGCGGGCAGGTCAATTCCACGAAGCGAACGCCCCTTTCAACCAGCCGTCGCGCGACCAGGCACTGTCGGCCGTAGGAACGGGTGTGCTCGAACGACGTTTCAAGGCCGTACATCCGCTGCGTCTCGGCTGACTCGCCGGAAATATCCGTCGCCTCGGGCACGGCCATCTGCATTCGGTAGGCGAGTTCGTAATTGGCGATGGCGGTTTCCAGTGCATCATGTTTTCCCAAACGCTCGAGGGCCGTGGCGTCCAAGGCACGTAAGGCGGCGAGTTTATTTTGCTGCAAGTCGCGGCGCGATTCCAAGGGTTGGATATTGGCCAGGGCCGGAAGCTGGTTTTGCAGCATGGACGCCTGGTAACTCGCCGGCAGAAAACCCGCCCCAAAACAGTCGAAGCCTCCTGAAGGGATCAGCCCGCCATCCAGTACGACATGGCCAGGCAAGTTGAGGTTCTCGGACCCCAGACCATAGGTGGTCCAGGCACCCATGCTAGGCCGACCTGCGAGACCATGACCGGTGTGCAGAAAATAGTTTGCCGCGTTGTGTTCCGAGAACTTCGAGACCATCGAGCGAATAACGCAGAGATCATCCGCGCAGCCACCGACGTGTGGGAACAGATCGCTCACCTCAAGTCCGCTTTTGCCATAGCGATTGAAGTCCCAGTAACTGCCAAGCACCAGGCCGTTGTCCTCGAATTGTGTTGGTTCCGCATTCAGAGCAAAGGGGCGTCCATCCTCCTGACGCAATCTGGGCTTGGGATCAAAACTGTCCACGTGCGACACGCCGCCATCCATGTACAGAAAGATCACGTTCCGAGCTCGAGGCGGATGATGAGGTACGCAGTCCGACGGACTGGCGGCACCAGGTGCAGCACCATAAGCCGGGTCCTGGAGCAGCGCGGCGAGCGCAGCGCGCCGAAGCCCAGGGAGCTTTCCCGCAGCAGCTGGCGCCGCGACAGCAGGCGCTGTGTCATCACGTGCTGTGGCGAAGGCGTTCGTCGCGTTGGTTCCAGGGACGGTTCAAGGGACATAAATGAACTCCTTCAACATGAAGACCACATGGCAGACATCGGCCCACAGCCGTTGACTGCTCAGCACCTCGTCTCCGGACAGACCGTAACCTCCCGCCTGGGATGCGACGAAAGAAAGCATGCGATCCGCTTCGTCAGGATTCGGCGGCCGCGCCAGCGCGCGAAGATACATGTCTTCGATGCGCGACGGAATGGGTGTGTCCGCTTGACGCACATATTCGCGGGCCCAGTGTTCGGCCTGCTGTTTAACGAAAGGATCGTTCATCAGCACCAGCGATTGTCGTGGCACGTTGGAAAGGTGCCGCCGCCCAACTGTCGAATCCGGCACCGCGAGGTCGAAGGCCAGCATCAGAGGCGAGAGCACGTTGCGGCGCGTTTCGAGGTAGATCGAGCGCCGTCGATTGCCATCCATCGGTCCGCTGGTAATGCCCCGTTGGGTGAGCCACATCGGTTCGCTCATGAAGGGCGAGAAATAGGTCGGTACGGACGGACCGAACGGCGTCGGGTCCAACTGGCCGGCGACCGCCAACAGGCTGTCGCGCATGGCTTCACCTTCCAGCCGGCGGACGCGTTGGCGATGCAGCAGGGCGTTGGCCGGATCGCGGGCCTCCGCCACGGGGTCATCCAGTGCGCTCGACAGTTGATAAGTCTGTGTTAGACAGAGCGATCGGATCAACTGTTTCATCGACCCTCCACTGTCGCGAAACGTCGCGGCCAGATAATCGAGCAGTTCCGGATGCGTGGGTGACTCTCCCAACGCACCGAGGTTATCAACCGACGGTACCAACCCGCGGCCGAAAAGGTGGTGCCACACGCGGTTGACCAACACCCGGTGCAGCCAGGGATTGTTGCCAGCGACCATGGCCTCGGCCAGTTCCTTACGTCCGCTGCCTTCGGCGATCGCCGCGGGTGACGGACCCGCCACGGCCTCCAGGAACCGCCGGGGCACCGCTTCGCCGGGCGTGTTGTGATTGCCGCGGATGAAAACGCGTGTTTCTTCGACGCTGCCATCGGTCATGGCGAGTACCCGCATGGGCTTTGACAGGCCCGCGGATGCCTGCCGAATACGCTCGGCCAGCTGTGGAATTTCCAGGCTTGCGTCGCCCCAATCCAATAATCCTTTGTTCGACATCCATGACAGCAGCGGGAAGGATTCGACATGGCCGTCGTTATTGATCCACGAACCGACGGCGCGCCGCGCGGCGGCGTCGATCCGCCGCGCGTAATCAGCAGGGGTTTCGGATGTTGTGCGTGGTGGAAGCGCAGGAGGGTCAACGGGCGGCTTGTCGCTGGTTGAAAAAACGACACGGTCCAGAGCAACGTACCCGTCACCGTTATCGACGAGTTCCAGGTACGCCTGCCGTCCCGTATGTCTGCGGATGTCCTTGGTGAGCGAGTGCCAGACAAACTGTCCGTTCGTGTTAACATCGAATAGGGTTTCGGTAAACAGCAGCGGATTGAACTCGCGCAGACCGTAGCGGGCAATGATCAGGCGAATCTGCCCGCTATTTCCCGCCATGCGAAGGTGAAGATTCTTGTGAGTCAGCGTGAACGTGGGCGAGCAGGACTCCTTGGAGACCGTCAGCGAGCAATCCGCTATGAGCCACGTTGGGAGGGAGGAGTCCGACCTGGTCGCCTTCGATCCGCCATTTTCCGACATGACCAATCCGGGGCGGAAATGCCTGCCCGCTGGCAAACCACTTGTTGAAATCGCCGGCGGGAAATTCGACATCGCCCGGGCGCATAGGCGCCTCGCGTGCCGGCAGGCTTTGCGTGGACCGTGCGGCTGCGGCAAGCCAGGGTTGCAGCGGGTGGGAGGGCTGCCGCGTTTCGGGGGCGAGCAATTCGTGCACCCATCGTTCCAGGAAGAGTCGATTCAAGCCGTGTTCCGCCGCCACGATCGCGACGGATCTCGCCACGCGACCTTTGACGGGCGATTGCGTGAAGACAATGTCGTCGACATTGATATGGCCCCAAGTGGAGTCCGTGCGGTCGATAATCTCGATCGCCGCCTCTCTTCCCATGAACTCGCGCACGTCCCACACGCGGGGCTCCAGCAGCTCGCGATTCTTTCCCGTCGCCTCGCGCACTTCCCGGTCGGCGATCTGTAACACGACTTTCGCCTTCCGTGTCGGAGTGCCACCTCCGACCAGGAAGCGGATATAAGGGCGCTCGATGCGAAACGGGCGCGACCGGAGAATACCCATAGGCGGATCGCCTTGGGTAAAACTGTTCACCAGACGTTTGCCGTGGAAGCCTTCGACCGGTTGTTGATTGGGATGTTTTCCCGCGGCCGGTTCCGTTCCGAACGCATCGCCTTCGACCTTCCATCGCGCGTAGGTTCCGTCTTCAAAGTCCTCGAAGACAATGTCGGGCGTCGGGTTCTTTTTCGCGTCGGCCGGTTTCGCCGGGCCATGGATGACCTCGCGGGCCGCGAGCAGATAAGGGGCGACCTTCGGGCCACCTGCGTCGCGAACGTTCTTCAGTGCTGACTGAAGTTGTCGGGTTGCTGTCGCGTGGTGCTTGCGCAAATTGGCCGTCTGCCGCTCGAGGCTGCCGTCCGGATCGAGATAAGTGATGTCCTGACGAGAACCTCTCAGAAACGCCGTCAGGCTGTAGTAATCCTTGGTCGAGATGGCGTCGAATTTGTGATCGTGACATCGCGCAAGCGACGGTCAGGCCGAGAAACGTTTTCGACATGACGTCGATCTGATTATCGATCCGGTCGGCTTCGTCCTGCAACGGATCGACCGGGCCGTGTGTCGCCTGGTGAAGATACCAGAAGCCCGTCCCAATAACCGATTCGTTGAAACCGCGTGTGGGATGGCGGCGAGGATTCTCCAACAGGTCGCCCGCGATATGTTCTCTCACAAACTGCCCATAGGGGACGTCCGCGTTGAAGGCGCAGATCAAGTAGTCGCGATACTGCCAGGCATGCGGAATGTCGAAATCCTGTTCGTGACCGTAACTCTCCGCGAAACGCACCAGATCCATCCAATGCCGCGCCCATCGCTCGCCGAAATGCGGTGAATCCAACAAGCGATCCACAACACGAGCTCGCGCGTCCGAAGACTTGTCGTTGAGAAACGTCTGAACTTCCTCGGGCGTCGGCGGCAATCCCGTGATCGCAAAGTTCACGCGGCGCAGCCAGGCGCGAGGACTGGCCGCAGCGGCCGGTTGCAGTCCGTGCTGCTCGAGCCTGGCCAGAATGAATCGATCGACCGGGTGCCGCGACCAGTTGTTGTTAGCGACCGCGGGCAGGGCCGGTTTTCGCGGCGGCTTCAAGCTCCACCAATCCTTGCGGGCGTCGAAGACGTTTTGCCAGTCCGCGCTCGAAGCCGCATCAGCAGCCGGCGGTTGGTCTCGCGGATCCGGTGCGCCGTCGTTCACCCACTTTACGAAGTTGGCGATCACGGTGTCGGGCAGCTTCGGCCGTTCCATCGGCATCCTGGAATCGGGGTCCTTGTCCGTGATCAACTCGATAAGCAGGCTCTTCGCGGAGTCACCGGCGACGAGCGCCGGACCGGAGTCGCCGCCTTCGAGCAGCCCGTCGCGAGAATCGACGCGCAGCCCGCCTTCCTGTTTTTTGGCGCCGTGGCACTCGTAGCATTCGCTGGCAAGAAAGGGCCGAATTCGTCGCTCGAAGAATTCAACCTGGTTGGACGTGGGCTGGCCGGCGGCACTGTGCGCGAACCCCAAGCTGAGCAGCACGGCACTAACGCAGAGATGCCAAACACGTCGATTCAGAGGAACTGACTCGTCAGACGTCATGAGGAATTCACCAGGTCGTTTCAAAATCGGGAGGGCTTCGCCCTCCCGCTAATAGGTTGTGAAACTGGTACTAGGTAGCGTTGCCCTTCATCGAATGTCAACGCTACCTAATGTCAATTCGACAGCGCCACTTTGTAGCGTTGGCTTTGCGCAACCGGTTGATGGACCTTCGTTTAACCCGTGGCCGAAGGCTAGGTGGATTCGCGGGATGCCTCGCCTTCGGCAACGGGTTAAACGAATTGATCCCAACGGCTTACATATGCTATCGCAGCTAAAAAGTGGCGCTGTCCAGTTAATTATCAGCTGATAAACAGTTCAGGGTTCAAATCGGCTTTTCTCGGAAACGATTTCTGAGTTCCGTGGGCCAGCACGCTGCGACTGGCGATGCTGCAGGCATTCTCCATGGCGCACCGCAGATCGAAGCCCACGGCCAGGAAGTAGGCAAGGCTACCAATGAAACAGTCTCCGGCTCCCGTAGTATCCACCGCCTTGACCGCCGGCGCGGTCACCCGGATGACTTCATCGGAGGTAGTAACGGCAAGCGCACCTGCGGAACCCAATGTGATCAATACGGTGGCGGCACCGCGAGTTTGCAAGGCACGGGCCGCTTGTTCCGCCTCTTCGGGATTCGTGACCGGCAAGCCGGTCAAATCGGCCGCTTCACTTTCATTGGGTGCCAACAGATCGGTCAAGCTCAGCATCTCGTCTGGAATCGGTGCGCTGGGCGCGGGATTCAAAATGGTCGTTACAGACGAAGCTTCGCGGGCGACGCGGAAGGCCTCGATGTTGCACTCCATGGGAATCTCCATCTGACAGACTACCACCTGCGCCGCTTGGATCGAGCCGGCCGCACGCCGTACTTCCGTCGGAGTGAGCGCCAGGTTGGCTCCGGGGACAATGATGATCGTGTTCTGTCCGGTTGCTTCATCGACCCAGATCGGCGCAACACCGGAGGATAGTTTGTCGTCGAAGTAAACGAAGTCCGTCAGGATGTTTTCATCTGCGTAGTGTTTTGCGGTCTGATCGCCGACCGAGTCGCGGCCCAACTTGACGACCATCGTGACCTCGGCGCCCAGACGAGCGGCCATCACCGCCTGGTTGGATCCCTTACCACCATAACCGGTCTGGTAGCTGGACCCCACCAGGGTCTCGCCGGCGCCGGGCAACCGCGGCGCTCGGGCGATTTGGTCGTTCATCGAACTGCCGACCACGCAAATGCGAGGCTTGTTGTTCATACATCAGTGACCTCAACGGGGGGCTGCACCGGCTGCCCCTGGCGGATGACGCTAAATTCTTCCGTAAAGATGTGAACACGAAGGTCACAGAACGCATCAGCATCCGCCCCGGCAAGACCGGCAATTTCCGTCGTGAAGCAACGTTCCATGGTCTCGACGCTATCCCACCACAATTCGGCGGTGCCATCGTACAGCGGCTCGACGCCGTCGCCGTCCGGCTGATGATCCAGCGCGATGTTGATGCGGTATTCGCGACATTCCGGCAACTGAGCGGACAGCTTGGTGTGTTCAATCAGCCAGCGCTGCTTGAACGCTTCGCGACTGAGTTCAGGCTTACGTTTCAACAGCGCGATGAGTTTGACCATAATTTCGCTCGACCTCTCGTCTAGGTGCTGGAAGGATGGGATGGTGGAAGGATGGAAGATTGGAAGGATGGAGTGATGTACGCCAGTTCTGCACTATTCCATTATTTTCTCCATTATTTTCATTATTCCAACGTTCCATTATTCCAACGTTCCATTATTCCAATTTTTCCTCCACTTCCTCCACTCGCTCGATGGTCCCCCCTTGAAATCAAACCGCAAATGCCAGTATATCAAATCCATGGCTGAAGAACTCAATTTCAAACAGGAACTCACCGGCTGCTTCGGCTTTCCGGTTGCGGAAAATCCGACCCAGGCGATGATCGAACCTGCCTACGCGGCGATGGGGCTTGATTGGCGCTACCTTACGCTCGAGGTCCGGCCCGAGAACCTTGCCGCGGCGGTTGCCGGAGCGCGTGCTTTCGGTTTGCGAGGCTTCAATTGCACCATCCCGCACAAGATCGAAGTCATCCAGCATCTCGATGGGCTTGGTGAGTCCGCCGAATTGATGGGCGCGGTCAACTGTGTCGTGAATCGCGATGGTCAGCTGATCGGCGAGAACACCGACGGCAAAGGTTTCGTCTCGTCGCTTAAGGAACTGACGGATCCTGCGGGAAAATCAGCCGTCATCTTTGGAGCCGGTGGCGCTGCACGCGCCATCAGCGTTGAAATGGCACTGGCCGGCGCCAACGACATCACCATTGTCAACCGCTCGCCCGAACGCGGCAACGGCCTGGTTGATCTGTTGAATAGCAAGGTGAAGCAGGTCTGTAACGGAGCGCTGGAGGCAAGATTCGTCCAGTGGAACGACGATTTTCAAATCCCTGCCAACACGGACGTGGTCATCAACGCCACTTCCATCGGCCTGTTCCCGGATGTGGATGCCCGCCTTGCACTCGATGTGGAATCGCTCGAACCTGAAATGGTCGTGGCCGATGTCATCCCCAATCCACCGAAGACGAGGCTAGTCAAAGATGCCACCGAGCGTGGCTGCAAAGTCATCGACGGCCTGGGGATGCTGGTCGCACAAGGCGTCATCGGCATCGAATACTGGACGGGCAAATCCCCCGACGCCCGCGTGATGCGCGGCGGCCTTGAGGCCGTATTCGGCGCGTAGGGGCAACCGAAAGATGATTTGCATTGTTCTGTAACTGCGACGTCTCGCCACATTGGACGATGCGACAGGATACCGCAGCTACTTTCTGCTTCTCGTACTTCAGGTAACGATATCGGGCAGTTCGTAGCCCTTTCGTCGAGACCGTGAGAGCATCGTGTTCGCCTCATCGTCACCCACGAATTGCTCAGCCGTGGGGTCCCATCGCAATTTGCGGCCCAGATCGCGGCAGATGGTGATCAGGTGGCAGAGGGTCGTGGCGCGGTGGCCGACTTCGGCGTCGGCAATTGTCTGCTCTCGGCTGCGGACGCAGTCGATGAAATTTTTAATGTGGGGAATCGATTCTCCGGGAGCGCGCGGCGTCAAATCGGGAGCACCTCGCAGCAGCTCCTTGGGGTTGGACATAAAGGTGCCGCGCTTGATCTCGATCTTGCCCTTGTCTCCCACAAAGATCGCCCCCAAGTCCTCGTGCCCTCTCTTTTCGCCATGCAGCTTCAGTAGCGTGCCACTGGCAAATCGCATGGTGACCTTGCCGTGTGGTCCGGGCGTTTCGAGCCAGATTTCTTCCGGGCCCGTGTCGTCGGTTCCCAAGTGCACTGAACCTGGTCCAGTGCGTGCGTTCCCCAACCCGTGACGCCCCACGATTGCCCGCCATTGTCGAAGGTACGCCAATCGCTCCAACCGAACTGCAGTTCCTTGTGATACGGTTGCAGGGGCGTCTGGTTACACCAGTGGTCCCAGTCGAGGCCCCTTGGGAATCGCCTGTGCGAGTTTCGGCGTCCACGTGCCGGGCCCCCAAAAGTTACAAGCGATGACGGTATGTATCTTGCCGATCGCTCCGTCGCGAACCAGTTTGCTGGCGTAGATGTTACGCGGCATCGATCGTTGCTGCGTACCGCTCTGAAACACTCGGTCGTATTTGCGTGCCGCGTTGACCAGCGTTCGACCCTCGGCAACGGTTAGCGCCACAGGCTTCTCGGCATAGACGTCCAGGCCGGCTTGCATGGCATGAATGCAGATCAGTGCCCGCGCATGAGTGGGCGTTTCCACGAACACCGCATCGAGCTTTTCTCTATCCAACATCGTGCGGTAGTCTTGGTACTTATTCCACCTTTCGCCGTCGGGGTGCAGTTTGGCTTTCTCGTGGCAGCGGGGTTCGAAGCAGTCGGCAACAGCAACGATGTCTGCGCCTGGAAAATCTTCGTTGGTCAGCATCCAATGCGTGCGTCCTCCCAGGCCGATGATACCAAGCTTGACACGATCGTTGGCGCCCGGTCTGTCCGCGGCACTCAACACCCCAGACGGTATCACGCAGGGTGCCGCGATACCGACTGCGGCAGCGACTGCCGACTTACGAAGAAAGTCCCGTCTTTTCATGGTATGATCCTTAGCAAGTTCTGCGGATGCGCCTCCATGAAAGTTTACCAAACGGACTGCGCCTTGCGATACGCCGTGCATCGCAGAGTAGTGTCCTCTTTGTGGCAAAGGGCGTGCAGGGTCGGATCCCGCGCAGCACGCACAGAAAGGTTAGTATGAAACGCAGACGTTTCTTGGAAACCATCGGTACGACTTCAGCATCGCTCTTGGCTCACGGCGTGTGGGCAGAGGGATCTTCGCAGCAAGGCAGAATTAAGGTCGGATGGACGACCTGCGGCGACTTCATGCGACGGCTCGGAAAAAGTCGCTCACGATCCAGATGGGATACATGTTCCGTTACAATCCTGCCTTCCAATCCCTGTTCCAGTGTGTTCGTAAAGGCTGGCTCGGCACGGTTTTTGAGATTGATGGCGTAATGAGCAAGACCGTTGGGTCTGCGGCGCGAAAGCAGCTGGCGCAGTTTCGGGGCGGGTCGATGTTTGAACTCGGCTGCCACTTGATCGATCCGCTCACACGATATACAAATTGAAAATGCTTAGCCGAATTCCCCCGGAAAGCCCGCGAGAAACGAACCACGAATGGATACCAATGAACACGAATCGGATTCGCGCCAAAAGAACACCAATTTCGTTTGAGTTTCTCAAATTCGTGTCTATTCGTGGTTCTCGGTTTTTCACTTTGAGTTCAATGCTGTATCTCAATTTGCACAGGCGATGCATCTTGGGCTATTTTAATTCCTG
This sequence comes from uncultured Planctomycetales bacterium, assembly GCA_963844115.1. Taxonomy (GTDB): domain Bacteria; phylum Planctomycetota; class Planctomycetia; order Pirellulales; family UBA7805; genus CS4-C045. The sequence continues at coordinate 15,450 of CAWJNN010000086.1, read as the reverse complement.
ATCCGACTCGTTCCGGACATGAAAGCGTGGGCTGTTCAAAATGAATGATCGTAACCAAACCGCAGGACGACAGACGGTCAGCCGTCGCGCCTTATTGCAAGGCGGGACACTTCTGTTGGCCTCGTCGGCGCTGGATGTTGCCACCGCATCGCGACTTGATTGCCCAAGAGGCGGACGAACAGCCCCGCTTGCGGATGGGACTGCTAACCGACACGCACTATGCCGACAAGACGCCGGCCGGAACACGTCACTATCGCGAATCAATAGACAAACTGGCCGAGGCGGCAGAGCAATTTGCGGACGAGGCCCCCACGATGGTCATCGAACTGGGCGATTTCATCGATGCCGCCGACGATGTGGCGACGGAAAAGAAATGGCTCGACGAGATCGTCGCTGAGTTCAAAAAGCTGCCGGGCGAGAAGCATTTTGTGCTGGGCAATCACTGTGTGGCCACGCTGACCAAGCCGGAGTTCCTGGACGGCGTCGGCCAGGAACGATCGTACTACTCGTTCGACAAGGCCGGCTACCACTTCGTCGTGCTGGACGCCTGCTTTCGCAACGACGACGTCGCTTACGGTCGCAATAACTTCGACTGGACCGACACGAATGTTTCGGCGGCCGAGCTCGAGTGGCTCGAAGCGGATCTCGCTGCCGCTGAGCATAAGATAATCATCTTTGGGCATCAAAGGCTCGACGTTGAAGGGCACTACGGCGTCAAAAATGCGCCCCAGGTACGAAAACTCCTCGAGCAATCGGGCAAGGTCCTGGCGGTCTTCCAGGGCCACAACCACGTGAACGAGCACCAACTCCTTGGCGGCATTCATTACTGCACGCTGATGGCCGTGGTCGAAGGTTCCGGCGACGAGAACAACGCCTACGCGATCGTAGACATCCTGGCAGGCGACGTCCTTAGAGTCCGCGGCTTTCGCAAGCAGCAACACTACCAGTGGACGTAATCACGCACGAACAACTGAATAAAGTGTCAGGCTGGATCGCCGCGCTGTCAGTTTGCCTCGGTATCCCGTCATGCCGGTGATTTGCATGAGTATCCTGTCATGGGCTGATTCGCCGCGCCCACACCCCGTCACCTATCTTGAATCGCCGTTGATGCTGGACCTGCCGAGATTCGAGAGAATGCACGCGCCAATTGCACACGTGTACATGATCAATCGCTTCATGTTGTTGGTCACTCGACTCCGTACAGTCTTCCATCGATCCCGCAGGTGACGATCTCGGCCTTGCCGTCAACGCCGCAGGCCACGTTCAATCCTCCGGCAGCCTGTAGACTCTGAGATAGTCGATGCAGAGGCGCCTTGGCCCACCCATGACGAAGGCCTGGAAGCCAAACCACCCGCCTTCCATGAGCGGCTTCCAGGTGTAGTTGCCGGGTTTGGAACGGCCGGGATCTTCGATGTCCATGACTCGCTTACCGTCTACGTCCAACGTAATCCGCTGTCCCTTCACCTCTAGGGCAAACTCAAACCAGGTGTCGGGCTTGCCGAAATACGGCGACGGGTACGAGTGAAAGATACTTTCCGCATCGTAGGTTTCGAATTTACGGCCGTTCCAGTACTTCTGGAACGCCTCGCTGGTCCCGGTGCCGCCGAGGAAGCGCAGGTTGCACATCTTCAACCCGCGTAGCAGACCAGCAGAATGCTGGCGGATCCCAACCCGATCCCGCATCTCTTCCGCAAGTGCATCATGGTTGCCTTATTGACTGTGTGCGATGATGCGGGAAATCTTTCCACCCCGGCGGCGATGCATTTCAGTACGGCTGCGGCGGATATAGTCTCTCAGCTCTTCCATTTCATACTGTTTCGCGAGAGCGCGGGCGCTGACACCAGGCGTCTTGGCCTTAAGCACGAACCACTGCTCGCGATTCATGAACACGTCTTCCGCTACTTCCCCAGCATGGTCGGCCAACAACTTCTCGCGCCCGGTCATGTTGAAATTTTGGTGATAGATGCCGCGGTCAAGGTCAAGCGTAATGCGACTGACGTGGATCCCATCGCCGCGCTCGTCGAGAATCCGGCGACCCGTGATATCATACACCTGACAATCGCCGCTCCATGTGGCGCTCACGACATAGTAGTGATGATTGATCGCATGTGCTTGCAACGACGTACCGGCCGAATAAGCGCTGGGCCAGACAACGAGCTCTGCATCCTGGTCGGCAAACTGTTGCCAAACTTCCGGAAAATTGACGTCGAAACAAATGGCAATGCCTACTCGGCCGAAGTCGGTGTCGATGACAGGGACTTTCGTGGCAACCGTGACAGGCTTGGCATGATCGAATTCACTCCAATACGGAAACACTTTGTCGTATACCCCTGCTACATTACCACCACGATCCAACACGACTGCACTGTTGAATCGGCGATCCTGCTCGACACGATCGATGGGACAGATGATATACGTTTGATGCCGCTTGGCAAGTTTTTGCAACGCGGTTACGGAGGGACCGGTGATTGATTCCATGCTTTCATCATTTTGGCCCCGCCAGAGTTCGGGCAAAATAATCAAGTCGGCGCCTCGGGACCCCTCTCGATCGACAACGTCAATCACTTCGTCGAACGGCTGCGGGCGAAAACAAAGACTGACCACACGGACTGGACGACCGACAACCTGGTCGCGCGGTTGTTCTGCGGTGGCCGATACGATCCACACGGTCGAGAGTAACAGACAGACCAGTATTTTCATGTGTCGCGATCGATGAGCCATCCTCTTGCTCCCATTGTATTAATGATAGGAAATTTGCTGAAACTGACTAGGAAGACTGATAGGAAATTGGATTTTGACTAAGACTGATAGGAAATTTGATTTTGACTAAGAACGTGTTTTGATATTCACTTCACCCTTCCCCCTCGGCGAAGCTCTGGACAGGCGGAGGGTGGGTAAAACACGCTTGCTGTCGACTTTTAAAACACGTTCTTTGCATCCACTCGCGCACCCGCAGTCATACTGTCAGCCAAGTCGTTCTCGGATCATCATAGCGACGCGAGGATTGATCATCGCGATTCCGCCTTCGGTTGTTTCGGATCCGGCGGTAAACGCAGGGCATCCTGACTCAGATCCACGGATGCGCCGGATTCCGGCACCTTGCAGTGGGCCGACCACAAGATGCCATTCACAATAGCACGGCGGAAGGAGGGCATCGTAAAGTTGCTGTGAAAGTGCCCAAGCGTCGTCCCGAATGATCGGCCGTCGTTGGAATCGGGCCGGCGAAACGCCCAACTTACTATCTGGCGTTTCCCATCCACGTCAACGCTCATCAACGGCGTAATCTTCTCGTGAAAAATAAGATCCAAATAGATCTCCTCGCGTAAATCGAAATCTGTCCAGCCACGACTCACTGGATGGTCGCGATCGATTTGCGTCAGGCGGGTGTTCGCAACTTTTATTCCGCACGGAGGCCGCCGAAACCATCCCCCCAAGATTTCCTTGTAGGCCTTGCGCAGTGCATCATCGTCCGCTAACTTTCCGTAGCCAATACCCGTAGCCCAATGGATCGCCACATACCCAACACCTTCCCGCATAAGCTTCTCGAAGTGCGGGCGATTCTTCGGATGGAGCACGATTTCGCCAGCTGGCTTCGAGTAAAACACAAGTGCCTTCACGTCATCCAGAATCGTCTCGTCGGTGGGCCAGCCGTTGACCACGACTGCCTGAACTCCTTGCGTTTGGTTCAGGCAATCCGCCAACAATCGGCATTCGAACAGGTACATGTGCGAGCCCCGGGGATGATCCGGATCCGTGCCGACCAGAACGATCTTTGTCTTGCCCTGCTGCTCGGCGGAATGGACTTCACCGATCCAGCCCGTAGCGAACACGACCAACGTTGAAACGACTGCGATCCATCGATACATGAGGCAATTCATCGAGTGCTCCCTAGAAAAAATCGAGTGCTTCCTAGACAAATCAGAGTACGCCTCCGGCAGCAACATTGGTAGAGAGTATTGCGGTACCTTTTCCTCATCGTAATTAACGTCGGCGGTCTCGGCTGCCAGCAACGCCTGGGTGGGACTCAACCCAGTGGCATCAACAAGAAGCATGCCAGGCAAATCGATGGGTGGAAGGACGCGGAAAAAACTGAGAGAATGATCGTCCAGCGCATGAGATTACATGATCCTTCGGGGGCCTACTCATGGGAATTGTATCCAAGTCTTCAGTCACGTTGCTATACGTGGACGAAGTCAATTCGATTCAGAAAATGATGCAAGCGATCACAGTCAGTCTGGGAGCAGACGCGAGGGGTTAGCACGTGGGTGGCAAGGAAATAGTGTAAAAACCCGCCGATGTCCGATGCCAAAGGGAGAAGGTGAAAGAAGAAAGGCCATTGCCATTAATATGAAACGCGAATCTTTGACCCGTCTCCTCATGGCGGTCGCGGTGGTCGCTGCCTTACCACGCTGGCAAACTACGTTCGCCGCGAAACCGGCAGAGCGGAATGGCCAGAAATCGGCGAAACAGACGGTTCGTGGCGAATGGCGGTCACCCGCTTACGACAGGGGTCGCACTTCGCGGACGGCGGCGACGGGGGCGATCGACAGACCTAAAGTGGCATGGGAGTTGGATGTTTCGGCGCGCGAATATTTCGTTGTCGTTACCCCCAATCGTGGCGCAAGAGGATCGTGCCGGCTGGACCAGTCGCTGTCGCTCGGGCCGCTCGACGAAACGGCGCTGCTGGATTGGGGGCTGAAGGCGCCGAATCTTGATATCGACGGCGATGGCAAGCCCGATGAGCCGCCATCGGGCGGGCTCTGGGCGAAATTTCGGCCCGACATTCCAGGACTCCAGTGCGTTACTTTTGAAAACCTTGACCGCGACAAGGGACGCGATCTTTCCGTCCGCGGAAAAGATTCGGATAACAAATGGACGATGCGCCTGCATTCCTTCGAGGACGGTGTCGACAAGCCCCGGATGCGCTGGCAACAGGTTGTGCCCAACGAGTACGACGCCGTCTGGATCACGCCGATCGCTGCGGACAGCGACGGGGACGGCAAAAAAGACATTTGCATCGCTCGGTGGGACGACGTTGCCGTCTTCGATGCGGAAACCGGCTTGGAGAAATACCACTGTGAGTATCGGCCGGGCATCCGGCCGTACGGCTACTTCGGCCATTACGCGGACCGCCGACACGGGACCTACCTGGTCAATGTCGGACACAAATCGGGGCATGTGGAAGCGCTGGCGGTACGTGACGGCCACTTGAAGCTTCTCTGGTATCACCAGTATGACCCAGGCGACAGCCTCACCCTGCGACAGACCATCGACGAGGCGGTGCCGGAACCGCTCGGCGACTTCGACGCCGACGGCCGGCCTGAGGTGCTGGTCAATACGTTCAATGATTTCAAGGACAACCGCTGGCATTTGCTCGGCTACGATCTTGAGACCGGCGCGCACAACATCAAGATCCCAGACGTGTATGTGTGGGCTCACGCAGACATCGACGGTGACGGACAGGAAGAACTTCTGGCACAGGCTTGCCGCGGCCGCGCCGTGGGACGTACGGCGAGCTACGCATCTACAAGGGGCAAAAGATCATCTGGCGTCATCCTCGAGCGAGCTGGTCAAAGGTCGTCAATAATCGCCCGGACGCGGACAACAGTGTCCCTGTCTTCATCACGGTTCCCGAGGAAAAAGGCGAGACGTTGCAGGAACTCGATTTTCACGACGGCACGGCCCGGGTAGTGTGGAGCGTGAAAGTCACGGAAGGCGTGCATATCCAAACGACGGCCCGGCGGTCGGGAGCGACCCTGGTTTCCTTCCGCGCGAGGCGGTCGCCCAGCCGGAAGTCCGCGCCCAGCGCGCCACGGTGGCGGCTGCGGCAATGCGCTCGTTTGGCGGGACGTCACAGCCACTGGTCCTCCTCGACGCGAAAGGCCGGTCTGTAGTGATTGCGAGCGACTCACTGGAGCACGTCACCGCCTGGCGGGCGACCGGCACGACGAACCGGCATCTGGAACGGCTCTGGAGGCGGCCCGGCCGCACACAGGGCCACGGGATGTCCGCCGCCGACGTAGACGGCGATGGCGTCAGCGAAGTCCTGGCGGTGCGGCAGACCCACGACGGGCACGGCGAACTGGTCGCCTACGGGCTGGATGGCAGCGAGCGCTGGAGCCGCGACTTCCCGGGCTTCTCCCCTGGCAACATTGACTACTGGACGGCGGGGCACCCGCTCGACCCGAACCGGTGGGACCTTGTTGTTACGACACGACGCGATCAGGATCATTCACAGGAAACGTGGGTTCTCGACACGAAAGACCGCACGGTCGCCTGGTGGGGCGACCGGTTGTTGCTGGACCGGCCAATGGCCGAGCACCACGTTCCCCGTCTCAGGGCATTTGGCGGCGCCCGATCGGTCTTGCCGACCAAGACGGCGACGGTCTGGACGACCTCGTGCTGCAGGCGAAGTCGGAACACTGGATCATCAAGGGCACGGACGGCAAACTGCAAACCGGCATTGTAACGTGGCCGCCGGATCATCTTGCGCCGGAGTTTCCGTCCGACTACGCGATCTGGGGTGCCCCCATGCTGGTTGGCGACCTGGATGGTGACCGCAAGCCGGAATCGGTGGTTGCCTACGGGTGGACCATCGTGGCATTCAAACCCGTGCCGCCCAATCAACTCGCGGTGCTCTGGCATACGGGATTCAAAGACGGAGCAAACAATGCCCTACCAGCCGTGGCAGACGTGAACGGCGACGGCAAACTAGAACTCGGTGTTGCCGGCTGCAAGGAAGGCTTCCGGTGCATGGACGCGGCTACGGGGAAGACCTTGTGGAGCGTGCCCGCGACGGGACTGGCCTCCAACACCATTGGCGTGGACATCAACGGGGACGGCGGTGAAGAGTTCGTGTTCGGGCGAGGCAAGCGGCTGATGGCGGTGGCACAAGGCAAGGACGGAACCGGCAGGATCGTGTGGGAGCTCGATATGCCGGTTGAAATTGCGGAGGTGGCCGTGGCTGATTGGAACGGCGACGGCAAGGCCGAGATCATCACCTGCGGGATCGATGGAAGACTGTACGGAGTCGAGTGACCAACAATATGAAGCGATTGATCATGTACACGTGTGCAATTGGCGCGTGCATTTTCTCGAATCTCGGCAGCGTCGTCCCGGGGCGTGCGGGCGAGGAACTTTACAACGACATCGTCCTTCGAGACCATCGCTTTCGCAAGCAGCAACACTACCAGTGGACGTAATCATCCGAACACAAGTGAATAAGGTGTCGGGCTGGATCGCCGCGCTGTCAGTTTGCCTCGGTATCCCGTCATGGGCCGAGTCGCCGCGCCCTCACCCCGTCAATTATCCTGAGTCGCCGTTGATGCTGGACCTGCCGAGCGTCGGCACGGATCCAACGAAGATCGACTTCGCCAAGCTACCGCGGCTCAATGGGCAGCACGCGGTTATCAGTCGGGGCGACGATGCGTGGAAGTTTCGACTGCACAACTACCTTGCTCATTTCGACGGCAAGTTCTGGTGCATCTGGAGCCACGGGCCTGTCATCGAGGACAAAGCGACTCAGCACGTGCGGTTTGCCACGAGCCGCGACGGCTTGCATTGGAACGACGCCCAACAGCTCACTCCACCGCCGCCGAAGGGTTGCGGCTACATCGCTCGTGGATTGTGGATTCGCAACGGGCAGCTCCTGGCGTTGGCGAGCCTGTTTGAAGCGCCGTCGGCTTTCGGCGGCCGTCTGGAACTTCATGCGTTCGCCTGGGACAAGGAAACGACGAAATGGCGACACGCCGGTCTGGTGATGGATGACGCGATTAACAACTTTCCACCGAAGAAGTTGCCGACCGGCGACTGGATGATGTCGCGGCGAGATCATCGGCACAACGTTTCCATGTTGATTGGCGGCGTCAAATCGCTCAGCAAGTGGCGAGTGATTCCGGTGGCCAGCCACCAACTGCCCGATGGCGGTCGCCCGGAGGAACCGTTTTGGTGGGCCCTGCGCGACGGTAATCTTGTCGGTCTGTTCCGCGACAACGCCGATTCGAATCGGCTCTACCGTGCCTTTTCGACCGACAGCGGCCAAAGCTGGACCACGCCCGTCCGCACCAACTTTCCCGACGCCCGCAGCAAATTCAACGCGCTGCGGACATCACGCGGGTATTGGGTGCTGGTGTCCAATCCCAATCCCGCCGGCCGTAACCCACTATGCCTCTCAACTTCGGACGACGGGCTCGTGTTCACGCGGATGGCGGCGCTACGGATCCCATCCAAACGCGGCGATACGCTTCAATATCCCCACGTGATCGAACACGAGCGACGTCTTTATATTGCCTTTTCCAGAAACAAGACAGCGATCGAAGTGCTGACCATCGAACTGGACGAAGTGAATCACCTCAGGAAGTGATGCCAGCGATCGCTTTCAGCTTGGGCACACAACCGGGGCAAACCGGCGTCTTTCCTCGCTTACGCTTTTAGAAGTTGCGCAGTTTCTTGCTCCCCCTCACCCTAACCCTCTCCCCCAAGAATTCGGATCAACGTTGGCTTGCTTGCTTATCATTCCTTTTTCCGAATTCTCGGGGGAGAGGGGACTAACAATGTGCAACTTCAAAACTAACGCTTTGAGTTTCCAACACACGATTAGGCCACTACCCGTCGATCTGCACTTTCGGAGAACCGCTAATGAAATCCTCGAACACGAAATCTCAATCTGAATGAAACGTAAATCATCAGCCGGTTTTCTCCTAGTAAAACTGCAACCGGCAAAAAAGTAATCCGGCGGCCCCGGATCACGCAGACCAATTTAGCCGCCCGTGGCCGTGTTTCCGGATTGAGCCGCGGGCTTGCGGAACAGTATGTTCGCGGGCAGCATCCGCTTGCCTATTTCGGGTCCATCATAGGAAACCGCTAAAGATTTCGCGCCGCCGGCCTCAAAGAAGTCCACAGTAATTGGGTGCAGTCCCTTGTCCAGAACGATCCATCCGTCTCGCTCCACGGCGCCGTGCAACCCGTCGTTATCGACAACGAGCCTGTCACCGATCCACAATTTTGAACCGTCGTCGGACGAGACGTAGAAGTTGAAAACACCATTCGTGGGGACCTCGATATAACCGGTCAGTTTCAATGCGAAGGGGCCCGTTTCTTCCTCCCAGGCCTGGCCCGGAATCGTGTCTGTATGGCCGGTCCTTCCAGGAGTGAGCTTGTCGAAGTCGGGGAGATTTTTCCACTCGCCCCGGTAAACAGTGAAGTCGAGGCCGTTGATCAGGCCGCTTATCGCTTCCGCCGGACGTCCGGGGAGCCTTTCGACGGTAAGCGATAGCTTCATTGTCCGGCCCCGCCTCTCAAGCTCCAACGGCAGCACGTCACCTTCCTGTAATTCGGCGACCGCCAGGCAAAAGTGAATACTGTCGCGGACGGACAGGGATCCGGTGCGCCTGATGACATCGCCCTGTTTGACACCGGCCCTGGCGGCAGGCGATCCTTCACGAACGTCCACCACTTGAGCGACGTCCGACGGATCCACAGTCATGCCGTGCCACAGGCCGCGTGAGCGCTCGAGTGCCATGCGTTCGGTGCATCTACGTCGGATGTGATCCAGCGGGACTGCAAACCCAATATTGTCCGCGGTCTCCATCATGGACTGGATCACTCCAACCAGCTCGCCCTCCGCATTGATCACGGGCCCTCCGGAATTGCCACCGTTGATCGGGGCGCACACCTGTATCATGCCCGGAATGAATACTTCGGGCCCGTCGCGGTTCAATCCCGCGATGATGCCTGGAACTACGGTATGCCGGAAACCTTTCGGATTCCCGATGATGATGATAGGTTCGCCCGGCACGAGGCTGCTGCTGCGTCCGAGCTTCATGGGTTTGAGCCGTTGGTCCACGTCAATCTTCACCAGCGCAATGTCGTCGCCTAGCCGTTTGAAGATGCGGTAGCGGTAATCCTTGCCATTTTCAAAATGAACCATGTTCGGTGGACCACCAAGTTCATCTCGCGCAACGTGATTGGCCGTCAGGATATAGCCGTCCTCATGGATGACCGTACCGCTGCCGACTCCGATGTCGTAGTAGCCGGCAGGATTCGGTGAGTACCCGGTCATGTCCACGGCGGAAGGCGCACACTCTTCGTAGAGTTGGACCACCGACGAGCGGCGCGGGTCCGCAGGCGTGGACCCGGGGTTTGATTGCTCAACACAGCCTCCCGATGCGGCCAGCAGGAGAATAAAGTTTGCGAGAGCCAGGTTGCATCGATACACGTTTTTCACCCTTCTATGTTTTGTGCAACGCCGCGACACGCTGAGTCCAGACTTAAGGCTTTGTTTTACAAATTTCATTTCGTCGAATCGATCGTGCCGTCCTTGGCGTCCACTTGCCCTTCTCCGCCGAATTTGGTCACCTTCCAGATCTTCAACATCTTGCCGTCGAAGAGGCTCTGCCAGGAGTACTTTTCATCCTGGGGCCTGGCCTGTTCTTCGCCGAAAGCCTGGGGCAGACACCCAACCAACAAGACAAAGGCCTCCGACAGCAAAACAAGCCGGATTGTAGAAAGATCTCGGGTGGCGGACACGAGCTGAGGTTTGTGACCGCAATGATGCCGCGCTTGCTTTGGCGCGTGTAACACGACTGGACACTCCGAGTGTCTGTGGATCGAAACAGAAGTGGCGGCCATTCACACGACTTCTACCGAATTCGGTTATCTCTCGTTGAAACCGACGGCCAACCGGTTCTAATAGTGAGGTCTCAATAATGCAACCACCCTTTACGAGCGTAGTTGGCGGACGACCCCAGCTGCTGTCTTCCCTTTTCCGTCCTTTTTCAGTTGTTTGCCTTGGATGATACGCAACCCACCTCTATTTGCACGGGCGGCGCATCTTAGGTTATTTTACGTCCTGATCAGACTTGTTCCGGCCTTGAAAGCGTGGTGTGTACACAATGGATGAGAGTAACCAAACCGAAGGCCAACAGATGCTGAGCCGTCGCGCCGTAATCACACAGAAACAATGTAGAAAGCAGAATGACCATCAACATGAAACGTAAATCATCAGCCCGTTTTCTCATTGCGGTCGCGTTAATGGCTGCCTTCACGCGCGGGGAAAATGCGTTCGCCGCAGAAGCGGCCAGCGGTGACCGTCCCAATATCCTGCTGATTTACAGCGATGACCAACGGGCCGACACCATCGCGGCGTGGGGCAATCCACATATTCAGACGCCGAATCTGGATTCTCTCGCCCGCCGCGGTTTCAGCTTTCGCTCCAACTATTGCTTTGGCGGAAACAGCGGGGCTGTTTGCCTCCCTAGCCGAGCCAATGCTGCACACCGGACGTAATTGGTTCCACGTCAAGAACGACATGAGTAATGCGCGGTCCTTGGGATCCCTGCTCGGCGAGAACGGATACACCACCTTCGGGACAGGTAAATGGCATAACGGACACCGTTCATTTGTGCGTTCGTTTCAACAGGGCAAAGCTGCATTCTTCGGCGGCATGTCGGACCATACGAGAGTGCCGTTGAAAGACCTCGTGGACGGCAAACTGGTCAACGAGCGAGTTGGCGAGGAGTTCTCCAGCGAGTTGTTTGCCGATGCCGCGGTGGACTTTCTGCGGTCGCATCGCGCAGACAAGCCTTACTTTTGCTACGTGGCGCTCACCGCCCCGCACGACCCCAGGCAACCACCACTAAAATACCGACAGATGTACTATGACAAGCGCCCGCCGTTGCCTGTTAATTTCCTGCCGCAGCATCCCTTCGATAACGGTCACATGGCGGGCGGGCGTGATGAGAATCTCGCCGCCTGGCCGCGCACTCGTGAAATAATCAGCGACCAGCTTGCCGAATACTACGGCCTTATCACCCACATGGACGAACAGATCGGACGCATCCTCGCTGCGTTGGAACGATCTGGGCAGGCGGATAATACTTACGTCATTTTCGCCTCCGATCATGGACTGGCGCTAGGCAGTCACGGGTTGCTGGGCAAGCAAAACGTCTACGAACACAGTATGCGGTGCCCGTTGATCGTCGCCGGACCCGGCGTGCCCGCTGGAAAAAGCTCCGACGCGTTCACGTATCTATACGATCTGTATCCGACAATCTGCGGTCTCACGGAAGTCAGTCCGCCCGATGGCCTCGACGGCTACGATATCAAGCCGCTTTGGACCGGCGAGAAGGCGCATCTCCGCCAGTCGGTCTTTTTGCCATTTCTAAACATCATGCGCACTGTCCGTGATCGGCGCTGGAAGCTGATCCAGTACCCGCAGATCAACTACAGCCAGTTATTCGATTTGCAAAACGACTCTCACGAGATGTACAATCTCGCGGCGGATCCGGAGCATGCCGAGACGCTCGAGCGGATGTTCGCGTTGCTCAGGCAGTCGCAGAAGCTCGCCGGTGATAGCCAGGCGTTGACGACGGACGACCCGAAGCGGAAGGAAATCGACCTGACCGGCCGCGGAAGCGAACGATCGGAACGCTGGCCAAGACGCTTGCCGAAAGCGGCGAACCGACGTCGATGTTCAGCGGCGAACTTAATGTTCCCAAAAAGAAAGACGCACTCGATGAATGTAACGGCGCGATGGTTCCTGTTCTGTCTCGTTCTCTGCGGATTTGGGCAGCCGACTGCGGCCGGGCCAACCGAGCCAGTCCGTGACGTGAGCTATTTTCTCCGCCGGCTGCGATCAGTCGACCACATGCCGGAGCTTGAACAGTCGCACACGGCCACGTCCAGCACGTGGGACCGCAGCGGCGGGAACGAGGATGGCTTTGACTTCAAGCGAATTACCAAAGACGGTCGAAACGTCCTGCTGGACGTGGACGGACCGGGATGCATTCACCGCATTTTTGCCTGCAACCTGGATCACGCAACCAAGCGGCGTTTCACCCAAAACGAAGCCGACACGCGGATCCAGATTTTTCTGGATGGCGACAGCCGGCCGGTCATTGATTTGACACTTCCCGAGTTTTTCAACGCCCGCAACGGTCCCTTCCCGTACCCGTTGATTTTTTGGAAAACCTACCCGGGCTGCCTGGCCCCGATCCCGTTTGCCAAACATTGCCGCGTGCAACTGGTCAATCCGAGGTACGGCACGCCAGGATGGATCAACCATCATTGGGCTGGCTGGTGGCAAATCACCTACACGACCTATCCGCAACAGACGAAGGTAGCAAGCATCAGCATGCCCTTGAGCGAGGAAGAGATGCACGAGATGAACACAACGTGCCGCTCTTGGCTCAAGGCCGAATCGAACCCGCCGGAGGAGCCTCCCGCATGGACCGTCGAGAAAGTAATCCGCATGGAACCCGGTAAGACTGCCCGCATCGCCGTGCCCGGCTGTGGCGTCATCCGGCAAATGCGTGTGGGCGTGCGGCCGGCGACACCCGAGGTGCTGCGAAAGTTGCGCTTGCAGATGACATGGGACGGAGCCAAGTCACCCAGCGTGGACGTGCCCTTGGGCTACTTTTTCGGTCACGCCGACAGTGGCCACGACAAGCGGCTCAGTTCGGTTGACATCGTCATGGGGAAAGATCCGCCGCCACCCCATGGAAAAAATTTCCGATACAGCTCGAATTTCAATTCCCTTGTGCTGGGCGTAACGGATACCGAAGCCTACGCACGTTTTCCCATGCCGTTTGCCAAGGGTGCGATTTTCACGCTGGAGAACCGCTCGGCGGTGACAATCGAAAGATTGCAGCTTCGTCTTGACGTGGAAAGGCGCGAATCGCTGCCGGAGCGCTGGGGCCGATTTCACACCACTTGGACCGAAGAGCGTGCCGCCGGGCCAGACACGCCCAAGTTCGGACCCAAGAACGTACCGGGCAAAGTGGTCCTGGATCGTCGCGGCCGCGGCAAGTATGTGGGCGCGTTGCTCCACGTCGCCTGGCCGCATGCGGATTGGTGGGGTGAAGGCGACTGGCTGATTTGGACCGACGAAGACAATTGGCCGCCCAGCTACCACGGTACCGGCAGCGAGGAATACTTCAACAGTGGATATGGTGGCTTCGATCGCAAGGCCATCTCTGGCTTTGTCACCGTGCGCCCCGGCCACGCGACTGTTTACTCGTTTCACCTCAACGACGCCTTCCAGTTCCACAAGAACATTCGCGTCGTCGAAGAGCAGATGGGCCATCAGGCGGGCGCCGACCTGCTCCGTCGCACGCGCCCGATCTGGGGCAGCACGGCATACTGGTATGCTCCGCTGGCGCAGCCGGCCGGGTCGACACGTTCGTTACTTGAAAGGCCGACCCAATGATTCACGCTGTGACCGGACCGAAGGGGATCGCTGTTCATTTAACGGTCGATACTGGGTCAAGAAGCGACGGGATGATCGAAGTATCAGCGGCGTGGAACAAGGCCTTGGCCGGCACAACCTGTTTTTCAATATCGGGCCCCTCGTAGGACAGCCGCAACTCCTGCGCGGAGCTCGATCATTGACAGATACCAATCCACGCCGTCGTTCAGGGTCTGCCCGTTTAGCTCGATCAACCTGTCACCCTTTTTGACGCCGGCAAGCGCGCCGATGGGGTCGCGGACCGTTCGTGCCGAATCCTGCGTGTCTATCGCGACCCATGATCGCGTGGTTATGATACTAGAGCAACTTACGAAAATACGTGCGTGGCTGCGGCATCCTGCCGCAGCACAATTACACTACTGCGGCAGGATGCCGCAGCCACGAATAAAAGTGATTTGCTCTAACGACAGATGCCTGGCAGACGGCGAGTCCAGGTCCTTGCGCCGGGGATCGTGCCACGGTGTCCGTGGAGGACCTGTTCACGTGCCGATCCGAATGAAATCGAGGGGACTCATGCCGCCGACTGCGAAAATCTCACTGCGAACTACCATCGCAACCGTCGGAATTGCGCCAATGAATTGGTTTCGCACGACGCCGCAGCTGGTGATCGCGCTCGCTGCCTTGTGGTGCTGGCTACCGGTCAGCTTGACGGCGACGGCGGACGAACGGCAAGCGGCCGGCGGCGATGGCGCAACCGGCACCGTGCGGGAAGATCAGGCGACGCACGACTGGAAGGAATCGACCGTGCTGATCGAGACGCCACTGGGCGGCACGAACCGGGCGACCGGGTCAGGGCTGATTGTCACCACGTCGGGCTACGTGATCAGCGCCCGCCACGTCATCGAAGTGGAAGGCCACCGCACTGCGAGGTTCGCCGACGGCAAGGCGTATCCCCTGCGGCTGGTCGCCGCGCCGCGGAATCTGGACTTGGCGCTACTCAAGATCGATGCCGACCGAACGTTCACGCCTTTTCCGCTGGCCAATAGCGCGGTCGTGAAAATCGGCGATACGGTCGTGGCGGCGGGCAATCCGCGCGGAGCTGGGCTGGTGTCCTGCTCAGGCAATGTCCGAGCAATCGGTACTACCTGGGCGTGGGGCGGACCGTATTCGGATCAAATGATCGACTTCGACGCACCGATCAGCGGGGGCAATTCCGGTGGGCCGCTGCTGAACGAGCGGGGAGCAGCGATCGGCGTGGTCTTCAG
>CAWJNN010000085.1:0-8211 GCA_963844115.1 uncultured Planctomycetales bacterium | reverse complement strand
AACTAGAGGCTGCCATCGGCGTATGAGATTCTACCCAAAAACCGAGCGGCCTCTGCGTGAAATCTGGCACACTACTATCCGGCACACGACGATCGTGTGTTGCCGACCTATCGAGTTCCCGAGCCTACCCGGGGCGAGCTGTACGATGGCCCAGGTGCTGGCATTGTCGAAGTACCGGCTGGTGGTGAATACGAAGGCTGAAGAGGCCCTTCGATGACCGGTTGTTCGCCGTAGTAAGGATCGCCACCCGAATAGGGGACGATCGGGGCAGGCTCCGTATAGGTTGGTGCAGCGAAATGAGGGTACGTATAACCGCATGCGCAGGGTGCAAAGACTCCGCACCGTTTACCGCCTCGGCAACAACAGCCCGCGATCGTGGCGACGCACAGTACGCTGGCACAGACAATTATCCAGGATCGGGACATCGATCGAATCCTTTCTTTCGACGAACGTCTATTCTCGACGGCGCGAACAATCGTTGCCCGCCGCGGCGGGACAGCGTGACGAGCGCGGCGGCTACAGATAAGGGCCGGCGACTATAGAATTTTTCACGAACAAATGCCAGGGGACTTGGTCCGCCCCATGCCATCATCGATCTCGACGACCGACCCCTGCCCTTGCGCCCCGCTTTGGTGCTGGTGACTAGTGCTCTGTCAGGCGTGCTTTGATGAGTAAGATGGGCACTCCTGCCCGTCCAGAACAACGACGGGCAAGAGTGCCCGTCTTACATTTAAGCCATCAATCGATGGCTGGCAGAGCAATAGCACCACGTGTGTCAGTCATTGGCATAAACGAAGTCACCGCCATCAGCGCTGGCATGACATTGAATGCAGCTGGCAAATCGGCCCTTAATCAATTGGCTGCCCTTATTCGGGGGAGTGTGCGCTACGGATCCGTCTGGCGAATATTTGACCCAGTACCAATCACCATGCTGGGGATCATAGCCCTTCGTCTTGTACATGACGGTGACGGACGTCAGGGTTTTTTTGTCGTCCGCGTAATTTTCTTTGACGATGACCGATCCGTCGCCAGGTTTGTTCGTATTCTGAACCGCTTTGCTGTTGGCGTACATTCTCAGAAAGGCGCCATGTGGCGATTGGCCCGCATACATCTCGGTCTTGCCCGGCCATGAATTCCAGCGACGATACGGGACTTTGCCCCGAGTTAGATAGTTCCAGAACCGATCTTCGAACGGCGCCTGTTGTTGCTTGGGCGCCGAACCGCGTTGATCGCTTCCTTGTTGAACGCTACCGCGCTGGTCGGAACCTTGCTGCTGGACGCCCCGCCTGTCGGATCCCTGAACTTGTCCCTCGGCGACCTGGTCATGATTGAAAGCGACCGCTGCCGCCAGCAGCAGCAAAACGATAAGAGCGTAAAAACGATTCATGATGATCCCACTCCACGAAAAACGACCGAGTATCTCGTAAACATCTTCGCACTTTCTGGCGGACGACTAGGTTAGTCAGCTAACAAATTCCCGAAAAGGGATCAATTGTCGAACCAACTTGGCGACACCAGGGTCTTTGGGATAGGATGATTTCGTTAAGTCCCCGTAGCTCAATTGGATAGAGCGTCGGACTTCTAATCCGAAGGTTCCAGGTTCGATTCCTGGCGGGGATACTCTCTGTTTTATCGGTGGATGACGATGACCAGCCAGCGCCAATTTAGCATTCGCAGAGTGATGGTCCTTACGCTGGCAGCTGCAACGGTCTTTGCGATTGCGGTGCACATCGCCGTGCCTCGATTGTTTCAGGGACTACTTGCCGCTTATTTTCTGTTCTTTGGGGGTTGGGCGATCCTGCGCGGACCCGCCGTGCTCGCTGGCCTGGCAGACTATCGCGTTCGGCGTCGTGAGATCAAAGAACATCGGGGCGAACTCGAGCGGGAGGCGCACGATCTGCTCAAGCGGCAACATGGGTCGAAACCGCAAAGTTGACCAGGTTCAGTGGACGAAGTGTACCGACTGCGCCGCACGAAGAATGGCTGGAAAGTCTTCGAGAATCGTGCCTGGCCCGTAGCAATCAGATTGCGATTCACGGTTACGCTCTTTGATGCAAAAACGTGGAAAGAACTTGACGCTTCCGTCGAAGGATTGAAAGGCGATGGCAACCAGCGCATTGGCCAAGGCTCTTTTCGACGCATATCGCTTTGATGAAGCCCATGACATTGCACGAAAATACACCACAGATGGTCGTCAGAATGCAGCTGATTGGGCGTGGCGAGGTCAAGTCGCGGTAGTCGCTGGCGACGCGGAAGATGCGAAGGCAGCGTTTGATAAAGCACTATCCCTTGATCCAAAGGCACCCGTACCCTCTTACGCCCGCGTAAAGGAATAGACGGCAAACATCCATCTACCGCTGGGGCGGATTCGCGGGTTTACCGTCGCTGCCTGGGTGTTCTCCGCCGCTGGTACAGAAAGACGGCGAGGGCGCCGGTGGCAAAGCCACCAAAGAACAAGAGAATGCCAAGCGGCAGCTCGATATGCGTAATATGAGCGAGAAACTGCATATTGATTGAACTCCTCGTGCAAACGACTCAGGTGGGATCGGTAGCGGGTTATTTTGCCAATATCGCTCAGGGGATGAAAGAGTCCCCAAGATCGCGCACCACGCCCAGCGATACGTTCTCACAAAATCGATCGTTCGGCCACCTGTTCTTAACCGGCACAACATCAATTCTTAACCCACTGTCCGTACGTTGGCCTTGTGTAATTGGGGTCGTGGAGTCGCAACGTGCGGAGTTGCTCACTTTCACGCAAACTTCTGGGTGCCGCGAATTAGGAGGGTCAACGGATGCTGGTTCTTAAGCGACGTGTGGGAGAGAACGTGATCATTGACGGTCGTATCGTGGTGAAGCTGCTGAGTGTAAGCGGCCGAACCGCTCGGATTGGGTTTCAAGCCGAGGACGACGTCAACATTCTACGCGAGGAGATCGCCGAACGCGTATTGGCCTCGACGGGGGAGTATGAGCTAGAATCTGTGACGGGGTGAATTAACCGTCACAGCAGGTTAAAGTTCCGATGGGGTCCCTGGTCGGCCAAAAGGCAAAAGCGTTTTCCCTACCCGATACCTCTGGTAAGCGGCATCGGCTGGAAGATTACGCCGGCGATTGGCTGCTGTTGGTTTTCCATCGGCACTTGATGTGACTCCCGTGCCGTGAACACGTGTTGCAGTTGCAACAGCAGGCCGACGCTATTCAAACGGTGGGCTTGCGCGTGCTGGTCGTGACTTTTGAAGGTGCGTCACCGGCGCGGCGGTACGTGGATGAGACTCAACTTCCATGGCCCTTGCTGATCGACGAGAAGCGCGAGCTGTACCAGGCTTTCACCATGGGCGCCGGGAGTCGATGGGATGTCTTGGGCCCGGCCTCCTGGTCTGTTTACTTCAAATTGATCGCAAGGGGTCGTCTGCCACGCCGTCCCACGGGCGATATTACGCAGCTGGGAGGCGACGTCTTGATTGACCCGTCCGGTATCGTCCGGTTGCATCATGTTGGCACCGGACCGGCCGATCGCCCATCCGTTGAATCGTTGTTGCACGTCGTAAGGCCAGCGTCCAAAGATTGACGGGCCGGCACGCCGTGACAACCGCCGGACTGCTTGTAGATCGGCAAACAAAAACGCGGGTCCGCATTGAGTTGCGGACCCGCGCTATTTCAAGACGATCCGGGTCGATTCTTTAGAATCCGATACCGAACGAAATGTACGATCGTCCGCGGGGCTGGTAGCCGTGGTTGTAGCTCTGATAATAGGGCCGCCCATAGTAGGGGCCGCTCGCGCGATAGGCACGGTGGGGGTTGGCATAGTAGCCGTGACCACCGTAGCCGCTATTGTACGAACGGCCGTAACCGTTGCCGTGACCGCCATAGCCGTGACCGCCATAGCCGTGACCGCCATAGCCGTGACCGCCATAGCCGTAACCACCATTGCCGTATCCACAGCCGGCGGCACTGGCCGTCGTTGCCGAAGCACCCAAACAGGCGATCGCACCCGTTACGACGAGCGCCATAAGAATTCGTTTCATAGGTTTTCTCCTTGGACGAGAACAGTTAAAAGAGAGGATCGCTACTTGCAACCAGGCTGGCGGGCCCCTCGCGACCGATAATGATGCAGGCGACGTGCCAGGGGACGGCTGCGACGCGCTAACGTCCAACCATGAAAGGGTTTGATGCGTGTTTTCGCTCCATGCTGCTCGCTGGGGTTCGCCGGAAAGCGCCGTCGAGACGATGTCGTTAGAATCATTTTGATAACAATCGGGCCGGACGTCGGACGGGCACCGTCAGGCATTCCGGTCATGCGGGTTGTGAGTAACCGATGCACGAACCTGACGAACAATCACAGAAGATGATGAACGCCATTATGGCGGCGATTTTCGTTTGGGGATGCATTTTGGCGCTGGGTGTATTGTTGTTTCGAAAAAGCTGGCCAGGCGCCGGGATCGCGCTGGCATGTACGATTGCGTTCCTGAGCGCGTGGAAGCTGCTGCTCAACTCGAAACGTGGAAAACGCGATCCGCCGTCGCCAACCGGCGCGGATGACGATTCTTAGGAAAGAACTTACAACGCGTTTGAAAACTCGTACGATGGCCCTGGACGATGTGCAAAGTTTCAAAACACGTTCTTAGAGGGTAGCGGACTGCCTGGCACTACCAGGCTTCGTCGTTTTTGCGAGTGCCGCAGACGGCGACTTCCATTCCCAATGCGGCGGCCATTGACGCTTTGGCCAGCAGGGCGGCGTCCGCCGCTTCGGCAGTTCGGGCGTAGGCCACTTGAATGTGATTGCTCTTGTGACGCGCCATCATTTGGTCGCGCGTCACGCCGTAAGTGACTGCGTGCATGATGGGCCACTGGGGTGTCGTGGCGTCCCAGCGTCGTTGCGTTTCGCTGAGCGGCAATTTGACGACCTTCGCACGGCCAAGGTCCATATTGAGTTTGTCACCGGCTACGAAGATCCGCGACCAGACGATTTCGCCGGGTTTCGAGATTCCCTTCACCGTTCCGCCACCGGACGGGAAGAACATGTAAGGCTGTCGTTCACTTGTGGCACCTTTCCACCCGCCAATGAAATGAGCGGGGGCGCGCGAACCGCTGATTTCAAAGACCCAGATGTAGTCATCGACCGTACCGGACCGGTCCCAGTCACCCCACCGCAAATCATGCAGAGTGTTCTCGACCGGTTGCCGCATGGCCTTATGTAGGCGGTAGGTCATCAGACCGTCGAGTCCCGCGCACTCGTCCACTTCGTTGAAGTGGGGCAGGGGCTGTCCCGCGTAGAGGACTCGCCGGCCATCGGCGCTCTTGACCGGCGGTCGGTCGGTATTGTTCAAAGTTCCTTCGACCAGGTCACTGGCAGGTAGCAAATCCTTCAGGCCCTGTTGGTATTGAATGCCAATGCAGTCACAGCCGTATTCGTCGGCGATTCGCACGGCCGCGATATACATTTTGCACTGCAGCAGGATCTGGGCGTCCGTCAAATGATCCTTGTGACGGGGCCCGGTCTGGAACTTCATTCCCATCTGTTCCATCCACCTGCGCACGCCACGGGCTTCGGCGTCTTTGACCTGGTTGGTGCCGAAGTAGAGCGCGGACTGGCTGAGCCGCTCCTTATAGACTCCGGTCGGGTTCAAAAGGTGGTCCGGAATGATCGCGTTGAACATTCCCATACAGCCTTCATCGAAAACGCCCATGATGGCCTTTTCCCGCTGCAGTTGTTCTGCCAAGGCCTGGCCCAACGTGCGCTGGCGCGATGGTACGCTGATCCGACGGAACGATTTCACATGCGAAGTGGGATTCTTAATCGTTCCCGTTTCCAACCACTGTTGGAGTTTGCGGAGGAATCCTTCGTCTTGAAAATCCTCGCCCCAGAGTGTCGAGTATTTCACTCCAGCCTTGGTCAATGAGCCATTCAGATTCAGCATCCCCACCAGGCCGGGCCAGGTTCCGGACCAGTTCGCAACGGTCAGGATCGGACCGCGATGCGAGATCAAGCCGTGTAGCAAGTGGTGCGAGTACTGCCAGACCGCTTCAGCCACGATCAGTTTGGCATCAGGGTCAATGCCCGCGAAAACGTCCATGCCTTCCTTTTGCGACCCGATAAAGCCGTGCTTTTCGGATTTCTTATAAGGATGAGCGCGAACGACGGTGTGATCGAGTTGGGATACGGCCGCGGCCAGCGAATTTTCCATTTCCTTTTGTGCGGGCCAACAATTTTGATTGGCCGACAGCCGAAGATCGCCGTTGGCAACCAGCAGCACCTGCTTCTTGCTGGCCCTTTTCAATCTTCGCGGTTTAGGAAGTATGTACGTCGCCATCACGGTGTCTCCCGCAGAGATGAAGTTTTCCGTTGCAATCCGGGGCGTCCGGAGCATAACAGGTCCACCAGTATAGAGCCTCCGTCCTTGGAAATCACCTACTTGGCGGTCTGCGCCGAGCAGACCGTTGAGGCCACTTGTTCGGCGAGAAGTGGCCTCATCAGATAGTCATTCTGATGCCCGGAAGCGGCGGCCCTGTGCTTTGGAAACTCGACAAATTAGAGTGCCTCGCGGCGATCGGCGTGGTGGCTTCTGGCCGCCCAATGGTTGTGTGCCGGTTGGCGGCTGGACGCGACCACGACTCCCGGCAACCCTCAAGCCAGGCTGCGAATAGATTGCATGTCGAAACGACACTAATGCGAAGCGAGCTAACAGCGATTGGCCTGCTTGAGGCCCAGGCACTTCTGCATTCCCAGCTTGTCGAGCTTATCTGCTCTGGGGAATAAGGATAACGCCACGGTCGCCAATGGAGATATTCTTTTCGTCGATTTTCCAAATACCGCGTTCCTTGACCATCGTGATCTTGGCATAGGCCGGTTTGATTTTACCGCTGCTTACGCGGCCCTTGCCTCGAACACTGATGCGAGCAGTATTGCCGTCAATGCTTTCGCCAGTGACGTCGGCTTCGTCGATATAGAATCCCTGGAGGCTTGCCAACTCCTTGCGTTCGTCGGTATCACGGTCTTTCCACCAATCTTGTTTTCGCTTGCTGAAATATTTCGTGACCTGGCGAAAAGAACGCGCACGCAACAAGGCCGACTGGTACGCATAAAATACGTCGGTAGGGCTTCCGGTGGACCCGTGCTGACGAGCGTTTTCGCGAATGTACTTGTTGTCGATGCTGCTCAACGCCGTCAGCGGTAGATCGTGGACGGAACCGTCTTGTTTGAACTGTAAGCGAACAACGTCTGGGCCGATCGCAACGACACTGGCTTCGAACTGGAATTCTCCAGAAGCGCTCGTCCAGACTCTGGCATGGGCGTCTGAAGCGGCTGCAAACAGGACAGGTAGGCACAGGAGCCAAGATCGCATTACGGAATCCTCAGCAAAAAAGGTCGCTGATCCAATTACTCTCGCTGCCACATGTTGGGACTACTGAAGTCTAGACTACTGTTCTTGCGACGTCAGAAGTCGATCGGGGAATTAATTGCTGCCCGGTTGGATCGGGAGGTCTATACAGAATCGACTCGTTGCGAACGATACGACCGCCATAAGTGCGCCCACCATCGACGTGCTGAGTAGCACAAGGAGAAATCACCTCCTTCAAGTCGCTGAAGACCTTACAAAACGACAAGAGTGTTAGAAGGGAACAAGAATGTTAGAAGAAGGCAAAGATCGAATATATGTCGCTGTCCCCTTTGCTCTCCTCTTCCATTGGATTCGGAGTGCTCTGGAGATTCCGCGACGCGCAAGACGTTCGGCAGGCGTGGCTATTCGTTGGGCCAGTGTCGGGCGACCTCGACCAGACTGCGAACCATGACGCCCGTGCCACCGCCGTCCAGCCAGGGCAGTGGTTTTTCCGCAAAGGCAGGGCCCGCGATGTCGATGTGGGTCCAAGGAACGTCGCCGACGAATCGTTCCAAGAGTTTGGCCGCGGTCATCGCACCGCCCCAGCGGCCAGTGCCCGTGTTCTTGATGTCGGCGACTTTGCTTTTGATCTGGTCGGCAAACTCGTCGAACATCGGCAGCTGCCACACCGTTTCACCGACGGCTTCTGCCGCTTCCATCACCTTATGGCACCAGTCATCGTCGTTGCTCATGACGCCTGCAATATTCTCGCCCAATGCGACGACGCAGGCACCGGTTAGGGTTGCCAGGTCGATGATTTTGGCGGCACCCTGTTCGACGGCGACATCCAAGGTGTCCGCCAACACGAGTCTCCCTTCGGCATCCGTATTATGGA
>CAWJNN010000084.1:0-38828 GCA_963844115.1 uncultured Planctomycetales bacterium | reverse complement strand
TGTTTTTGTGCTGCTTTGGACCGATTACGTATTGCTCGACTGCGGCGGACAGTAACAGTGCAAGTTCCTGGTTGTACGCAAGGGCAACCGTCATGCCGAACAAGAGAAGTGGAATCAGTTCTGCCTTCCAGCCTGCCAGCCAGTAACTGCTGGCTACCGTAATCAACGCCAGGGCCAGCAGGCCGTTGAACCGCCGCATGTCAGACAACAGGACGGGAAACCGGAAATAGATAAACAGCCCGCACAGCGTGTAGAGGGCCAGATACATTCCGATCACGGCCGTAAAACGTCGCACCTTTTCGACGGTAAGCAACCCGGAAATGCGGGCTTGATTCTCTTCCTGCAGTCGTTCCACCGTGACTTCGTCCAGCGGCTCGCCCGCTAGCGCCAGTGTGTCTTTACCAGAGGTAAACTGGGTATCGTGTTCTCGTTCATTGACGTTCGCAGCCGCCTCGTCCTGAATATCTCCCGTGCGGTTCGGGTCCAGCGTCAATGTCGTAGGCAATCGGTCTGCCAACCAGTGATAGGCAAGGTCACCCAGCGCCGACGCTCGCACCGCGTCTTCGGCGGGCGCGGCCTCCCGATACCTCAAAGTCACCGCGGCAGGCAACTGGCGATCCAGCCAATTGTAGATATGTTCTGCGACCACCAAGGATTTCAGATCCTGTTCCAGTCGTTCGCGCCGTACCGGAAGGGTGCTGGCCAAACGCACCTGATCCACAAGGACGATCTGTCTTTGTGAACCGTCCTTATCGGAGATGACAATGATTTCCTGGTCATTCTGTTCAGGAATATCCTCACCGCTTTTCAATTCAACCAGCAGTCCCTGCTGCTCGTACCCCTTTAGTGCCGCCGCAATTGCGGTTTCCAGCTGGCCTCGCAAGTTTTGTTCGCTGAGCGCCGTGCGGAAGTCCTCGAATTGCTGTTCCGGCTTCCCTTCTTCTACCGGGCGATCTTCCGACACTTTCGGATTGCGAGGGAGGAAGTCTTGCCACAGCTTTGCCGTTTGCTCGTCAAACGACTCGGAATCTGCCACCGTCTTCACGCCCTCCAACAGCCTGGTTCGCAAGTCGATGATCGGCTGTGGATCCAGCACATAATTTTGTCTGGCACGACGTCGTAACCGTTCGGCAACCTGCACTTCCAACGGTTCAAGTTCTCGGCGCAGCCGATCGAGAAGCTTGGACTTGGCGAACGCAATCACGACCTCGCGGACTTCGACCAGCTGTCGAGCGTCCCATTCATCCCCGCGATAGACGAAAATCTCTTCGGGATTGCCGGGATATTGCCGATTGGACTCATCCCGTTCCTCGAATAACCCGAACCTCTCCAGCTCTTCAAAAGAACGCTTGACCGCCCTGTCGAATTCCAAGCGACCATCGTCGGAAAGCGCGAACCGAAAGTGTTCAAACTGCCGATTCCAGGCTTCCTGCCGCCGCTGGAAGTCGCCAGGCCGCTCGGCATCGACGCGCGGCGTTGTCGGTGCGACAAACCTTCCCCAAACCTCGGCCGCCACGTCATCTAGTTCCTTGGCCTCCAGTAAACCAGCAACATCCTTGCGTAAACCGGCGCGCACTTCCTTCAGCAATTGCGGATCGTTGATATAGACCTGACGCGCCTGACGCTTGGCGGACTCGCGTGCACGGTCAACCTCCGTCGCATTCGGCTCGGTAAAATCGACGTGGGCCACAATATTGCGCGGCGGCGTATAGCCTTCGCGGTAGGGAAAGGGCGGTACCCAAGCCCGCGTCAGAATCGCCATAATGACGGCGGCCAGTAAACACAGCACCAGACGTCCGATCACGTCGCCTCGACGCAACGTTTCCCAGACGTGAACCGACATCTTCGGAACCGGATTTCGGCCGGCCACCCTGAGACTACGGGCCTTCTTCGTACTGCCTGTGCTCACGCTTGCTTACCTTTGCCGCGTCGCGCGCCTGGCTTGTCTTCGTACGCGCGGACGATGTCCTGCACCAATCGATGCCGCACTATGTCTGCTTCGGTCAACTCGATTCGACAGAAACCTTTGATATGGCGCAGACGAGAAATAGCGTCCACAAGACCGCTTTTCTGGTTTTGGGGAAGATCAACCTGAGTATCATCTCCCGCTACAACGATCTTCGATCCCGTCCCCATGCGAGTCAGGAACATTTTCATCTGCGAAACCGTCGTGTTTTGGGCCTCGTCCAAAATAATGAATGCATCATTTAACGTTCTGCCTCGCATATAGGCGAGCGGAATTACCTCGACTACCCCCTCCTGCGTATAACGATTGAAGTGATCGAAATCAATCATTTCGCGAAGTGCATCCAAGAGCGGCCGCAGGTAGGGATTGATCTTGGCCTGAATATCGCCTGGCAGATATCCCAAACTTTCACCCGCCTCGACGGCCGGTCGCACCAGGACGATTTTGCGAATTTCCTGGCGTCGCAAAGCGGAAACGGCCATGGCAACGGCCAGAAATGTTTTGCCGGTGCCGGCGGGACCTGTGGCAAACACTAAATCATGCCGTTCAATCCCCCGCAGGTATTCACTTTGACCGATGGTCTTGGGGCGAATCTGGCGACATGCCTGCATCACTTCGATCGCAGGTTCTTGCCCGGAGTTCTGGCTGTTGCCCGTCACGCGTTGCAATGCATGATTGACGTCGTCGGGAAGAATCGCTCCGCCGCGCTTCAACTGCCTCTGCAGCTGTTCGATTACCGCGGTCGCCTGGCGTACGGCCTTCTTGTCGCCCGCCACATGGATTTTGCCGTCACGGGCCGTGACATTCACACCGAGAGAATCCCGGATCTGCCGCACATGCTGGTCGCGTGCACCGAACAGCGGCAACAAAGAGTCAGGAGATATAACCGAAAGGGTTTCTTCGATCATCAACAAATAAACGCCGGCCTCGTAGCCGCCGCAAATGGATCCCTAGTGCGTTCAATAGACAACTATACCTAATCCTCGCCGCAAAGTACCAGACAGAAGCGAGCCATATTACCTAAGCAGCCATCGGTTAACAGGTTATGAGGGTGAAATTTTTCGATGCCCAGCTGGCATTTATATCAGCATAAAACGCACGATCGACACCGCGTGCATAAACCGCTCGGAAACCTGCGGAATGCGTGGCAATCCTCCGAGTAGGTCCGGCTTGCCGAACGGGACCTGGTGGGCGTGCCACCTGCGGCTTACTGGTAGAACGGAACTGTTCTGTTGGGCTCGTGCCATAAGGCCGCACCAACGGAACAAGTTCCGTGCTACGGGACCCGATGAATCGGGTCACTACGAACGAAACAATACGATCCACAGAAACCAGGCGACCGGGGCAGAGACCAATAGCGAATCCATCATGTCCAGGACGCCCCCCAAGCCGGGCAACCAGGTACTGGAGTCTTTGTAACCGGAGTCACGCTTCAAGAGCGAAACGGATAGATCGCCCGCGACACCGGCGAACGTCAAGATCAGTGCGTAGAACATCCACCGCCAGACCGCGACTGGCTCGACCCCTTCAGTGATCCGCGGCCCGATCACCACAAATACGAACCAGGCGCCCACGCAGGCGAAGAGCACGCCTCCGATCAGGCCCTCGATCGTCTTGCCGGGGCTGATTTTCGGCGCAAGTTTGTGCCGTCCTGCTAGCCGACCCACGGTGTACGCGCCTGTATCGCTCGCCTTGACGATCACCAACAACGATATCAAAGGAACCGTATTCCAGGCTGCTCCCCCTACAAAACGCAATTGGACGATGAAACCCAAGAACAGTCCCGCGTAGCCGATGCACAGCACGGTCAGCGCGAGATTCTTCGCAAGCCCCTCTGGCTTGTCGAAACGAATTAACTCGCCGACGATCGCCAACAACACGGCGGCCGTAAACGCGCCCAGCGGCCAGCCCATAATCCCCAACGGGCAATCGGAGGGATAGTCTGGCCACCAGTGCGGTACGCCGTTGGCGACAACGACCAGCAGACTACCCGGGTAGACGACCCAGCGAGCCGGCAATTGGTCGCGAACGCTGGTCAATCGTAACATTTCGGCAGCTGCCAGCGGCGTCACGGCAATCGCCAGGGGAAACAGGAGGGCGCCTGGCGTAGCGAGATTGTGATCCAGTATCACAAGCCCCATCAGCGCAGCCACAAAAATCGTCCCGAATAAGAGTCGCCAACGCAGCACTGTATTTGGCCCTTATTTTTGCCCGCACCAAGGTCGAGACGGCAACGGTCGAGACGGCAACGGTCGAGACGGCAACGGTCGAGACGGCAACGGTCGAGACGGCAACGAGTTATGCGGCACGCCAATAACGCGCCACCATTCAAGTATTCGTGCAAATATTCGTTTAACCGCGACCCGCTGGGTCGCGGTTAGACGACACTCCCAATCAAATGCCGCCTAATCCGCCGAAACGACGCTCACGCGACGCGTAGTCGCGAATAGCGGCGTGTAAATCGGGTTCCGCGAATTCCGGCCAACAACGGTCGGTAACCCAGATCTCCGCGTAGCTAATCTGCCACAGGAGATAATTGCTGATCCGCATTTCACCGCCGGTGCGGATCAGCAGGTCCGGATCAGGCATTCCCGCCGTATAGAGTCTTTCGCCAATCGTCTCTTCACTGATTTCTGCCGGATCGAGCTGCCCGGCCCGCACGTCCTCGGCGATTCCACGCACCGCGTCGAGTAGCTCGGTGCGTCCGCCGTAGTTAATCGCCAGGCAGAGCCGTGTGCCCGTATTCGAGCGGCTGATCTCGATCGTCCGTTCGGTTTCACGCTGCACCCGGTCAGGAATACCTTCGCGCCGGCCGATCGTGCAGACTTGCACATTGTTATCCATGATCGTTGAACGTTCTTCGATCATGTATTGTTCCAACAGGTGCATCAGAAAATCGACTTCTTCCTGCGGGCACTTCCAGTTTTCACTGGACAAGCAATACAGGGTCAGCTGATCGATACCCAAGCGGGAACATTCCTCGGTGGCGCGACGAACGCTCGCCACCCCACGACGATGCCCCTCAATCCGGGGCAACCCACGACGTTGCGCCCACCGGCCATTGCCGTCCATAATCACGGCAATATGGCAGGGCCATTGCGCGCGCGGAACGTCGGCCAAAGCCTCTGGGCCAAGCAAAACAAACGATGTTGTCGACTTCGATTCCGTCATCGGGGGAGCGTGGAATGTTGGATAGGAGGAATGGAGTGTTGGATTACTCGTAGCTCGAAACTTGTTCCGATCGCCGCCACCGACCGCTCAGAACTGCCGAGCGACTAACTGTCGCGTTTGATAGGACGGGCACTCCTGCCCGTCTGCTGGTGACGGGCAGGAGTGCCCGTCCTACAATCATTTTGCGACCGTCATTTGATTGGTCAGTCCTTATAGGGTACACGGAACAAGTTCCGTGCTACAACGAGTTCCGGGCTACAACAGTTCCGGGCTACAACAGTTCCGGGCTAGGCCGAGCTCCGGGCTACGACGAGTTTCGAGCTACGCAGTAGCGGCCAAAGACTCCTGCTTCAAATGCGGCAAAATCGTTTGGGATCTCTCTGGGCCCACGGACACGAAGGTGACAGGTTTGCCGATCAACTGACTGATCGTGTCGACGTAGTTTCTGGCCGCCGCCGGAAGGTCGTCCAGCGTCTTGGCGCAGCTGATATCCTCGTGCCAACCAGGGACGGTCTCGTAGATCGGAACGAGGCTGCGCAGTTGATCCACGTGGCTGGGAAAATCGACCGTTCGCTGTCCGTCGATTTCGTAGGCCGTGCAGATCTTTAATTCGGACGTTTCGCTCAAGACGTCCAACAACATCACCGCCAATTCATCGACACCGCTGATCCGCGCCGTGTACCGGGCCGCGACCGCATCGAACCAGCCGCAGCGGCGTGGCCGTCGCGTGACCGTACCGTATTCGTTGCCACGTTCGCGCAACCGCTGGCCCGTGTCGTTGTCTTGTTCCGTGGGAAACGGGCCGCCTCCAACGCGCGTTGAGTACGCTTTGAGGACACCGATTACGCGATCAAGATAACGTCCAGGAATGCCTGAACCGGCAGAAACACCGACGCCCGAACTATTGCTGCTGGTCACGAAAGGAAATGTTCCATGATCGACGTCCAGTAGCGAACCCTGCGCCTTCGAATAGTACGCGCCGCCCATCCTCAACGGCATTCAAAAGGTAGGCGGTCGTGTCGGCGACAAACGGCTTCAGCCGCTCGGCGTATTGAATGTACTCGTCAACTATTTGCGAAGCATCCAACGACGTGGTGACCGTCCCGTTCAAGCCGGCGAGCGATCGCTGCTTGATCGCCACAATATGCTCGATGTGTTCTCTGAATTTCGGGCGGTAAAGATCGTTCAACCGAACGGCATAGGAACGGCCGACTTTGTCGCGATAGCACGGACCAATGCCCCGCTGCGTCGTACCAATGTCCTCGCCATCCGCCGTCGATTCATTGAACGCCCGATCTTCCTCGATATGCCAGGGAAAGATCAGGTGAGCTCGGTCGCTGACCATTAAGTTATCACTGACCTGAACTCCACGACCGACCAGTCCGTCGATCTCGTCCAACAAAGCCTTGGGGTTCACCACGACTCCACCCGTGATGACGCAACGGACGGTCGGAGTGAGAATTCCGCTTGGAATCAGGGACAACTTGTAGGTCTGATCGCCAATAACAACGGTATGGCCGGCATTCGAACCGCCCTGATAGCGAACCACGATTTCGTGCTGCTCCGTCAGCAGATCGACCAGTTTTCCCTTCGCTTCGTCGCCCCATTGCAGACCGATGACGCAGGTGCCAGGCACGGCAAGCTCCCTAGAGGTGTGTCCAAACGCTTGAGTCTATCCGCGCCGAAACCATGTGGCAAGCAATCCGGGACCGGCGACGTCGTGAGGCTGCCATGCAGCCGCTGATAAATACGTCGGTTTCGTTTCCGGCGGCAGGAGGGGAGTCTGCTGAGCGAGCAGAGCGACGCGACCGATCAGCCGTCAGGATACTGGCGACAATACTCGTACATCGCGATGGCCGTGGCCGTCGCCACGTTATGACTGAACGGCAAACCGTAAACGGGGATTTCCACGATGTCGTCCACGATTTCAAGCACGTCGTCACCCAACCCATTCCGCTCGTTCCCCACGATCAGAACCGTGCGAATCGAATACTCGAACTCGTACAGATCAATCGATCCCGTGGTTTGTTCGAGTCCGACCAGCCGATACCCCTCTTCACGCAGTTTGCGTAAGACGGGTACCAGTGTCCGGTGTTTTTCAAGCTGAATACTTGCCGGACCGTCCCGGGCGATCCGGTCGATCACCCGAGGGTTGCCGGCGCAAATCAGGCGATCGATACCATCGCAGGCGGCAGCCCGGACGATCCGCGACAGGTTGACGTTGCTGCGCAACGGACAACAGGCAACCACCAGCTGACGAGGCTCGGCGAGCCGACGTGGCGGCTTATGACGTTGGTGCTCGAATTCGGCCACGGTTCGTAGTACCGCCTTGAGGCGGCCTTAGAACGTGTTTTGAAATAGCACGAGCCGAATGCTAACGTCGGGCATCCCAGCGTTAGAAGGCGACGTTGCAACACCCGAGGCCTTCGCCTACGGCTCAAATACACGCTTGCAGTCTATTTCAACACACGTTCTTCGGATGAGAAAGCCCACAAGCTTCGGATGCGAAAGCCCACAAGATCCGACTGCCGTCTAAAGGCGGAACTACGAACGATGATCACCGAGGACGCATCGGCCGATAGTTCAGCTGCAAATCGCGCAACGTCGCCGTCTGATCTCCGCGGGGAATACCGTCGAACACTACCGACAGAAGGTCCTGGCAACTACCAGGCAGAATGCGATAGAAGTTGTGCTTCCCTTCGCGGCGAGGTTCCACGATGCCCGCCGTTCGCAACATACCCAAGTGATGGCTAACGGCCGGCTGGCTTAAGCGCAGCAGATCGCACAACGCGCGAACATGGAGTTCGTCGGTGTGATAAAGGCAAAACAGAATTCGCAGCCGCGTTTCGTCGGCCAGCAATTTAAAGAACCGCACCAGGTCCTTGGCCAGTTCGTCTTGGATCAAAGGTACTGCTGCTTCCGTGCCAGACATGGCATCCGCCGATGGGACGCCATCACTTGGTGCGCGATTCAGGTTTTTGTCCATGCTAGTTGCGGTATTAGCCACAGTTGGGATTCCTTGTTAGATATGAATTGCGAGAACCACCGAAATGAGTGAAGCCCTTAACTCGTCCTGAGCAGCGCTTCCGAAATGTTACCACTCTTCGATTGCAACCGAGAGGACGTCCTCCGATTCTTCATCATGCGATACAAAAAGATGGCTGCCTGTCGTTCCTGAGGATGTGGCTATTGTACCGAACTGGACGACAGATGGAAGTAATCCGCGGGCCGCTGGAACGATTTTTTTTAGGCGGCCTATTATTATGCTGGCCACGAAAGATCGTGCCACCCATACGTTGGGGTAATGGAATGCTAGCACGCTGGTTGCGTGGTGCGTAGCCGCGGCGTAGGATGATAAATTATCTGCCGCACCCCATTGACACCCGTGCGGTCATGAGCATCACGGCGGGTTTTCCGGTTGAGGTTTTTCCAGTTGATGTGGCGGGGTGTCCGCTTGGAACTCAGCAATGCAGTGGTCGCTACGTACGCTCTTCCCTTATCTCGCCCTGACATTCATCCTGCTTGCCTCTGTCTGGGCCGTCTCGTTCCCGCCGTCCGAACGTGCAGACTTCGCGTTCAATAACGCGACCGAGGTGGAATCGGTCGATCCAGCACGCGTAACCGGCGCACGGAGGGACGGATCATTCGCATGCTATTGGAGGGTCTCTTTGGCCCCGACCCCGAAACTCTGGAACCGCGACCCGCCATGGCGGTCAGCGCCGATCCCAAGAGAATCCTCTCGAAGGATGGGCGGACGTATACGTTTACCATTCGTCGCGAAGCCCAGTGGACCGACGGCAGCCCGGTCACGGCCCATGATTTCCGCTGGTCATGGCGACGGTTCTTGCATCCCGAAATGGGATCGCAGTACCGCTTTCTTCTGACGGACTATGTCGAAGGTGCCGCCAAGTACGCAGCACCGACCATGCTGGAACCCGGCGACCGGGTCGCAGTTGAATTGACCGATCGTCCGATGCCATTGCAGGTCTTTCCGAGTGGCACGATTCTGAATGGCACACTGGTAGACGTCGACAAAACCCCCGAACCACCGGACGATATCCCCGATGCGGATCAGAAGAAAGAAGATTGGCGAGAAAGCTGGATCTTCGTCGTCAATATCAATGGGACGGAACGCAAGTTTCGCAAGTCAGCACCGGACGCAGCCAATGGCGTCGAACACTGCATGCATGTCCTCTTCGACTTCGATCAAGTAGGAATTAAGGCGCCGGCAGACGACAAGCTTGAGGTGCGACTCAAGACACCGACGCCTTATTTCCTGTACCTCATGCAGTTCTATCCAACGTTCCCTGTCCAGCAGAAATGCGTCGAACAGTACGGATTCCCAGACTGGACCAAGCCGCACAACATCGTCACCAACGGTCCGTTTGTCATCCAGAGCCGACAGATTCGTGATCGCATCCGCCTAAGGAAGAACGACGCGTACTGGAATGCTGCGAATGTCAAATTGCAGACGGTTGACGCATTCGCCGTCGGTTCGGCGACCACATCATTGAATATGTATCTCGATGGTCAGCTGGACTGGTCGCCTTCACCTCCTCCTTATCTGATTCCTGACTTGAAAGACCGTGTAGATTTTAACGTCCGTGCGACACTGACAATTTATTTTTACCGCATCAACACCACGAAGGCGCCGTTCAATGCGGAGGTGGTAGAGCGCGTTGTCGACGGGAAAACAGTCACCGTGGACCGCGGCAAATTAGTGCGCCAGGCTCTGAACCGCGCCATCGACAAGGCGCTTATTTGTACGCAGCTATTGCGTGCTGGCCAGCAGCCAGCACGCAGTTTCGTCCCACCCGGGTTGCCGGGATACGAGGCAGCCGAGTGCGGTGCGTACGACGTTACGGCCGCGCGTCGCTTGATGACAGAGGCCGGTTTTGAAGGAGGCCAGGGATGCCCAACGATTGAGATCCTGCACAACGCCGATAAGAGTCATCGGCAATTAGCGGAAGTCATTGGAGATCAGTGGGAGAAAAACCTCGGCGTAAAGGTCTCCATTCGCAGCCTCGAATGGGGCAGTTTCCTTAGTTCAACGCAAAGCCTCGACTATCACGTCGCCCGTGCTGGCTGGATCGGTGATTATCCAGACCCCAACACGTTTCTGGACCTGTTCATCACCGATGGCCCCCAAAACGAGACCGGCTGGGGCAACCCGGATTACGACAAGCTGATCGACGAGGCCAAATTCGAGCAAGACGCCGGGCATCGCCTGGAATTACTGCGACAGGCCGAAGCGATATTGATGGACGAACTGCCGATCATCCCCATCTATGCCTATGTCAATACGCATCTGGTGAAGCCCTACGTTAAAGGTTTTTATCCCAATTCGCAGGACATGCATCCGATAGCCGATATATCGATCGACAAAGTACAGCGTGATGCATTCTTGCGAGCCAAGCGCGGTCGGCGCGAGGTTGCTCAGTGATTGCTTTTCTGATCAAGCGCTTCGTTTGGCTGCTGTTGACACTCTGGATCGTGTTCACGATCTCGTTTTTCTTGATGCGCACTGCGCCGGGTGGACCGTTTAGTAGCGAACGCAAGTTGACGCCGGACGTCAAACGAGCGATGGAGAAGGAATACCGGCTGGATAAGCCGATCTACTGGCAATATGGCGACCGTCTTTGGCGCACTTTTCGGTGGTGGGACCTAGGCAAGAGTACGAAATTGAAAGACTTCACGGTCAACGAAGTCATTCGCGCCGGTTTTCCTGTGTCCGCCACACTGGGGCTTGTCGCACTGATCTTTGCGTTATCCCTGGGTTTGACGGCTGGCATTATCTCGGCGCTTTACC
The DNA here is from genome assembly GCA_963844115.1 of uncultured Planctomycetales bacterium. Taxonomy (GTDB): domain Bacteria; phylum Planctomycetota; class Planctomycetia; order Pirellulales; family UBA7805; genus CS4-C045. The sequence goes on along the minus strand of CAWJNN010000084.1, from coordinate 27,882 downwards.
GCCAAACCGTATTGGACGTCTCGTTGATCGCGATCGCAACGATTGGAATTGCCGTACCGAATTTCTGGCTGGCCAGCGTGGGCATCATCATTTCAGTTTTCTACCTGCAATTACTGCCGGCAGCCGGTTGGGGAACGCTGAGTAACGTTATCCTTCCGGCACTTTGCCTTGGCGCGCCTTACGCCGCCTATATCGCTCGACTCACACGCACGGGCATGCTGGACGTCCTGAATCAAGATTACATCCGCACCGCGCGGGCCAAAGGACTACCGTCCTACAAGATCGTAATCCATCATGCGCTCAAAGGAGCAGTCCTTCCGGTGGTGTCCTTCATGGGCCCCGCCACAGCCGGAATCCTGACTGGATCGTTGGTCCTGGAAAGCATGTTTAACATTCCTGGAATGGGGACACACTTTATCGAAGCGGCGTTTCAACGGGATTACCCCATGGCGATGGGTGTCGTGTTGGTCTACACCCTCCTTCTTTACTCCATGAATACGCTCGTTGACATCTCCTATTCCCTGCTGGATCCACGCGTAAAACTTGATTGAACGAACATGAGCCCGCAGACAAATCCAAGTTCACCAAGCCAGCAACACTACGCTCAGTTGCTGGAAGACGCCGCCAAGATCAAAGGCATGTCGCTAGGAAAGGATGCCTGGCGACGGCTGTTACGCAATCGTGCTGCCTTGGCAGCGATGTTGTTTCTCATTTTTGTGGCCATCAGTTCGCTGTTTGTTTCCTTGATACCCCTTCAATCGCCGAAACAACAACTGCTAAAGGATCGTATCTTCACATCGCCAGAAGCGGTGTCCAGAACCTTGCAGGTCATTCGACCGGGTGGCGATAGCGAGCTGGTCTCGTTCTCCGACGTGTTGTACGAACTGGATCAAGAAGTCGATCGCCAGTGCAAGCAACTGAAACAACAGCTTGCCACGTCAACCGACTCCGACGAACGAGACTCGATTCAACAGAAGATCGAAGGCGAACAGGCCAAGAACCAAAAGCTGATGGACCAGCTTTGGGCTCGACCGGGCAGGTGGGACCGGGCGCTGATTCGGCTGCGGATTGCAATCTTCGGGGACTGGTGTTTGCCGAGCGTTTGCGGCACGGATCAAACGGGTCGCGACGAACTGGCGCGCATTCTTTGGGGATCGCGCGTCTCGCTGATCGTCGGCCTGGTATCAACCCTGGTTTCGCTGGTCATCGGCGTTAGCTATGGTGCCATTTCCGGATACATGGGGGGCCTCGTCGATGACGTCATGATGCGAATTGTGGATATCCTTTATTCGATACCATTTATCTTCGTCGTGATATTCATCATCAGCATTTTAGACAGCCCCGAAATCAAAGAGGTGCTTTTGGCAAGGGGCATCGACAAAATCGTGATTTTTTATATTTTGATCGGCGCCATCTACTGGTTAACGATGGCCCGAGTTGTGCGGGGGCAGGTTATTTCTCTCAAGAACGAGCAGTTCGTGGAAGCCGCGCACCATCGGCGCCAGTCGGCTGCGTATCGTCTTTCGCCATTTGGTGCCAAACTTATTGAGCGTCGTGATCGTTTATCTGACGCTGACGATCCCCAGTGTGATGCTGTTCGAAGCTTTTCTTTCGTTCTTGGGGCTCGGTGTCGAACCTCCTCAGGTTTCCTGGGGAATGTTGGCGTCGGATGGGATCGATGCAGTAACGCCCGTGCGCGTCGTCTGGTGGTTGGTTGTCTTCCCAGGGCTGGCCCTGGCATCCACACTTTTCGCATTGAATTTCCTCGGCGACGGATTGCGCAACGCGCTGGATCCAAGATTGAAAAACAAATAGCGTACCGATTGCGGATTTTGGATTGCGGATTAATCAATCATATGACCGAAACCTTGCTAAAAGTCACTGATCTGTCCGTCGAATTCAAGACGGACGATGGACTGGTCAAAGCCGTCGATGCGGTCTCCTTTCATATCGACCGAGGCGAAACGTTGGGAATCGTCGGGGAGTCCGGTTCCGGCAAGACGGTGATGAACCTGGCCCTGCTGGGACTGCTGCCCATCCCGCCCGGTCGACTTACCGGCGGCCAGGCGCTATATCAAGGCAGCGATCTGCTGAGCATGCGGCCCCGCGAACTGGCGAAGATCCGTGGCGATCGCATCGCCATGATCTTCCAAGATCCGATGACGTCCTTGAATCCGTTCCTTACCGTCGCGGATCAATTGTGCGAAGTGACTCGGTTGCATCGCCAACACAGTCGCTCGCAAGCCTTGCGACATGCGATTGAGATGTTGGAGAAGGTCGGTATCCCTTCCGCGTCGCAGCGCATCTTCGATTATCCGCATCAGTTCTCCGGCGGCATGCGACAGCGAGTGATGGTCGCGATGGCCTTGACATGCCGACCTGATTTATTGATTGCCGACGAACCGACGACCGCGCTGGACGTGACCATTCAGGCCCAGATTCTGGATCTGTTGAAGCAACTCCAGCAGGAAGAAGGAACGGCGATCATCATGATCACTCACGACATGGGCGTCGTTGCGAATATCTGCCACCGCGTCAACGTGATGTACGCCGGTCGCTTTGTCGAAAAGGCGCCGGTGGACGATTTGTTTCGCGATCCTCGTCATCCGTACACCCAAGGCCTGCTGGAATCGGTGCCGCGCGTCACAGGACCGCTTGACGAGAGGTTAATACCGATCGAAGGGCAACCACCGGATCTGATCCATGTACCGACCGGATGCGCATTTCAACCGCGCTGTCCGTATTCCGAGGACCGGTGTACTACCGAACGTCCTCCGTTGGACCCACGCGACGATCGACATCTGGCCTGTTTCGTCGATATCAGAACCGCGACCCGTCGGGAGGACGAACATGCCTGACGCCAAGATCGCTGTTCATCTCGCCGACGATGCTGACCAGCCCGCGAAGCCGTTACTGGAGGTCCGCGATCTCAAAGTTCATTTTCCCTACACGCGGGGCCGCCTGTTGTTTCGCGAACGAGGTTTCGTTCGAGCCGTCGATGGCGTCAGCTTCACCCTCAAGGAAGGCGAAACCTTCGGCCTGGTCGGCGAGTCAGGTTGCGGCAAGTCGACATTGGCCCGCGGAATCCTGAATCTCGTCCGCCCCACGTCCGGGGAAGTGTATTTCCAGGGTGAGCAGATAGCGGGGTTATCCGAACCCTTGATGCGACCTTACCGACAACACCTGCAGATGATCTTCCAGGATCCGTTTGCATCGCTGAATCCTCGCATGACGGTCGGCAATATCATTACCGAACCGATGCGCATCTTCGATCGATTCCCGCCGCAGCAACGCAAGCTGGAGGTCATCCGCCTGATGGACCTGGTCGGCCTGAATCCTCGTTTCATGAACCGGTACCCCCATGAGTTCTCCGGGGGACAGCGTCAGCGGATCGGCATCGCCCGCGCGCTGGCCGTCGAACCGAAGGTGATTTTGTGTGACGAACCGGTATCGGCGCTCGATGTTTCAATTCAAGCCCAGGTCATCAACCTTTTGACCGATCTGCAAGCGAAGCTTGGCCTGGCATTGGTTTTCATCGCTCACGATCTGTCGGTCGTCAGGCACATCGCCGATCGTGTCGGCGTCATGTATCTCGGCCGCCTCGTCGAAGTCGCGGAATCGAAAGAGCTGTACAAGAACCCACGGCATCCGTATACCCGCGCTAATGTCCAGCGTTCCGGTTCCCGACCCTGTACTCGAACGCCAACGCGAACGGATCGTGCTTACCGGCGAAGTCCCTTCCCCTGACAGGGTGTATCCAGGCTGCCGTTTCGCGGAACGATGCTCCATGGCGTCCGCCGAGTGCTCAGAAACGACACCGCCGCTGGAAGGCCAAGACCACGCCAATCATCGCGCCATTAATCACGATGTCGCCTGTTTCTTCGGCTGGGACGAACCGCGGTACCAGGAATCGTTGCTGCGATCCACTTAGGTCTGTGTCTCCTGGACCGACCTACGTGTTTGCCCGCGCGGGTTGGCGGCGGCTGTTGCCGTTACTTGCGGCGGGAACCGGAGTCACGGTGAGAGGCACGAAATTACCGCTGCCCACCAGCTGTTCGACACGTGATCGCATCTCCTGGTTGATGTCAACTTTCAGATCGTCGCATTTGCAGTGCACGCTGGTCCCGTCCTCCAGTTTGAATTCGAGCTCCAGTTCACTGTTGCCCGGATACCGCCGTACCACTTCATAAAGACGCTCGATCACCTCGATCGCGCTGTTCCCCTGGTCCATTCGAATCAGGGCACCGCGCGTGGTGCGGCGGTGCATTTCGTCCAGCGGAATCAATTCATCGACGATCAAGTTGGTTTCTTCGCTGCCGGGACGGCGATCGACACTTCCGCGCACGACCAGAATCCCATCCGGTTTGACCAACTCGCCGAATCGCGCGAACTGTTCCGGCCAGAGGATACAGCGTATCAGCCCCTTCACATCCTCCAGGTCAAACATCACATACCTGGAATGGGTTTGTCCCGGTCGCGGATTTTTTGTTTGCGAGAACTTGATGGAAGACAAAAGGCCACCGATGGTTACCTGCCCCCGATGTTCGACACCGGGAAGCGCCGCCGTCGTATGGGTACAACACGAAAGCAACTGTTGTTCGTACTCGGCCAACGGGTGGCTTGTCAGATAATACCCCAGGACCTCCTTTTCGCTCGTCAGCCGCTGTCGTTCGTCCCACTCCGGGATGTCGGGCAGGTTGACGGCTGCATTGAAATCGCCGGCATCGTCCGGCAGTTCGTCGAACAAGCTGGCCTGGCCACGACGTCGATCGGCCAGTGTCGCCGTTCCACTCTGAATCGCGCGATCGATTACTCCGAACAGTTGCGATCGGTGGACACCTAGCGAATCAAAGGCGCCGGCCTTGACCAGTGATTCGATGGCGCCTCGGTTGACCGCCTTCGGATCAACGCGCTCGCAGAAATCGAAAAGGCTGACAAACGGGCCGTCCGCTGCTCGCTGCTTGACAATCGCCTCCGCCGCACCACCGCCGCATCCCTTGACGGCCGACAGGGCAAAGTGAACTTGCTTGCGTCCGTCGTCGCTCTGCGAAACAGCAAACAACGGATAGCTGCTGTTCACGTCGGGCGGAACCACATCGATTTCCATCCGGCGACAATCTTCCAGATGCTCGATCAGTGCATCCTTCGACTTGAAGTTTCGACCAGGAATGTCGCCGGTCAACAAGGCCGCCATGAATTCAACGGGGTAGTGTGCCTTGAGGTACGCGGTTTGATAGGCGATCAAAGCGTAGGCCGTACTGTGGCTCTTGTTGAAGCCGTAACCGGCGAATTTTTCAATCATCCCAAACAGTTCGGTCGCCTTCTTGGCGGCCAGGCCTTTGGAGGTGGCGCCATCGATGAACTTCTCCTGGAACTTGGCAATGTCTTGCAGCTTTTTCTTGCTGATGGCCTTAATGCAGGAATAGGCGTCGGCCAGTGGTATATCGCCCAACCGGTTCAGGATCAGCATGACCTGTTCCTGATACACCATGACGCCGTGCGTCTCCTCCAGCACTTCTTTCATGACCGGGTGCGGATAGACGGGTTCTTTCCGTCCGTTTTTGACGGCAACGTAATCATCCACCATCCCGCCTTCCAACGGGCCGGGCCGGTAAAGGGCATTGGTGGCAATAACGTGCCGGAAGTGATCCGGCTTCATCTTTTGCAGCAGGTCACGAATCCCACCGCTTTCCAACTGAAAAATGCCTTTCGTTTCGCCACGACACAACAGTGCGTACGATTCCTGGTCGTCCAGCGGGAACTTGTGCAGATCGATTTTTTCGCCGGTCGTCTGCTGGATCAGTTCCACGCACTTCGAGAGCACGGTCAGGTTGCGCAGGCCAAGGAAGTCCATCTTCAGCAGCCCGGCCGCCTCGACCTCGTTCATGGCCCACTGGGTAATGATGTCATCTTTGCCTTGCACGCGACCCAACGGAACGTATTCGGTCAGCGGTTGGTCGGCGATGACGACGGCGGCCGCGTGCGTTCCCACGTTGCGAGCGAGTCCCTCGATTTTCCTTGCCAGATCGATCAACTCGCGAATTTCACCATCGGTTTCGTACGTCTTCCGTAGGTCGTCGCTGGTTTCTAACGCCTTTGTTAAGCTGATGCCCAGCACGTCAGGCACCATCGCCACGATCTGATCAACGCGCGGTATCGGCATGCTCATCGCGCGACCCACGTCCCGAATCGCCGCGCGCGCCGCCAAGGTACCAAACGTGCCGATCTGCGCGACATTCGCTTCGCCGTATTTATCCTTCACATACTGAATCACCTCGCCACGACGTTCTTTACAAAAGTCGATGTCGATGTCCGGCGCCTCACGCCGGTTCTCGTCCAGAAAACGCTCGAACAGCAGATCGAATTCCAGCGGACAGACGTGGCTCATATGCAACGCATAGCAAACCAGTGATCCAACTCCGGAACCACGGGCCGTACAGCGGATGTCGTTCTCGCGTGCATACCGGACGAAGTCCCAGACGATGAGGAAGTAGTTAGAGAAGCCCAGTTTGTTGATAATCGCCAGCTCGTGATTCAATCGCTGTAAAACATCCGGGTGCAACTGATCGCCCGACCAGCGCTTGGGATTATCCTGATACCGTTCTGCCAGCCCTTCGAGACACAGGTCGAGCAATACTTGCTCAGCCGTTTGATGCGGTGGTAGATCATAAACCGGAAAGTGGCGCTGCCCCAGCTGCAGATCGATATCGACTGAATTGGCAATGTCCTGACTGCGACGGACCGCGTCGTCATGGTCCGGAAACGACGCGTACATTTCGTACGGACTACGCAGGAAGAACTGGTCATTTTCCATCTTCATCCGGTTGGTATCGGTGCGAAACTTCCCGGTATTGATGCACAGCAGGATATCCTGCGCCTCGGCGTCCTCCTGGTTTACGTAATGCGCGTCACTGGTGGCAACCATGGGCAGTCCCAGTTTTTGGGCCACGTCGACCGCACCCTGCATGGCATATTTCTGGATCTCCAGGCCGTTGTTCTGGATTTCGATGAAGTACCGGTCACCAAACACCTGCGAAAACCAGGAGGCAATCTGTTTCGCTTCCGTCAGGTCGCTCTCATCCGCTCCACCACGTAGCATGGAGCGTGAGAATTCGCTGGAGACACAACCGGAAAGGCAGATAAGGCCCTCGTTGTATTGCTCGAGTAATTCGCGATCGATCCGCGGCTTGAAGTAAAAGCCTTCTAGATAAGCGGCCGAAGCCATGCGAATCAGGTTTTTGAAACCTGTGCGGTTTTGAGCGAGCAGCGTCAGATGATAGCTGGCGTCCTTGGCGGAACCCGCATCCTTTTCGAACCGGCTGTTCGGCGCGATGTAGGCTTCGTACCCCAGAACCGGATTGATGCCGGCGTCTTTCGCCTTTCGATAAAACTCGATGGCACCATGCAGGTTGCCGTGATCGGTCAGCGCCAGGGCGGTCATGCCAAGCGATTTGGCGCGGTCGATCAAACCGCCGATCGTGGCGGCACCATCCAATAAACTGTAATGGCTATGGCAATGTAAATGAACAAAAGGTCGGTCGCTCACGGCATTCCTCGCTAATACGTCGTTCCATCGGTGGTCGATCCCTCAGACCCACAACGCTGCCGGTGGTCAGCCGCTGATTCTACCCCGCCGTCAATCGCCCAACAATTGACGGCGCGTCCGATTGAACGACTCACCTGAACCAATCCTGTTCTTCCCTGTTCTTCCCCACGGCTTTCTTCCCCACGGCTTTCTTCCCTACGGCGTTCATTCCTACGGCGTTCTTCCCTTTGGCAACGTTGCCGGGAGGCATCAATAACGCCGTGCATTGTTGGCATTTCGATTCAAGCCGGCCTCGAAACAGAGGGATTTGTTTGTCTATGCCGGAAGTCTCACCAAAATAAGGTATATTTTCGAGACGCATGAACGTCGGGTAAAACCCCATCCCCTTCTGCGGGAGATGGGCAACATCCTTCCAGTCAACGACTTGCGAACGGTCGATGTTCGACCAGCCTTCGACCAGCCTGGGCCGACCGCTGCGAATCGCCCGGAAGTTATTCGTTTACATTTATTTTGGCCCAATTAATGTAGTACTTACAGCTTGTCCAATGCGTAACGAGGGACATGACCCAGCGGTTTCGCGATTTTGACTCATCGTTTAGCGTCTGTATCGTGCAGCGCACGCGAAAACTCAGGTCAGCGATTGTGGTCCCTGCACCAGGCAGCCACTCGTCCGTGGCGAACGACGCTATCTCGTTACGCGTGCTAAGGAGATCGGACGATGGCTACCATCGCGCGCAAATTTTCGGCCGCTACATTGATTCTGCTTTTCGCCACCAGCAGCGCCTTCACCGACGAAGTCGCTTTGGCGAAAAGTCCGGCACCAAATCCGGCACGAAGTGCGGCGATCTTCAACGAGCAAGCCGTTTCCGAATCAAACCCTAAGATTCTCATCAGCGTTTCGCGACGAGTGCTGGCTCCGATGTTCGAACGGGTCGTCACTCGGGACACGGACGTCGACGACCAAATCCTGAACTCGCGCGTCATTGCCAAATCGGCGACACTGGGCCAAATACGAATGGAAATAGTCCCCAGCAGCGACGGGGCAATTTTTGACGTTCTGTTCACGGGCGAAAGTGTCGCGACGGGTACGGCGATTAACCCGTGGATCCGCGTTCCCAATATTACACGGACAACTCTGTCCGCGCGAACTCGTATCTACTACGACGGAACGAGCTACAAGGCGACCCCCGCTCGCGCGACGGCCAAATCGAAAGTCCAGGTCCTGGGCATGAATCCAAGTCCGCAAGGTCGCTTTCGCCAATTTACCCCAGAACGCACGATCGAACGATTTGGCTGGCGGCAGACCAATCGAACGCTGGCCGAGCGCGAAGAAATTGGCGCCCGGAAGGCCGTCGAGCGTCTGGAACGCTTCCTGAACGACGAAATCGCCGAAGAGCTGGCTCTTGCTGAATTCCCGAAGCGACTAACCACTGCACTGGAAAAAGTGGGGCTATCCGGTAAGAACGTCCGCGTCGCTTCCACCAAGGATGCCATCCACGTCGCAATTCATATTCCCGATGGAGACGCTCAGGATAATCCCGAAACAACTGCGCAAGATTTTCTGGGTCCTTTCCCGGAATTAGGGGACGACTCCGACATCATCGTCAGCCTTCATCAATCGGCCGTCGATCGATTGGGATACCGACTGCTGGCTGGGGCCATTGTGAACCAGACGGGTCTCACGCGGGATGGACAGCATCTGGCGGCAAGCAACAATCTGCCGCTTCACATGAGTTTGACGTTGGATAAGCTGCGGCCGATCTTCGTTCGTTTCGCTGGCGGGGAACTGGAATTGAACGTGAAGAGCGATCAGCTCGACTTCGCCAAGACAACCATGCCCGGTTTCGGCCTGCAAATGCGTTGTCGATTAGAGCCCGTCGAAGGAGGTCTCCGAACGAAATTAGTCTGTTCGCCCGAGATCACTTCGGAAGGACCGCTGCAATGGCCATCCACGGTGAAACGCATGGTCGAGACCATGTTGGCCAAGCAGATTACAGGGCGGACCCTAAAAACTTCGTTCCAGATTAAGAAGCTGGGAGAACCATCGCTGCAACCAATTTCTTTGCGGTCGCACGAAGGTTGGTTGACCCTGGGCTGGAGCCGATCATCCCCAGCCGCACCGCTAACTGTACTGCCAGCCAAATTGCCAGCCATGCCAGCCGCACCGCCAGCCGAAGAGCTGGTCGTGGACAAGGGGACTCCTTAAGCGACCTCGGGGCTCGATTCGTCGCGTTCCCAGCCTAAGCGGTCGCTGGGTGCTACTCGGTGTCTGTTCGCAATAGACCGCCTGCGGCTTCGAACAAGGTCAATGCCTCGCGCACGGGCCGGACGTCGTGAACGCGGATAATCTGAACGCCCCGCTGTGCCAGCGCCAGGGCGACGCCGAGGGTGGCCGCGGTACGGTTCGCTTTTTTATCGCCCATCACCTTCGCCAGGAATCCTTTGCGCGAGTGGCCGACCAGCACAGGGCAACCGAGCTCATGCAAGCGGCCACAACCGGCGAGTAGATCCAGGTTGTGCTGGTGCGTTTTGCCAAAGCCGATCCCCGGATCAAGACATATTCGTTCGTGATCAATTCCTGCCGCCAACAGGGCGTCGCGCCGCTGCCGCAGATAAGCGAAGACATCTTCGACGACGTCGTCATACGTCGGGTTGTCCTGCATGGTTTGCGGTGTTCCTTGCATGTGCATCACACAAACTCCCGCACTTGATTCGCGGGCCACCTCGATCATGGCCGGATCTGCTTCCAGCCCGGTAACATCATTGATGATTTCGGCCCCGGCGTTGAGGCATACGCGGGCAACTTCCGCTTTGGAAGTGTCGACGGAAATCGGAGTGGTGGTGATTCGAGCCAGTTCCGTCACGACGGGCAAAACGCGTCTTAGCTCTTCTTCCGCGGAAACCGGGTGTGAATTGGGGCGTGTACTTTCGCCGCCAATATCCAGGATATCCGCGCCGTCGCGGTCCAGGGCAACTGCCAGTTCCAGTGCGGCATCCGCGCGGATGAATTGGCCGCCGTCGGAAAAACTGTCGGGGGTTACGTTAACAATCCCCATCAGAAGCGGACGCGCCGGCAGGTTCAGCGTCCGGGATCGCAACTGCCAACGAATGGCACGGTATGGAAATCGGGAAAAAGCATCAGCTGATTTCGTTGCGCTCATCCCATGCAGCTTACTGCCCTGCACCGTCCGCGGCCACCCGCACGGTCAACGAATGACCAATGACCAAGCACCAATGACCAATGGATGGGGACGTCAATCCTTGCCGGCTCAATTCGCCACTCGCCACTCACCACGGTACTTCCATCATGGCTACGATCTGCTCGGCCATGCGATGCACAACCAGTTGCTGGCTGCTGACGACCGATTGACCAACCTCCGGAACCAGGATCGCCGACTCTTCGATATGTGTCAGGGTATCCGGAACGGGAATCGTCATTTGCGGCCGCAGCAATTTGCCTTGGCGATCGGTCCAGCGAACCTCGGCCAGCATCATCAGGTCGATTCCTCGTGGCTGATCACCGCCCGTTTCCACAAGGACGCTTTTCTTGTCGCGGACGATAACACCTTCCAGAATCGTATCGGCGCGATTTCGGGCGACCACTTTATACTCGGTCTTCGACTCGATCTCCTTGATCACGGCCTCGGTTAACCACTCCGCCAGCTCGCGCCGCAAGCTCTCCGATTGAAACATCGGCACGTGCACGGTGTGATAGTAGCCCGGGAACATGCTTTGCGAGCCGATACGATAGGCGGCACAGCCCAGCGAGGTGCAGACGATCAAAGCCGCCAGCAACGCACCCATCAAGCCTGCGCTTGTCGGAGAACTTCCATCGGCAAGCCATGCACGCCGTCGGACGAATCCACGCCCGAACCGCCGGATGGCAGATCGGAGATCGGAGGATAGCATCCGGCGAAAGCGCGGCCTGGAAGCGCTCATGGAAGGTCCATCGTGGAGGTCTTCGTATCGCTCAAACCGGACGGCAACTGGAGCGCAGCCTTTTCCTGTTCGGGAAACAGGCCAGACAACCAGGTGAATCGGGGCGGCGGCACGTTGGGCTTGTCCTTAACCGCATCCAGCCGCTCGTGCGCCTTCTCAGCAAACGCCGTTTGCTTGAATTCATTCTTGACCTGCTCGTGATAAAGCCGAGCGGCACCGTAATAACCCTTGCGCTCGTAATACTGCGCCATGTGGTAGTCACGCTGTGCCAGTCCGGTCGTCACCTGTTTGTACATTGCATCAAGACGGCTCCGGTCTTCCGGCGACATCCGAGTGAACTGTCGAACGGTCTGTTCAACCAGCTCTTTGGCTTCGATCAGCGGTGTGCCATCATAGTCGGGTCCCTGGTACCGACGAATCTTGGCCTGGACTCCCAGCATATGCGCTTCGTACTGATGCTCGCTGTTCGGATATTCGTTCCGTAGCGTGTCGTAGTAGTAGTCCGCGTCGCGATATTTGCCACGGACGAAATACGAATTTGCGGTGGCCATCAGACTGTCGTCGGCCAGCGGGCCTGTGGGATGATTAAGGCGCACGTTGGTAAAGGCCTTTCGCGCCCGACCCAAGGTGTCATTGAATGGCCGCTTTTTGTCGGTGAGGTTTGGCTTCAAGAAAAACTCCGGGGATTCGAAGTGCTGTTGTTCCCAGCGTTTTCCGATGTGAAACTGTCGCTTGACCGCCGTATCCAGATGCCGTGAACGTTTGTACTTATTTAACAGGGCGTCGTATGAATTGAAGGCCTCGGGGTACTTATCCTCCAGGAAGTACGATTCGGCCACCATGAACATTGCGTCTTCCTGCAGCGGTGAGTTATCAAACGCATCTGCGGATTCTTCAAAACTTGCGCGTGCTTCGGCGTACTTTTGTTCGCGAAACAAGCGTTGCCCCTCTTCGTATTTCGCGCGAGCGACGGGCTCGTTCTTTCCTGCCGGGCTGCGAAACCAGCCACGGTCTGAGGAGGTGCCACGGTCTGAGGAGGCAACGTCGGGGGAGATCCTGGAACTGGCATCGGCGTCGATCACGTCTTGCGCAATATCATTCAACAACGGGTCCTTGCGACGGGCCCACGGCGCGGCGCAGCCGTAGGACGTTAAGAAAACGAGCAACAAGAGGATCAGTGGTTTGCGATTGGTCGCGTCCACGCGGGACATCCTTGTCCAAGTCGGTGACCGGTAATCAGGCGGTGATTACCCATTACGAAATACTAATTACCGTTTACCGTTTACTGTTTACTGATCACTGATTTCTAATTACCGATCACCGAACTCCAGGTAGGCGTGCATCTTTAACCGATGGCCTACCAGATGATTGAAGTAGTTGTTTAACACACCACGTAGTTCACCACGCACTCCGGAAGCCATCTCCTCGCGTCGCCAAACGTCGTCATTTGCCGCAGCAAACTGCCGCATCGTGACCAGCGCCTTCGGGCTGAGTGACACGACGTATTTCTTGCCGGGTCGGCATCTGGCACACAACACGCCGCCGGCTAACTGTCCAAATGCAATACGTCCCGCGGGTTCGACCGGTTCGCCGCATTCGACACAGTGATTCAGGTTGGGCAGATGCCCTAATTCCTGGAGGGCCAACATTTCGAACCGGAACACAATCGGTGCTACGTCCGGCGTACCGTCCCGGCCCTCAGACAACCACAATAGACTGTCATCAGCTGCGTCGAATAACTTCGGATGAGGATCGTGCAGATCGGTCAGCTCCTGCAGCAGTTCTGCCACGTAATACGCCGCGTACAGCGGCGCCAGACTGCGACCGGGCGGCCTAAACCGCCTCTCCAACTTGGCTTCGGTCAACAGGTCCAACCCGCCGGAAGATTTGCGGAGGAACACTATTCGACACCGCGTAAGAACGTCAAGAGCAGAGTCGAAGGGGTTTTTGAGACGCCGCGCCCCTTTCGCTAGAGCACCCAGTTTGCCACACTCACGAGTGTAGAAAGTTACCACCGAGCTGGTTTCGCTAAAATCGATGGAACGCAGCACGATTGCACAGGCGTTTTCAGCGGCCATAAATCTTACGCAATGGTCACAATTTCACCCTCTTGTGCCAATCCTAGCAATCCTGCTGCTTTACTAACAGGTCTGGTCCCGATGTACCCGTCCGCTCGATAGCAAGAGAGTAGTGATGTCAACGACATCTCCTCGGTTCGCGGTGCGCCAGCGGGCAATTCGCCTGTTGGTAGCGGGGAAGGATTCACCCGCTTGCGCAAACTGTAGCGTGGTTAGGGAATACGCTGGTCGATCAGTCGATCGTCGTATTGGAAAACATCGTGCGCCACGGCCAGATGGGCAAGCAACCCGCTCAGGCGGCGTTGGATGGAGCCTCTGAGGTTGCCCTTCCGATGTTGGTCGCCACGGTCACCTTCGCGATCGTCTTTTTTCCCGTGGTATTTTTATCGGGGCTGGCAAAGTTCTTGTTCACCCCGCTGGCCGTAGCGGCGAGCATCTCCATTTTCGCTTCGTACATTCTTGCGATCACGATGGTCCCTGCCTATTGTGCTCGCTTTCTTCGCGTACGAGATGACCCGTCCCACGAAGAAAGCACGAGTTTCCTGTCGGCGACGTATGGTAACTTCTTGACGAAAGTCTTGGTTGCGAGACACGTCGTTGTCCTGGCGGCCGCGTTCGTGATGGCGTTGCTGTCCATGACCAACGTGATGGGCCGGGAGTTGTTCCCGCAGATTGATTCCAGTCAGGTGCAAATTTTTGTCCGCATGCCAACGGGCACGCGGATTGAAGTAACCGAAAACCGCATCAAGGAAATCGAACAGGACATCATCGACACCATTGGAAAAGCCGACCCTGGATTCGCCGTTGGAAAAGAACAACATCCGAATTCCGACCTGGTGTTACTGGTCTCCAATACGGGCGTCTTGATGGACTGGCCAGCCGCCTACACGCCGAATAATGGGGCAATGGACACGTTCATGCTTGTCCAGACCAAGGGCAAGAAAAGCATCTTCGATTATGTAAAGACGCTGCGAAAGCGACTGAACGATGATTACCCGGAAGTGGAATTCTCGTTTGATACGGGTGGCATGTTGTCCGCTGCCCTGAATATGGGCGAGCCTTCGCCAATCCATTTCCAGATTGAAGGATCCCAACTCGAAGACGCTCAAGAGGCGGCCAAATTGATTAAGAAAGTCGCTCAGAATACCCCTGGGACGGCCGACGTGCGGATCGCACAGCGCATTGACTATCCCATTCTGAACATCGAGATGAACCGCGAACTGGCGGCGCGTCAAGGAATTTTCGCGGAAGACGTTGCCAAGAACCTGGTCGCCGCAACGAACAGCACCGTCGGATTCGATCCCGCGTTTTGGGTCGACAAACACAAGGGGAATCACTACTTCTTCGGCGTTCAATACTGGGAAAACGAACTGGACAGTATCGAGACGCTGCTGAACATCCCGATCGGCAGCGATGCATCCGGACCACGGCGGCTGGGCAACGTCGCTCAGATATACAAGGACACAGGCCCGGCTGTCATCAACCATCGCAACATCACGCGCGTCACGGATGTCTACGCCAACGTGCTGCCCGGCTATGACGTCGGATCCGTGGTCAGCAAGATCGAAGCTGGCCTGGAAAAACTTGCGCGAAACTAGAAAAGGACGAGCGAGGCGGATTTTATCGAATCGGATACTACACAAAGCAGGACGTCGAAAGCGGAAACGTCACGCTCGACCAGATCGCCGGCCTGCCCCTCTCCGACGGACATGATGACGGTCACAGCTTTAAGGGGATGACCATCAGGATGATGGGCGAAGTTCACTCGATGCGGGCAACGATTACACAGTTCACCGGCGGACTGGTGATCGCGGCCGTCCTGGTCTATCTGGTGATGGTCGCTCAGTTTCGCAGTTTCCTGGACCCGTTCATCGTTCTGCTGACCGTGCCCTTGGGCTTCATCGGTGTGGTCGCGATGCTGGCGGTGACCGGAACGCACCTTTCCATCATGGCCTTTATGGGCATCATCATGATGGTCGGCATCGTCGTCGAATACTCGATCGTGCTGGTCGACTTTGCCAACCGGCTTGTTGACGAAGGGAAATCGCCGCGAATCGCGATCCTGGAGGCCGCCCGCGTGCGATTGCGCCCGATCCTCATGACATCGCTGACGACATGGTTGGCCTTGTTGCCAATGGCCTGACCGGCGCTACTGGAAGCTTTCGGATTGGGCGGCAGCCAGGCGAATGCTCCGTTAGCGCGAGCAATCATTGGCGGCGTCCTGGGGGCGACCATCTTGTCGCTGATCGTGTTACCCTGCCTCTACGTCATTTTCAAACGTGAACCCGAGCCAAAAGCGATGGTAACGTGATCGATCACATCGGATCAGCCCGACGCGCAATGCACACTCGATGGATGGGCGGCCTGGCAATATGCGCGGCGGCCGTAGTTCTTTCCAACATTGGTGATCGCGTCAGCGACGGACAGGAATTGGCCACGTTGGATATCCCGGAAATGGACGACGAAATGCGGCGCAAGGAAATGCTCGCGGAACAGGCAAAGGCCGAAATCCGGCTGGCCGAGGCGAGGACCCAGGAATATACGGCCCTGGTCGCTATGCGAAAACTGACCGTCAGTCGCTTGGCACAGCTCGTCCAACGCGGCTCGTTGAATGAAGAGAAGTTAGACGAAGCAAAATACGATCTGGCCGCGGCGCACGCTTCTCTGGCACGCTCGGAAGCCGAGATCGACGCCGCACACGCGCGGGGCGAGGTCGCCAAGGCGGATACCGCGATGGCCCGAACAATGGGCGCCTACCGTGTCATTCGTGCTCCGTTTGATGGCCTGATAACTCAGCGCAATGTCGACCCCGGTGCCTTCGTGCGTCCCATGTCCGGTGGCGACGCAGAACCCCTGTTTCAAGTCGTGCGCGTCGATAAGGTCCGAGTCATCGCTTACTTGCCAATGGAGACGGCCGGTCGCCTGGACGTCCATGACGCCATCGTAATCGATAACGTCGAATCGCAGCCGGGCCTGCACATTGAGTCCGTCGGTGGCAAGCCGCTGACGTTCATTCGTCATGCCAGTTCGTTCGATGACAATTCTCGAATGATGCGCGCCGAAGCGGATTTAGATAATGCCGTTCTGCAGAGCGAGCACGGGCTGCAATTGAAGCCGGGGGACTACGGACAGTTGCGACTGACGCTGGATTTTCCGGGGGTCGCTACCGTACCCAGAAACGCCGTCGCTTCGGACATCAACGGGTCCTACGTCATGCGTGTGACGAAGGACAACAGGTGCGAGAAAGTTTCCGTTGACGTCTGCGCCGAGGGCAAAGACGATGTCGGCTTGAACCCTGGCGCAATCGAACCGGGCGACCGCCTGGTAGCGAAAGATCTCGGCCAAGTCTCGCACGGCGAAACGCTACCGGCCGAACGCCTCGAAATGGCCGAGTTGCCGGCGAAGAATTAGAACAGCAAACAAGGAAGTATCATCAACGAATTCATGGAATGAAGGGATCGAAATCGATCAAGTTGAAATTTGGATAATGCGTCAAGCAGACTCATGTGCCGAGCCGTCTGGTGCTCGGCGCTCCCGAACGCGGACAACCCACCCGTAGATCGGATTCTGAGTTAAGGTCGCCGGTTTGCTTGCCGCGCTACGGATTGAGCGTGTCGGTGCTGCTGCGCCAGGCGTTCCCTCCTGGAAAGGTGACCTAAAATGATGACTGAACTCCTGCATTTTGCCCCCCCCCCCCGCGCGAAACATCCCGCGCGACTTTTCGCCCTCGTCGTCTGCTGTGGCAACGACGCGCCGAAGACGCCCAAAGGCTCGTCGCGCGACAGACGGCCGGACTGGCGAGAATGCTGCGGCTCAGTTTCCGCGTCGTACTGATCCCAGCTGAAGATCAACTGTTTCCGGTCGACCTGATTGACGACTCCATGTCGCTTGAGCAACTCGTGGCGATAGGCTTGTCATCACGTCCCGAGCTGATTCAGCACGACGCGCTGGTTCAGGCCCGCATGCAGCAAGTGCGGCAAGAGAACTTCCGGCCCTTTCTTCCTAACGTTCAGCTAGGGGCCAGCGGCGGCAGCTTTGGCGGCGGACAGTCCTCGAATTTCGACAACCAGGGTAGCCGCAGTGACGTCGACGTTTTGGCCGTGTGGGAACTGCGTAACATGGGCGTCGGCAACCTTCAGCTGCAACGGCAACGTTGCAGCCAGTTGGAACAAGCAGAATTAGCCGTCGAATTGTTACAGGATCAAATCGTAACCGAAATCGTCGAGGCGACGACCGACGTAGCGAACTACCGCAAGCAGATCGAAATTGCCCGCCAGGCGACTCGCGCGGCAAACAAAAGCGACGACGCCAACGTGCAGCGGATTCGCGATGCCGTTGGTTTGCCTATCGAAATGTTGCAGTCCATACGCGCTCGCGCCGATGCGCAGAACGCATTCTCCCGATCGATCAGCGACTACAATCGTGCTCAGTATCGTTTGATGTTCACGCTGGGCGAACCGCCGAATGGACCTGTCCGTCGAAATATCGTATTCGCGGAGGAAGTCAGCCGACGGGTAACCGCCAGCTAAGTCCAACGCCGACATCGCTTGAAAAACGTGGCCGCAGCACCATCTATCTAGCGGCCATCGATACGAGTTACGACAAGAGCTTAGAGCGGCGAGTCTGGATAGCACTTTGGCCGGCGGCTACACTCAAGGGAGTGTTTCGGCGCGCCTGTGGTGAAACGGCATCACGATAGCTTCCCAAGCTGTAATTGCGGGTTCGATTCCCGCCAGGCGCTTTGCGAAGATCGAGCTGCACGACGTCAGGGCCACCACAGGCAGACACTCATCAGGCCCAATCCAACAATCAACGAAACGTACAGGCCTCGCGGTACGCGCTGACGATCAATGAGGATCGCGACCATGCACAGCGCAGAACTAAATGCAACGGTCAGGCCGGCGTAAATTCCCCAAGCCAGGCCATCGGCGTAGGGGGATGGTTCTTCGGCCCTCCCAAAGACCATGATGGCGCTTCCCAGAAAAAACAAAGCCGTGACGGCTTCGATCAGCGGATAGCGAATGGCGATCGGCGCCCGACAATCGTAGCACCGCCCGCCCAACATAACCCATCCCAGAACGGGAATGTTGTGATAGGGGCGAATCGCCGCATCACAACTCGGACAGCGAGAGCCGGGGCGAGCCAGATTTTTGCCGCGCGGCAGCCGGTAGATCACAACATTTAGAAAACTGCCGATGCAGCCGCCCAGCATTCCCAGCCAGATCACAAGCAACCATTCAAATGTCAAAAACAACGCCCGCCTCGGTAATCAGTAATCAGTAATCAGTAATCAGTAATCAGTAATCAGTAATCAGTAATCAGTAATCAGATCACTCCGTGTAACGGCCCGCCCGCTGCACCAAGTCGGTCGACACGTTTTTCGACCGCCGGATCTTCCTCCAACACCGGCGCGTGATGTGGCTTGCTGCGAGCGTCAATGACCAGTGACCCGCGACATCCCCAATGTTTCTGGTCAACAAAGACACCTGTCCCATGAATATCGGCAGCTGGATTGCTACGCGTAAACGTAACCCAAAGCAGATTGTTGAGCGATTGCGAGCAGAATCGGCTATCGTCCACGACAATAACCAGGGGAAATCCGCCAATCGTTTCTCCTTCGGGATATTCCTTCGCCAGTGACGTGCGCAGGGTATCGACCTCATAAGGAGGACCTTGAACGACCAACACACCAGGGATTCCTACCAGGGGATCGCAATAGCCGTCTGGCAAATGAAGATCGCCGGGTACCGCCGTTGGCAATTCCCGTCGCGGCGGGCCGACCGCTGCAATGACAACCTTGGATCCCTCATTCAACGCGCCGCCCGAATAGTCCAGGGTGTCGATCGTCGTACAAGTCTGAAAATGCAGATCCCGCTTCCAGTCGACGCGTCGCAACATATGCATCAGGAATTTGTCGACTTCGTGGATATCCAGCTGCAAATCATCTTGATCGCGACAAATCCAAAGATACTTCGCCAGCGACAGCTGGCCCTGTCCCAAGATGGCATTCGCTTGCGTCAACAGTTCCGCGGGCCGAGCGGTCTCATCAAAGGGGACGTAGCGTTCGCTACCGACCGCCAGCAGTAACGGGTGGACGCCAGACGCATCGACCGCGTGGACGGCGCGAACGCCGGGGATTACCGTCGGGATCACGGGCCCGGTCAGTTCATGAATCAGCTGGCCGAACACCGTATCTTCCTGTGGCGGTCGCCCCACTACGGTGAATGGCCAGATCGCTCCCTCGCGATGCCATACTTTTTCGACACGCAGCACGGGGAAGTCGTGGGCGAGACTGTAATATCCCAGGTGATCACCGAACGGTCCTTCAGGCAATTTGCGATCCGGGTCAACCGTCCCGACAATACAAAAGTCGGCGTCCGCGTGAATCGGCAGAGCGCCTTGCTGCCGGATCATCCGCACGCGGCGGCCATTCAGTGCACCGGCAAAGCGAAGTTCGGAAAATCCTTCGGGCAACGGCATCACCGCCGCCAGGTTCATCGCAGGAGGTCCGCCGACAAAGATATTAACGCGAAACGGCACGGCAGCCTGGATGGCCGCGGTATGGTGAACACCGATCCCGCGGTGCAGCTGGTAGTGCAAACCCACTTCGCGGTTCCGTTCGTATTGATTGCCGGTCAGTTGGATACGGTACATCCCCAAATTGGATTTATCGATACCGGGGGCAGCCACGTCTTCGGTATAGACCTGAGGCAGCGTGACGAATGCCCCACCGTCGTCAGGCCACGAAACCTGCAACGGTAAGTTCTCAATCGACGTCGAGTGCGCCAGGACAGGCCCACTTCGCACCAAGCGCGGCAGCATGGAAATCGCGGGGCGCAACATCGAGATGCCACGTAAGGGGCTCTTCAAGACGGCGACGGGATCGATCTTCGCTTTGATGATTCGCCGAACTCCTTCCAGCGAATCGCGAAACAGGTACCTCGCCCGCTCGATAGTTCCAAAGAGATTACTGACCATCGGAAACTTGGATCCGCGAACACGGGAAAAATAAAGCGCCGGCCCTCCAGCGCGATAGACACGGCGATGCACCGCCGCCGCTTCCAACCGCGCGTCAATTTCGTCGTCGATTCGGACAAGCTGCCCCGAGGCAGACAGATCGTCGACGCATTCTTTCAGGCTGCGATATCCCATGAGGAACGATCATAAATGACCAATGTCCAAATCCCAATGACCAACGTGACGGAATGACCAAATCCCAATGTCCAATGACCAATATTGGATGATGTGATAGCCTGCCCGGGTTTTTCTGCCTGACGTTGGACATTGGTGCTTGGTCATTGGACATTCTCTTACCTTGGGATTTGGTCATTGGGATTTCCCCACTCGCCTCCTGGGAAAACTGCGACACGCCAAGTACAATGACGACGCTCGCGATGACCACGGGAAACGTAAGATGGAAACCGAAAAAACGGACCAGCCGGTAACGCAAATCGACGCCGAAGCCGTCGTCGTGGGAATCTATGCGGATCGTGATCCGGAAGGATCGGCTGCAGCCGTCGACCAGGCAACCGACGGTCTGTTGCGGCGTCTGCTGGAAGCGGAAGAGATCTGTACCGACACCTGCCAGACAACACAGCTGTATGCGCCGGCCGGTGTCACGGCCCGCCAGGTTGTCTGTGTCGGCCTCGGCGCTCGCGATGCGTTTGACCCAACCGTCGCCTTCCAATGCGCTGCGGCCGCCTCCCGACGCCTCTCGTCCAAACAGCGCAGACGGGTAGCGTTTTATAGTGATCCCAAGTGGCCCCCTGCGATTATCGAAGCCGCAGTTGCCGGATCGATCGTTGGTTGCGAAGGGCAGGATCTATTCCAGCGGGAAAAGAGCCGACATCCGTTTGAACACCTGCTGTGGGATGTCTCGGACCAGGTCCTGGCCTCGGGCCACCTGTTGGGGCAAAGCGTGAACTTAACGCGGAGGCTGGTCAACGAGCCGCCCGCGACGCTCTATCCAGCCACTTTCGCCGCTGCCGCGACCGAGATTGCCAAGAAGTATGACCTGGAAATTGATGTCTGGGGCCGTCAGCGGTTGGAACAGGAACGCTGCAACGCACTGCTAGCCGTCGGCCAGGGATCGAGTACCGAACCGCAATTGGTCATTTTGCGCTATCGAGGCGGGAAGCCGGACGATCCCACGCTCGCTTTGGTCGGGAAAGGTGTAACCTTCGATTCGGGAGGCCTGTCGCTCAAGCCGAGTGATTCCATGAAGACGATGAAGTGCGACATGGCTGGCGCCGCCACGGTGCTGGGCGCACTGAACGCCATCGCCGGCCTCCAGTTGCCCGTCAATGTGACGGGTTACATGGGGATGGTCGAGAACATGACCGGATCGGCAGCTTACAAGTTGGGAGATGTCCTAACCGCACGCAACGGAACGACTATCGAGATCGTCGGTAACCGCCGCAATTCATCCGTTGGCACCGAGGCGTCTGGCGCGCTGACCTGAGCCCGGGGCTCAGGTCAGCGAGAATGACGCGTCAGTTGGCGATCTCAACTCGATTGTGGGAGCAGCGGTCCGCTTGAGCCCATGCGAACACGAGCCTCTGCTGCGCTCTTAGGAATTCGCCGGCGGTTGTCTACGGCGAGCCCCAGGTCGTTCGGCTTCAACAACGGGCCCGACAACCCGGACCTCGCCATCGCCGCCGGCACCCGCCTCTGCGAGGACCTACTCGAGCCGCTGCAGGACCGGTTCGGCCGCATCGCCATCCGCTCTGCCCACCGGTCCAAGGAGGTGAACGGCTTCGGCAACGAGATGCAGCGCGCCGGCAAGTCCGGCTACACCTGCGCCTCCAACGATAACATCAGCTGGCACGACAGGCCGGTCAAGGCGATCAGGAGCTAACGCCCAAGGGCACCCTTACAGCGCTAGGCATGCCCAACCACGAGTGCTCACACTAGCCGGAGTGGAGCGGTATCGGGGCCGCGTTCGTGAGCGCCCGTTAGTCCCGGGCACGAACGCGACTATTCTGGGTCCGACAAGCGTCACCGCTAATGTTGCCTGAACTTCGCTCGTGGATCACCGCCTAGATCGCCGCACCTGTTCCATCGCGCCGACTTGCCGCAATCGCCAGTCGCTGGACCCGCAGCGAGATGCTGGAATGAACCGACTGCACCTGGGCCAACTTACGTTCCGTCTCTGCGAGCTGCTGCCGGTTTCGTGGACACCGAGATAAGGTGTTATTGGAACTGGAGAGTATGGAATGCAACGACGCAAGTTCAGCCGGGAGTTCAAGCTCGAGGCTGTTCGGTTGGTAATGGATCGTGGCGTTGCAGTAGCGCAGGCGTGCCGCGATCTTGACGTGCATGAGAACGTGCTGCGCAAGTGGATCCGGGAGCGGTCGGCGGATCCCCAGCATGCCTTTCCCGGCCATGGCCAGCTGAAGCCGGAGCAGCACGAGATTGAGCGACTGCGCAAGGAAGTGGCCAAGCTGAAGGCGGAGCGCGACATCCTAAAAAAAGCGCTCGGCTACTTTGCAAAGGACCCGCAGTGAAGTACGGCTTCATTGCGCGGCATCGTAGTGTCTGGCCCACCCGCACCATGTGCCGGGTTCTGGCGGTCTCCCACAGCGGCTTCTACGAATGGATGGACAGAGCGCCGAGCCAGCGCAGCCAGGACGACGCCAGGCTCACCCGCCTCATCCGAGAGAGCTTCGAGCTCAGCGACCGCACCTACGGCAGTCCACGCGTCTGGCACGACCTTCGAGCGCTGGGCGAGAGCTGCGGGATGAACCGGGTCATCCGGCTGATGCACCTGGCCAAGCTGCAAGCCCGCCACAAGCGACGCAGGCTACCTGGCGATACGGGCAGCAGGCTTGAGAACCACATCGCGCCCAACCATCTGCAGCGCGACTTCGAGGCCAGTGGTCCGAACCAGAAGTGGGTGGCCGACTTCACCTACATCTGGACGGCTGAGGGCTGGCTGTATGCGGCAGCGGTGATGGACCTGTACTCACGCCGCATCGTGGGGTGGTCGATGAGCGACACCATGCAGGCCAAGATGGTGAGCGACGCTTTGTTGATGGCCCTTTGGCGGCGCGGCAAACCCAGCTCGCTGATGCATCACTCGGACCAGGGCAGTCAGTACACCAGCGACGACTTCCAGCAGTTGCTCAAGGCACAAGGCATCACCTGCAGCATGAGCCGTCGTGGTGAATGCTGGGACAACGCCGCGATGGAGAGCTTCTTCTCATCCATGAAGACCGAACGGCTCAGCCGCAAGGTCTACCGGACGAGGGAAGAAGCCAGGTCCGATGTGTTCGATTACATCGAGCGCTTCTACAACCCGGTGCGCAAACACTCAAAGCTAGACTTCCTCAGCCCAGTCGACTTTGAGGAAAAAGCTATGCTAGCTTAACCTGGTGTCCGAAAAACCGGCAGCAGCTCAAGCGTCTGACGCAGCGCAGCGCTCTCTGCTTGGAATGTCTGAAGTGCGGACTCTAGCTTCCTGACCAGTGCCCCGGGTCTGAATGTCGTTTCGCCCTTCGGACCCCCGCTTCCAGAAAGGGCGGCCTCGATACTGTTGACCACCTCCTCGCTATGCGACTGTCGTAGCGCCAGCCGCATCAGTTCGTCCTGGTCGCACTCAAGCGCGCTCGCCAGGTCAGCGACGCGATCGAGGGGTAGTTTGGTCGTGCCGTTCTTGATCATCGCCAGGAAGTTCGCCGAAGTAAAGCCCGCCGCGAGCGCGACCTCCTTCTGCGACTTGCGATGCTGAGCTCGTCGACGACGAGCGACGAAGGTGGCGATAGGGGAGGGCGCGTTGGGAGAGTTGGGCATCTAGGGTCCAGTGCTGAGAAAGACGCAACTGACCTAGATATAGCGAGCGCTCATTGGGGATCTTTGGGACTTGTGACCTCGGTGCGACCGCCGGGCGCGGCTTTGTCTTCTGCTAGTTTAGCGGGATCGCAGCCCAGGCTGGGTCGAGGAAACCAGCCTGGTCCAGCGCTGTCTCAGTCACCCGGATCCCACGCGGGGGAGTGCCGTCTGGGTCTGGTGGGAGGAGGAACCGGCCGCGCCCGGCTATGCGGTCGATCATCTGAAATTAGAAAATTATTTCAGCGCACTCCGTCGGCCGATTGCTATAGCGCAATTGAGCACAGCAGCTCGACGAACCCAAGTGCCCGAAGTGACTGGACCAATTGATGGAAACGCTCCGCTCACACTGGAGCGTGCGTGCGAACTGCACTTTGCCAACGCTATCAAACCTTCCACGCTGAAGGCGGAAGCTAGGCGAGGAACACTCCAGCTCGAAAAGGTTGGCCGTCGGCTTTTCGTCACCGGGCTTGCAATCAAGGAGATGCGAGAAAGATGTCAGGTGGACCTTACGGCAAGGGACCCAGGCTCTGGCTCCAGCCGGAGCGGAAGAACAGGAACGGGAGCATCGAGGGCGCCCGCTGGGTCATCCGTGACGGCTCGGTCAAGCGCAGCACAGGATGCACTGCTCAGGACATTGCAGGGGCTGAGCGCGCCCTGAAGGAATTTATCGCTGAGAAGCACGATCCGCGCCGCAATGATGGCGACCCCGCACGGGTTCTCATTTTCGACGTGCTGAACGTCTATGCGCAAGACGTAGCTCCACGACACGCCCGACCCAAAGAGACCGCATCGCGCATCGCCAGACTTGCGGCGTGGTGGGGCGACGCTCAGCACGCGGTCCGCACGATGGCTGGCAAATCCAAGGTGCAAATGACCGGGTTCGTCGCTGATATTAACTCGGCAAGCTGCCGTGCTTGCCCTACAATCAACTGGAACCGACCGCGACCATCGACTCGAACTGTCGTCGCCTCCTGGCACATGCAGTGAACAATCATCACGGCGCGCCTAAGATATGGCTTCCCCCGAAAGCAGAGCCACGCCAACGCTGGCTCTCGAGGTCAGAGGTGGCGCAGCTGCTTTGGCTAGCCCTACGCGGCTCGCGGTCCGCTAACGGTCGGTCCGGAAAATCCGATGGCTGGCGTGCGCGCCGCCACCTTGCGCGATTTATCCTGGTTGCCACTTACACCGGCTCGCGCAAGCACGACATTCTGAACGCGTCCTTCGAACGGCACCCCGAGCACGGTTACGTTGACCTCGAGCGCGGTCTGTGGATGCGCAAGGCGGACAGTAAGAGAGCGACCAAGAAGCGGCAGCCGACCATTCCATTGCCGACGCCGCTGCTCGCCCACATGCGCCGCTGGCAGCGAAACGGTCAGCGCTTTGCGGTGGAGTTCAACGGCCGGCCCGTGGAAAGGATCGACAAAGCGTTTCGTCAACTGGTGAAAGATTGTGGACTAGAGAGTGGGGTAGTGCCCCACACCTTCCGGCATACGGCGATCACCTGGGGCATGCAGCGCGGCATGGACCCGTGGGACGCTTCCGGCTACTTCGGTTTGAGCCTCCAGACACTGCTCGAGGTGTATGGCCATCATCATCCCGACCACCTCCGGGACGCAGCGGAGAAGATGGGAAAGGCGCGAAAGTAGGGCAGCTGATGTTCCGTGGATCCCGCAACCTGTCGGTAACCCTGTCGGTATGAAAAACCCCGACCTCACAGCGAGTATATAGGTCGGAGTAGAGTGATTCGAACACTCGACCCCCTGCTCCCGAAGCAGGTGCGCTACCAGGCTGCGCTATACTCCGTCAGTGTCGCCGCCGAACTGGCCTCGGGAATTCCGCAGCGACCCACGGTCGGCGGGCGATATAGCCGTGAGCCCTCCGCCTGTTCAAGCGCATGCGCCCCATCCACCTCAGTTGCATCGCCCCAATCAAACCGTGTACCAACCGCGCCGTTGGGGCGTCGCCAAGTGGTAAGGCAGCGGTTTTTGGTACCGCCATTCCCAGGTTCGAATCCTGGCGCCCCAGCCAGTTCCTTGGCCTCGCGCACCTTGTTGAGCTCGAGGTAGGGCTTCACGTCGTTGGCATCGAGGTCGTACTTCGCCTTGCGCACCTTCTCGGCGTAGTAGCGGTAGTCCCAACCTTCGATCTTGAAGGCCTTGCCCTTGCTGGCTTTGACCTCGGCGTCGGCGATGGCCTGCATGTCGCGTACTTCTTCGGCGACGCGGGCGATGGCGGCAGGCCACACCTGCATCATCAGGTTCATCGCGTTCTCGGGCGTCTTCGCCATCTTGTCGGCGAGGCGCCAGTGCGCGTGCGTGGCGAAGCCGAGCAGCTTGGCGCGCTCGGCGCGCAGCTTGAGGATCTCGGTGATGATCGCGTTGTTGTCGTGAGCGTCGCCGTTGTCGCCGCGGCTGTAGTAGGTGCGCCAGACCTTCTCGCGCAGGTCGCGGTTGTCGGCGTAGCTCAAGAACGGATCCATCGACGAACGCGTATTCGTGACGGCGAATTCGCCCTTGTGGCCGCGCTCTTCAGCAGCAGCAGCGGCGCCGTCTTTGAACGACTGCGGCAGGCCTTTGAGGTCGGCCTCTTTGAAGAAGAGGGCAGTGTCTTCGTCGGCCTGCAGGTTCTGGCCGAACTTCGCGAACAACGCCGCGAGCTTCTGGTTGATCTCGCCCACGCGGGCTTTGGCTTTGTCGTCGAGCTTCGCGCCTGCCCGCACGAAGTTGTTCCAGTAGAGCCACGACAAACGCGTCTGCTCGGGCGTCAGCCTCGACCCCTTCTGCTGGCTCGCCGTGTAGACGGCCTCGATGCGGGCGAAGAGCTTGGCGTTTTGCGTGATGCTGTCTTGAAACGCGGCGAGCTTCGGATCCATCTCCGTCTGCACGGCCTCGAGCTCATCGTTCAAGAGGTTCGAGGTCCACACGCCGTAGTAGGCGCGCACGCGCGCGAGCTCGGTGCCGGCTTTCTCGAGCGCGACGATGGTGTTGTCGAAGGTCGCAGGCGCCGTGTTCGCGGTGATGGCGTCGATCTCTTTGAGGTTCGCGGCCATCGCCGCCTCGATCGCCGGCTTGAAGTCTTTGACCTGCACCTTGTCGAAGGCAGGCCACCCGTTGGGTCCGACCCACGGCGCAGAGAGCGCATTGGCAGTCACGGGTGCTCCTTTTGATGAAGACGACGACGACGATGACGACGCGGGCTTCGACGTAGGCGCAGGCGCGGCGGGCGCGCCGGCGACGGCGGGGGCGGTGGCGATGGCGACAGCGAAGACGACAGAACGCTTCAAGGGGCCTCCTCAGGTGCAGACAACGAAACCGCGGGCAGGCTGCCTGAAGGGGCCGCGGCGGCAACGGCCTCGCGAGAGCTCCTCGATGCAGCGCGTAAAGTCACGCACGTCTGACCGACCGCGTGGGGTCAGCATCGTCGTCGGAGGTTTTGTCGCGCCTCTCGCGAAACCCAAGAGGTCGCCCGTTCGGCGCGCCCTCGCTCGTC
>CAWJNN010000083.1:0-6228 GCA_963844115.1 uncultured Planctomycetales bacterium | reverse complement strand
ACCCGTAGTCGACGGCAACTGGTTGAATTGTCGTGTGGTGCCTTACGGAGCCGATCAGAAATTACTGATCATTCGCGATGTTACTGATCGCATGCGCCTGGCGAAAATGCGACGGGATTTCGTCGCCAATGCTTCGCACGAATTGCGTTCACCGCTAACGGTGATCAGTGGTTATCTGGATGCGCTGGCCGACGACAACGAATTGCCATCACAGTGGGTCAAACCGGTACGGCAGATGCGTGGCCAGTCAATGCGCATGAATCAGATACTCGGTGAATTGATGGAGCTCTCGCGGCTGGAAAGTTCCGGCTCGGCCTCCGCCGACCAGGCTATCGATGTCTCGCAGCTGTTGTCGGACGTCAAAGGCACATTTGACGACCAGGCCGACATCCCCAAAATTGTGATCGAGTCGGATTCTGCTCTACAGCTACTCGGCAAGCACGCGGAAATCGAGTCAATCGTCGTCAATCTGCTTTCGAATGCGCTTCGTCATACACCGCCCGACGGGCAGGTCAAACTGAGCTGGCGTTCCAGCGACAACGGCGCAAGCCTGACGGTCGAAGACACGGGCGCTGGCATCCAGCCCGAACACATACCGCACCTGACTGAGCGCTTTTTTCGCGTAGACCGCGGGCGCAGCCGCGATGCCGGTGGCGTCGGTCTCGGCCTGGCGATCGTGAAACACGCGCTGAGCCGTCACGATGCTGTGCTGGCGGTTGCGAGTGTTCCCGGCGCAGGCAGCCAGTTTCAATGTAATTTTCCCGCCGCACGCGTGACAAAAGCGACACCTTCCGCATTGTCATGAAACTGCAACAATCCCGTCATATAAAGGCAACGTCGCGCGGCTAATCTGCCGCCAGCTTTTGGATGTATGACAGCTCATGACGCCGCGAGGCGAAGGACTTAAGGGAAGAACGTCAATGAACTTTTACAAAACCGCAATACTTGTATCTTCAATTGTTTTGATGGCACCCGCAGTATCGGTTGCCGACGAAGACAGCTGGGTCGATCGCATCGCATTCAAAGGGGATGTTCGACTTCGTTATGAAACCATCGATCTGGAAAATGTGGAAACTGTCGAACGCATGCGATTTCGCGCACGATTCGGCTTTGCGGCCCAGGTCAGCGACGATGTCAAAGTCGTGGTCCGTCTTGCCACCGGTGGCGGCGACCCGGTTTCGACGAATCAGACTTTTGACGACGGCTTCTCCACCAAAGATGTAGGAATCGATCAGGCCTACGTGGACTGGAAGATTACGGACGAGCTCAATTTCTTCGGCGGCAAAATGAAGAATCCGCTGTTCCGGGCAGGTGGAATGCCTTTGGTATGGGACAGCGATCTCAACCCGGAAGGCCTTGCATTGACGTACAAGTCCGGCATGTTCTTTGGCACTGCCGGCGGTTTCTCCGTCGAGCAGCGGTCGACCGGAGACGATTCTCTGCTGTACGCGGTTCAGGCTGGAATGAAGTTTCCGATGAGCGACAAGACCAGCCTTACGGCTGGAGTCGGTTACTTCGGGTACACCGACACGGTCGGGAATTTGCCTTTTTACAACGGTCGGCCCAAGGGCAATACCGTGGACCTGCTGGGCACAACGCTGCCGCTCGGGACCTATGTCTATGAGTACAAGAACACAGAACTTTTCGCGCAGCTGGATACGCAACTTGGTTCCTGGCCTTTCAAGGTTTTCGCACATGCGACGCAAAATAACGAAGTCAGTATTGAAGACACGGGCTACGCGTTCGGCGTGACCCTGGGTTCGGCGAAGAATGACGGCGATATGGAATTCAATTGGGTATACGCGGACATTGAAGCGGACTCGGTAATTGGAACGTTTAACGACTCCGACTTCGGCGGCGGCGGTACGGATTCCAACGGCCACGTACTGAACGTGAAGTATGCGGTATCGAATAAGATCGCGTTGGGTGGCACACTGTTTATTAACAAGGTCAATGGGTTTCAGGCGACTGAACGAGACTACAGTCGTGTCCAACTTGATATAGAATTCAAGTTCGACTGATTCGACCGAATGGAGTAGTCATGGAAGCTTCCGATTTGTCTGGCCACATTTCCAGGCGATTCAACAAAGACATAGAGAACATTAGAACTATGGTGCTCTCCATGGGAGGGCTGGTTGAATCGCAGTTAACGCTCGCAATCAGTGCGCTCGTGACTGGCGATAGTGAGCTCGGCCTGAAAGTCGCCAACGATGACTACAAAGTCAACGATCTCGAAGTCAGTATTGATGAAGAGTGCGGCCGGATACTCGCGATGCGGGCACCGGCCGCCAGCGACTTGCGACTAATTGTCGCCGTCATCAAAACCATAACCGATCTGGAGCGTGTCGGTGATGAAGCAGAAAAGATCGGCTTTCTTGCGTCGAAACTGGCGGCGATGGATCGACCCTCGGATTCTTACCGGGAGCTGAAAACACTCGGCACGCACGTATCGCATATGGTACGTGATGCGATGAACGCTTTCGCGAGGCTGGATGTGGACGAAGCATTCAAGGTTGTTCGCGAAGACAAGGAAGTCGACCGTGAATACGAGGCCATTCAGCGTCAATGCATTACGTTCATGATGGAAGACCCGCGCGAGATCAAACGCGTGATGAATGTCACCTGGGCCGCGCGCGCACTGGAGCGTATCGGCGATCACGCCAAGAATATTTGCGAGTATGTTATCTATATGGTGCAGGCTCGGGATGTACGTCATACTGGAATATCCGATACCTCCGATATTTCAAGCGACTGATAACGCCATGACCTTACCGAACAAACGCATCCTTAATTTCGCGGGAGCGCTGGCCTGCGCCGGCATGATGGGTTTTGCCCTGTATGCGCAGCATGTGATGCTGCTTGATCCCTGCCCGTTATGCATTCTTCAACGGATTGCCGTGATACTTCTCGGCATCATTTTCCTGGTAGCGGCGCTGCACAATGGCGGCGTAACCGGTGCCCGGATTTACGGCGCCTTGATTGCCCTGATCGCGATGAGTGGCGTAGGCGTTGCCAGTTGGCATGTGCGATTACAAAACCTGCCACCGAGCGAGGTACCGTCATGCGGTCCGGGTTTCGAATACATGGTCGAAAACTTTCCGTTGCAGGATGCCCTGGGCATGATTTTCAAGGGATCCGGCGAGTGCGCGGAAGTCGTATGGCGATTGCTCGGATTGTCGATGCCGACCTGGGTAGTTATCGGCTTGCTGGGCCTGGGAATCGCCGGCGTCTGGAATAATATCCGCCGCTAAAGCATCAATTCCATGATGCGGCGGTACATGCTGGTTAGCTGGATGACATCATCCACTCGCACGTGTTCGTCCAGCTTGTGAATAGAGGCATTAACCGGACCCAGTTCGACGACGTCGACGCCTGCTGGCGAAATAAACCGCCCGTCCGAGGTGCCACCCCCCGTAGACAATTGCGGCGCCGCTCCGGTGTGCTCGGCGACCGAGGCCACCACGGCGTCAATGAGTTTGCCGGGCCGCGTCAGAAACGGTTCCCCGGACAGATGCCACCTGAGCTCGTAATCGATGTCGTATGCATCGAATACTTCGTGGACGCGCTTCTTCAGTGTCTCATGGGTCCATTCGGTCGAATAGCGGAAATTAAAACGTGCTGACAGTGTTGCGGGCGTCACGTTCGGAGCGCCGAGTCCGCTCTGAATTTCGACCACCTGAAAACTGGTAGGCGGAAAATACTCGTTCCCCTTGTCCCATTCGATCGTGTGCAGCTCAGCCAGCACCGGTGCGAACTTGCGGATGGGGTTTACGGCCAGTTGCGGGTAGGCCACGTGTCCCTGTGTACCATTGACAGTCAGCAGGCCGCTGAGTGAACCGCGGCGCCCAATGCGGACAAGGTCGCCTATGCGCTTTTCGCTTGAGGGCTCGCCGATCACACACCAGTCGATTGTTTCCCCGCGGGCGGTCAGCGCTTCCATGACCTTCAAGGTGCCATCCCGAGCTCGACCTTCCTCGTCGCTGGTTATCAGCAAGGCCAGGCTGCCCTTGTGATTCGGCATGTCCTTGAGAAACTGCTCGATGGACACGATGATCGAAGCCAGGCCGCTCTTCATGTCGGCCGTACCTCGACCGTAGACGGACTCGCCTTTGAAGGTCGGCTCGAAGGGGTCGGTGCTCCAGGCGGCAGTATCGCCCGGCGGTACCACATCCGTGTGACCGGCAAAGCACAGTACGGGCGAGGCCTTGCCACGGCGCGCCCAGAGATTGGTGACTTCGCCAAAAACCAGCGTCTCACATTCGAAGCCCAGCGCTTCGAGGCGCCGGATCAGGATCGCCTGGCAGCCGGCGTCGTCCGGTGTAACCGACGCGCATCGGACCAGCTCGCAAAGCAGGTCAATTTCGGGATCGTTCCTGAGCTCAGTCATAGGCCATGGACGTTAACATAGGTGTCTGAAAAATATAACAAATTCGGCCAAGATTCCTGCGACATGCCCTAGACGCCAAACTGCAACAATTCGGTAACATTTCGTGGCTATCCTTTGCGCAGTCCATGAATCAATCCGGAGTATCAGTCAGTGATTATCAAGCGCAGGTTTCTTAGCATTCTTTCATTCGGCATCGTTGGTTTGACGCTGTCCGCCAGCACTTTCGCACAATCGGGACGCGACTACGTTTACGTCGTCGGCTCGTCAACAGTCTATCCCTTTGCCACCGTCGTCGCCGAGCGATTTGGGCGAGGCAGTGAATTCAAAACACCGAAAATCGAATCCACGGGATCCGGTGGTGGCCTCAAGTTATTCTGTGATGGCGTCGGCGTTGACTACCCGGACATTGCGAATTCTTCGCGTGCGATCAAGGATTCCGAAGTCGGCACTTGCGCAAGCAACGGCGTCACAGGGATTGTAGAGGTCAAGATCGGTTACGACGGCATCGTCATCGCGAACGCGCTGGCATCGGCACCGTTGGCACTGAGTCTTCGTGATATCTTCATGGCATTGGCGAAAATGGTGCCTGGCGAGAAAGACGGCGAACTCATCGAAAATCCCTACGTCACCTGGGCTGATGTGAATCCCGAATTGCCCCCAATCAGGATTGAGGTCCTCGGTCCGCCGCCGACATCCGGAACTCGCGACGCGTTCGTAGAGCTCGCAATGGAAGGCGGTTGTGGGTCGGTAGCGTGGGTCAAAGACCTGAAGAAAAAAGATGAAGATCAGTACAAGGCGATCTGCCATACAGTGCGGGAAGACGGTGCCTTCGTTGAAGCAGGCGAGAATGACAACCTGATCGTGCAAAAATTGCAGGCCAATCCGCATGCGTTCGGGATCTTTGGATTCAGTTTCCTTGATCAGAACCGGGAGTCGGTTAAGGGTGCGTCGATCGATGGAGTCGCGCCTACGTTTGATGCTATTTCGGACGGCAGCTACCCTGTTTCAAGGCCCTTGTATTTCTACGTCAAGAAAGCGCACGTCGACGTGATACCCGGGTTGCGCGGTTATCTTCGTGAATTTACCAGCGAGCGTGCCTGGGGCGATGAGGGCTATTTGTCGGATCGTGGTTTGATCCCCTTGCTGGAAGACGAGCGACGCGAAGTGGCGGCAAATACTCTGAAACTGATTACACTACCGTTGAGCAGTCAGTAGTAAGATCGCTGGTTCGCAGAGCGGGCAAAGAAGACTAATGCAAAGCACCACTCTCATACTACTGATGGGATTTCTGAGTATCGCTGCGTTCTATCTGGGACGCATTCTCGACGGACTCACCCGCGAAAACTTCAGAATTGCCCATGACATAAGCGCCTACAGCTTTCCGGCCATGGCCAAGGCCGCGCTGCCCTATCTCAACAACGAAGCGCCTCACTGCTAACGCTGACCTACCTCGGCGGCGTGCGCGTGGTACCAAGCTATAACACCATGGGGCTGGCCAAAGCCTCGCTCGAATCGTCGGTGCGCTACCTGGCCGACGCCGTCGGTCCCCGGGGCATCCGCGTCAATGGCTTGAGCGCTGGCGCGATCAAGACGCTGGCGGCCAGCGGCATCAAGGATTTTGGACGTTTGCTGTCGATTTTCAGCGAATGCGTCGCCGCTCAAGCGCAACGTGACGATTGAAGAAGTTGGCAATGTGGCCGCGTTCCTTCTCAGCGACCTGGCCTCTGGTACGACCCGCCAGATATCCTACGTCGACTGCGGCGTCAGCCAAACCGCAGTCGCGGTCGTCGAAGCACCCGTATCCTGAGGCAAATAGTGGCCAGAACGAGCTATTTCATTGC
>CAWJNN010000082.1:0-55248 GCA_963844115.1 uncultured Planctomycetales bacterium | reverse complement strand
CATTCAGTTGTATTCCGGCGGTGCCCATAACAACGACAATTGGGACGCGCATGAGGATGTCTATGCCAACCACAGTTACCACGGCGGTCGAACCGACAAGCCGATCGCGGCCCTGATTCAGGATCTGAAACAGCGCGGAATGTTGGACGAGACCCTGATCATCTGGGGCGGCGAGTTCGGTCGACAGCCGACGGCAGAGTTTGCAAAGAAACCGGGCCGCGATCACAACGCGTATGGATTCACGATGTACATGGCCGGGGGCGGCGTGAAGGGTGGTATCTCGTACGGCGAGACCGACGAACTGGGTTCGGCCGCCGTCACCAACAAACTGCACGTCCGCAACCTCCACGCGACCGTGCTGCGCCTGATGGGGCTGGATCCGAACAAGCTGACCTATTTCCACGACGGTCTGAATAAGAAATTGGTCGGCGTCGAAGACGTGGAACCGATCCACGAAATTATCGCGTAGTGGCGTGGATTTCTTAGCGACGATTCGTAGCGTCGATTCACAGTGACGTGGTTTTCTTAGCCACGGATTTACCCAGCGCGGCCTACGGCCGCAACTAAAGTAGGACGGAATGCC
Source organism: uncultured Planctomycetales bacterium (assembly GCA_963844115.1). Taxonomy (GTDB): domain Bacteria; phylum Planctomycetota; class Planctomycetia; order Pirellulales; family UBA7805; genus CS4-C045. The sequence continues at coordinate 54,665 of CAWJNN010000082.1, read as the reverse complement.
ATTCCGTCCAGACGGATTAGCAATCCGTCCTACAAATTTGCGCAAGAAGACAAGAATTAGACCGTTAGTCGCACGGATGGAACACGGATGTTTAGTGCATGGTAAGACACGTTCCCCACTTACCTATTCTTATCCGTGTTATACCCGCGTCCATCCGTGGCTGAATTCTGCCGCGAGGCATGCGCGTAACTACTCCATGCCCCGTGCCTCCGTGGTCACTATACTCGGCCAACGCGCGGTTCTTTTACGCCAGCAGTCGGTGGCGTCGTTGCCAGTACTGCTCTCACTCCTAGGCATCGCTAAAGATCTGGGCGAAGTATGCCGAGTTTAACGATTAATCGTTCCGCCTTGCGCCGATCGGTGCGCGCTTCACAAGCTGGACTTCCGAATGCCGAATGCCGCGTCCAATCCGCCGTGCTTCTTGCTCAGTTCGCCGCGCACGGCTCGACGCTGGTCAGCCGCGTGCTCGATTCGCATTCGAAAATTTCCAGCCCCTGTGAGATTTGCGTACCCTATGTCGTGCGCTCCTGTTGGAAGCTGCAGAAGAGCATTGCCAGCATGCGAAAAATCTGCGACTACTACGGCGTACGGATTCCACGTCCGGCACTACGGCTGGCGCGGTGCCGCATGGCTCGTGGGCACATGGACAAACTGGTCGCTCAGATCCTGCTGCGTGAAGAGAAAGAGACGTTGGTGATCAAGGATCCTCGTCACGCCGTCCATTCGGCCGGCATCGAACGGTTGTATGCCGACGAACCGCCCAAATATCTCCTGTTACATCGAGATGCTCGTGCCGTTTGCCACTCATTTGTTTCGACGCTGGGACGGGAACCTGAACGGGGTTTTCGAGTTTGGCTGGAGGCCTCGCGTCAAATGCTAGCCTGCGAACGCCAATTTCCGGAACGCTGCTTGTCGGTCCGATTCGAAGACTTCCTGTCGATTCCCGAACTGACGGTGGCCCGTATTACCAGGTTTATGGGCCATTCGTTCGAACGGGAGATGTTGGAATATGGTCAAAGTTCCCACGCGGACGATCATCTTGGCCTGTGGACGAACCCTCGGCTGATCAGCAGCGTCAACCGGGTGCAATCGAATCGGCAAAGCAATCCGAATGGTGGTCGAACCAGTCGGTACTGGACATGTACGACGCGAGCCCTGCCGTTCAGGAGCTCAATCGAGAACTAGGCTACGGCGACCCGGTCGTGGCCGAGGAACAGCCTCTGGTTCGGCGGGCCGCTTAGTTGGAGTCTCAGGCCAGGTGCGACATGATTCAACCAATCGCAAAGCGACGATCGGGCCACCGTTCCTGGATGGGAGCACTGCCCATCGTATCCCGTCCGCACTTCAGCCCCTTCAAGCTTTACATCCGCCGCGATCTGGAACTGGCTGTCTTTCTGAATCCCAAAGTCGGCACCACGACGTTCCGCCAAATTCTCGTGGAAGGTCTGCAGGCCGCCGGCGCGGCACCCGGTCTCAGCCGCCTCTGGCCGCTCCGCGATAGTCGACGTTATCTGTCCGCACCGCCGGCCGACTACCTTGATCTGCTGCTTCATCCGCAGCGGTACCAGTTCCACTGCTTTGTACGCAACCCGTACGCTCGACTGCTGTCCGCCTGGAAAAACAAGTTTGTTTTAGATGAAAACGGCGGGTCGGCGATCCGCAGCATGCGCAGCGAACTTCCGGTCGTTCGGCACTTTGCACAACGTCACGAACTGGCCGGTGCCGAAGCGGGTAGCCCGGTGCCCTTTGCGACTTTTGTGACGTATGTGGAATCTCTGCGCGAAGGCCGGCGCAACCAGCATTGGGATACGCAACGTTCGGTACTGGCGACGGACCTGATCAACTACGACCACGTTTATCAGATGGAGACCGAATTTGCGGACGGAATGACGCAGATTCTGACCCGCGTCGGATTGACTGAAGCCTGGGTAGCCGAACGTCTGCAAAAGCCCCGCAATGCGAGCCGCAAACTGCACGAACCGGCCTACGACGCGGACTTAGCGAGCCGGGTTTACCAGATCTACCGCGAAGACTTCGAGCAATTCGGCTACGACCGCAGCTCGTGGCAGGGGCTTTAGGATCGAAAGGGTCGGCGTGGCGATCTTGGGAGAGATCAAACCTGCTGCGCATCTAGCCTTAGGCGGCGCGTTTTAGCGGTTCACCGGGCGCGTTGTAGACTGAGAAATACTTTTCGAAGAGTCGGGGTCCCAGTGTTTTCAGCAGAGCCTGCTTGGAATCGCGGCGTACCTGGTCGGTTATCTCCCGATTCGGTGTTCGCCGGTAGTACTTCCGTTTGTCTTGGCGGTACCATTGCTTCGATCTTTCGGATTCCGCTTCGTATTGCGAAGGGTCGAGTGGCGTATACGGGATGCCGGCCCATGTCATGAACCGCATCGCTTCTTCGAAACCTTGAATGTGGTCCTCGTAGCGAATGACCAATTTCGGGCCTGCGTAGTGCTCGAAAAAGATGATGTTATTGGCGAACGATCGAAATTTCCCTTCGCGTAATGATGTGAATGTCCAACGCGGTGTTCTCACGTAATTCTCGCGATAGTTACGCAGCATCAGGCACAGACCGTTCCAGTGTGTGTTCCGCGGCGTAACCTTTTGCGCTTCAGCATCCAGTTTGATGTAGTGTAAGCGGCAGAACGCGAATTCCTTCGTGCCGACCAATCCGTGATCCGGGCCCGGTGTTTTTAAACCGCTCATCGTCTCGACGCAGTGGCGAAGCCAGTTCATTCCGCTGCGCGGATAACTCAATACGAAGGGAAAGAGAGACACGCGATTTCCTTTCCTGCGAAATACGAGAAACTTCCGCGAAGAGTACTCTGTTCCAAGGGGCCGTTCAAGACATATTTTGAGGCCCGAATCAGGGAACAAAACGCCTAATCGCAGGCAGTTCCGCTGGTCCCATCGGCGCGACAGGTCCTTGCGTCTTATGCGCCGGCAAAGATCATCAGGCCACCGAAAGCCATTGCGAACAACGCTGAGACGCGCATCAGCGATGGCGGTTTGGCAAGCCACCAGCCGATGAACGCATCCAAGCGACGCTCGCCAAAACCAAGAATGATCACGGCCGCCGCAACCGCGATCGCCCCGATGGTATAGACTACGGAGGGATGGCGGCACGACGACGCAGCAACCAGCATGAAACCGCCAATCACCAGTCGCATCACGACCGCCGCCCAGAATCGACTGCTACCACCCCAACGCTGGATCAGATGGATCAGCAACTGGGGCTGGATGACGCCTGCCAGTCCGATGGCCGCCGTGAGTCCACCAATCATCGAAACGATAAGAGGCATTGCTGTAATTTGTCCTTCAAGTCAGCGTATGGATTTTATACGGCCACGCTGGGGGCAGGTGGGCTGATGAAAATGCTGTTGATGTGGTAAGTACGGCGAATTTTGGTTTTCACTCTCCCTCCGGGAGAGTCGGGCTCTCAGGCCCGGAGAGGGCAATTCGGTTTCAGCAAATACCGCGAGGCACATCGCAAAAACCCTCCCCGGCCGCGGGCACCGCCGCGTAGCGGTGGTCGGCGTCCGACCCTCCCGCAAGCGGGAGGGTGATAATCGTTCGGTTACTTTTGAAAACAGAATCTCAACATTTTCATCAGCCCAGGGGGGGGATTGGATCGGGGCAGGTCTATCGTCGAAGACGCAGCCTCGACGGGCGGCGGGCGGGCGGGATGACCGACGAAAGTATTATCGGCGTAATTATTGTGGGATGGCGGGTTGCGGATCTAGGCGAATAATTGCGGGAAATTCGTGATGGTTGGCGACTTGGGATTGACAAAAACATGATCACGCAGCGTTCTATACTAATTGGCTACGATTTGTCTGGCCACTTTGGACCGAAATATTGGATAGAATGTTACGCATGCGATTTCTTTTAGCCTTATCGATCGTTTTAGCTCCTGTGGGGGCGAATTCGGCGCAAGAATTGACGGATGAAACGTTCACCAAGTGGCTCGACTATGTACGTCCCAAGCCAGAAGAACTTCGCTGGAGGCGCATCCCGTGGCGGACCGTGTTCTGGGAGGCGATGCAGGAAGCCAACGCGGCCGACCGTCCGGTTCTGTTGTGGGCGATGAATGGCCACCCGTTTGGCTGTACGTGAAACAATGGGCTGGCGGGGAGGCGGGCCTCCTTTTCCAACGAAGCCGTCCAACAACTGGTGAAAGAGTTTATCCCGGTAGCGGATGAGGTTCACTGGTTGCAATCGCACGACGGACCAGAGGCCAGGCTCTTCCAGAAAATCGCCGAACAGGGTCATTACGGCGGCAGGGATAAACCGACGTCGACTCGCCAGGGTATCTATGCAACGGCGCCCAATGGAACGTTTCTGGCATCGATTAACACGAACGACCCGAAACAGCTCGCCGGGATGATGCGCGAAGCACTGACGAAATGGAGAGAATTGAAAACGGACGAGCGTACATTCGACGAATTTCCCAACGGGACGGGGCGAAAGCGTGGTGAACTACGGATACCGCCAGACGGGCTGGTGCTGAAGGTCAACTCGCGAGATCTTCCACGCGACGATCTTCCGGACGGCGATGCCCGGGACGACGATACCCGGGACGATTGGCGTGGCGCATTTTGGAACCAGGACTTTGCCTGGTTTACGAAACAGGAGGCGAGCCAGTTCTTTACGCCGAAGTTGAGTGCCGAGAAAGCGGTGCCCGCGGCAATCGTCAAAAGGCTGGCCCGTCTGCACCTGCTCGATAATGTTCGCGGGCAGACATGGCCACCCTATAGCGAAAAGAACGTCCGCCGGGCGCGGTTGCAATCGAAAGTGACGGCCATCGCCGGTGACCTGGTTTCGCTTCGCCTGGAGGGTGAAACGCGGTGCACTGCCAAAGGTGGCTGGTCCAGCCCTGGCTGGGAAGACATCTCGCAGCGTGAGCGGGGTGTTGAGACGAAATTGCTCGGCAGCGCGGTATACGATCTCAAGCAGGAGGCGTTCGTCCAGTTCGAGCTGGTCGCCATTGGCAGTCGTTGGGGAGCAACCCAGTACAACGCTCGCCGCGACGATCTGGGCCAGCGCCCATCGGTTTTGTTTTTACGTTAGCCGGCAAGAGGGCGGCCGACAAAGTGGCCCCGGCGTTCTGGAGTTCTTATCCGGACTGGTAGCTGCGGTCCTGCCTCGCGCTTCGGTAGCGTCCGCGGTGGCCGCCGATGCGCATACGCTGGATAAGTCATTACGGATGGCCAATGCCGAAAAACGCAAGATTCAGATTAAGAAGAAGGGGCGTTCTGAACAACGTCAGAAGCCCCTTTCTGTGCGAACGGCCGGCCGGCGAGCCAGGCCGCAGTACAGCCCGGCGGCAGGTTAATGCTTAGAACTCCGCACCCGCGGTGTCGCTATAGAGAACTCGATCCGTGGTGTCGGTCGAAATAATCGCGCCAGCGGCATCGTATCGCCGCACTTCTTTGATGCGGAGCTGAGCAACCCGATTCAGGCCATACGAGATTTGGCAATTCGCGGCCGAGACATCCGTCGAATAGGCATCGACGTTCGGTTCATTGGCGAGCAGCACAACGGTTCGCGTCGCGTCACCAAAAGTGCCCCAAGAATTTGATTGACCGTTAACAACCGCGAAGGTGGCGGTCGGGCCGGACACTTTTAAGACTTGCGTCCACGTAATCGTTTCGGCAAAGGAACTTAACTCGTTTTCTTGCACGGACTCGTAGTCAAGCTCGTTATCGCCGAACCACGATTGCAGTTGCAGACCAGCACCGTGGAATTCAGGAGATTCGCGGTAGTTCCAGGTTACACGGGCGTAGGAAGCGCCCCGGTCGTTCGTCAGGCTCATCACGGTTTCGAACTGCGGACAGGTTTTTGCATCAGACGGTTCGTTAAGCACAAGTTCCCAGTCCTCTTCAACTCGCACAGCCACGGACGCGACACCCTCGCTGGCGGAAGATTGGGCACCGAGTAGAAACATGAAGGCGACCGCCAGAGCGGTGCGGGTAGCAGCGGGGAATAATTCGAAACGAGTGAGGCGATTGCATAGCATTTTTTGATCTCCGGTAGGAAAGGTAGAGTGGGTCGGGGTCGGGGCAGGGGCGGGGGCGTGAGCAGAGCGTTATCGGACCAGGTGAACCGGTTGACCAACGTAGTAGTTCGTACCCGCGTCACCAGAAATGGCAGTTGGATCGGAAACGTACGTCGGTTGCACTTGGATGTATTTATCGCTCCCGGTCAAATCGAAATCCACGATACGGATGCCAACGAAGCCGACGACGGTGAACACCGTCCCGTTCCCGTTGCCGCTAACGGTATCGTAGAGAAAGATGGTACGGGGTTGTCCGACCACATCGTCCAGCGCCAATTGCATACCGACGCTCATACCCGTATCGCCGCCCAGGTCCAGCGTTCCCGTCATGGGATTTAGCTCGATCGACCCGCCGTGATAGGCCATATCTTGCTGGGTCGGCCCATGGCGAATCAGGTCACGGAGGTGGGATGTCGAGTTGTTGGCCCCACCGATATCGACGGTGCCGAAATTTCCCGGCGTGATTTGGTTGCCACCGTTTCCGTTGCCACCATTCCCATTCCCATTTCCATTCCCGTTCCCATTTCCATTCCCGCCGGTCGTCCCGCCGCCGGGAAACATCACCATTTCCGGAATGCCGTCGGGCCCGTTGAGCATACCGGACACGTTATCATGCGACCACTCGTCGGTGCCGTTGCCGTTGATAATCATATCCGCCCAAGCATCCTTGTGAATTACGAATGGCATCAGGCTACTGTTGCCAGTACTGTTGGTGACACGGAAACCGCTGATGTTGTCATTAAAGATCGCCGTGGCGTCCGCTGAAACATTCGCCATTTCCATGCCGAAGATACGAGCGAAGAAAAGCGGTATGGCATTGTTGCGCTGGGTCGAACGATGGATACGTACCGTAACCGCGTTGAAGGTCGTGGGGTCAGCTGTATTGAGGTTTTCCGTGGGATTGGAAGGATCGCTCAAGCGACCAATCACCACATCACCTTCGCTTGCATTTCCCTGATTCAGGTCAATGGCGGTACCGTCGTCGAAGACCTCGTTCAGTTCAGCATAGTCAGCCGCCAAACTACGCATGTTCTGATACACAAGCTCGTATTCGCCCTTGAGGCGATCGTCATCGAGTAGATCCCAAGCGGCCGCCATCGCAGCGGCGTCGGCAGATCGATGAGCGCCCGTTCGCGCCACACAGACGACACCCAGATCGGTCGCAAAGGCGACCATGCAGACCATCGCCACCATCATCACAGACGCCAGCAGAATGATCGAGCCTTTACGCCGGCGTCTGCTGGTAGTGAAAGAGCGCCGGCGACCGCTCGCCGAAATGGCGTCGTCCGCGAGGAGACGAATCGCGCGACGTTCGTCGCGCACACCGGAACCATCGATGCACAATGTCATGCTGCAACTCCCATTAGAAAGGAACCCTACGGTAGCCTGGCGATCCACCCAAGGATGGACCCATGACTTTGCGTCCCGACCTTACGATCGGTTTGCCTTTATCGAGGAACCCATGGGGGCTCCACTAACTTTCACTGAACAATGTCAGGGAAGTTAACGATCGTCTATACGCAGAGAGCAACTGGTCGAAACGCGTCCGCCGGCGGCAACGCTGCGTCAATTCGCCGAATCCGAACGGATTGCGACGGGTGACATTGTGGGAACTTAATTGTGAAAACAGTGTGAATTGTGAAAACACTGTGAATTGTGAAAACACTGTGAATTGTGAAAACACTGTGAAAAGAGGTCTAAAGCACCCGTCCACTACGAACCCGAAAACGCCTGAGGTGAGTTATCGGGCCGCGTGGTGTCCAGGCAATCTAAACGCTAGCTGGCTTTTGCGGGGTTGTCAAATTTTATCTGCCGAAAAATTCTGAAGGGGTGTAATTGCCACAATCGCCAGATGCTGTTGCCAAGATTATTTTGACAACATCCATCTGGTGACCTAGCGTTTTGATGGCGTTTCTTGTGGGTGGGTTCCCGCCCATCGCCATCATTTGTAGACCTCGGTGACAAGCATCGATGGTGACAAGCATCGATTCAACCCATCGACACCGACTCGATCACACGTTCACCCCTTGTATCGACTCAACCAAATTGCAGTCTCGACTGCCGTGTGAATATCAACTTGGATCTGTAGAGCGAGAGGAACTGCAATGACGGCAGCTTCAGTAGCGGACCTGGGAGTGAAGTTTCGTATTTGCCGAAACCGACGCACGATTCGCAGGGTCCTTCACAAAATCCGAAAGAACGAGGATCTGGCCGACGTGTTTCTGTTCGGGCGGCGGACCACAGCCCGCAATCTGGATTATGTCGAACGACGAGCGGCTGATCGCGAGCCGGTACAGCTGCCGATTTATGTGACCAGCGTGTCCTTCGATGGAAAACAGGTCGAAGTGCCGCCGGATTCCCAGGCGGAAATACTGGCCATTACCAAAGACGTCTCCTTACGCGGCATCGGGTTCACGCATGATGAACCGTTCGAAGGCGAATTCGCGATCGTTACGTTCGACATGATCGACGCCACGCCGGTGTCGCTACTGTTGGACGTCCGCTGGTCGAATCTCGAGTGGGGTTACGCGTACATGAGCGGCGGCCGATTCCTGGGAATTGTCGAAGTATTGGAGAAGTAGCGTTACAACCGCTGTAGCAATGAATAGAGACATCATCACAGCGGCGCATCACAGCGGCACAGAGTATTTAGCCACGGATGAACACAGCGTGGCCTCTGGCCGCAATCCAAGTAGGACGGAATGCCATTCCGTCCAGACGGATTAGCAATCCGTCCTACGAACAGATGATTCACGACGAGAAATATCTGCGCAAATCGGTGGCTAGACTATCCCTCAACCCGCTCGGCATTACCGGCTTTCGTTCGACAGCCGTTCAATTTCAGCCGTGCCGGATCTTGTCAGCGTGATCACATCGCCTCGTTTGGTTGGCAGTTCGATGAGATCCGGGGTGGTCATGGTTTGCCGTTCGCTAGATATCTCAATGACCACGTCCTGGTCTGGCCAGGGATTTCGAACTCGACATAGGCCGCCTAACGGGGATTCGATTTCGACGAAGCGAATTTCTCCCTCGATCCGCGACGAACGCACCAGGAAGCCGCCGCGCGTCAGAAGTCGGAAGCTCGCATCCCAATTGCTTGGGCAGGCGGCAAACAGCCGCAGCACCGGTTGGCTGCCCGGGCCGGCGGCGGGTGCCTGCACCAGGGATTCCTGAAGTCCGAATGCCGTCGGTCCCAGGTGTTCGACTGTTTGTCCCTGTTCCCCCTCACGCAGCGTCATGCGGTTGGGCAGCGTCAGGTTTTCCGGGTGGCGGGCCAAGGTCATCTGATCCGGCAGAATGAACTCAACGGCCTCCGCGTCGCCCATATGCGCCGACATGATGCTGTCCAGGGACATGGCATGGATCTTTTCAGAAGTTTCCAAGGGTCGACGGCGGCGGGCGAACGTTTCATAGGTATCTTTAGCCCGTCGAGCGAATCTGCCGGGAGGTGTTTCCAGATTGATCAGGTCAAAATGAGTGAAGGCCTGACTGCCCGGTTTGTACGAGTGAATATTCTTGGCGGGTAGCAACGTCGACGTCCAAACAACCTTGTCTTGCGCTCGCCAGGGAAATGCCGCTCGCGGATGCCGATTGGTCGGCAGCGGCGTCAGGTTTTCCAACAGCTCGGTCCACTCGCCGCGCATTTCCTGATCCACGTCCAACAACTGCGACACGTGTACCGCCAGGGGAAGGATCCCCATCATGGCGGTCAACTCGAAGTGGCTGTCTTGTCCTCCCCAGGTCGATTCATGATTATTGACGCCGTGGATGTGGTAGTAACCGTCATCGCCTTTCTTGACGTTCGGATAATGTCGATAGAATTGGGCTACGCCACGAATCATCGGATAGGCGCGTTCACGCAGCCAGGCTTCGTCCTGGGTGTAGAGGTACCGCTGCCAGTAATGCCAGGCGATCTGTGCCTGACTGGAAAGGATATGCGAGATCCACGAATGGGGCATCGCCTGGGGCGCATGGGTGAAGTTCCAGCGACCAGAATAGCCATTGCGTTTCTCGACAAACTTCCGAAAGCCTTCAGTCGTCTGATGCCACTGCGTGCGTTCCAAGAGGAAGTCACGAAGTTCTTCGGCGATATCCTCCGGCAGAACTTCGGGACCGTTGAAAGGCACGGTTTCGGCGATGAAGATGCCTTGGCTACCCCATTGTTGCCGAGCGGCCGTGCGGGCGGCATCGAACATTCGCGTGTACATGTCGAACATCGGATCGGTCAGTTCGATTTGATTGGCGGCCATCAGGCCCAGGTTAAGGGTTTGGGTGTTCCACCACCAAAAATTGCTGCCCCAACGACGCCGGTCACCGCCGGTCGCCCACAACATGCCGTTGAACTTCGCAGGGAATTTACCTCGCGACGTCGAGGCCATCACGTACAGATAATAGTGATAAGCGCTCTCGACCGCGGCCGCTCGTCCGTCCTCGCTATGTAGATCGACGTACGACCGTGTCCAGAATTGTTGCCACCATTTGGCGGATGCGGCACGGACCGCTTCGTATCCATTCGCGACGGCGGCCGCACATTGTTGTCGTGCGATGCCAGGCAGATCAGAGGTGTCGTCCATCGCAGCCGAACTCCCGATCCACAGTGTGTAAGGTTGTTTTCCGGCGCCGATCTTCATTTTCGCGGTCGTGGCGGTGGACTGTTCGATCTTCTGATCGCGACCATCGACGCTAATAGCGACAGCGCTGCGGCAGATATATTCGCCCGCATAGTGAGGTTGATGAAAACGTTGAGTTAGCACGGCGTCGTCGCCCAACTGAAAGCGGCTGAGCGCTTCATGTTCAAAAGAACGTGTCCAGGAGGGCCGCAACATCTGCAGGTCGACTTCGGCAGTTTCCACATCTACATGTTGCTGGTCTATCCGAACGCCGATCACGTCGTACTCCGGCCAGGCAAACAGGGTAACGGTGACACCTTGGCCCTCGACCGTAACGACACCTTCGTAAGCGGATAAATGTTGACGAACGTTGTCCGCCGGGAAAACCTGGGTGGGAAATCGAATATCGATCCGGGCACAGCCGCCGCTGTAATCGACCGTCTCGTTGCAGTAGCTGTCGACGGAAAACACGTCGCCGCGGTTGATTTGCAAGTGCAGGCTCTCGGGCGACGTCCAGACCAACGTCCCCATGCGTCCATTGCCGACGGGCAAGCCGGCTTCGGTACGGGGGACCTGGGTTTCGAACGTCAAATCGGCCGATGCAATGAGCGATCGCAGATCGGGCGTCTTACGGTCACTCGTCGCCGTCGCATCGTTTTCAGAAGCAATCGTTGTCGAGCAAAACAATAGTAGAAAGATCAGACCAAAGGTACGAGCGTTCAAGTTAGCGTAAGGCATAGTCAGCAAGGGGTGGGACGCGGTGGAGGGAGGGCGACGGCAGGATGCAACCTGCGGCGAGTATTTCAACCAAGGTAATTGAAATCATAACGCCAATCCAGTTCAAAGCCGATCGAGGGAATTCAGCCACGGATTCACCACTAGGACGGAATGCCATTGGGTCCAGACGGATTAGCAATCCGTCCTACGAACGAATTTGCGCAAGAAAACAAGAAATCGACTGTTCGTAGCAGGGATTGAACACGGATCGGAATCGGTAATCGGAGTAAAGTGGAGCAAGGGAATCGAGAATTCAGCGTCGGCTGCTATTACCATTTCCGTTCTTTACCGACGCGTCCGGAAACCCGTCATACAAATGATTGATGACGAGAAACACTCAGCGCAAATCCGTGGCTAGACTATCCCTCAACCCGCTCGGCAGTATCCATTCAGACTCGTCCGCCTTCGGCGGATGCCCAGAATCGGTCCAGGTTTTCGAGCCGGGCGCCAGCGGGAGGATGCGTCAAGTGGCCACGCAGCAGCCAGCCCACGAACCCGGAATAGAGATAGCCGGCTTCCGTTTTCAGTGCACTTTCAGAAAGATGGTCATAGAGTTTGGGTCCAACGAACACGACAAGGAGAAGAGCCCAAACGAACACGCTGTAAGGAAGATAAGAAACAGCCATATCACCACGTTGACAAGCGTGACCGAGGCTCGCCCCTTCTTTTCTTCAGTAGAAATGCACTGCTGGAATTGGGTGATCGAATCGAACGCCATGTCTTAGTCTCCTCTAGGAATGTCGGTTGGGCATACATTGTAGAACTCCTAGTAAGTGCCTGGGGGTCCTATCCAGATGGTTTGACTGTTACCGCCTCCTGCCTTTTCCCTCGCACGCTCGGTCCCGGCGCACGGGATTGCTCGTGTCCATCCGTTAACCCGTTGCCGAAGGCGAGGTTGCCAGTGCGTTATCGTAAACGGCTCCTCGCCTTCGGCAACGGGTTAAACGAGATCGCGGTCTTAAGCGCACACTACCCGGCAATTGAGCTTAACCCTTACAGACGTCGTTTTCCACATCGTCGGAGCAAATCGCTTCCTGGTCGATAAAGGGTTGACGGCACTTCGTTTAGAGCCGGTCCAACCAGCGAGTTGTTAAGGAAAACTGAGTTGTTTTTCGGCAACACGGGGCCTTTTTGCAACCTATTTTTGCGGTCCGCTGCGTGTTCTTCGCAATGCGCCCGGCCTCCGCATCTGTCAAAAACCGTTGTCCGTCAAGCGAGTCAATCCTTATGTCCACGAAGAGCACATCCTCGCCACGCGAATCGGACTTCACTCCCGGTCCTCAAAATCGCACGCTGTCGATCTTTTTGATCAGCGTGCTGGGCCTGTTCCTGGAACTGATGCTGATTCGCTGGATTGGCACCGAGATTCGCATCTTTGCCTATCTGCAAAACACCGTGCTCGTTGTCTGCTTTCTTGGACTCGGCATGGGTTGTTTCACTTGTCGAAAGCCGGTCGTGATGCGGCACGTGCTAATTCCGATGGTTGTGTTAGCGCTGTTATTGGCAATCCCGTTTACGCGGCGAGCGTTTGCTTCGATCACGGATATGCTGAGTGTTCTGGGTGACACGGTGATCTGGGCACACGCCGTCAGCGAAGGTCCCTGGTCGACAATCGGCCGAGTATCCATGGGTCTTTGCCTGACGTTGGCCCTGATGTGTTTGTTGTGGGAAACTTTTGTGCCGATTGGCCGGCTGCTGGGGCGATTGCTGGACGATCACCCGCGGACGATTTGGGCCTATTCGGTCAACGTTGCCGGCAGCTTGATCGGTATTTGGCTGTTCGTCGCACTCAGTGCCTTTTCGATGCCGCCGGTTGTCTGGTTGGGCGTGAGCGTCGCGTTGATGGTTTGGTTCTTGAATGGCAGTCAAGATCGCCTGCTGAATTTCGGCCTTGCCGCAGCCCTGTTGATCCTCGGATTCATCGTCGATTACCAACCTAGCGCAATCGAATCGACGTGGTCGCCCTATCAAAAGCTCGTGCTGATCGACCCTCAACAGGAATCGTCCCCGAACTCATCGACCGACGGGTGGGTGGGCAAGTGCATTATGGTTAACAACACGGGCTATCAGGGCATGATCGATCTTAGCCCTGAAGGCATTGCCAAAAACTCACAAATTCCGGCCGATGCTGTGGGGATGAGCCAATACGATGTGCCGCTGCGATTCAAACCGAATCCGCGGAACGTGCTGATCGTCGGAGCCGGTTCCGGCAACGACGTGGCTGGCGCGTTGCGTGGCGGAGCCCAGCGCGTGACGGGCGTGGAAATCGATCCGGTCATCATTGAGATGGGCCGCCGCCATCACGAAGAACGGCCCTACGACTCGGAAAAAGTGACGGTCGTCAACGACAACGCGCGTTCATACTTTGCCACGACCGATCAGACGTTCGACCTCATTATCTTTGGATTACTCGATTCTCACACGACAACGGCAATGACAAATGCACGCCTTGACCACTACGTTTACACAGTGGAAAGCCTGTCACGTGCCCGCCAACTTCTGACGGACGACGGCGTCATGGTGCTCAGCTTTGAAGCGCTCAAGCCCTACATTGCCGATCGGATGGCAAGCTGCATTCAGCAGGTCTTTGGCCGTGAGCCGCTGGCGTTTCGTATCCCTGCCACGACTTCAGGGTGGGGCGGTGCATTCTTCGTCGCCGGTAACCAACAAGAAATCCAGCAGCGACTTGCCAGCGATCAGCAGTTGGCTGACAAAATTTCCCAGTGGCAGGCGGCCATTCCGATGCAGCTGACGTACAACACGAGAATCGCAACGGACGATTGGCCGTACATCTACCTGAAGACGCCAAGCATTCCCTCGCTGTATTACCTGCTCGGTGCGACGTTGTTTGTCTTGTTGGGCTACGGCATGTACCGGATAAAGTTGAACGTCCGGTTGCTGGCGTGGGAGCGTGCTCACTGGCATTTCTTTTTCATGGGCGCCGCGTTTCTGTTGTTGGAAGTTCAGAACATCAGCAAGGCATCGGTGGTGCTCGGAAATACATGGCTGGTCAATGCGGTGATCATCTCTGGGATCCTGACGATGATTCTGCTGGCCAACGTCATCGCCGCTCGTTTCCCAAAGCTGCCGCAAGACGTCGTTGCGGCGTTTCTGGTCGGTTCCTGTCTGGCGATCTACCTGGTTGACCTGTCGCGATTCGGTTTCCTGCCCTATCCCTTGAAGGCCACGATCGTGGGAACGTTGACGACGCTGCCGATGCTATTCGCGGGGATCATCTTCATCGATTCCTTCGCGCGAATTGAACATAAGGACCGCGCGCTGGGAGCCAACCTGTTCGGCGCTTTGGTTGGTGGATTGCTGCAATCCGTAACGTTCGTGCTTGGCATCAAGGCTCTATTACTGATCGTGGCCGCCTTGTACACAGCCGCCATCATGACGCGTCCGCAGACTGCGGAGGTTTCGGAGTCCGAAGACGAGCAAGACGCGGACTGGAATATCGAGCAAGAAAGTGACGAAGTGCAAGAGGACGTCGAATTCGGCGAACCGCTGTCCGTCTAGATAGTGGATGCGTCCGCCGATTGTAGAACGGTTGTCCCAACCGTTTCGGAGCAATTGGGACAATTGTTCTACATAAGCACGTCTACATCCCCACTGACCGCCTGAAGGCGGAACTACGCGCAAACTTCGTTCACGACACTGCCGTGGACGTCGGTCAGACGGAAGTCGCGACCTTGGTAGCGGAACGTCAGCCGCTCGTGATCGATGCCCAGCAAGTGCAACAACGTGGCGTTAAAGTCATGCACATGCATCGCTCCCTCGGCCGGCGCGTAGCCGAGTTCGTCGGTCGCTCCGTGTACGTGGCCTCGCTTTGCACCGCCGCCAGCTATCCAGACGGCAAATGCTTCTTTGTGATGGTCACGGCCGATGTTATGCATCTGGCCAGCGCCGTTTTTGCCTTGCGCCATCGGAGTGCGGCCGAATTCGGCCGACCAGACGACCAGCGTGTCATCCAACAGACCGCGACGCCGCAAGTCGGTAATCAACCCCGCAATGGGCTTATCGACCTCTCGGCATTTGCCGGGCAGGGAACCGAACACGTTGCCGTGATGATCCCAGCCCTGATCGAATAGCTGAACAAAGCGCACGCCCCGTTCGACCATGCGACGAGCGAGCAGGCAGTTGTTGGCAAAGCTGGTTTTGCCAGGATTGGTACCGTACAGCGCATGCACCTCTTGCGGTTCACTGCGGATGTCCATCAGATCGGGTACCGAGGTCTGCATGCGGTAGGCCATCTCGTACTGACTGATCCGCGTCGCGATCTCAGGATCGCCAACGTCCGCCAGGCGAAGCTTATTCAACTGATTGACGGATCCGACGACCTGGCGACGGTCGTCAGGCGAGACGCCGGGTGGATTGGACAGGAACAAGACCGGGTCTCCCTGGCTGCGAAATTCAACTCCCTGATGTACCGTTGGCAGAAACCCACTGCCCCAGGCACTGTTCCCGGCACCGAGTGCCTGGCCAGTGATCATTACCACGAAGGCCGGCAGATTTTGGTTCTCACTGCCGATGCCGTACGTGACCCAGGAACCGATGCTGGGTCGGCCAAAGCGGGGGAAACCGGTGAGCATGAAAAGTTGAGCGGGCGCATGATTGAACTGTTCGGTCTGTAAGGACTTGATGATGCACAGTTCATCCGCCACGCGCTGCAGATGCGGCAGCAGATTCGAAATCTCGATTCCCGAATCGCCACAGCGCGAGAAAGCGTACTTGTTCAGCTTCGGGGTACCCAGCAACGTCGGCTGTTCGCGAATGAAGGCCAGCTGTTGTCCGACAAAGAACTCGTCGGGGCAGAGCTGTCCGTTGCGTTTTTGTAGAGCCGGTTTGTAATCGAACAAGTCCAGGTGGGACGGCGCCCCGACCAGGTGGATATAGATGATATTCTTTGCGCGGAGTGCTGTGGATGCCACGCTTGGAGTTTGGTTCGTTGGCCCCGCTCGCTTCGTCATGCATCAGCGACGAGAGCGCAACGCCGCCAACGCCCATCCCGACGGTCTGGAAAAAATGCCGCCTTGTTTCAACGATGGACACAGTGAAATACCACTTTACCCTTTTTTCGTCTGAGTCGTTTAACCCGTTGCCGAAGGCGAGGTGTAATTCACGCCCAGCCTAGCCTGCGGCCACGGGTTAAACGATTTGCTACTACACTGCCGCCGCGCGGGACTCCAACATTCCCTACTCTTTCGTTACGGTTTCATCCAGGTTTAGCAATATACTGCCCACATGGAACCACGCCGCCAGTTCAACCGGTTCGAGGTGCTTTGGCGGCGTGTAAACGCGACTTGCCCCCTCAATCAGTTTCTTGGCAGCCGACTCATCCTGCGCGAAGCGATTGGTTTGTCCCTGGAGGAATTCGATTAAATGCTGCACTTCCGTGGCGCTGGCGGGGCGGGCGACGACCAGCTTAAACGCGTGATCAATCCGCGAGGCGGGATCGGTGCTGGGTGATTCGGTGAGCACACGCGCGGCCAGTGCCAAGGCCATTTCGGTGTAGGCGGGGTCATTCAATAGCGTCAGGGCCTGTAGCGGTGTATTCGTCCGTGAACGCTTGACGACACAACTGCCGCGATCGGGTGCGTCGAAGTTAACAAAACTAGGATAGGGAGCGGCCCGCCGGAGGATAACGTAGATCCCGCGACGAAAAAGGTCGTCGTCTTTCTCTTCTTTCCACTGCGGCGCATTGCGACCGACGTGACGCCAGAGATCCGGTGGCTGATACGGCATCACGGGCGGACCGTGCATCTTGTGACTGATCAAACCGCTGGCCGCCAGCGCATTATCACGGATCATCTCGGCCGACATACGAAACCGAGGCCCGCGAGCGTAATACGATTGCGGATTGCGGATTGCGGATTGCGGATTCTGAAATCGATCCGAAATTTGCTGATAGGTAGCCGATGTGACCATCAACCGCAACACGTGCTTCATCGACCAACCGGACTCGACCAATTCGACGGCCAGCCAATCCAATAGCTGAGGATGCGTGGGCGGCGCACCTTGGCTGCCAAAATCCTCTAGCGTCGTCACGATACCGCGCCCAAACAGCTCGGCCCACCAGCGGTTCACCACGACGCGCGCCGTCAGTGGGTTGTTTGGATCGACCAACCACTCCGCCAGTCCAAGTCGGTTCGTTGGCGATCCCCGTTCGACCGGATGCAATCGCGTGGGTGCTCCGGCCGAGACCGCCTCGCCTTTGGTGCGATAGTTGCCGCGTAAGAGAATGTGCGAGGGGCGGCGTTTATCCATTTCTACCATGACCAAAGTCGTCGCCCGGTCGTTTTTTCCCTTCGGTTGAGACGGCGACGGCAACTTCATGGTCGGCCCGTAAAAATCGAACTGCACGCCTTTGCCGTCTTCGTTGCGGACCTCTAAAGGGGTGTGATTGAAATAGGCGAACAACTGGTAGTAGTCCTGCATCGAGAACGGGTCGTATTTATGGTCGTGGCATTGGGCACATTCCAGGGTCGTACCCAGCCAAACCGTGCTGGTCGTATTCACTCGGTCGACAACCTGGTCGACGCGATTCGCTTCGGGATCGACACCGGCCTCGACATTGCACGTCACACTGCGATGAAAGCCGGTGGCTACTCGTTGGTCGATCGATGCGGCGGGCAAGAGATCACCGGCAAGCTGTTCGGTCGTGAACTGGTCGAAGGGCATATTCGAATTCAAGGCGTCGATGACCCAATCACGGTACGGCCAGCTACTGCGCAATTGATCGGCTTGGAAACCGTTCGAGTCCGCGTACCGCGCCAGGTCCAGCCACGGTCGCGCCCAACGATGACCGAAATGAGGAGAGGCGAGCAGGCGATCGACTAGATTGCAGATTGCGGATTGTCCCGCGCGCGGGACGGATTGATTCGTTTTTGAATTGTTCGATTTCGTTCAGGGTAGGAGGCAGGCCGGTCAGGTCGAGCGACAGTCGGCGGATCAGGGTGTGCGGGTCGGCTTCCGGGGAGGGATGGAGTCCGGCGTCGCGCATCTTCGCTTGGACGAACGCATCGATGGAGTTTTTCGCCCAATCGTCTTGGGTGTTGGGCCGGGACCGGGACCGGGGCAAGGGCAGGGGCAGGGGGGGACGCTTGGGTGCGACGTAGGACCAGTGTTCGGACCAGGCGGCACCTTGTTTGATCCAGCGGCGAATCAGATCGGCTTCGTTCTTCGTCAGTTTGGGCCCTGCGTCTTCCGGCGGCATCCGCTGGTCTGGATCATCACTGCGGATTCGCTTCCATAATTCGCTTTGATCTCGATGACCCGGGACGACGACGGCGTGATCGCCCCGATCGGACAGTGTGCTTTCGCGCGAATCCAATCGCAAATTCGCCTCGCGACTCTCTGCATCGGGACCGTGGCACGTGAAGCACTTGTCCGAGAGGATTGGCCGGATGTCACGGTGGAACAGAACGGTGCTGGATTCATCCGCTCGCATGCTGTGGGCAGTGAGCGTTGCGGACCAGGCAAGAACAGCGAATAGGAGTCGTGACGGCTTCATTGTGATGGCGCGGTTTGGCGAACTCACGCAAACAGATCCATAATCGGTTTGCCTTTGCCGTCCTGCGTGACGTAAAAAGGGCGCTTCTCGGTCTCGAAGGCGGTTTTCGGCGAGATGCCCATTGCCGAATAAATGGTTGCATGTAAGTCGCTCACGTGCACAGGATCTTTTGTGACCAGGAACGGTCGTTCCGTGGCGGTTTCCCCGTACAGTGCGCCGCGCTTGATCCCCGCCCCGAACATCAGGACGGAACTGGAACCGGTGAAGTGGCGGTGCAGGCCATAGTGTTTCATTTCGCTCATCACATCGGCTTTGGCGAGCGACTGATCTTTCGCGGTACTGCCCGGCACTCCTTCGATCATCATGTCACGGCTAAATTCGGTTGCTACGATCACCAGTGTGCGATCAAGAATCCCGCGCAATTCCAGATCACGGATCAATTGAGCGATCGGGCGGTCGATGTCCTGCTTCATCTGCTTGGCCGTCGTGTGACCGTTCTCGTGGGTATCCCAGCTCTTGAACGGTACATATTCGCTCGTTACTTCGATAAATCTGGCACCCCCTTCGACCAGGCGTCGCGCCAACAAGCATCCTAACCCAAAGCGGCTGGTGTTGTACGTGTCGTACGACGCTTTCGGCTCCAGCGTTAAATCAAATGCCTTGCGTTCGGGCGAGTTGAGCAGCCGGTATGCATTTTCCATCGAACGCACAATCGATTCGACCTGGTAGTCGCTAGCCAATTCGCCGGCAGGGCTGCGCTGAACCATTTCGCGATAGAATTTGTAGCGCCGACCGAAGCGCTCGGGCGTCATCCCTTTGGGTGGCCTTACTGCCGAGATCGCTTGTAGCGGATGCGGCAACAGGAACGGCCCATACTCGCTGCCCAGAAAACCAGCGGTGTGAAATGCCTTGAGTTCGTCCGACTCACCGACACCCTCCAAGCGCTGACCGATATCGATAAACGCTGGCAGGGCCGGATTGCGCGGTCCCAGGATTTTGGCCATCCAGGCGCCCATGTGCGGCGCCGCGACCGTTTGCGGCGGGACATAGCCCGTATGCCAATGGTATTGATGACGTGAATGCAGGATATCACCGAGATCGGGAAGGACGTGCGACCGCATCAGCGTGCCACGGTCCATGATTTGGGCGATGTTCTCCAGCCCGGCCGAGATTTTGATGTTATCGACAACCGTGTCGATGGCGGGAAACGTGCTGTAAATCTTTTCCGCCGGAAGACCGATTTCGAACGGTTCATAGTGCTTGGGATCAAATGTATCGGGCGCCGCCATGCCGCCGGCCATCCAGATCAATATACAAGCGTCCGCCCTGGCCGGCGGATGTTGGACGGTGTGATCCGAGGAATCGTCCGCCCACGCGCACGGCGCACCGGCTGCCAGGGCCGCGGTCGCCGCCGCGCTGGTTTTTTTCAGGAACTCTCGACGAGTCCAATCAGGGTTATCTGGTCGGTGTTTCATGGCACGGCTATTCTAGCAGATCGTTTAACGAACGTTATTGAATCACTTGGAACTCCGGTAACATCAACACAATCCACAACAGGTCGGCGACACTCTCTGGTGTCTTAGGCGAACCCACGAGCTCGGTTGCTCGAACTCTTTCATGATCCGAAGGCGGTCGGGAAAGCGTGCTGCGGTAAATCCAATCGACGAATTGCTCCGGCGTCCAATCCGAGTGTTGCTGCAGAAGATTGTCGGCGCCCATCTTCAGCAGGCCTGCCATCAAGTCACCGTTGCTCAAATCGAGCGCCAGTAACGTCGTCATTTTTTCGGGCCGCACGGTGACAACCTGTTCGCGATTCGGTCGGCCAAGGCTGCGCATTAGCTGGCCACCCGTCACCAGGGAGGCGCGGATGTGCGTCGTGTGCTTCGAATCGGGAAGCTCCAGTTTAGTGGCCGGCAGATCGGGAGCGGTGGCGGTCAATGTCCAAATGGCATCGATAAACTGTTCGGCCGTCAACCGCCTGGCAACCGGCCCGCGGTAAACGTAGTCGTCCCGCAGGTCTTTTTCGGAAGATACGCTGCATTGGGACTGATATGCCTGGGAATTGCAGATCCGACGGATGGTCCTCTTCAAGTCGTAGCCGTTGTCCGCCAGATCGACGGCGAGATAGTCGAGCAAATCGGCGTTCCACGGCTCGCCGTCCATCACGTCGACCGGTTGGACGATGCCGCGGCCCATCAGGCGGTGCCAGATCCGGTTCACAACGGTTCGCGTCAGACGACCGTTCTCTTTGCTTGTTATCAGCAGGGCAAACTGTTTCAGACGCTGGTCACGCGGCTGATCCGCGTCGATCGTGCCAAGTTCGGGAAACAAAAACTTGGCTTTGGCCGTGACACCGGTCGGCTTGTCACACCGGTGCACTTCCAGCGGTTCTTCGCTGATGATGGCGGCCAGGCCGTAGGAATCGGCCAGCTTCCAATCGTTGATGAAACTATCGTGGCAAGAAGCGCACTTTAAATTGAGTCCCAGGAAGACTTGTGCGACATTTTGAGCGAACTGAACCTCGCGCCGCTGGCTGGCGTTCACGCGACCTCGCCACCTGATTCCCCTTATGAAGCCTTCCGACTCGGACGTCGGGCTGATCAACTCCCGAACGAACTGGTCATAGGGTTTGTTATCCACCAGCGATTTATACAGCCAGGGGGTGATCTGTTTGCGGCCGCCATCGATGAAGCCGGTTCCCTGATAGTCGTTGCGCAACATGTCGTTCCAGAACGTGAGCCAATGTTCGGCATACGCACGATCGTCGTTCAGTACCTCATCGATCAAAGTTTGGCGCTTGTTGGGGTCCGGCCGGCTGAGAAATGCGTCGACGCGTTCGGGCGACGGCAGCAGACCGATCACGTCCAGGTACAGACGGCGCATAAACGTCGCGTCATCAATCGTTGCCGGCTGCGAAAATGTCTTCTCGGCCAAATAGGCATCCACGATTCGATCGACCGGGTTGGTTCTCCCCTCCGTCGCCGCCGGCAATTCCACTCGACGAGGTTTCAACGTCGCAATGTATGATGTGGCCTTAAACGAGAATCCTTCCTGCCAGGTGAGTCCCTGATCGACCCAGGTACGGAGAATGTCAATCTGGGCCTCGCTTAACGGCGGCGCTTCGGCAGGCATTCGATCTTCTTCGACCGTCGACGTGACACGTTCGATCAGGGAACTTCCAGCGCTATTGCGAGGCTCCACCGTGCCGGAATCCAGCAGCGCCTCGCGCGAATCCAGCGACATGCCGCCCTTGTAGGTGCCGTTCGTATGGCACTTGGCACAATGCGTTTTGAGGATTGGCAGCACATCGTGCGCAAAATCGACAGGCTCGGCCGCCGCGCACAAGCAGCCACAGGCAAGCGTGATCGCGAAAAATGTGAAGGCAGGAGTCTTCATCGAGCGGGTGGAAAGGGGAGTCGTGGGCGGAATCGTTATTCTACCAGTGGACGTGGTAGATTGCACGTTCGATGTGACGCCGGCCGTGTGGTTTACTGAATTGGATCTTCCACGGAGTATTTGGCCACGGATTGACTCAGCGCGGCCTATGGCCGCAACCAAAGTAGGACGGAATGCCATTCCGTCCAGACGGATTAGCAATCCGTCCTACTAGCGGTTCAAGTTTTCGCCGCGGGCGCACGTTTCCGTAGAACGGGCACTCCTGCCCGTTTGCCCAGACGACGGGCAAGAGTGCCCATCTTACGAGTTGGTTGCGGCCATGAGCCACGCTGGGTATATCCGTGGCTACGAATAATCCGTCTCAATGAATCTACGCCAGGATGGGATGCAGCACGTTGCCGTGGACGTCGGTCAGCCGCATGTCGCGGCCGCCGTGGCGGAAGGTGAGCTCTTCGTGGTTGACGCCCAGTTGATGGAGAACGGTAGCCCACAAATCGTAAGGCGTGCACTTGTTTTCGGTGACGTGATAGCCTAGTTCGTCGGTCGCTCCGTAGATCGTTCCACCCTTCACACCGCCGCCGGCCAGCCAGATGCTGAAGCCGTACGGATTGTGGTCGCGCCCGTTGCTGCCCTGGGAAAATGGCGTGCGGCCGAACTCACCGGCCCAGACAATCAGCGTCTCGTCCAACAGTCCGCGGGCCCGCAGGTCCTTGATCAACGCGGCAATTGGTTGATCCACCTGGAAACCCATGGCCCGGTGACCGCGCTCGAGTTCGCCGTGCTGGTCCCACGGGTTCGGCGCGCCGCCAGCCCCGATGTTCTTGGTCAGGCAACTCAATTCGACAAAACGAACACCACGCTCGACCAGCCGGCGGGCCAGCAGGCATTGGCTGGCGTATGCCGCTTTTTCGCGGTCCGAGCTGTCCAGGCCGTACATCTTTTTCGTGGCTTCAGTCTCAACGGTAATGTCGCACAACTCCGGCACGGCCGCCTGCATGCGATACGCCATTTCGTAGTTGCGAATCGCCGCTTCGACTTGCGCATCATTTTCAGTATCGGCGAGAAACCTTTGATCGAAACGCTTAATCAGAGCCAGCCGATCGCGTTGGGCCGCGTGTGGACCGCGCGGGGTGAGATTGCGGACCGCCTCGGGCTTGTCAGACTTCAGGATGGAACCTTGATACTGAGCAGGCAGGAAGCCGTTGCTATACAGGGGGACGCCACCGTGCGCCGGCACCGCATGGCCGCTCTGCAACACCACGTAACCCGGCAGGTCGCGGTTTTCCGAACCCAGTCCATAGGCCGTCCAGGCACCGGCGCTGGGGTAGCCCATGAAGGGGAACCCGCTGTGCATAAAGAAATTGGCCTGTGCGTGTTCGCTGACGGTGGTGGTCATCGACCGAATAACCGCTAGCTCGTCGACAACTTCGGCAACGTGTGGAAACATGTCACTGACCGGAATACCGCTCTGGCCGTGTGACTTGAACTTGAACGGGCTGCCCATGATGTTGCCGTTTTGGTTGAACTGGGTGCGTTCGACCTTGACCGGCATTGGCTTGCCGTGATCTTTCGTTAACTGTGGCTTTGGATCAAAGCAATCAACATGCGACACCCCGCCCGACATATAACAGAAGATGACGTTCTTTGCCTTGGGGGCATGATGGGTCCGAGCGAGCGAAGCGCCTGCCGGAAGTTCGCCTTGTGCGGCGCCCAACCAATCCGCCATCAGTCCCGCTAGCGCTACGGCCCCAAAGCCGGTAGAACATTCCGCCAACAAGCGGCGCCGGGACAGGTATCGAAGAGGTGTATTGCTCATATTCTTTTGGTGTTGTACGCACATGTTCGTTAAACAGTATTGTGAATTCCTCCTCTGCCGCCGAAGTCAACTACTTGATGTAGATAAACTCCTTGAAATTGAAAATTGCGTGTGCCACATTCGTCCATTGGACGACCTCATCCGCCTGCTCGGAGTCGTCCAGATACGCACCCATTTGCTTTAGCTCGTCCGTGGAAACCGGCCGGCCGAGCGCCGTTTGAAACATCTTCTGCAATCTCTGTTCGCGGGTCTTGAGGCTCGTGTCTTGCACAGTTTTCTGGGCCCAATGTTGCGCATAACCATGCACCAGCGGATCGTTCATCATTGTCAATGCCTGCGCCGGAACGTTAGTGACGTCTCGCCTGCCCACCGCGGTAGTGGGCTCAGGAAAATCAAAGACCCTTAGCAGCGGGTCGAGCGAATTGCGCTGTACGCGAATATACACGCTACGTCGCGGCGACTTGCCATCGACCGCGCGCCCATACATTTTAAGATCGAGCTTGCCAGAAACCGCTAGTAGCGCATCACGAATCGCTTCGGCTTCCAGTCGCCGTAGATGGGCGTGGGACAGAAGCCGATTGGTCGGATCGACCTGCAGAGCTTGTGCCGACGGTTGTGAGGCCTGCTGCCAGGTTTTCGACGTAACAATAAACTGGATCATGTCCTTGATCGACCAGTTGAACTCTTCGATGAACTGATGCGCCAGGTAGTCGAGCAACTCCGGATGGGTTGGCTGTGCGCCCAGCCGGCCAAAATTGTTAGGCGTGGCAACGATGCCCTGGCCGCACAGGTGATGCCAGAGTCGGTTAACAATGACGTGCGCAGTCAGAGGATTGTCCGGTCGCAAGAGATCATCGGCCAGCTGTAGACGGCCGCTGTTCGAGGTACGATACGGCGTCGGGTCGATGGCCTCTAGGAAACGGCGCGGCACCGGAGCGCCAGGTTGCTTGTGATTGCCGCGGACGTAAAGCGGCTGGTCATACGGCTCTGTTTCGACCAGCCCTGGCACGCGGCTGGGCGTAACGACTTGCGACTCCAGCCGTCGGAATTCATCGATCAACGGCCTGGCAGCCGATATCTGTTGGATGGTATTAGGTAACCTCCCGGTTCGCAGCAATGCATCCAGGAACAACGCCTGGCTGTCGCTCATGCTGCCGTCGCGCCAAGCTTGGACTGCCGTGGCGATTGCCTGTTCGTAACAGCGTGCCAGATCTTCCAAGGATTCCGGTGGCGATGCGGCGGCTGCGTCAAACAGCGGCTCGACAATTTCCAGGAGTTCCTCCGGCGGTGCGGGCGTGCCCTTGCTGATCAAAACCGCTTCGCGGATGCCGAACCATGATCGGGCTTTGTCTATTGCGAGAACCGGCGAGTCAGCCGCGGTCGTAAGTTCCAAGTGCACGTAATCGCCATCCCAATAAGCCATGTCGTATTTTTGCCAAATCCAATTGCCGCCCTTCAGATTTGAAACAGGGTAAACGGTTCCTGACCGCGGATAATTTTCCACGACAAAGCGCACGATCGATTCCTGGTCTCCAGCCACTCGCAACCACAGATCATATTGACCATCCAACTTGAAGCGGCGCGATTGAAAAATGGCCTGATGCCTGGACGAAAGGCCGTGCGAGTAAACGCCCGCTGGGAAAACTGCGCGATATCAGCGACTCGCCGTCGGTTGCCACCACGAATTCACCGGCCGGTGAAGGCTTGTCGGCCAGCCCGTTTCCGAAGGCAAACCAATCGTCAGATATCCGCGGTTGATCCAGCCGCCAGCGTTTGGCGTAGTTGTGCTGCTGGTGTTCGTGGTTTTGCCGTCGATCGTTTGTCCATTGTTGCACGCGGTGCTGCCAGGCAGGGGCAAACGCATCCGGCGCGTTGGCTTCACGCCGCATTAGCAGCCAGGTATGGAATATTTGAGACGGATTGTCGGAGCCGTCGATGGTTTTTGACCAATCGTCGTCGGGTTTCAAGAGTTTTTCACGAACCGAGCTTGCTGCTTCCAGCCAGGCGCCGGCGACGACCTGGCCGATTTGCTGTTTCAATTCGGTCAGACGCGGCTTGTGCAGCTGCTGACGCTGAGCAATGTTCGCGTCCAGCAGCGCCGGGCGGCATGATCCGAGGATGCCGAACAGCGCGTAGTAGTCTTGCTGACTGATGGGATCGAATTTGTGGTCGTGGCAGCGAGCACATGACACGGTCAGACCCAGAAACGCTTTGGAAAACGCGTTGATCTGGTCGTCCGTAAAACGGACTTTTTCTTCGAGCGCGTCGACCGGCGCGAATCCGTGAAAAACCATCCGCCAATGCGCCGTGCCGATGACGGACTCGACGACGCCTAGTTCCTGATTGATCCGCGGATTTTCCAGTAGATCTCCCGCGATGTGTTCGCGCACCAGCTGGTTGTACGGCACGTCGGCGTTCAGCGCTCGGATCAAGTAATCGCGGTACTCGTGCGCATGGGGTACTGGCGGATCGCCTTCACTGCCGTGCGATTCGGCAAAGCGAATCCAATCCATCCAGTGTCGCGCCCAGCGTTCGCCGAAACGAGGCGAGGCTAGTCGATTTCGGATTTCGGATGACCCACTGTCGTGGGTGCCCCGATTTCGGATTGATTTGGATTTGAAGTGTTCAACTTCGGCCGGGGCGGGTGGCAGGCCAGTCAGGGCGAACGAGAGGCGGCGGATCAGGGCGGCCGGGTCGGCGGGTGGAGCGGGCTTGAGGCCGGCCGGTTCGAGTTGGGCCAGTATGAAACGGTCGATGGGGTGGTCGGACCAGGACGTGTCTTTGACTTTGGGAAGCGCTGGGTTGCGTATCGGTTGGAAGCTCCACCACCGTTTACGACGTTCCAACGTAGCAGCCCATGATGTTTCCTGTTTTAGCTTATCAGCCGACGGTGGTTTATCCCGCGGATCGGGTGCACCCAGGTCGATCCATTTCTCAAAGTCGGCGATCACAGCATCGCTCAGCTGGGCGCTGTCTTCGGGCATTTCCTGCCCGTCAATTTCGTGACGGATCACCTTTAATAAGACGCTCTGGTCTGGTTGGCCGGGAACGACCGCCGCGCCGGAGGTTCCTCCTTTACGAATTGCCGTTCGATGGTCTAGTGCCAGATCGCCTTCCGCCGTCTTGGCACTGTTGTGGCACTTGTAACAATGTTCGACCAGCACAGGCCGGATGCGAGATTCGAAGAAGTCAAGATGCTGCGGCGTGATTTCGCCCGCCACGGCGGATTTGCGACCGGCGAGTGCCGTTGTTGTGATGGCGATGACTACGGTCATCAACCAGAAGCTCCAGTTGCGATTCGGCAGTGACGGGCGAGGAAGCGAGCAAGTCATACTTGAAGAGTGCCTCGCCTGCGGCAACGGGTTAAACAAAATCACAGGAACGTATCGCATAGAAGGCTGGAACAAGTCACGAGACTCGCCGTGTGCGAGCGAAGCGCAGTTCCGGCACAAAAAAGCATCAGGCAGAATGCTGCCGGAAACCCGGTGCGCCGGACCTTGTTGACGGCCACAGGCTATTTCATTGTATCCAGGACTGCTAACAAACCGCGAATTTGTTGTTTAATGGTTGGATTCAACAGCTTCGTGGGCATCAGCGACGTTTTCAGCGAATCCATTTTCTTAGTGGCCGCATTCTCCACGGCTCAATTCCGACCGGAAATGCATCACGGTGCGGTTCGCCTGCGTTTCAGTGTATCGATCAGGACCGCGGATAGCAGCACGGCACCCAAGACGATTTTCTGATTGAACGGATCGACGTCGGTTAAATTCATCCCGTTTTTGATAACCGCGATGATGAAGGCGCCGATCAGCGTGCCGAAGATTTTACCTTCGCCCCCCAGCAGCGAAGTGCCGCCCACAACGACCGCCGCAATCACTTCCAGTTCGTACATCAGCCCGAATTTCGGATCGCCCGCCGCAAGTTGTGAAGTTAGCACTATTCCGCCAAGACCCGCCAGCGCGCCGCAGATCGTGTAGACCGCCAAGAGGACGCGTTTGACGGGAACGCCGGATAGACGAGCGGCTTCTTCATTTCCACCGATCGCGTACACATAGCGGCCGAAGACCATCCGCGACATGACGACATGGGCGAGGATATACAGCAGGACCATCAATAACACAGGATTGGGAACTCCCAGCGTATGATGCCTGCCCAGCCAAGAGAATACTCCTGGCAGCTCGGGGATCGATTGGCCATCGGAAAGCCTGAAGGCGAGTCCGCTGGCCATCATCATCATGGCGAGCGTCACGATGAACGGTGGAATGCGAAACGCGGAGACCATCAGTCCGTTAAAGGCACCCGCCGCCGCGCAAACGAGAACGCCGACCAGACATCCAATCACTACTGCGACCGGCGTCGCGTCCACGCCGCCGCCCCAATCTCGGATCGTAAGTGCAGCGCACACGGATGCCAGCGCGACCA
Source organism: uncultured Planctomycetales bacterium (assembly GCA_963844115.1). Lineage (GTDB taxonomy): Bacteria > Planctomycetota > Planctomycetia > Pirellulales > UBA7805 > CS4-C045. The sequence goes on along the minus strand of CAWJNN010000082.1, from coordinate 26,070 downwards.
GGGAGCCGACCGATAGATCGATTCCGGCCGTAATGATTACCATTGTCATGCCGATGGCGATGATCGCGTAGATCGCCGTCTGGTTTGCCACGCCCAGCAGATTGGTCATCTTGAGGAAGTCGGGCCAGTAATAAGACTGGGGCGTCACACACTTCGCTCTGCCGACCGACGGAAAATCGTCGTACACCGTCCACTTGGCCGTTACATCATTCGCCGCAATGACGTCGATCGACTGGCTATTTTCAACCGCAGTTTCAATCGCATTGCGGACGTCGGCCGGCGAGCCATGGACGTTCGCGACGACGATAGCACCCGCGCTCTGCAAACGTTCGACGGCGGCGGCCGCGAATTCACGGTCCAGCTGAGTATCGCGAGTTACGACCAGTACGGCTGTCGACTCGCCATGTTGCCCCAGAATCTGATCGGCCACCTGTCGCCCGGCGACGGCACCTGAAGGATGCTGTTGTTTTACAGTCAGCGCGCTGAACAGGCCCGCCAGCAGCAGCAAAACGAAGACCATGCCGTAATCGGCTATAAAGCTGCGCTGCAAAAGTCCGTGTCGTGCCAGGGTGTGATCTACCAGGGTTTGACATGTGCACCCTTATCCGACCGCCAGTTCCATGATCTGCTGTTGAGTCGCGGCCGGTACGTCCTCGATCACGCCGGTCACGCGACCCTTGTGCATCACCAGAATGCGGTCGCTCATACCAAGGACTTCCGGCAGTTCAGAACTGATCATAATGATGGCTTTGCCCTGGCGACACAATTCATTTATCAGCAAATAGATTTCGTACTTCGTGCCGACATCGATCCCGCGTGTCGGTTCGTCAAACAGGACTACCTCGGCGTTCTTTTGAAGCCACTTGGCCAGGACAATTTTCTGTTGGTTGCCACCAGATAGATGCTTCGTGATTTGCTCTTGATGCGGAATCTTGATTTGCAACGATGCCACGTACTTGGATAAGGCCTGGCGTTCCCGTTGCTGGCTGACGAATCCCAGCCGAGAGCACTCCTTGAGATTTGGCAAGCCAAAGTTTTCGCGGACGCTGCGGCCCAGAACGAGCCCTTGTGATTTTCGGTCTTCCGTCAGCAAACAGATACCCGCGCGAATGGCGTCCCGCGGTTGGCGTAGTCGCAATTCGACGCCGTCCAGCCAAACCGACCCGGACTCGGCACGGTCGGCGCCGAAAATCAAACGTGCTGTCTCAGTGCGACCGGCCCCGACCAAGCCGGTGACGCCCAGCACCTCGCCGCGGCGAACGTTAAAGCTGACACCTTGGACCGCGCGACCGCGGCAAAGATTGTTGACAACCAGGCGGGGTTCACCGATCTCGTGATGATGCTTCGGGAATTCGTCTTCGATCTCCCGTCCAACCATCATTTCGATTAACCGCCCGCGCGTCATCTGGTCGATTGCGGCGTCCCCAACGTTCTGGCCGTCACGAAGCACCATCACGCGGTCGGCGATGTCGAATACTTCATCCAGTCGGTGGCTGATATAGATGACACCGATACCTTGCGCTTTCAGATCGCGAATGATGTCGAACAGGCGCCCCATTTCCTGTGGCGATAAGGTTGCGGACGGTTCGTCCATCACCAACAGGCGAACATCTTGCGAGAGCGCCTTGGCGATTTCGACAATTTGCTGCTGTGCGACGGATAGCTGTTGGCAGGGCGTGTCCACCGGAATGTCGACACCGATCCTCTCGAACAACTCTTTCGCTTGACGTCGCTCTTCAGATCGCCGAACGAAACCGACACCCCGTTCGCGGCCCAGAAAAATATTTTCCCAGGCCGTCAGTCCAGGCACTAAATTGAATTCTTGATAGATGACGCCTATTCCAGCCCGGATGGCGTCGGACGGTCGTTCCAGATTCACGTCTGCACCGTCGATGCGAATCGACCCGGCATCCGGCTGATGCGCTCCGCCCAGCATTTTGATCAACGTGCTCTTGCCGGCGCCATTTTCACCGACCAGCGCGAGGACTTCGCCGCGGGCCAGCGTCAGATCAACCTGGTGCAGAGCGCGAACGCCCGGATACGACTTGTCGATGCGACGCATTTCGAGCAGCGGAGCGGCACTCGTGACCATCACGTGCTCTTAATTGTTCTTCAACTCAGGATCCTGCTCGGCGTCCTGCTTATAGTACAGCGAGGACGGAATCAGAATTTCGTCGGGCACCTCTTCACCATTGAAGTGCTTGACAATCATTTCGATCGTCTTGCGGCCAATCTGGTCGGGAAACTGGATCGGATCGCAAAGAATCTTTCCATCCAGGATCGCTTGCTTGCCGATCAGCTGTCCATCAAAAGCGATAATCGTTACTTGGTCGGCTTTTCCTGCGGATTCCAGCGCGGCTCGCGCGCCGAGCGCCGACGGATCGTTGATCGCGAAGATTGCGGCCAGATCCGGGTGTGCTTCGATTATATCCTTGGCGGCTTTGCGGCCTTCGTCGAGCACGCCTCCGCCGTCCAGTGTCGACACAATCTCGATCTTCGCGCTGTCGGCTTTCGCGTTATGAGCATCCACGATTTCCTTGAATCCCTTAACACGTAACTGGCACGATTCGGCCCGGGGGAAGTGCAGGATCGCCACCTGGCCACCTCCCTCTCCCAGGTGGTCGACCATGGCCTGGCCGGCAAGCTTTCCGCCCTGGTAGTTGTCGGTCGCGACGTGGCAGACCACTTTCCCCTCGGTACCATCGTATTTCAGGTCGTTGGTGAATACGGGAATTCCGGCGTCATTGGCTCGTTGGATTGCCGGTCCGATGGATTGTGAATCGCACGGATTCAGCACGATTGCCGAGACTCCTTTCACGATAAAGTCGTCCACCTGGTCCGCTTGCTTCTTTACGTCCCGTTCGCCGGAAACGACAACAACGTTGAATCCGTGTTTCTCGGCTTCGGCCGTCATATTGTCGGCAATCACCTTGAAGAACGGATTGGTGAGCGTCATCGTGGAAAAGCCAATCGTCTTATCGCCAGACTTGCCGGTACCAGGAGTTGGTCGCGGGCATCCCACCAGCGCAAAAAGCACGACTGAAAGTGACAATAGGGAAACGCAACGACTCATAGCACGACTCTCTTAAGGTCTGAAAACGGATTGGAATTTATGATCGCATCTGGTCTCTGCAAAAACCAGCTTCCTCAGAGTAACATCGACAGAAAACACCAGCGTACCATCCTGGAGAGGCGACGCAATGAGCGAACCTGTGAACTTTCTAAGCGAACTGACCGGTTCGTTTGCTGAACCCGCCGCCGAAAACCCGACGGTTGCCATGATCGAGGCGGCGTACCGAAACCATGGGCTGAACTGGCGGTATATCAACTGCGAAGTCCCCCCGGAAAAACTGGCGGACGCCGTGCGCGGGGCACGCGCCATGAATTGGGCCGGATTTAATTGCTCGTTGCCCCATAAGGTCCAAGTGATTCAACATCTGGACGGACTGGGAGAATCGGCTTCGATCATCGGAGCGGTCAACTGCGCCGTCCGCCGCGACGGCCAATACATCGGCGAGAATACCGACGGAAAGGGTTTCCTCCAGTCATTGCGCGAACAAGTAGCTCCGGCACATAAGCGGCTTGTCCTGCTTGGAGCAGGCGGCGCGGCACGAGCGATTGGCGTCGAAACAGCGTTGGCGGGTCTGCAACACTTGACCCTGGTCAATCGCAATGAAGATCGCGGCCGGCAACTGGCGACGTTGTTAAGCGAGAAGACGCCGGTCGAAGTCGAGTTTGTGGTTTGGGACGGTGAGTACAAGATTCCCAGCGGCACGGACATCGTTGTCAACGCGACGTCGATTGGATTGTTTCCTGATGTCGAGGCGCTTGTACCGTTGCGCGTCGAGTCGCTGGACGCTTCGATGGTGGTGGCCGATATAATTCCGAATCCACCTCGTACGCGCTTGATTCAGGAAGCGGCGCAGCGAGGTTGCAGGGTGATCGACGGTTTGGGCATGTTGGTAAATCAGGGCGTGATCAGCATCAAATACTGGACGGGTATCGATGTCGATCCAGATGTAATGCGGGCCAGGCTGGAAGAGATATTTGGTGTTTGAACGTGCAGCTGCGAAGGTTGGCTGCGCTAGCTTCGTCGCCGCACTTCGTGCCGGTGTACGAACAGTCGTTTTGCGAGCATAATGGTGGAGTAATAAATAATAAATAGCCCAGGCTCAACGACCGATGCGTATTTCTACTCGATGGCTATCGGTGGCGGTTTTTCTCTTGCCGGTTTCCGCAATATTTGCCGCCAAACAACCTATAGCCTCAAAACAAGATTCAGCGGATACCGTGACATTTGCGCGCGACGTCCAGCCTATCTTTGCGCAGAAGTGTCTCGATTGTCACGGTCTCGACAAGGATGAAGGCGGCCTGCGTCTGCATTCGCAGCAGACCGCACTGGTCGAGCTGGATTCCGGCGAACGGGCCATCGTTCCGGGAGACGCGAAGACCAGCGAGTTATTGCGTCGCGTCACAAGCGACGATCTTGACGAGCGGATGCCGCCCAAGGGCGAACCGTTGTCGGAACAGGAAGTCGCTCTTCTGCGCCGTTGGATCGAACAAGGTGCAGCTTGGGAAGTCCACTGGGCCTACCGGCCGCTCGACAAGCCGAAGCGGCCCTCTGTCCAGAACGCATCGTGGCCGCGCAATGACATCGACTATTTCGTACTCGGCAAACTGGAACATGCGGGCATCGAACCCTCGCCGCCGGCCAATCGGTATACGCTGATCAAGCGGCTGTACTACGATTTGATCGGCCTGCCGCCAACTCCCGACGAGGTCGACGCGTTTGTCGCCGATGCTTCGCCGAAGGCCTACGAAAATCTTGTCGATCGACTGCTGGCGTCACAACACTTTGGCGAAAGGTGGGGTCGCCACTGGTTGGACAAGGCCCGCTATGCCGACTCGGACGGCTACGAAAAAGACAACAATCGCCCGGACGCCTGGCGTTATCGCGATTGGGTGATCGACGCCATTAATGACGACCTGCCGTTCGACCAGTTCACCCTCCAACAGCTTGCCGGTGACATGCTGCCGGACGCCGGACCGATGGAGCGGTTGGCGACCGCGTTTAATCGGCAGACGTTGACCAACACCGAAGGCGGTACCGATCAAGAGCAATGGCGAGTGGCAGCCGTGATGGACCGTACGGAAACCTTGGGAGCGGTCTGGCTGGGCCTGACCGTTGGTTGTGCACGCTGCCACAATCATAAATACGACCAGTTCACTCAACGCGAGTACTACCAGCTGTTCGCCTTTCTGAACAACGGTGACGAAACGAATACCGATGTTCCCGTGTCAACCGTTGCCGCAGAAGAAAAAGGGCAAGAAGTCCCTACGATGAAAGTCCGCGTCATTGCGCGGCGGACGAAGAATCTGCGGAAAACCCACATTCTCCGCCGCGGCGAATTCAAGCAGCCGCTGGACGAGGTGCAGTCGCAAGGACCGACGACTCTGCCGCCGGTTACACCTCGCGATGAACAAAAGGCCGGCGATCGGCTGGACCTGGCTCACTGGTTGGTCAACGGTCACAACCCGCTCGTGCCGCGCGTCACGGTCAACCACATGTGGAAGCACCTGTTTGGCGAGGGGATCGTGCAGACCATGAACGATTTCGGCGTGCGGGGCGATCCTCCCACGCATCCGCAATTACTGGAATACCTGGCCGAAGATTTTGTCCGCCGCGGCTGGTTGCGAAAGGCGATGATCAAACAGATCGTTATGTCGTCGACCTACCGTCAGTCGTCTCGGCATCGCCCGGAGTTGACCGATATCGACGCGGTGAACCGGTTGCTCTACCGCCAGAATCGCTTTCGTGTCGAGGCGGAAATCATGCGTGACGTGACGTTGGCGGTCAGCGGGCTGTTGTCCGCCAAGGTGGGCGGGCCGAGCGTTTTTCCGCCGATTCCCAAAAGCGTTACCGACTTGACCTATAACAGCAGTTTTGAGTGGAAGACCAGCAAAGGCGACGACCGCTATCGTCGCGGCATGTACACGTTCTTCAAGCGAACGGCCCCGCATCCCAACTTGATCACGTTTGACTGCCCCGATTCCAATGTCACAAACGTCGAACGCGACAGCTCGAACACGCCGATTGGTGCCCTGGTGACTTTAAATAACGAGGTCTACGTGGAGGCCGCTCAAGCCATGACGCGGCGTGTCCTGACGAAAATAGCTGCTGACGATGCCGAGCGACTGAAATACGCTATAAAGAGTTGTGTCGCGCGTCCTCCCACCGATTACGAGCTGAAACGATTTACGCAACTCTTGAATGTCAACCGGGAATGGTACATGTCGGACGAAGAGGCGGCCGGGAAAATGGTTGGCAGCTACGGCGCAGCTGGTATTCCGCCCGCTGAAAACGCCGCCTGGATTGCCACCGTACGAATGATCTTGAATCTGGACGAATTCATAACTCGCGGTTAGAAGTGTCCCGTCGACATTGTTTAACTGAATTGTTTAGCTGAAGAACCATGCATCCCAACAACGAATTTTTCCAGCGCACACGGCGCGAATTCCTGACCACCACGGCGTCCGGTCTGGGTGGGATGGCCCTGGGCGCGATGCTGACTGAGGATGGCGTATTGGCCGCTGAGAAATCGGTGGACGATTCGGTGCGTTCCAGCGCCAATCCCATGACGCCGAAACCGCCGCATTTTGAGCCGCCAGCCAAGGCTTGTATTTTTATTTTCATGGCCGGTGCGCCATCGCAGCTTGATCTTTTCGATCCGAAACCGAAGCTGAACGAACTGGATGGCAAGAGTTTGCCAAAGGAGATTCTCGACAAAGCACGTTTTGCCTTCATCAAGCCAGATACGGCAACGCTCAAGGGTTCGCCGCGAAAGTTCACCAGGTACGGCGACTGCGGCATGGAATTCAGCGACTGGCTACCGCGCCTCGGCGCGTGCGCCGACGATCTGCTGATGGTTCGCTCGATGCACAGCGAAGAATTCAATCATCATCCCGGCCAGCTGTTGATGCAGTGTGGCGTATCGCGATTCGGCATGCCGACCATGGGGTCCTGGATGACCTACGGTTTGGGAAGTGAATCGAAGAATCTGCCCGGCTATGTGGTGTTGACGGCGGGCCGTGGTTCCAGCGGCGGCGCCACGCTTTACCAGAGCGGTTTTTTACCTTCGTCCTACAGTGGCGTCTTGTTCCGCAATCAAGGCGAGCCGGTTCTGAATCTTACGAATCCGGCCGGCCTGCCGCCGGAATTACAACGAGCGGGGCTGGACGCGCTGGGCGATGTCAACCGGCGGCGCTACCAGGAAGTTCATGACCCGGAGATCGCCGCGCGTATCGCCAATTATGAGCTCGCCAACCGCATGCAGGTTGCCGCCCCGGAGTTGATCGATCTGTCCGACGAGCCGCAACACATCTTGAATATGTACGGCGTCGGCCGGCCAGAGCCCGCCAAAGAGTGGCGAGGATCGCTGCCTCATTTGAAGACGTACGATACATTTTCCCGCAATTGCCTGCTCGCGCGGCGGATGGTCGAACGGGGCGTGCGGTTCATCAACATCATCCATGCCTCGTGGGATCAGCACAGCAATCTGGACAACGATCTGTTTCTCAATGCCGAATGTGTCGACCAGCCCATTGCCGCTCTGATACGGGACCTCAAACAACGTGGCCTGCTGGATTCGACGATGGTCGTCTGGGGCAGTGAATTCGGCCGTACGCCGTTAGGTGAAAACCGCGAAGGCCGGGACTCCAATACCGGGCGTGATCATCATCCTTTCTGCTACACGATGTTGCTGGCCGGTGGTGGGCTGAAAGGCGGGATGGTCTACGGTAAAACCGACGACATCGGCTGGTACATCGAGGAGAAGCCGGTCCACGTTAACGACCTGCATGCCACGCTGCTGCATCAGTTCGGACTTGATCATCTCAAGCTGACCTACCGCTTCCAGGGCCGCGACTTCCGCCTAACGGATGTCGGCGGGCAGGTAATCAACGAGTGGTTGGCGTAAGTTATAAGGACTTACGTTTGAATAATCGGCAATTTGCTGAGCGAACCTACGTGAAGACGAAGTGCCCAACTTGCCGTGCTGAAGTTCACCGATTACGCTTTTACTTACCAACGTGATGATCCCCCCCACCTCATCCCACTCCCACCCCATTCCCCCCTACCGAGAGTTTGATATGTCTGACAAACGCAATCGGCGTGATTTCTTGAAAACAACAGCCGCCGTAACCGCGGCCGGCAGCGTTCCCTATTTTTCCTGGACTCAGAAAGCATTTGCCAACGAGGAAAAAAACGATCGGCCGGTTATCGGCTGCATTGGGTTGGGCAGTATGGGGACGGGTGACGCGCAAGGACACAGCGGGTTTGGCGATATCGTGGCCGTCTGCGACGTCGACTCGCGGCACGCGGAGGGGGCCAAGAACGATGGCCGCATCGGCAAGGGCAAGGCGGATGTCTACAGCGACTACCGCAAAGTGCTGGACCGCAAAGATATCGACGTGGTCAGCATCGTCACGCCCGACCACTGGCACATCAAAATCGCTGTCGAGGCCCTCCAGGCGGGCAAGCACGTTTTTTGCCAAAAACCGCTCACGCTTACGCTGGAAGAAAACCAGCTGATTCGCAATGCCTGCAAACGATACAACGACCAGATCTTTATCGTAGGAACTCAGCAGCGCAGCGACCATCAACGATTTTTGCGCGCCGTCAACATGGTCCAGAAGGGATTGCTGGGAGACATCAAGAAAGTAACCTGCAGCATTGGCGGCAGCGTAACGGGCGGCCCGTTCAAGAAAGAGGATCCGCCGGCCGAGCTGGATTGGAATATGTGGCTGGGACAGGCACCGCTGGTGGACTACATCAAACAACGCTGTCACTACGAATTCCGCTGGTGGTACGAGTATTCGGGCGGCAAGTTTACCGACTGGGGTGCTCACCATGTCGATATCGCGACGTGGGCCCTGGGGCAGGACCAGGAAGGCCTGGGGCCGATTGAATTCGATGGAACCGACGCCAAACATCCGGTGCCCTTTGAAAACGGCTATCCCACCGTGGATGACTCGTACAACGCGTCCCACGACTTCGCCGTGAATTGCAAGTTCTCCAACGGCACCGAGATGATCGTTACCAGCCGTGGCGACAACGGCTGCCTGTTCGAGGGCACCAAGGGCCGCATGTTTGTCAATCGCGGTAAGATTACCGGCAAGATGATTGATGAAGATTGGGACGCCGGCAATTACGGCCAGGAAGATCTGACGCGGCTGTACAAGGGCAAGCCGCACGAAGGGCACAAGCAGAACTTCTTCCGCTGTATCCGCGAGGGTGGCCTGCCGGTTTCGGACGTCTTCAGCCATGTGCAGGCAATGAACACCTGCCACCTGTCCGCTATTGCCGCTCGAGTTGGCCGCGTGATCAAGTGGGACCCGCAGGCCGAAAAGATCGTCGGCGACGACGCGGCTGCGGCCCTCTTCGCTCGCACGCCGCGCGAAGGATTCGAGATCCCCAAAGTCTGCGCCAGCTAACGGGCAAGTGAATCGGATAGAATGAGCGATCTCGTTAGCCTCCGGTTGTTGAACCGAGGGACTCATCCCGGTGCGCCGGGACTCGCCGGATTTGAAACGCCGCGAAACAGAATCCGTCGTTGGAGATCGTAACAATGGAATTGATTCATCACGGCGGACATGAAGGAGTCACGGGCTCTTGTCACCAGTTGAAGTTGGACGACGGAACTTCTGTTCTGGTCGATTGCGGTCTTTTTCAGGGCGACGACGCACGGCGGCACCCGAACCTGGAGATCGAGTTTCCGCTGGACGGTATCCAGGCGATGCTGTTGACGCACGTCCATATCGATCACGTGGGACGGTTGCCGTACCTGATGGCGGCCGGCTTCACGGGGCCGATCTACTGCACTCGACCAACGGCTTCGCTGCTGCCGCTGGTGGTCGAGGACGCGCTGAAGATTGGCTTTACCCGCAAGGAACGGATGATTCGTGCCTTTCAAGAACGCGTTAGCGAAATGCTGCGGCCTGTCGACTACGGCGAGTGGCACGACATCGGCAACCTGCGTGTACGGTTTCATGTCGCGGGCCACATTCTCGGTTCTGCTTGGATCGAAGTGGAAGCAGACGGAAAACGCGTCGTGTTTTCCGGTGACCTGGGCGCCCCCCATGCTCCGTTGTTGAAGGATCCTCAGTCGCCCGAAAGCGCGGACTTGCTGGTATTGGAGTCGACGTACGGCGACAAACTGCATGAGGGTCGCGATACTCGGCGAGAACGCCTGGAAGCCATTCTGCGACGAACATTGGATGACAAGGGTGTCACGATCATCCCGGCCTTCAGCCTGGGACGCACTCAAGAATTGTTGTACGAAATGAATGGGATCTTCGAGAAGATCCAAGATCAGGACGGCCAAACGATGTTGAAACGCGTGGACGTGATCGTCGATTCACCTCTGGCGTCGCGTTTTACCGAAATCTACAATGACCTACAACCGTATTGGGACGCGGAGGCGCAGCAGGTTCTTAAAGTTCGACGATCAGCCACTGGTGTTCGAAAACCTGACCACGATCGGCGATCACGACCAACATCAGGCTACCTTGGACTACCTGGTGAAAAGCGACCTGCCGGCCGTCATTATCGCCGGCAGTGGCATGTGCACGGCAGGGCGGGTGGTGAACTACTTGAAGGCCTTTTTGGATCGGCCCAGTACGGACGTCGTATTCGTCGGTTACCAGGGCAGCGGTACACCGGGACGCGACATTCAAGGTGGCCGTAAATCTGTTCGTTTTGACGGCCAAGAATTCGACATCAAGGCGAAGACCCATTCGCTAAGCGGCTATTCGGCGCACGCGGATCAGCAGAATTTGCTGGACTATGTGCAGGGAATGTCGGAACCGCCAGGCGAGGTCGTGTTGGTGCATGGCGAGCGGGATGCGAAAGCGGCGCTGCAGGAGAAACTGACAACGGCGGGCGTATCAGTTCGGTAATTTGCAAGGTTGTAACCGGGCTCTGGCCCTTAGGTTGAGTCACATCTCGACTAACTCGTTTAACCGCGACCCAGAGGAAATCGCCTGTTTTGCTTCAATTCGCGTTCTGAGATTAATGGCGATTTCCGGCGGGGAGCGCGTCGGCAGCGCGCTCCCCGCCAGAGATTGCCGCCGACGATTGCACGAGAACCAAGCGAACAATCGGCAATCTCTTCTGGGTCGCGGTTAAACGATCAAGAGATGCGGCGCAGGGTACGCTCTCGTTGACTACGCGTCCTCGGATTGTCCCTCGATCACGGCTGACCAGCCTGCGATGCGGATTTCTTGCTCGTCGGCCCAATGTGAACTTGACTCCAGTAGCGATTCGCCGCATTGCGGGCAGGGTAACGCGGGTTGCTCGGGATAGATTGCTTCACCCGCACAGTCTGGGTAGAGCCATACCGCATCGCACTCATCGCACAGCACGACCAAATCGCCCTGGCCAGCGCAGACGCGCAGGCCCAACGTTCCTTGTTCGCAAACAGGGCAGGTGCCAATGTAATACATAGCAAATCGTTGTAATGTGAGAAAGTTACATTCGGACGGGATAGGCTGAAATAACGTTCCGTCCTTCCAAGATTAATCGTACACCGTGTGCCGGTGGGTGACGTTGGCGATCCCCCACCTGCCCGCCGACGAATCCGATTCGCCGCTGCATGTCGACCGTATAAATGGTGCGCGGACCGTCGCGCTTTTCTTTCGCGCACCGATCACCTGCTTTCGCCAGCTGGTAGGCCTCGTCGATCACGGCGACCAGCTGTTCGTCGCTGTCATCGAAGACCCCGTGCGGTCCTGGACGACTGGGTTGATCGCTCGCATGACGCAGGACGTGTTTCCACCGATGACCCTCCTGACTTCCAGGTCCATACCGCAGGCCGGCGGGCGATTCTTTAACGCCCCCACCCACATCGCGGAGCGATCCGGTCGCGGGGATTTGCGACCGAGACGTGTTCGCGACGGTGCCCCTGGGACCTTCGTCCTGCTTTGGTCGCTCGACCGAACGCTCCTGCTCGCCGTTTATCGAGGGGAGTTGGATGCCAAATCGCCGTTCCATGACTGGCCGCAGCGCGATATAGCCAAGGACCAGAACAACCACAACGATCGTTGTGGCCAGCGATGCCTTGGGAGCACGCGACGTTCGAGGTTCGCGACTGGACCGAGATTTGCTCATCGCGTCATTGTAGCACTCCGATACCGCAAAACGACCGTCTCACAGCGAAGACGCGGACCGGAAGTCGCCGACCGTCAAGAAACCCGTTTCAGGGGGCTTTCGCTATCGCCTGCGGCTGCTTGTGAGTGCTACATGCTGTCCGATAAATTGGTAGAACGGAACTTATTCCGTACGTTGTCTACCATCATTTCGTTAGGCCGTGTTGACGATCGTTTAACCCGTGGTCGCAGGCTAGGAGCCGTGTAAGCATCGCCTCGCCTTCGGCAACGGGTTAAACGACGATAAGGAATTAGACGTATGCAAGACTACGAAAAGCTGGGTGCGTTTTATTTGGGTAAGGTCCACGACATGGATCAGGGTGAAACACGGGATGAGTTGCTGCTCTACGATTCCAAGGACCTGACCACCCACGCGATGTGCGTCGGCATGACGGGCAGCGGCAAGACGGGGTTGTGTATATCGCTATTGGAAGAGGCGGCGATCGACGGAATTCCATCCATTGCCATCGATCCCAAAGGTGACTTGGGAAACTTGTTTTTGACATTTCCCGACATGGCCCCGTCCGACTTTCGGCCCTGGATCGACGAGGCCGAGGCAGCGCGGAAAGGGATGACGCCCGATGAATACGCGGCAAGTACCGCCAAGACGTGGAAGGAAGGCCTGGCCGAGTGGGGGCAAACACCTGATCGGATAAAAAAGTTTCGCGATGCGGTCGACATGGCAATTTATACGCCCGGCAGCCGCGCGGGCTTACCTCTGACCGTATTGCGGTCATTCGACGCGCCTCCGCAAGCGTTGATGGATGACAGTGACGCCTTTCGCGAACGCGTGACGTCGGCCACGTCGGGATTGTTGGGACTGATAGGTGTTGATGCGGACCCCGTGCGAAGTCGTGAGCATATCCTGATCGCAACGATCCTGACCCGCGCTTGGCAGGAAGGCCGTAACGTGGACATCGCTGGATTGATCCAGCAGATCCAGTCACCACCGTTCGACAAAGTGGGTGTCATGGATATGGACACGTTCTTTCCCTCTAAAGATCGTGTTGAGTTGGCAATGAGCCTCAACAGCTTACTGGCCTCGCCTTCGTTTGCCAGCTGGATGGAAGGTGAGCCGCTGAACATCAAGAACCTGTTGTACACATCGGAGGGCAAGCCGCGGCTCTCGGTGATTTCGATCGCGCATATGAATGACGCGGAACGGATGTTTTTCGTGACGATTTTGTTGAACGAAATCCTGGCCTGGGTTCGCACCCAATCGGGTACGTCCAGCCTGCGAGCGCTGTTGTACATGGACGAGATCTTTGGTTACTTTCCGCCGACGGCGACTCCGCCTTCCAAGGCGCCGATGTTGACTCTCCTAAAACAAGCGCGTGCTTACGGCCTGGGGGTGGTGTTGGCCACGCAAAACCCCGTCGATCTCGATTACAAAGGGCTTTCCAATACGGGCACCTGGTTTCTAGGACGCCTGCAGGCCGAGCGTGACAAGATGCGCGTGTTGGAAGGCCTGGAAGGCGCTTCGGCGGAAGCCGGATCCAACTTCGATCGGCAGAAGATGGAGGCCACGCTGGCCGGGCTCAATACACGTGTCTTTTTGATGAACAACGTCCACGAGGACCAGCCGGTTGTCTTTCAAACTCGCTGGGCCCTGTCGTACCTACGGGGGCCGCTGACGCGGACCCAAATCACGACGTTGATGGAACCGCTCAAGAATGAAATGGCGGCCAAGAGATCTGCTATGACGCCGCATCAAGAGTCGGTTGCCGAGCAAGCCTCACCGGTTCAACAGACCCCGATTTTGCCACCCGACGTTGACGCCCTCTATTTGCGTCGCAACGGTTCGGTCGGAGAAGGCAACAAGCTCGTCTACCGCCCGTCGTTGATGAGTCGCTGCAAGCTGCACTTTTCTCAAAGCACGTACAAGATCGACGCATGGCAGAAGCGGGTGGCGATTCAGCCGATTGGCTCCGAAATAGAGGATGGTGTTTGGGATGGGGCAATGCTTGTACCTTCCGATGCCGTCGAGATCGAATCGGAGCCAGAGGCGGACGCTGGTTATGCGCCGACGCCGTCGCAGCTTAGTAGTGCCAAGAATTTCGTGTCATGGGGTAAAGAGCTGAAAGCACATTTGTATAGAACCCATACGCTGGTTGCGTACAAATGCGTTGAGCTGAAAATATATTCTGAAGCAGAGGAGTCACAAGCTGATTTCTTCATCAGGCTTAAACAGATCGCGCGAGAATCGCGTGATACTACAATCGAACAGCTACGAAAGAAATATGCGCCGAAGATTGAGCAAGCGGAGGACCGGATTGAAGCCGCGAGGTCCGCGGTAGACCGGGAAAAGGATCAGGCCAAGCGGGCGTGGTTCGATACAGCGATCTCGGTGGTCTCGACAGTCCTGGGTGTATTTGGTCGAAAAGGTGTTGGCCGTGCGGGTACTTCGATGCGAACGGTGGGCCGAGCCGCTCAACAGCGGGGAGATGTCAGTCGAGCGGAAGAAAAGCAGGAGGATTTGGAAGAGAAGCTGGAAGAGCTAAAAGAAGAATTTGATAAAGACATCGAAGAATTAGAAGAGAATTTCCTTGTCGAGAATATGGAAATGAAAGAGCTGTCGATTCGCCCTCGCAAAACGGACATCGACGTCGGCGAGGTCGCTCTGCTGTGGACCCCGTGGCGCGTTGATGGGTCCGGGATTGCGGAACCGATGTATGAGCTGGGTGTTGAACCTGCTGAATGATGCTGACTCGCAATGTCGTCTGACTCGCAATGTCGTCCAGGGCGGCACACCCCTTATTCACTTGGCCGCTCGCCCTGCAGGCCGCCTTTCCAGATGATGAACTTTCCCGATAGTTTGCCTTCGTCATCGACATTCAGGTAATTCCAGTCATTGTTCTTTTCGCCCCAGTTGAACAGGTAGTCCGACGCCTTTGTCCAGACACCATGTTCTTCTTTGTTGGGTCCTTTCCAATGACACGTTCCATCCGCGTTGACCGTCATCACGCCGTGGTACCAGGACCAATTGCCCAGAATGGACGGCTTCTGGACACCTTTGATTCTCGCGTCGATTGCCTTGACGGTCTTTTCGTCTAAGGTATCGGCGGCCTGTTGCTTGAGATTCTTTAAGGTCGCCACATAGTTGGCTGTTGCCGCATCGATTTCTTTCTGGAAATCTGTGCTCTGTTCATCCCCTTGCACGTTACCTGCGATCACGACGACGCCCAGTGAGCATAGTAGGAAATATAGTACGAAATATTTCATCACATTCTCCCGTGGTTGAATTTACAGAAGCGTATCGAAATTACAGCTCTTTGCAAAGCAGCCAGGACGTTACTGGTGACCCGGTCTACACCCATTCGACGACACGCCAATCCATCCAGCGACGGTCGGGGTCGACTCCGGCGCGGCCGACAAAACCCAGATGCCCGCCGTGGTCGGTGACATGCAAATCGATGTCGGAGTTCGTGAGCCCGTCAAATTGGTCGATGGGAACCAAGGGATCATCTCGAGCGACCAATATGCGTGTCGGCAGTTGAATACCGTTCAGAACATTGATGGCGCTGCACTTATCGTAGTAATCGCCGGCACCATCGAATCCCCAAGCCGGCGCGATGAACTGATCGTCCAGCTCTCGCAGAGTGCTCGGTTTGTGGCCGTTCTGCAGCGGCGCCGCGCCATGTACCAGTCGCGTTCGCGACTGATGCAGCTTGATCAAAATCGATAATAGGTGACGCGAATAAAGACGATTGGAAGGCTGTTCGAGGTGGCTGCTGCAGAGGTGAAGATCGAGTGGCGGGCAGACGGCGATCACACGGTCGAGGCCGGAGCACTTTGTTGCGCCAAGCTCGCCGGCCAGTCTCAGCGTCACGTGCCCGCCTATGGAAAATCCGATCAGCGTTAATGGTGACCCAGGACACAACTCAGCGATATATCGCATCGCCGCAATTTTGTCTTCCGTCCGTCCGGCATGGTACGGCCGCTTGGCGTGCGTCAAACCGGCGCCGCAACCCCGCATGTCCATCCGAAACGTACGAACGTTGCGTTGCGTTAGTTTTTTCGAGATCCGCACCATGTAGCTGCTTAGATGGCAACCGGCCAGTCCATGGATCATCAGCGCCGTTCGGTCACCCGGTTGCCATTGGTCGGGGCAATCGTCGTGCAATACGACCCGATCGTCGTCCGTAACCGAAACGTGGTGCTGTTCCGCTTGATAGGGCCCGCGACCACCCGGCAGGTAGGCCGCCGCGATCGTCTGAGCGTGCGCGTTTTTGAAAAGTCGGTGGGGAACAAACTGTGGTCGCATCATGCACTTCATCGGTTGGGCGATTTAACTGTGCGGCAATACGCCGTACCATCCCATCGTACACCAATCGACCGGGAATCGCAGGAAGGAGGCCGGAACTGTTCCGATCCGAATGGCTATCGGGCAGAATTGGCGGACCGTTCGAAAAGTGCCAGTGGGTAGCCGCGACCATACCGATGAACTTCGGCCAGTCGCCAGTCGCCCTCCGTCATTTTCACCAGCTGGTCTTCATTCAGGTGACTTGAATAGACCCAAACGCGTCGCACCGAATCATTAGAAAGGTGCAGCGGCAGTCCCGTGCGAGCAATTTCGTGGCGACCCATCGGCGGTCCTGTGATCACGGGCATCGAGCGGGTCACGTAGCGATCAAACCACAGACGGTCGATGTTCGTAGACCCAGCCCACATATCGAAGTCTTGTGCAAAGAAGGCATCGCCCGGTCGCGCATTCTGTTCCATGTGCGCGGCAACTGGGCGGTGGTCGAACGTCCACTCCGGAGTCCAAGCTTGACTGATCATAAACCCTCCGACCACGCAAGCCAGACCCAAAGCGGCGGACCAACGGGCCGCTCGTCGCCCCCACAGTTCGTACGCCACCAGCGCAATCAGCGGCCAATGGATCCAGAGGCCCAAGACTGTGTACCGCTCCCACATCGCCTTGCCAGAGACCAGGCAGTGTAACTGTGCGGCGGGAAATCCAGCCACAAAGATTCCCGTGGCAACGACGCCGGCGGTATAGCGCGCATTCTTGTTTTCGTTTTCTCCGTGTCCACGGAGCGCTCGCCAGAGCAACAGGCCCGCGGCTGCATACCACAACCCGTAAAGTGGCACACTCCAGTTCGCGTGGTTAAATGTTGCTTTTCCAAAGATGGCCTGTGACGCCCAGCGGAAATAATGGCCGAAATTGTTGATCTGCAGCAAGGAATATGGCTGTTCGAGACGCACGTAGAACAAAGCGATCGGAACTAGCGGCAGCATTAATAAGAACGTTGCGATCGTCGCGGGCAGCCACAGCCGCCACAAACTTTTGCGCCGGCAAAGCAGAACCAGCCAAATCAGCTGATCCGCAAATAACAGATTCACTCCGTAAAAATGTGACCAGGCGGCCGCGACACCGGTCAGCACAAACAACACACCGTCACGCCAGTTAGGTCGCTCTAAAAGTCGCAGCCAAGCCAACGCGTGAAGCGACGCAAACAGCGTGAGCCAAGCGTACGGTACGCATTGATACCCCAATGCAAGCCACGATAGATTGAGGGCCATCGCAGGTAAAAGAAGTTTGCACGTCCACGGATCCGGAATCAGCCGGCGCAAGAAGGACCACCAAACCGTGATCGTCAACAGCGCAGCCAACATGCTCGGTAACCGCACGACCCAATCACTTGACACCGCGCTTGCCACGGGCGCCATCAACCATCTGCTCAACGGCGGATGAGAAGACCCTGGCGCGAACAGGGAATCGACCGGTCCAAGTTCGATGGCCCGCAACATCAGCAGCTCGTCGCATTGCAGCCCCGTCGCGGTCGACCAATACGTAAGCAAAGTGCCGACGACTAGGACTGTCACAACCGGCACGATCGGCATGTGCCTCAGCCGAACAAACTTGGCCTCCAGGCTCATGAATTGCGCCGGTACCGCGGCGGATCCAAACGTCATTTTTGCCTGATCAGTCATGAGAACGCTGTAAGTGACTCTCTATAGGTAGCATTTTGGCCACACTGCTAGCCCCGCCTTACGTCCTACAAACATAGGTCATACGCCGTCACTTCGGCCGGTAAGTCGTTTGATTGTTGGCATTTGGCAACGTAGGTTTTCGCAGGCCCGGTGCTTCGCAGGCCCCGTGCGTCGAAACTCGGTGCTGGCGCCCGTAGTTCCGTCTTTAGGCGGCCGGTCACACGCAAATCACCGCCCAAAGACGGAACTACAAACGGGTAAGAAACCACAAATCCGCGGAATGCTTATGTCTGTCGCAATCGTTACCGGGTCGGCCGGCCTGATCGGATCCGCCGCCGCGCGATTCTTTTCGGATCAGGGTTTTCACGTTGTCGGAATCGACAACGATATGCGGCGAGCGTTCTTTGGTGACGACGCCTCAACCAGCGATCAGCGCCAAGAGTTGGAACGAACGCTGGCGTCGTACGAGCACCACGATCTGGATATTCGTGACGAGTCGGCGGTCACGCAGCTGTTCGATCGCTTCGGAACGGACATCCAACTGGTCGTTCACACGGCCGCTCAACCGTCGCATGACTGGGCGGCTCAGGCACCGTTTGTCGATTTCTCTGTGAATGCTACCGGCACCTTGGTGTTGCTGGAGAATACTCGTCTTTACTGCCCCGGTGCGTCGTTCATCCTCACCTCGACCAACAAGGTCTACGGCGATAACCCCAACAACCTACCGCTGGTCGAACTGGACACTCGCTGGGAAGTTGCCGCTGACCATCCGTTTCATAAGTTTGGAATAGATGAAACGATGTCTGTCGATCAGACGAAGCACTCTCTATTCGGTGTATCGAAACTGGCGGCCGACGTGCTCACGCAGGAATACGGTCGTTATTTCGGAATCAATACTGTCTGCTTTCGCGGTGGCTGCCTGACCGGGCCAGCCCATCAGGGCACTCGACTCCACGGGTTTCTTTCGTATCTGGCCAAGTGTGCGGCGACCGGCATGACCTACACGATTTACGGGTACAAGGGAAAGCAAGTTCGGGACAACATTCACGCACACGACCTGGTCAACATGTTCTGGCATTACCACCAGGATCCACGCGCTGGAGAGGTTTACAACGCTGGAGGCGGCCGCCACAGCCATTGTTCTATGCAGGAAGCCATCGCCGTCTGCGAGGAGCTGACCGGGCGCAAGATGGACATCCAGTACAGCGACGACGCTCGGATCGGCGACCATATCTGGTACGTCAGCGACACACGCAAATTTCAGACACACTATCCGGATTGGGAATATCAATACGACCTGCGAACAACCTTGCAGGAAATCTGCGAGGCGGCAGTAGCAACCTAATGAGTAAAGCCATGGATTTTCGACGAATTCTTGTCACGGGCGGCGCCGGCTTTGTCGGTTCGAATCTGGCCGTTCTGCTAAAGCGCAACTTTCCCGAACTGACCGTCACGGCGTTGGACAATTTGTCGCGGCGGGGCAGCGATCTGAATCTCATACGACTCGACGCTCATGACGTCCAGTTCGTTCACGGCGACATTCGCTGTACCGAAGATTTGGAACGGCTGCCAACGTTCGATCTGATCATTGACTGTGCGGCCGAACCGTCGGTGCTGGCAGGCACGAAGGGTTCGCCGTGGGGCGTATTTAACACGAACCTGGTCGGAACGATCAATTGCCTGGAAGCCGCCCGCCGATGGGGTGCTTCGTTTGTCTTTTTGAGCACAAGTCGCGTCTATCCGATGACGACGCTAAACGATCTGGCCTTTCACGAAGAGTCCATGCGGTTTTGCTGGGATGAGGCCGACAGCGTAGCAGGATTCTCGGCACACGGAGTCGCCGAAGAGTTTTCTCTAGAAGGAGCGCGGTCATTCTACGGCGCCAGCAAACTTGCGTGTGAATTGATCGTACAGGAATACGTCCACAACTCGGGAGTGCCCGCGATCATAAATCGTTGCGGTGTGCTGGCCGGTCCGTGGCAAATGGGCAAAGTGGACCAGGGTTTCGTGACCTTGTGGATCTCACGGCATCATTTCAATCGGCCCTTGCGCTACACGGGATTTCGTGGCGTCGGCAAGCAAGTGCGTGATGTACTGCACGTTGAAGACCTGTTCGACCTGCTGGTATGCCAGATGAAGCAACCATCTCAGTGGACGGCGAATGCTTACAACGTCGGAGGCGGTTTGGAAAATTCGCTTTCGCTTTTGGAACTTACCGAACTTTGCCAGGCAACAACCGGTCAGCGTACTCCCATTACGCCGGAGCCAGAGACGAACAGTCTCGACATGCGAATTTATATCACTGACAACCGTCGGGTCGAAGAACAGTTTGACTGGCGACCGACGCGCAACGTCCAGCACATCGTGCAGGACATTCATCGCTGGATTGAAGACGAAGAAGAAATTTTACGGCCCGTTTTGGGATGAGCGAAATGAAGTTATCCATTGTAATCCCAGCCTATAACGAAGAGCAGAACATCGGACGCTGCCTGGACGAGCTGCGCGAGACGATCAGCCGTCATCAGATTGCGTACGAATTCATCGTCGTCAATGACAATAGTCACGACGGAACCGAGCGAATCGTTCGGGATCAGATGCGCAGCGATCCTGGCGTTCGATTGGTCAATCGAACGCCGCCGGGTGGATTCGGTCGTGCGGTACGCACCGGCATTGATCACGTCACCGGAGATGTGGTGGTGGTCTATATGGCCGACCTGTCGGACGACCCGGAAGACGTTGTCGCCTACTATCGAAAGATTGAAGAAGGTTACGACTGTGTCTACGGATCGCGATTTGTGCCGGGCAGTGCGGTCGAGGACTACCCGCGCCTGAAACGTATCATCAATCGCGTTGTCAATCGGTGCGTCCAGATCATGTTTTGGACCCGCTTCAATGATTTAACCAATGCTTTCAAAGCCTATCGGACCAGCGTGATCCGTGATTGCGGTCCCTATCGAGCGTGTCACTTTAACATCACGTTGGAAATGTCCCTGAGTGCCTTGATCCGTCGCTATCACGTTGCGGAAATTCCCATTCGCTGGTACGGACGGACCTGGGGCAGTTCGAATCTAAAGCTGCGGGAGATGGGTGCAAGTATCTGTGCACGCTGCTGATGCTGTTCTTTCAAAAGATGCTGCTGGCAGACGATCTGTTGGCTGAACGCCTGCGGGGACACCACGAGGATCAACGACAACTGTCGAACGTCGAACAGCGGCTAGTTGCGGTCGAAGGGATGCTGGCTGATCTGCAAGTAGAACCGGGTGGGGAAGGCCATGTCGCCAAGGCGTCGATTGACGATCCACGCGAGAAGGCGACGCGCACTTTTTGGAGGGATCCTAAGACGCACACTGATCGAACGCCGTGACCAGCGCTTTCACACGAGCCACATCAACCGGTTGGCTCGCCAGGCCATCGCGTTTCAACGACGATCCGACGATGAAACCGTCCGCTTGGCCGTCCTTCCAAAGCGCCTCGATGCTCTCCGGCGTGACGCCGCTGCCGACGTAAACCGGACCGTCGCCGGCCGCCTGCTTGACCTGCCGCACCTGTTCGATGGACGCTGCACATCCCGTCGAGCTACCGGAGACAATCACCGCATCCGCTAATCCTCGCTGAATCAGGTCCTCAACCTCGTTCGCCAGCGAAACATCACCCAGCGGCGACGAATGTTTCACGTCGACGTCAGCAAGAAAGGGAGGCAAGTGCAGCATGCCAATGATTGGACGTTCCATGGCGGTTACCGCTTATCCGTCGAAACACTTACGTCGCGCATGTTACCCTTTATATCGGCTTGCCATACCTGGCCAGTGGTCACGTCGATCGCGGTTAGCCAGCGCCCGCCGTAGCAATACGTGTCGATACAGCGCAGATGGCCGACGTCAAAAATCTTTCCTTCTTCGTTCGGCGTGTGACCCACCACGGCGATCTTGCCCGAAACGTGGGGCAGCGGGACTTCCTCCGACAACTTCCGCCAGCGCAGGGCGATGTCGTTTTGGTTCTCTAACGGAACCCCGGCGTCGTAGTTTGCGTGGACAAAAAAATGCGTATCCGTTTCGTAGAAATCGATACATTGTTCGAGGAATTCCACATGTCGGGCAGGCACGATGCTGAAGTCGCCGGCGTAGTGGTAGGATTCCAAGGTTTCCGCGCCTCCACAGCCGGCCCATAGATCGCTATCCAGTTCGCCACGCATCACATTGAGAAACATTTGATCGTGATTACCCAGGATAGGAACCAGCTGGCACGCTTCTCGCAGGCGAATCAACAAGTCCAACGCGCCCGGAGTATCCGGTCCGCGGTCAACATAGTCGCCAAGGGGTACAAGCGTGTCTGACGCTTGAGGGTGAATCGCGTCGAGAAGCGACGACAAGGCGGTCGAACAGCCGTGAATGTCACCAATGGCGATAACGCGGTCGGGCATTGCTTCTAGAACGGAACTTGTTCCGTTGACGTTTGACGGGTCGAGGGGCAAAACGGAACAAGTTCCGTTCTACGACTTCGTTGCAGATCGTGCGCTAAATGCGTACGCCGATTGTAGCTCAAGGATCAACGTAATACACCTCGACGCGATACGACCGCGGGTCCAGCTTGTAGCTGGTCTGGTCATCGTCGGACAAGGGTCCAGGATATTTAAACGTCCCTTCGCCATCCAGAGATCGCTCGCGCTGGAGTGTGCCAGCCAGCGTGCCGAAGTCTTCGGCGGATAACGTGAAGGTCGCCTGGCGGTACCCCTCATTGACCGGATCCTGCTCGATCGTGAAATCGGTAGCGCTGCGGGGGATCGTAACGGGGCTAAACTGCTGAACAAACCCGATCCGCTCGTCGTCCGTTGCGAAGTCGGACGCCGTTTGCCGCAAGCCGCCGGTCTCACCGATTCGTTCGACCAGACGTAAGCACATAACCGTCGTGGCGACGATCGTCAGCATGACGATCAGGAGGAAAGCGGGAAGAAGCCACAGCATGTTTCGCCGTGGCTGAGTTGGGTGGTCTTCTTCGTAGGGGTTCATTGCGCCTCGACGCTGCTGAACTCACGGACGGGTTGAATGGTGGGGTGTCCTCCACCTCGACCCGCCGGCAGACCGCTCAACGTTTCCGCCACGTAGCGCTGGCGTTCCTTCTTTTGCGACATCTTGAAGTTGTCGCCTTTTTGAAGGACTACGTCATGTCGGTGCAACCTGCCAAAACTGTAAGTTCCCAACGACTCACATGGAAACCAATGCCCCTGGCCCTTTTCGTTTTCTAAACTGTTTTTTTCTAAATGGCGATTTTCTAAATAAAATTCTGGATAGGTGTGACCTGGAACCCAGACACTACGAGCGGGAATGCCATTGACGCGGCAGAGCGCGACGAACAGCGAGGTATATTCCTCGCAGTCACCCTTCTGCTGCTGCAATGCGGCTAACGCCCCGCGTAAAGGTATTGTTCCTTCGTCATGTTTGATGTGCTGGCGGACCCACTTGTAGATCGCTTCCACCTGCGACCAGGCGGGCTTATCGCGATCGATCGCAAACTTCTCGGCTGCCTCTTTTATGTCTCGATGACCGGTTTCGATCAATGGGCTGGCTTGCAGGTATTTTCGCAGTTCTCGCGGGACGTGTCGAGGAACCTCCAAGGCCTGCGTATCCGCGGGAGCATTCGTCCAGCGTCTGGCGACATCGATCACGTAAACAGCACGAGCGGTCTGACCGGCGGCCAAGCGGGGGATCCGTACTTCCACCTGCCTGGCCCCCCCGTCCAGGACCTTGATGCGCGCCTTTCCGACATGGGACGAGAAATCTTTTTCAACGATCGTAACCGTCTGTTCGGGCCAATCCATCGGCAGGGGAAACGTGGCGACCATCTTGTGAAACGCGCCATCGCCCGCCGAGACCTCAACGCCTACTTTCATCCGAACCGTACTTTCGTTGTCGTACGTCGGTCCCTGCGCCGCCCCCACTTCGGCCGCACTGCCGCTGACCAGCAGGGAAGTCGACAATAATGCCACACATGCCGCAGAAACTCTCACGGACCCCAGCGTTGCGCTATATCCAGGCATTCGAGTATGTGCAGACGTTCTTGTTGCCACGGACAAACCCAGATTGCAGAGGGATGGATGGCGATCAGCGGCTCAACACCCCTACAAGACAGATGCAAAGTGGTACGTCTACATTCTAGCATGGCCCCTATTTATATGTCCGAGCTAGCTTGCGGGCGATCTCGGCCAGTTTGATTCTGGAAGACTTTGGCACCAGTACTTCGGCATGTTCTCCCAGGCTGAGCACGATGGGTAGGACTTCTTCTTCGTAGGCGCCTTCGATTTCGATGATGACGGCCCCGTCTTCCACAGGTCGGACCTGTTGCCGCGGGTGCAAGAGCTTTTCTGCCGCGAGATCGGCGCGCTGGGACGCCACGCGGATGCGAAAATTCTTCGGCTTGCTGCTGCGAAAGATGCCGATGCTGTTGTCGAAGAATGCATCAGGGTCAAAGTCCTTCCGAGGCGTAAAGCGCTGATCCAATAACTCAACGGCTTTCATCCGGTCCAACTTGTACGTCTTCACCGGACCATCCTCTTCGTCCGCATCGGCCGCCAGAACGTAGATACTGTTGTGAAACAGACACACGGCATGCGGTTGCAAACGACGTCGTCGCGCGCGGGGTTGGTCCACGGCCTTGTAACGAACTGCGGCGACTCGATGCTCGAAGACCGCTCGATTGAGCGCCGATAGCATGCCCTCCTGACCGCCGTAGTCTTTCGGAATCGGGCCGCGGACAATCAGTCCGGCCCGCTGGCGATCGAGGTGTTCAAGGACGTCCGGGGAAGTGGACTCTCGCATTCGCTCCCACAGTCGCTGAATTCCGTCCCAATAGGGTGTCCCTGCCAACGGATACAGTAGCTCGCGACCCGCCGAGAAGGCCAACAGTTCGATTACTCCGATGGGCAACTTGGGAACGTTGAGGTTACTGCGATCCAGCTTCCAGATCTTGGGGCGTTCCGCGTTGGACGTTTCGAGCTGCTGGATCGGGTAACCCAGATTGCGCCAGTGCTGAATGTCGCGGCGTATCGTTTTCTCGTGCAACGACCGTAAACCCAATTCCTGCAGAACCTCGTCGCGCAGTTCACGAGTTGTCTTGCCAAAGCGCGAATCTTCCAGCAGCTGCAGGACTTTGAATTGTCGAGCGGTCTGCTTGCCTCGAGTGTACGACGGAGCCATGGGTAGTGAAGGACCGATAGCTAGTGATCGGCGGTCAGTGTCCAGTATCCAGTCTGTTTTGTAGCGTGGCTTAGGGAGATCGTCCACGGGTGAAGTAGCAAGAGCCAACGCTACAGTCAGTTTACCGATGGCCGCCAAGCATCTAGAATCGCCGTGGCATGCCGGACGGCGGCGTGCGTGATAGAAGAAATCAGGGATTTCCATGCCTGCCCTCGTTCACTCCGCTCGACAATCACTTTACCAACAGTATCGCGATCGGATTCAGGTGAATTCCGATCTGAGTCGAGCGCTGGTCAGTTACCAGCAAAATCGCAAGCGGCCCTTCTTTCGATGGTTCAAGTACAAGGAAGGGTTTTCCGCGCCGCTGGTCGAATACATCGTTTCTGAATTGGGTATCCGCGGCGGTCGACTGCTGGATCCTTTCGCGGGAACCGGCGCGTCGTTGATGATTGGGCGCGAGCTGGGCTTTGAAGGCAACGGAATCGAGCTGCTGCCGATTGGCATCAAAGCGATCGAGGCACGGTTGGCCGCTGACAACGTTCAACCGAACGCCTTTGCAGCGGCTGTGGAAGCTGTGCGCCAAGGAAAATGGAAGGTCCTCAGCAAAAAAGCGATCGCCTTTACGCACTTGAACATCACACAAGGCGCCTTTCCCGTGCAGACCGAAAGACAGCTCAACCGCTTTCGCACCTACCTGGTCGATGCGAAGCTTGGTCGTGAGGTTCGTGCATTGTTGGAG
>CAWJNN010000081.1:0-22985 GCA_963844115.1 uncultured Planctomycetales bacterium | reverse complement strand
TCATGGCGGGCAACTGGTTGTAAGGGTCGGCCAGCACCTTCACCATGCCGATGCCCGCGCCCAGCAGCGAGCCGATGACGACGCCCGCGAGCAACAGCACCAGCACCGGGTCGCTGTTGCGCACGGTGGAGCCCACGCCGTAGACCAGCGCCACAGCCAGCAGGCCACCGGCGAACGCCGCCATCTGGATAGGCTTCTGGGTGGGCCGCATCCAATCGAAGGGGCATTTTTTTTTATACACTCGATAAGAGAACGCAAAAAACTATAACAAGATACTAATAAGCATAAAGTAAATATAAAGAATTAATAATAGTTTAAATTTAACGATAATCTGATTTTTCATGTTTTCTGTGGACCCTCGGTGGGGTCCCTGGCTTTCATGCCCGCATTGCGTTGCCCCAGTGCGCCCTGATCGCGACCGGACGCCAATGATGCGTCAAGTATCGGACTGGGCGTTAGCGACTATAGCGCCGTCACGCGCATGGAGAAGAGTGGCTTCCAAACGCTTGTTACGTCCGGCGTGATTCAGAATCGTGGCGGTGCAAATCGGCGGGAGTGGGACGGCATCCTGCAATACGTTAACCCCGATCCTAATCCTTTATACAATAGGAACCTAACGAATTCGTCGTCGGTTAAGGACGGATTGAGCAATACTTTCCTGTTTTTTGAGGACGCCGGACGGCCACTACTATATGAAGATGGCGTTCCGATGCCGTGCGCCGGTGTCACCTGTCCCAGCGGCGCCCCGTGGGCATCCGATCAAACGTATTTTGTGATTGGCGAACATTTGAACGGTCGTTTCATCAATGTAACGAACCATAACGAAGTCTACAGTTTCCATCCTGGCGGAGCGGTGTTTGCCTATGGTGACCAGGCCGTCAGCTTCGTCGGCCAGGATATGAATCCTGAAACGTTCGTGAGCCACGTGACCCGTGACGATGGCATAGGTGTGTTTCGTTAGTCAGACGGTTGCACGGTTACCCGGCTCGAAGTCCTCTCTTATTGGACTGCTTCTCCGTACCTCGTCGTCGCGAGCTCACCCAGTGTCGTTTTCGGACAAAATGACGTACCGGTCCCCCCATGCTTACCGCCGTACAGATCGAACAATATCATCAAGATGGCTTCGTTACGCCTGACTATCGGCTTTCCGAGCAAGTATTGGACGAAATCCGTGTTGCGCATCAGCGATTAGTCGACCGGCACCCTGAATTCAGTGACTACTGTTCGGCGCTGCTGGCCATCGACACCTGGTACCTGAACGTGGCCCGGATCCCGGAGATCCTGGATATGGTTCAGCAGGTTCTGGGCGAGGATATTGCGCTGTGGAATTCGAGTTTCTTCGCCAAGCCGGCGAAAGTTGGCACTCGCACGCCGTGGCATCAAGACGGCGAATACTGGCCGATCGAACCGCTGGCAACGTGTACCGTTTGGATCGCCGTCGACTCGTCAACAGTCGAGAACGGATGTCTACGGGTAATCCCTGGATCGCATCAGGCGAAGCGACTGGCTCAACACAAGAAGAACGATGCACCCGGCCTGGCGTTAAACCTGGAACTGGACGAAAGCGAATTCGATGAAGCGGACGCGGTTGATATTGTGCTGGAAGCCGGCCAGGTTTCGTTGCATGACGTCTATCTCTATCACGGATCCGAGCCGAACCGCTCGGTCAATCCTCGCCGCGGCATGACGTTGCGTTACATGCCGACGACGTCGGTCTACTGCCACGACCAACCAACGAAATTCGAGCGAGAGGGGATTCTGGATATGTCCCAGCGCACGATCTACCTGATGCGGGGCACAGACAAGTCCGGAAAGAACGACTTCCAGATGCGGCATTAGTGCGATTTGCCGGTGTCGCCCCTCACGTGTTCCACCGCGACCCTGAGGACGCTGCGCCGGAACCGCGCACGGCTTGTTCCGGCTACTCATGCGGCACGCCCAGCTTCGCCAAGATCTTTTGTAACCGTGCGCGAAGTTCGGCCAACTGCTGCTGCTGGACATCCGTCGTCGGTTGCCGGCCTGGCCCCATCTCAAAACCGCGCAAAGCAACGGCTGCTCGAATGCCTTCAGGGAAGTCGACCGAATCAACCATCGTGTCGAACAGTTCTAGCAATCCGAACTGCAGGGCCTTCGCTTCCTCGATCTGGCCGTTCCTCGCCAGGTCATATAGCTTGCGAAACAATTCGGGGACAACACCGCCACTGGCATGAGTACCTCCGTCCACGCCCATGACCAAACAGGGCAACAATATCGCCTCCCAACCGGCAAGAAAGACAAAGCTGGGGTCAACCGGTTTTACGGCGTCCATCATTCGCATCATAAATGTCAGGTCGCCGGAGGAGTCCTTAATACCGATCACTCTGTCCAGTTCGGCCAGACGACAAATCGTCGGTACATCGATGGGGCTGGCAAAGATCGGAATATTGTATAGCAACAGATCGATCGGCGAATGCCGCGCGAGCTCGCGATAGTAGGCAAAAACCGATTCGGCACTCAACTTGAAATAGAACGGCGCGACAATCGCTGCCGCCCGCGCGCCGTATTCGGCGTACGTTTCGCACGCCCGCAAAGTTTCGCTGACGTTGACCTCGGCCGCCCCCGCCAGAATCGGCACTCGACCCGCCGTCTGATCGCAAACGATTCGAATAATCCGCCGACGCTCGTCGGCGGTAAACCGCGTGAATTCTCCTGTTGAGCCATTCGGAAACAGTCCGTGGACGCCGCGCTCGATTAGCCAATCGATGTAGCGCCGCAATTCGCTTTCGTTGATTTGTCCGCTGGGATCGAGCGGCACCATGTTCGGCGTAAAGATTCCGTGTAATTTTTCAACCATGCTGTTTTTCACCGAGACTTTACGAGGAGCGAATCGCCAGTTGTGAGCTGCCCATTATCCGTTTTCGCCCGTAAATCGAAACCCGCTGCGTCAGCGAGGGATACGTGCAAGCTGGTGGTTTCCCCCTCTGACACAGTGGGTAGTGAAAATACACAACCTCAAAACCGGCGATTCGGGTTAGTAAGAAAACAATCAAAGGCTGTGCGCGAAAACCTCAAGGTTTGCCTGAGGCCAGCACCGACAAATCAGCGAAGATCGCGTAAATCGTGAGGACACACAGGACCAGGATCGCGGCGCAAAGCCCGGCGTGTTTCCAGGGAGTCATGTCGACCACGTTGGCGTCCTCATGGATCCATTCTGTTTCTCGTGGCAAGATAGCGCCAATCAATAACATCCATGCGATCAAGAATGCGAATACGATGGCCACGAAATGAAAGTTGTGCACGAAATCGAGGATCTGGTTAAACGGTGGCACGAAATAGCCAAAGGCAATGATGGTCAACCCGCTGATCAGTGCCGTCGTAGCGGCAATCGCTGGAACTCTGCGCGTCGTCATTCCAATCACAACGACAGAAAAAATCGGGATGGCATACATGCCGTTCATCTTTTGCAGATAACCAAAAATGCTGTCCTGATTTGCCAGCAGCGGTGCGATTATCATCGCGGCGAAAGTAACGGTCCAGCCGAACCATTTGCCCGCCCGTACGACCTGCTGCTCTGTGGCGTCCTTTTTCAAAATGCTTTTGTAGAGACCAAGGCTGAAGACGGTACAGGAACTGTTCAATACCGAATTGAAACTGGACAGAATCGCGCCGATCATGACGGCGGCAAAGAAGCCGGTTAGTGGATCCGGCAATACCCTGTTGACCAGCATGCCGTAAGAATCGACCGCGTCAATTTTCTCCTCTGCGAAGACCGCTAACGCGATCATTCCCGGTAGGACCAGATACAGCGGCCCCAGTAGTTTGAAAAAGGCTGTCAGGATGACGCCTTTTTGACCTTCAGCGAGACTACGGGCGCCAAGCGTTCTTTGAATGATCTGTTGATTCGTGGTCCAATAAAAAAGATGCAACAACACAATCCCCGTAAAGACAGTTCCAAACGGCACCGTGGAATCGGCCGGACCGATCGAATTAAAGCGCTCGGACTGCGTGTTCGCCAAACGGTCAACACCTGCCATCATGCCCTGACCTTGACCCAAAAGCTGCAGAGAAAATCCTGTGATCATGAAACCGCCGACTAACAGACCGATTGCATTGATCGTGTCGGACACGGCGACGGTCCGTAGGCCACCGAACAGCGCGTAGGTCTGCGCCAATAACGCCGACGACCCAGACAATCACCCATAAGGCAACTTTACCGTCGATACCGAGCATTCCCTTGATGTCCATAACTCCGATCAGCCCCGTCGCTCCGGTATACAAAATGATCGGGAGGAGGATCCCCACGTAAGCAACGACAAAAATCAGATTGGCAATTACCGCTGTCGTGTGGTCGAAACGAAGCTCCAAGAACTGCGGAACCGTGGCAACGCCGCTCTTCAAGAATCGTGGCAGAAAGAACATCGCCATGGCGACCAAGCCAATCACGGCCACAACTTCCCAAACCATTACGCACAGGCCGTCCCGGAACGCATCCGCGTTCAGTCCTACCAGCTGCTCGGTCGATAAATTGGTCAACAGCAGCGAGCCGGCGATCAACGGAAACGTCAGCCGCCTGCCCGCCAAAAAGAAACCCACGCTGCTTTCGTGGTCATCCTTGCGCGTAATGATCCAAGTCAAGAGGCCTACAAACCCGGTGAAAAACAGGAATGAGATGAGTGTCAGCGTGTGGTTCATAGCGGTCCCGTGCCGGGTGTGACCCAGACATGTCCCTGGCCCGACACCGCCATCGCCGGATTGTTGGCGAACGTCTTTTTGTCGGTCAGTCGCGTCGCGGGGACATCGTCGAGATGGGCTTTGACCGGCACCGCTAGCGTTCCCAGACTGAGACCGCCCACCAGACAAATGAGACGCATGAACATAGCAAGAGATTAAGGCGTCAAAATCCGCAAGTCAATCCAGCGGTGAAGACTCCGGTCTCAAGAAAACGGACAAGCACGAATGGACCGCATGCCCGCGATTCTTTTCGTGATCGACAACCTGCCAGGTGGTAGCCGACGCGCTACTTGATCTCGCCGCAATCAGCGATCTCGACGGACGCTCGGGTTGTGCCGTCTCGAGAGCCGAGGGCCTCCACTTTTTTGACGACGTCTAGTCCTTCGACGACACGGCCAAACACCACATGCTTGCCGTCTAGCCATGGGGTCGCGACCGTCGTGAGGAAGAACTGAGAACCGTTGGTGTTCCGGCCGGCGTTTGCCATGCTCAACAGCCCCGGTATGTCGTGCTTAAACTTGAAGTTTTCGTCGGCGAACTTTGCGCCGTAAATGCTCTCGCCGCCCGTTCCGTCACCGCGGGTGAAATCGCCACCCTGCAGCATAAATTCCGGAATGACTCGGTGGAACTTACTTCCCTTGTAATGAAGGACCGCCCCGGAACTTCCTTTGCCTTTTTCGCCGGTACAAAGAGCGCGAAAATTCTCAACCGTCTTGGG
Source organism: uncultured Planctomycetales bacterium (assembly GCA_963844115.1). GTDB lineage: Bacteria > Planctomycetota > Planctomycetia > Pirellulales > UBA7805 > CS4-C045. The sequence goes on along the minus strand of CAWJNN010000081.1, from coordinate 17,557 downwards.
AACGTCGTCGCCAAACAGCCCCATCACGATGCGGCCGGCTGGCTTGCCATTAATCGAAATGTCAAAGAAGACCTTCGTGGTCACGGTACCCGTGGATCCATTGTCCGCGTTCGTGTCACTGGGAATCGTACAGCAGGTTATCGCTATCGCGACCAAAATGAGACTCGTGCGCATCAGCATTGCAGTACCTCTACTTCTTGGGATGAGTTCCGACGAATGCGCACAAGTCTAGCACGTTTGAGCCTGCCGCCAAACCGGGGTTTTTTTGGGCTGCGTATCCGACGGCGGTGAAGGAAATCGGAAAGGCGGAGGATGGTGCCAAATCCTGTGGCTCGCCGTTTTCGCCGTGTTATTCACACCGCATTAATAGCCGTGTTATTCACACCGCATTAATAGCCGTGTTATTCACACCGCATTAATAGTCGTACCAGATCGAGAATCCGGTCTGCTGCTCGCTTTGCCTGAAGACCTGAAATTGAGAGCTCTTGCCGTTGTAATAGTGCAGCCCGACGCGGAATAAGCCGCTGTTATCGTCGCCACGCCACGCCCAGCCTGCCTGCAGAACTCCTGACCCGCCGAAATCGACTTCTTCCCGCAGGTGAGCATTGGCCGCTACGAAAGGCGCTCCGCGGATCCCAGTCGGGCGCATCGGCTTGTGCTCGGCTCCAAACTGAAACTCCCAGGGCTGCGCACCGCCATCGTATTTGAAGGCGAAACCGACTTCCGCGTAGACCCGCCACAGCGGCCAAGGAAAATGGCTCACGCCCAGCACCAGCGCATCGCGTGAATAATTAATGCGAGTCGCTCCTGGATTGCTTTCGATAAATTCGTCGCCAAGATGAGAACTGAGATGGTAATACGCAAACTTGTACTGGGTCGTTTCGTCACCGCACGTGATAGGGATTCCGAAGCGATAATCGCTGGACAGTAGATCCAGATCGCTGTCTTGCGTCAGACGAGGCGTGACCCCACCCTCAATGTCAATTTGCCAGCCACTGGGCGGACCACAACAGAGATCGCCGTACCTTAGAATACCCACTCGTCCGCCAAGTGAAGCGTCCCAAAGATCTCCCTGCCGAGGTTCGTTGAGCCAATTGATGGCCATACGAGGTTCTTTCACACCCGCCAGATAGGAATGATAAATCAATCCATCCGGCAACAGCTGCCAACCACACGAACAAGGGGCAGCGTCGTTCTGCGAGGCGCAGGTTTGGGAACCGGGAACAGGATTATCTCGGATGATGTCCGACCAATCCGTCACCGCTGCAGGTTGGTTCATTGCAGCGTCATGCGGCTGCTCAGGGTGGCCCCACGACCAGCCGTTGGCCGGCGTGACCGTGACCATCAGACAGCAGAGCTGCAGCAAGGCAACAAGGCGAAGCGAATCCATCAGTGATGCAGGCGGGGGGAAAGGCGGGAGATCGCGGCACGTACCATTTTTGTTCGACAACGCACGCACGTAGACGCCATGGGATCGCTGTTGAAACCGCAGGATTGGCCAGCTAGCAGATCTGATCCGGCAGGAAAGTCAAAGTTTACGGTCTGCTGCCCAGGCCGCCAGGCGTAAACGGGCAGAACCGATGAGTTTCGGTCGCCGTGGCAATTCTTGGCATGGTCTTTGCGTAGTAATCCGAGCGTTGGCACGATTCGCCAACTCCACAGCTTAGGGATCGCCTGTTCAAGGTTAGCTGTAAAGAAACGGTACCAATGAAGATTACTCGGCATAACCACCTTCCTTAAAGGCGTTTTTGCCACTCTTTTCCCTAGCGGAACCCGTTGCTGGGTTTCGTTCTCGCTCATTCATCGTCCCGGGCAGACCTCGCGTTGCGCATCCGCTGCGGTTGTTGGTCTGGCTGAAGGTGTGTGCGTCCGTCTTGGGTCGATGTGACTCAAAACGGGGTCATTTCGCCGCGGGGACGGTGCGTCTAAATGTCCCTATTTTGGGTCGTTTCGACCCACCTGTTTTCGAATCGATTCGGCGGTCGGCCGGGCCACGCTCTCCCGAACGATCTGGAAAATCGATATCTCTTTTCTGCTACGTCGGTTACGACGTTGGCCGCTGATTAGACCGGAAAATCGGCCCGTAATTTGCATCTCTTTGCCATCGCATCGCTGCGTTCTTGCCGCATCCGCGGTCCGGCGAAGCAGGCCAAAGGAGCGAGCTGGTGAACCCTTTTTCGTTTTCGTCGTTTACCGATCGGGTTGATATGGCGATTGCCATTTCCTACTGCCCCGCTGCGCCAAAGTGGCCTCTAAGCGTCTTTCCCGATTACGGTCGACAACGAGATCCAGCCCGCGCTGCAAGCCGCTCGCGACAGCGATTGGCACCTCGTTTTTCTCGGCAAGGCGCACGGCGTCGGCGCAGGTCGACTTTTCATAGTATCGCCAGGTTGAAATAGGAGTTGCATAGTGAACGACTACCCCAATTCGCATGACGAACGTGAAGACAGTGATTCTCACGAAGCGCACAGCGAGAAGATGCAGCAGAAGAAAACGCCGAAACATTGCGCGTACAGCAAGAAACGTCAGCCCGTTCGTCGCGGGATCAAGCAGCGCCGCGTCCGTCGATCTGATTGGTAGACAACCGGTTCGAGTTCATTATCCGTGGCTGTTCATGCCGCGTGAACTGACGTCGTCCTATTCCTAGGAAGTGATGTCTTCCTAGGAAATGATGTCCCGGATCACATGGCCGTGGACGTCGGTAAGTCGGCGATCGATTCCGTCGTGGCGGACCGTTAGACGGCGGTGATCGATGCCCAGTAGATGCAGGATCGTGGCGTGGATGTCGTAGACCTGCGTCGGATTGAAACGTTCCAGCGGTTTGTATCCCCATTGGTCACTGGGGCCGTACGACACGCCTCCTTGGATGCCGCCGCCGGCCAGCCAGTTCGTGAAGACAAACGGATTGTGGTCGCGTCCCAAAGTACCCTGCGTTGACGGCATGCGGCCGAATTCGGTGGTCCAGAGGATAAGCGTATCGTCTAGCATGCCTCGAGCTTTCAAGTCTTTGATCAGCGCCCGTGTTCCGACGCTCATGCCCCATGACAACGGGCCGTGATCGCGAGCGATATCTTCGTGGGAATCCCAGTTTCGCCGCGGAAAATCGTTCTGCTGTCCCGACCAGATCTGCACAAATCGGACGCCACGTTCGAGAAGTCGTCGAGCGGCCAGGCATTTGCGACCAAAGTAGTCTTGCTCTTCCAAATAGTTAATGTGCTTAGGCCAGGTCCCTTTGCCGTGATCCAAGCCATACAGTTTCAGTATGTGCTTCGGTTCCTGGGAGATGTCCAGGGCTTCGGGTGCCGCCAGTTGCATTCCGGCCGCCAGCTCGTAGCTGCGAATACGCGCCTCTAGCCGTGAATCGCCCGGCGCAAATCTAGATGCCGCCGATTCAGTTTGTTCAACAGATCGAGCCCCTCGCGCGTATTCTGCGAACTGACAAAGCTTCCTTTCGGCGGATAGAGATCCGCAATCGGGTTTTGGGTACCTGGGCGAATGATCGTGCCCTGGTGCTGGGCGGGAAGAAAAGCCGCGTGCCAGTTCTTCGTGCCGCCCGAAGCGAATCCGCGATGATCCGGCAACACGACGAACGTCGGCAGGTTATCGTTCAGGCTGCCCATGGCATAGCTAACCCAGCAACCGATGCCAGGAAACCCGGGCCGCTGAAATCCAGTCGCCTGCAAGTACGTACCCTGGCTGTGAACGCCGGTCTTGCCAACCATGTTGTGCACGAAAGCGATGTCGTCCACGACGTCACCCATCAGGGCAACGGCATCGCTCAACATCTTTCCGCACTCGCCGTACGGCCGAAACTTCCACGGCGACTTCATCCACGGTCCCAGCCCGTCCTGGAACGCTTCCACGTGCTCGCCGAAATCCGATGTCTCGCCGTGGTGTTTCTCCAAGGCCGGCTTATAATCCCAAAGATCAATGTGACTGGCAGCGCCGGCCATAAATAACTGAACAACGCGCTTTGCCTTGGGCGGATGATGCAGAACGCCTCCCAGCGCACCACGGTTGCTCGCCGCGGCTGCCTCCTCCTCGCCCAACATGGCGGCTAATGCCAGTCCGCCCAACCCGCCACCCGTTTGCCACAGCATTTCGCGGCGGGAGAGGGATTGGGGATTGGGGATTGCGGATTGCGGATTGTGGATTGCGGATTGCGGATGACCCGCTGAAGCGGGTGACCCGATTTCGGATTGGGGATTTTCCATGGTGCGGGGCTCGTTCAGTTCTAATCTCGCATCAGTCCACAAACACAAATTCGTTCAGGTTCAGGATTAGGCGGCAGGCGCTGGCGAGGCCGTGCTTGTCGGCGTGAACGACGAATTCAGCTCGTTCTTCGCTTGTTGCGGGACGGCCGAGCGCCCATTGAATCGCAATATCTATTTGCTCAGTCCGCTCTGACGAACGGGCTTCCAGGCGCGCCGCGAAGTGCTCCGCCATGCGAACCATGAACTTATTGTTCAACAGCGCCAGGGCCGAAAGTGCCGTCACTGTTTCATCTCGCTTTGCGACCTGTTGGGACGGGTCGGCGCAATCCAGCGTCTCCATGAACGGTTGTGGCTGCGACCGAGGTAAAAAACGGTAGACGGTACGGCGGTGTGACTTCGGGTCATCGGGGTCATGCTTCGCATACATGAATTGCGGCGAATGGGCCGTCTGTTCCAATACGAAATCCTGGAAACCCGGGCCGAACATCTTTCTGTCCAACTTTCCCGCAACCCATAGGGTTGCATCGCGGATCGCCTCAGCCTCCAATCGCCGACGGTTCGCTCGCCAATAGAAGGCGTTGTCGCCATCGAGCGCGGCGAATTTATGGTCCGTATCGAGATCCGAATCAGCATCGTTGTTACTTGCCTGGCGATACGTGGCGCTAGTCACGATCAGTTTGTGTAGCTGCTTGATCGACTGGGCCTTGGCGATCCACGCACCACCGTCACGAAACTCGATCGCCAACCAGTCCAGCAGCGCAGGATGCGTCGGCTTCTGGCCCATGCGCCCTAAATCGCTCGGCGAATCCACGATTCCCCGTCCGAAGTGATACAGCCAGATACGATTGACGATGGACCGCCAGGTAAGCGGATTCTGCGGATCGACGATCCAGTTGGCCAGCGCAATACGACGATCGCCTTCCGTGTGATCCGCAGCCAATGCAAAGCGCCCCGGCATGGCGTTGGGAAATCGCAACGTGCCGGGGCCGACCAACTGTAGGTGGTCGTCGATATTGCCACGCTTGAGAACATGGATCGGCTTTGGTACGCCCTTGGTTGGGATGTGGTTGCCAGAACGATCGAAGTGCGTCGCCGCTGCGTAGACGAACTGCCGCTCGGGGAGGCCCGTCAGCGCTTCAGTGACTTGCTCCAATTCGGCATCGATTTGACTTAACTGAGCCTGTCGTCTGTCGCCCGAGGCCTTTGTCCCTGGTATCCGGCTGTTGCAGCAATTCGCGCTGGGAAATCAGCTGCTGTTTCTTGGTGGTCAGTTGGTACCGACTGGCGCCAACCTGGGGGTCTGGATCGTACGGTCGATCGGAACGTCCAATCGCGGCGAAGACAGCCTGCAGGCTGTAGTAGTCTTCCTGGGAAATCGAGTCGAACTTGTGGTTATGACATCGCGCGCAACCGACGGTGACACTGCAGAAGGTCTGCATGGTATTGACGACCATATCATCCCGATCGAGATTCCTCGCGATGCGGCCGTCTTGTTTTGTCTCAGGTAATTCGTGATGGCCAATGAAGTCCCAGGGACCTGCCGCAATGAAGCCGGTCGCCGGTATCAAGTGACGCTGGTCCGGATAAAGGACGTCGCCGGCCAGCTGTTCTTTGACGAACCGCCCATACGGTTTGTCGCTATTCAGACTCCGAATCACGTAGTCGCGATAGGGCCAGGCATTGGGGCGCAGTTTATCCTTGTCGTAGCCGTGTGAGTCGCCGTAATGAACAATATCAAGCCAGTGCCTCGCCCAGCGTTCGCCATAGTGTGTGGACGCAAGCAAACGATCGACCAGATCCGATAATGCCCGGTCCGCATCGTGTTGGTACTCGTGCAAGAACTCTTCTATATCCTCTGGTGACGGCGGCAGGCCAATCAGATCAAAGTAGATTCGCCGAATTAATGTCCTGCCATTTGCCTCGGGTGCCGGACGGATTCCTTTCTCCAATTGCCGTTGCAGCACAAACGCGTCGATCGGTGTGCGAATCCACGAAGACTCGTCGGTTGGAGGGGTCGGTATGTTCGGTCGCGCAAGCGGCAGTAGCGACCACCAGTCGGTGTCCGTCACTTCCGCCGGCTGCAGCACGAAACCGGCTGGCCACTTCGCCCCGGCGGCAATCCATTCACGGATGGCGGCGACTTCGTCTTTGGTCAGCGGGTCGGCATCCTTGGGCATTGCCGGACGATCGGAACCGTCGGGCGAGATTTGATCGATCAGGTGGCTGGCCTCCGGATCTCCTGCTTCCACCATGCCGGAATCTTCGATCGACTCCCACGACGCCAGAGAAAAATCTCCCTTGCGATCATTATCGTTATGACATGACAGACAACGACGCTGAAAAATAGGCACAACGGTGTCATGAAACGAACTGTCGTCCGCAACCGTGGTGGTGGCCGGCGTCCAAAGGATCACGCCGAGCATCAGGATGATGTGAAGCTTGCTCATCGGCTCGCGATTGGCGTCTTGGGCGGGTGGGTTACCGAGTTGGCTTCGGTATCCACGCATTATAGCCCAATTGACGCCGCTGGCACGACGGGAAAGCCACTGGCCGTTTTGTCGTTGTGCCAGACCCGGATTTGCGCCACTGGATAACGTATTCCCCAGCCTATTCAGCACGCCGTGGACGCCGGCTGTTTCGTCCTCCTGAAAGCGGTCGGTCTGGTACTTCCGGTGCTGCATCGAGTGACGATTCCCTCAACTCGATGGATTTCACCGTCTCCCTGGCTGACAGTGAGACAGGCAAATTGGACAACAGAAAAAATGTCACCGGCGGTGTGTCCAACGGCCTTATCCATTGGACGGACGTTCGTGTCGGAAATGGCGCGACATTGGACGTCGATGCCGACAAGCAAGCGGACGTACAGTTGGACCTGACCTTGATGGGCAGCCTGGCGACCCTGGACGCAGATTCACACCGAGAAGCCGGACGCGATTCGCAGATTCTGTTCGGCGATCTGGCCACAACCGTGCAGGACACGACATTCGTCTTGTTGCGACAGCACGTCCAGCGCACCGGTTGCCTTGACGCTGCCAATAATCAAGAACAGCCCCATGAAGAACAAGATCAGGCGATGCACGCGAACTGATACACGTCGATGTGGCCGGTGCGGAACCGCTGAGCGCAGCCAGTCAAATACCACAAAAAGTTCTCGTACGTCTCTTTCGACGTCAGCTCGATCGCCTCATCCTTATGGGCTTCCAGATTGGCCGCCCACATGTCCAGCGTCGGTATGTAGTGCTCAGCGAGCGAAACCGTTTCCGGCTCTTGAAAGCCAGCGCGCTTGATGTGATCGACGACCACAGACGGTTCGCACAGCTGACCGCCGGGGAAAATTACCTTCTGGATGAACTTCGCGAATATCACATCATCGTGCGAGACTTCGATGCCTTGCTTCTGAAGTGTATGCCACGAATAACGAAGATTGGTTTGGATGAGCATGCGACCCCCATCGGGCAATATCGCGTGCATGCGATCGAAGAAAGCCTGATAGCGTTCGTAGCGAAAGTGTTCGAAAACTTCCAGGCTAATGACGCTGTCGACCGGTTCGTTGAATTGCTCCCAACCGTTGACGCGTGTTTCAATCGACCCGGCCGTCAAGGGCTGCTCTGCCAGTTTTGCAAGAATGTGGTTGTTCTGTGGTTCGCTGAGCGTCAATCCGACCACGTTCGCCTGAAACTGCTCGGCCGCGTACCGCATCGTGTAGCCCCAACCAAAACCAACTTCAAGCAGGCGGTGACCGGGCTGAACACCCGCTTTGCGCAGCGACATGTCGATCTTGGCGATTTGAGCCTCTTCCAGCGTCATGTCTTCTCGCTCGAAGTACCCACTGCTGTACGTCATCGTGGGATCTAGAAACAGCGCGAAGAACGCCGGCAGTGTGTCGTAATGTGCGCGAACATCTTCGAAAAACGGGCGCATTTGCGTTTCGGTCATAGCAATATCCTTTCGAGTAATCGATCCGTATTCTAAACGGACCGGCACTCTAATATCAAGCGGCTTGATTGGATCCTCAACGGTGCCTCGATGGCGTCAAACGCCCATCATCGTATTACCCGTTTATCGTATTCATCGAATAGGCATAGCGCTCGCTGTCAGGTGGTTTATGCCGGTCGCCGGAGACAAAGAAACTGCGGCGAGTTTTTTGCCGGACGCTGGAGGTGATCCGAATTCGGACGCGTTGCGAAGCCGAGCGGTTCGACGGCGTAAGCGCGACAAGGTTGACGATCCCACGCGGCAGTTCGTAAAGTGCTTGCTGCCTTGAGCCACAGATTGAGGAGCGGCGTGGATGTCCAGCCTGATCGTCAAACCGGTCGAGACCCGGGAGGAGAAAAAACAGTTTCTCCAATTGCCGTGGAAGCTGTATGACGGCGATCCGTATTGGATTCCGCCGTTGCGATCGAATCAGGAAGAACTGGTTGGATACAAGCACCATCCTTTTCACGATACGGCCGATGTCCAGACATTTCTAGCGCTACGCGATGGCCAGCCAGTCGGTCGGATTGCCGCGATCGTCAATCACGCGCATAACCGTCGTTTTGAAGAGCGGCGAGGTTTCTTCGGATTCTTCGAAACGATCGATGACCTGCAAGTCGCGAGCGCCCTGTTCGATTCCTCGCGTGAATGGCTGGCGCAGAAAGACATGACGGCGATCCGCGGGCCGATGAATCCGTCGATCAATTACGAAATCGGATTGCTGGTAGACGGTTTTGATTCGTCGCCAACTTTTATGATGACTTACAATCCACCGTACTATCAGACGTTGATCGAAGACTGCGGGTTTGAAAAGAGCCAGGACCTGTACGCGTATTGGGGTCATCGGGAAATGGTGGATACGCTGGACAAGAAAATGGATTTTATCGTCGAGGAGGTGGCGAAGCGATTCGATGTAAAGTTGCGCCGGATGAGCCGGTGGCGGTTCAAAAAGGACGTCAAGATCTTTCTGCACATTTATAATGAGGCCAACGCCGGCATGTGGGGATTTGTGCCCTTGTCGGAAGCCGAAGTCGCGCACATGTCATCCGTCCTGCGGTTTCTGATCTGCCCACAAATGACAACGATCGCGGAAGTCGATGGTCGACCGGTTGGGGCTGTTTTTGGGATGCTGGACTACAATCCTCGCATCAAGCAGATCGACGGACGGCTGTTTCCGTTCGGCTTCTTGCGATTGCTTTGGAACCGGTGCGCGATCAAACGTGTGCGGATCGTTGCGACGGAAGTGTTGCCCGAGTTTCAGAGATGGGGCCTGGGTTTGTCGCTGATGTCGCGCATCTTGCCGGATGCCCTTGCGTGGGGGATGCTGGAAGGCGAGTTTTCGTGGGTTGCTGAGAGCAACAAGCTGTCGCGCGGTACCCTGGAACGAGCTAAGGTAAACCTTGCCAAAACCTATCGCATCTATGATCGCGATATCTAGGACGCGTTCGCCGCCCCGATCATAAATGGATCGGGATGAACCGTTTTTGTTCAGAGGACAGTGCACGTCACCCGCGATAAAAGTCGATCCAGTCCAAATGAAGTGATTCAGGATTGTCCTTGAAAAGGGCGTTTGGAAGAGCCAGCTCGAAATAGCCGCCCTTGTTGGGAATGTTTTCGGTTCGCTTGCCATCCGCGTTGAATATCCCGATCTCCGTCCAGAAAGGACTGCCCTTGTCAAGTTGCGGGCCTTCTTTGTCTTGCTTCCACAAATGCAGCAGTCGCGCGTGACCACTATGGCTAAGGACCGAAATATGAAGCCTCACTTTTCCGTTGGAGACGCTCAGCGACTCCAGGCCAGAAAGGTGGGCGCGGACCGTCAGGGTCGTAGGCCAATCGTTTGTTGTCCGCCGAATCGTGGCACCGCCGATTCCAGTGTGACTTGTTATTGTGAAAGTTGCCCTATTAGGTCCTGGCAGGACGTCGACGCGATCGCCGTCTTTCTTCGCGGCGACCTCATAGGGAATCTGTTCGTTCGATTTCGAGGCATCGTCAGAATGCACCTCGGCAGACAGTGGGAATACTGTGGCGAAAAGTAACACGGCGACCACGAAAAACGCGGTGACCATGAGGCAAATATGAGAAATGCTCGTTCGCGGGATTAAAGGTCGAATGGTCATCAGCCAGTTAACACGATTGCGGAAATTCAGGCCTGCCGCAGCGCGGGGACAATTTCTGTTCTTGCTGCATGAATCGCCGGAGCGATGCCGGCCAGGATTCCGGCGACGAACGACACCATCAGCCCCGTGATGGCCAGGCGGATGGATGGCGTGAACGCAATCGTGACCGCTTCCGCTCCGACCGACAGGCTACTGAGTTTCAGCATCAGCATGGCGACACCGACACCGATGATGCCGCCTGCGATGCTAAGCAACACGCTTTCGGTCATCACCAGGCGAAAGACTCTTGGGCCGGAGAATCCGACGGTTTGCAATACAGCGTGTTCCTTAATGCGGTCCTGAACCGACATGACGGTCGTTGTTGCGACCAGCGCCAGCACGAGGCCGACACAGGCATAGCCCAGATAATGAGCCATGCCGATCAACTGCGTCAAGTCACCGAGGCTTTTGGCTTGGAAGACTCCTTTCGGCCGAGTATCAGTTTCGACAGGACCTCCCCGAAACTTATCGTCAATCTCTTGGCACTTGGCGACGGAGTCGACGCCATCGTTCAAGAGGATCTCGAATTGCGTCACGGTGCCGACGAGGTTCATGCCCTTGCCTCGTTGCAGAAAGTCGAGATGGGAGTAGATATAATTCTCCTCAGCCGGGTTGTCGCTCGAAAATATTCCCGCCACGTTGACTTGGAGTCCGCCGATCTTAAACGTATCACCGACTCGTTTGTCACGACGATTCGCCACGGCTCGGCCCATGACAGCTGCATCTTGGTGGTTCTCAAACTCGGACCAATCGCCCGACAGCAGCTCAAAGTCACGCGCTTTGCGGAGCTTGCCGGGTGGCACTCCATAGAACACGACCACATCGAGACTCGCCCGGCAGTTGTTCGTAAAGACCTGAACCGGGACGACTTCCCGCACTCCGTCCATGCGGGCGATTTGCTGGTCGTAGTCCTGCGGTAAATGACTCGTCGCCGGGCAAAACTTGTTGGCTTGGAACGCGATTAGCGAACCCTTTGCTTCTTGCCGTCGCTGCAAGTCGTTCATGCCTTCTTGTACGGAACCGACGAAACAAAAGACAAACAGGGCGACGGCGGAACCGCTCACCGTCAGGATCGTGCGCGAGCGATGTCGCCACAGCGTTTTCAACGTGTAAGGTAGCAGCTTAAACATAGATTGTGGCAATAGGTTCTACCCTGCTGATTCCCGTACCTCGGAAAAGACGGTTGGCTCGAAGCCATCGCCACCGGTCTGCACCAGCCTTCCGTGGTCGAGACGGAACTGTTTGTCCGCAATTCTGGCGGCGGAGGCATCGTGCGTGACCATCAGTAGTGTGACGCTAAGTTGTTCGTTGAGTCGCTTGAGTAGATCGAGAATCTGATCGGACGAGTCGGGGTCAAGGTCGCCGGTCGGTTCATCCGCCACGACGACTTTCGGATGAGCAACAATTGCGCGTGCGATACCAACTCGCTGTTCCTGGCCACCCGACAATTGTCGTGGGTAATGATCCGCTCGGTCGAGCAGATCCACGGCCTGCATAGCGATTTCGATTCGCTTGCGACGTTCGCTACGGGACATCGGCAACAACAGCAACGGCAGTTCAATGTTCTCATACGCGGTTAACACGGGAACGAGATTGTGCGTCTGAAAGATATAGCCCATGTTGGCGGCGCGCCAGTTCGCCAGCTTCGTGCGAGATAGTCGTGTGATCTCGGTGCCGTCGATGTCGATGCTGCCACTGTCGGGCCGGTCGATGCTGGCGATCAGATTCAGCAGCGTGGACTTGCCCGTACCACTGGCTCCCATTAAGGAGATGAGTTCGCCTTGTTCAATATTCAACGACACGGCATCCAGCGGCGTGATGGTCTCGTCGCCTTTGTGATATCGTTTCGTGACGTTTTTGATTTCGATGAGGGCCATGGTTGAGTTGTGATTCAAGAGTGAGGATTAATGGAACAATGGCTGGGAATCCGGGTCACCAGCCGGACCGACGTTGTAGTGCTTCGGCGTTTAGCTCTTCGTCGCTAGCCTTATTCATTTCTTGGCTCTGGACTCTGGGCCTTCAGTTCCTGGCTCTCTCCCGTGACGGTGATGCGGTCGCCGTCCTGCAGGTTATCGCTTCCACCAACAATAATTCGGCTGGAAATGGTCAGGCCGCTCGTGATTTCCACGAGCCCGTTGGAGCCGACAACTCCCGTCTCAATCATGGTCCTGCGTGCGATCCCTTCCGACTGATCGGCCAGCCAGACAAACGAACCGCCATCGTCTTGGTGGATCAGTTGTTGCAGCACGTACAGCTTCAACTCCTGCGACGGCTCGCTTATTTCTTCCGGCGGTTTGCCAGCGAGGAACGTCACGTCGACCAGCATCTCCGGTTTAAACACCGCTGGCGGATCGGGAACTGCCACCTTGACTTGCAATGTGTTCTTCTGAATGTCGGCCTCGGAGCTGACAAAGAGAACTTGGCCGGAAAGCGGCGCCGAAAGCGCCGGGTTGTCGATCTCAACCGGTTGATTCAGGCTGACTTTCGGGATGTCCTCAAAACGCACATCGACGCGGATTTGCAGCATGTCAGGTCGATACAGTGTAACGACCGTGCTGCCGTCGTGTCCCACCATCTGAGTCATGCCGCCGCCGATGCGTGCGCCCTGATGAGCAATCAAACGGTAGACTCGTCCATCAATTGGCGAAACAACCGTCATCCGATCCAGTTGCAGTTTCGCTTCAGCGACGAGGACACGCGCCTGTGCGACACGAGCCGTGGCCGCCCTGACTTTCGCTTCGGCCTGTTCCTTCGCTTCGGTTTCGTCGGCGAGCAGGGCGAGCTGTGTTTTAAGCGCATCGCGACGCCGGGCTAGCGCCGCCTGTTCTTTATCGAGGGACTCAGACCGGTAGCGCAATTCATCGACAAGCGCCTTGGCGGACGCCACTTTGCTTTTGGAGATGTCAATTTCGACCCCGGCGACAACTCCTTCTGCCGCCAGCTTTCCGTCGTAGTCCTTCTGCATTGCTTCGTGGTCTGCCTTGGCCCGCTGAATTTGAAACGGCAGGTTGTTCAACTGCGTATTGATCTGGGCCAGTGATGCTTCCGCTTCTCCCATAGCGGCTTCCAGGTGAACTGGTTGTGTGAATCGTGTTTCGGCCGCAGTGCGTGCGGCCTTGGCCTCATCAAGTTCAGCGTGTCGAAGTTCGAGATCCGCGGAAGCCCGCTCAAGAACAAGCTTTGCGTCGTCCTTGACGAGTTCCGCAATCGGCTGCCCGATTTTGACCGGTTGATCCTCAACGACCAGCAGGTCCTTGACGACCCCCGGCGCAAGTGCGGCGACTCGAACGGGCGTGGGTCGAGGTTCTGTCCAGCCAGCTGCGTTGAAAAGTGGCGTGCCCTCCTGCCGAATCTCGGCCGTTGTCGAGAACACGGGTACGACGGTCACAGCCCTGGGTGGGAATACGAGATCACGCGACGCCCATGCCACCAACGACACGAATCCGATGATCAATACCAGAGGCAGCACGTACCGAGTGAGCACATGGCGCCGACGCCGCACGGCCGGCTCTCCCGTGCCCTCCCGGTCAATAGCCAGCCCTTTCAGATCAACAGACATCGTTAAGAGTCCAGGGTTACAAATAGCGAAGCGCGGAGAAAAAAGAGCCGGAAAAGTGTCTCGTTCTTTTCATCTTTCACATTTGTTAGCGTAGGAGCCGGAGACAGGAGCCGGAGAGTTGCGTCTCTTGCCTCTTGGGGCTGCTCATGCGCTGGCGCATAATTGGTTGATTCGATTATTTCTTCTTGACATAGACACCGGTGGCGAGCACGGTGAGATTTCCTGCATCGTCTCGCTTGGCCTTTCCTTGAACGACGACGGTGGACAGTTCCTTGATCTTCAATAGTTCACGAGCATCGGCCTTCACTACATCGCCGTTCTCATCAACGACCTTCACGAATGCAGTCGAAGTTGGAAGCTTGAGGGTCTCACAGCAGTAGTCCCATGGTTTTTTACAACTGTCGCCGGGAATATCGCTGCACGCTTTGAGCGAACCATCGACGATGGAAAACGCCGCTCGGCCTTCGATCCACGGGTTCGCGCTGCCTCCGATGCGACCGACGATCACGACTGCATCATCGTCCTTGGCGACCTCTCGCACCCTGATGACATCCTCCGCCCCGTCCGGCTCGGCGGTGAGCAGGAATTTTTCGCCGTCGACGCTGGCTGTATTCGCGATCGACGGCTGAACGGTTTGAGTCGACGAGTTCTTCTCACATCCGACGCAAGTCGCAAGGACCGTGAGTAGGGTTACAGCAGTCCACCTTGATGTCATTGCGGTCTCCAGTTGGTGTTGATCGCCAGCGGGCCTATCATCGTCGGATGTACACACCGCTAGCGAGAATTGTCAGATTTCCGGCGTCGTCTCGTTTGGTTTTTCCAGCGACAACAACCAATTCGTTTTCTTTCACGTTCAATAGTCTACGGGCATCGGTTCTGATCGCGTGGCCGTATTCATCAATGACTTTCACCAACGCCGTAGCGTTGCAAACTTTGTCTTTGCAACAGGCACATACCCCGCCTTTACATAACTCAATGCTGGTATCGACAACGGCAAAGGCCGCTCGGCCTTCGACCCACGGCTTGGATGCACCACCGATGCGTCCAATCAGAACCACCTCATCACCGTCCTTGGCCTGTCCACGCAGTTCGGTGACTCCCAACGCTCCATCCGGTTCGTCGGCCAGCAGAACCGTGGCCAGGCCAAGAGCCGCCGGCTCTGCCCTCGCACCGAATTGGGCGTCGACGACTGGCCACAGCCAGTTAAAAACATTAAGCCAACGACCATTGCAACCTGGCTGATGGTAAAAGTTCTCATTGCTTTCCTCCTTTTAGGTTTTCGACAAACATCCTGTTTGCCGTACGTTCAAATCGCTTTCAGCCCATCAACGATGGGCATCCGCAACGCTCGGAATGCCGGGGGGATCGCCCCGAGCAATCCAAGCAGCAACCCGACACCACAGCCGATCAACACCGCGACGCTGTCGATGTGAAGCGCGAAGGCTCCCATCGTAAATCGCACTGCGGCACCGTTGACAAAAACCAGCGCAATCAACGCCGCCAGCAAGCTCGCCCCCGCCGCCAGCATTACGCCTTCCTGAACTAAACTCACGACGATGGCGCGGCGAGCAAAGCCGATGGTCTGTAACGTCGAAAGTTCATGAATGCGGCCCACCACCGAGCCATACATCGTATTCAGTCCGGCGAAGACACCGGCCCCGGACACGAGGGACACGACCAGCCAGGCCAACCATCGCACCGGGCCGTAATCCTTCTGTAGTGATGCGTAGTATTGGGTCTCTCGGACGGTTTGAAGTTCGAGGTCTTGCCGGCCCAAGCAGAATTCGTCGAGGGCGGCGAAGTCCGCGCCCGGCGCCAGTGTCACGGCAACCAGGCTCAAGTCCTGTCGCTTCATCGCCTGCTGCAATTCGTCGAGCCGGCACCAGATTTCCGATTCGAAAGCTGATCCCCCCGCCGTGAACACCCCGCTGATCCGCCACAAACGGCCTTCAAAGTTCAGCGATTGCCCGATGGCGAGGTCCGTATTGGCCGCTCCGAGTTTTGCAGCGGCCAACCTGCCCACCATGACTTCACCCATGTTGGGCCACTCACCTTCTTCGATCTCCACCTGACGACGAACGAGCAACGCCGGTTGAGTCACTCCGCGAATCAGGCCCATGGACTCATTCCGCTCTTGACTTTCGTCCCTCGACACTTGAATCCCAGCACCGATTTGCGCGCAAGATATAACTCTGGCGAGACATACTTCATACCGAATCGCTCTTGGATCCCTTCCACGCTGGCCGGAACCAAATCGCTTGTCCGCATCGGGATCGACGAGTATTCAAGATTCTCGCCCATACCCAACGAGAAGATCACCGCCGTCTGTGGATCACCACTCACAGCCAGCGATCGTTCCAGCCCTCGGATGAAGCCGACAACGACAAAGATCAATACGATTACTGTCGTCAGCCCGCCGAACGTAAGAATCGTTCGTAATGGACGACGGAACAGATTTCGAGTTGCGTACTCCCACGGGAGCAGGCGAAAAAAAGGAGACAAGAGTCAAGCGTCCAAAGTCGAGAGTTCAGAGGAATACAACCGAGAGCGCGGAGCCATGCAAAAATTTGGCTCAACGGTTATCAGCACGCATCAGAAGGGAGAATCAAGACTCAATGAACCAAACCGGCGAACCGGCTTGGCGATTGACTCTTGACGCTCGTCTCTCGGCTAACACAAAAACGACATCTGCCAAATGCAGAGGCTTCGACCGGAGGTGACTCTCCTGTCTTGCGGCAGCGTCGTACGAAAGTCTTGCCGGAAGAGCACGACGGAAATCAAATCGCTGGTTACGACGACATCGTGCAACGGCTTGTCCAGCTGCGTGAAATCATCGTCGTTGTCGTCGATGACCGCACCACTGCAAATGCACTGGCACATTCCGCACGGGGCGTGGTCATTGGGAGCGCGGTCATTGGGAGCGCGGTCATTGGGAGCGTTGTCATTGGGAGCGTTGTCATGCGGGGCACTGCCAGAAGGCTTCGAAGGATGATGATCAGAATGCCCGTCGCGGGAATGCTCAGTGTATGAGAATTCAACGTGCGAGTGACCTCTATTACAGCACGCATTTATCTTTGGTCGAGCAGCTGCCATCGTTGCTTGTGCGTCTGCGGCAAAGTCGAGGGCACAACATTCGTCCACGGACGAACATTCTCCCGACCCGCAGCACAGCGGACAGACGACGATCATCGCAATCAGCAGTATATTCGGACTGGGCAACGTCTTCTCTCGAGAGAATTGATTGCTGCTAGTGGTGGAGGACAGAGAGAAGACTGTGATCCAATTCGCCTGGGCAGCCCAGACTGTCTCTTTACCGTCGACGGCAAGGCAGTTGGTGACAGCCAGTGCCCCTTCGCCCACCTCAGCGAGGCAAGTACCGTCGAAGGACCAAAGTCGAATAGCTTTGGTGGTGGATGCGATGAAGGTACCCGCGGCTAGATTGGCAGGGGCAATATCGTGTCACCACTTCGCCTGCG
The DNA here is from genome assembly GCA_963844115.1 of uncultured Planctomycetales bacterium. Taxonomy (GTDB): domain Bacteria; phylum Planctomycetota; class Planctomycetia; order Pirellulales; family UBA7805; genus CS4-C045. Next base: position 177 of record CAWJNN010000081.1, on the reverse strand, counting down.
ATACGCCCAAAAAAGGTACGCTCAACGGCAAACTGGCTGGTATCCCATTTCACAAAATCCTTCCCGTCACCACTAGTGAACAAGGTATGCTCATCTAAGCAGTAGAACCTCTTGACGGGGTTCATGGCGGTTGGGATCGCCCCCAGGAGGCTGAATTCGTGATTGAAGAAGAATAAC
>CAWJNN010000080.1:0-46652 GCA_963844115.1 uncultured Planctomycetales bacterium | reverse complement strand
TGTCCTGTACTTGGTTCGGTTGGGGTCACTGCCGGCGGTATCGATCAGCTGGCAAGTGAACCCGTCGAGATCCAGGGTTGCCGAAACATAGTCTCGCGTGGTTCCTGCGATGTCGGATACCAGCGCTCCGTCCCTCGCGATCATCGCATTGAACAGGCTGCTTTTTCCCACGTTCGCACTGCCTGTCAGGACGACCAGCGTCGTGTCGACGATTTCGGTGCGCTGTTGCATCTGGTCCGCCACTTTGGAAACTTTGTTCCGCGCTGGTCAATTGCTGTAGCAAGGCATCTCTGGAAATGAACTCGATATCCTCTTCGACAAAATCCAGGCCAGCTTCCAGGTGGGCCAGTAAATCCAGCAATTGATTGCGGATATCGGTCAACGGTCCGCTCAAGCCGCCAGAAAGTTGTCGAAGGGCGACATTCAGCTGTTGGGCGTTGGCGGCGTCAATGACGCCCAAAACGGCCTCGGCCTGTGGCAAGTCGATTCGCCCTCCCAGGAATGCGCGCAACGTGAACTCACCTGGCTCTGCCAGCCGACAACCATGGTCACAGAGGGTGCAAAGAATCACGTCCAGCAACGGCGGTGAGTTGATGACGTGGATCTCGGCCACGGGCGTTCGCGTGTAGCTACGACGATCGGGCCACAGAAACAAAGCGCACGGGATGGTTTGCTGGTCATCCAGCTGGAACTGGCCGCTGAACCGCGACGCGTGCCGGATCGTGGCAAGATCACGGTCGTCGTCGGCAGCGAAGCAGAGGGCGAGGCAGGCGGTAACGTCCTGACCTGCCAGTCGAACGACGGCGCGCGCACCGGCGCCAGGAGCGGTGGCCAGCGCCACAATCGTGTCGTCCAGGTTCAATCGCATCAGCGCCGTTGGGATTCTGCCGTGCTGCTGGAATCAGGAGGCTGGGATCAGGAGCTTGCGTGTAGCCCACCCTGGCACACGACTCCGGCATCGCAGCCGCTATTTCTTTTTCTTTTTCTTGCGGTTCGATGCTGAACCGCGTGATGCGGCACCGCTCTTCGCGGGATCCTTGACCGGTTTCTTGGGTTGCCTGACATCTGCCGCCTGATCCGGCCCGGCGCTGGATTTCGGCAAGATCATTCGTTCACCGATTCCCCACAGGCTGGAGGCGATAAAGTAAATGCAGAGTCCGCTGGCCACTTTGAAAAAGAGAAATGCAAAAAAGATCATCATATATTGCATCATCTTTTGTTGCATCGCGGCCTGTTCATCCGCGGGTGGTGGCATGAACATTTTCTGTTGCCAGACAAACAGGGCAACCGTAATCAACGGCAGGATATTCAGATAGGGACCTAGCCAGCCGGTTTCCGCGCTAAGAAAGGCAGGTATGAAAGGCTTCCAATACCAGAACATGTCGGGCGCACCCAGATTGCTGCACCAGCGAACCGAGTCGCTGATCAACGGTGCTTGACGCAATTCGATGTCAACCATCAGCGCCCGGTAGAGCCCAATAAAGATCGGTAGCTGGATAAACATCGGCAGGCAGCCAGCCAGCGGGTTGTAACTGTGCTTTTTGTACATTTCCTGAATGGCCTTGCTGCGCTTTTCCACATCGCCTTTGTATTTCTCGGAGATGCGTTTCATTTCCGGTTGAAGCTCCTGCATCTTTCGGGCGCCCAACGCTTGTTTGCGGCTGAGCGGGAACATGCAGAGGCGCACCATCACGGTCAACATGATGATTGCGACACCATAGTTGCCGATCACGTGGTCATGGAAAAAATGAAGTAGTCGGGAAAGCGGCGTGGCAGTCCAACCCCAGATCGGCCAACCGAAGTAAATCAGTTCTTCAAGACTTACGACCGTCGGAAAGACTTCGGGGCGGTACTGTTCCAGGATGCTCGGAACCTTGGGCCCGGCGAAGATCGTGAACGTCTGGCGTAAACGCTGTTCTTCACCGGGAGCGATCGCGTTTGGCTGGCTAATCAGACGGCAGGTGACGTTGCACAGGTGGCTCTGCTTACCGTCTTCAGGGACTGAGCCCAGCAAGATCGGATCCACTTCGGCAAACAACTGCTGATTCACATCCGCGTGGTGAGGCAGAAGGACGGTGGCGAAATACTGAGTGTCCACGCCGGCGTAGGCCAGCAAGTTGGTCTGGCTACCCTCCTGAAGCAGCGGTATTTGCAATGGTTCTTTTTCCTTGATTGCGTCGGCGACCGCCGTGACAGCGATCAACTGCGGACCGCCCTGCTCAAAGTGCATCGCTATATCCCGAAGTCGGCGTCCGCGCCATTCACGCCCGAACTTTGTGGAGTACCACCATCCTTCTGTGGGCAATCCTGACGGACCGTCAAGCCGATAGGCGATCTCGCGAGTTTCCGTATCTTGGTTGATGATCTCGATATCCATCCGCAGATGATAGGCAACGGCAGGACCTTCACCCTCTTCATCAATTCTCGCCAGCCGGTATCGTTTGATCACGGTCAGTTTCCGTGACGGCACCGATTTGGTGAATTCAACTTCCTGGTTGTCGATATTCGAGACCTGCCACAATCCGTCACGCAGCGAGACATCGGCGAATTCAGCTTCCTCTGGAGTTAGTGTCTTGTCACCGACCTGTTGCAGCGTCATCAACATTGATAGTTGATCATGCTTGCCGCCGGCTTGCGGACCTAGCGGTTGGGAATTGAGTTCAGGTCGAATCAGCTGCAGCGGACGTTTAGCGAGTTTGACCGTGATGGGATCAATCGTTTTACCCTGGCGACGAACGTCGACGGTTACGTTTTGCTCCGGCAATCGTCGCTTGAGTTCAGTAAAGAATTTTTCGGCCTTGTCCACGATGATGTCATCGATCGCGGTAATCACATCACCGGCTTGAATCCCTGCGGTTGCCGCTGGCGTACCTGCGCAACAACACCGACTAAAAGCCCTCCGTTCGAATCGTCGGATGCACCGAGAAACCCGAAGAAGCCGCTATGGTCTTCCAGGTCTTCCAAGTCCCCGTACCGGGGATTATTGAGGGCGATTCGTTCGATCGCGGCGCCCCGGTTCGTGAAATACACGAGCATGCGCACGGAGCTGCTGGGATCCAACGAGCCCAGCGCGACCCGTTCGGTTGCCGTCGCATCCGGTGCAACTTCAACAGGTTTCTCCTCAACCCGAACTGGGTCCTTTTGTTTCTGTTGAGGCGCTTCCTGGACAGCTTTGGGATCGCCCTGCTCTTTCGCGCCATCCGGCTTGTCATCGTTCTCGGCGTTCTGCTCGGCAATTTGCTTGGCAATCGGCTTGGCCTTGGCGCGTGGAGGCGGCGGCCAAATCTGATTCATCACCAGCTGCGATCCAAGCAAGATGGTCAAAGACAAGAGCAAGAATTGAAAAAAGCGTTTTTCCACTACGAACCAACCCCAGTCATCGCACTGTGTGCCAGATACGCGGAAAGACTCACCGCGATTCCCAACCATGCCGTTGCAACGAATATTCCGTCGGCGTCGCCGTTAACGGCCATCGCGCAACCTGTCACCTAGAAAGTTGTCCAGGTCGGGAATGTCATAGATTTTTTGGATCGTCGTGTCTCGGTCGTACTCGATCCGCGTAAACGTCAGCAGGTCGTCCTCCATGACGACATAACACGCTCGCCAGTCACCATCGCGGGGTTGACCGACTGAGCCGACGTTGATCATGACTTTATCGTCGCCCAATTGGTATTGGTTACCAATCTCGTCAGGGCTATGAAAACGTAGTCCTTCCGTAAATACACCAGGAACGTGCGTATGTCCCTGGAAGCATGTTCGCTCGATCAAGCTGAATATTTTTTCCATCTTCCGCTGATTGTAGATGTCTTCTGGAAAGACATATTCATTCAACGGGTTTCGGGCCGATCCGTGAACGAAAAGTAGGCCGCCCTCGCGGCGGTTTCGGGGAAGTTCGCCGAGAAAATCCCAACGGCGAGCATTCTCTTGGGGATTCCCTTTGGGGTTTTCCAGCTGCTCGCGAGTCCAGAAGATCGCGCGCTCGGCCCCCGTATTGAATCCTTCCGGATCGAAAAGCGCGCCTTGATCGTGGTTTCCTAGCAGGCAGATATCACAACGCATGATCAGATCAAGGCATTCGCAAGGGTTGGGACCGTACCCTACGATATCACCGAGACAATAGATCTCGGTGATTCCTTGTCGATCGATGTCCGCCAGAACTGCCTGAAGTCCCTCCAGGTTGCTGTGGACGTCACTGATCAAAGCTCGTTTCACGGTCCGCTCTTCCGTCTAGCGCCAGTTGTATATTTTTGTAAAGTGAGCGCAGTAGGCATGTTAAGGCAATCACGCAATGTAAATCGACTGCGTCGAACGGTCAACCCATTAGTAGCGGGAACGTCGCATATTGCCCCCGTGCCAGTCTTGCCCCAAGCTATGGTTCGGGCGAGATAACCGTATCTCGTGAAACTAGCTGGGAATATCGGCATTTTCCGGCAGGGGAGAGTCGGCCAGACGGTCCAGATTTTGTCATGAGAACTGTTGCCTTGGAGACGTCCGGTACCACCGGCTCGATCGCGTTGCTGAACGACGAGCACCTGATCGCGAGTGAGGTTCTGCCGTCGGACCAACGCAGCGCCCAAAGCCTGGCCGGATGCCTGCGAGCGTGCCTTCGACGGAACGATTGGGAACCCAGCCAGATCGATCTGGTCGCAATAGCGACCGGCCCTGGTTCGTTTACGGGCCTCCGTGTCGGCGTCACGACGGCGAAGACGCTGGCGTACGCGGTCAACGCGGCGGTCGTCGGAGTCAACACCTTGGAAGTTATTGCGGCTGCCGCCGAATCATGCGACGCGATTTGGGCGGTCATCGATGCACAACGTCAACGAGTCTTTTGCGCGCGTATTGCGCGTTGCGAAGGTCAATTGACGACAACTCAGCCCACGACGGTATGCACGGTCGATGACTGGCTTGGCCGGCTCGAACCGGGAGATGCCGTGAGCGGTCCGATACTGGAGAAGCTGGCGGATCGCGTTGCAGAACATACCACCGTTGTGGATCGCGCGCTGTGGTATCCCACCGCGGATTGGGTGGGTCGACGTGCAATCGCCGGTTATCAAGCGGGCCGGCGTGACGACATCTGGCAACTGGTTCCTCAGTATTTCCAAAAGAGTGCGGCGGAAGAGCAGCGGGATGCCACGGCGGATCGAAGGCATGGCCCGGCAAACTAGCTTCACGCTCAGCGGGCGTTCAAGCCACTATCGCAGTTCTTCCAGAACGGCAGAAAACGCGCCGTAAGCGCCTTCATCAAACAATGTAAACCGTATCAGATCCGGCTGGGCATGTTCCTTGAGAAAGTCGATCACCGTTTGCAACGCCGTTCTCGCGGCAAGATCAATCGGATATCGGTACGCGCCGGTACTCAGTGATGGAAATGCGACGCTCTTGCAATGGTGCTGAACGGCCAATTCCAGACAGCGCCGGTACGCGCTGGCCAGCAGGTCGGGTTCACCTTGTTTGCCGCCGCTCCACACCGGTCCGACGGCGTGAATCACGAAGTCCGCAGCTAAATCTCCGGCACCAGAGATCACCGCGCTTCCGGTGGGGCAACCGTCCGGGTAACGCCGATTTGTCTCTTCCATAATCGCGGGACCTCCGCGCCGGTGGATCGCCCCGTCGACGCCACCACCTCCCGCTAATCGGCTGTTGGCGGCATTCACGATGACCTGAACATCTTGCACCGTGACGTCGCCCTGCCGCAGTTCAAGAGTTGTTTCGTTGATCGTAACCTGCATTCTGTCTGCTCCCTCATGGCACAAGGTCGACGGTCGGGAAGAGATCGCTACGAACTCGTGCTCGAAAAGTCCTGCCGAAGAGGTGAATGCTGTCGCGACTCGATGCGAGCCGTGAGTTAAGTTCGCCGTCAGGGTCCCAAGGAACAGTCCTATTCGCCGGGGAACACCGGCAGTTTAATATATACATCCGGTCGGCGGTCGTTGTACTGAGGCCGGTTCTACGTTCCAGATTTTCCCTAACTAGCGAGGTTTCCATTCGCGGGCACGTTTTTCGGCAATTATCGTTTCGGTAATTATCGCTCGCATCGTGCCTTGCCGATCGGAAAACGATTCAAGTGATTCGAACCATACATGTTTGTCCACGGTATCGCTCTGCTGCCTTGCGAGCGGTTGGAATTTCCCTGGTGGCCGCCCTGCTCTTTTTGGGATGCGGAAAAGAGCGCGCGAAGCGCCCACCTCCGCAGTGTCATTGAAGTCCGATTTGTCGGCCGCCGCGACGGCTACGGTGGACTCGCCGCCAGCTGACGAGAAAGCGACAAAGGGATCTGCGACGCGTCTCCCCGCGGATGGTCCGTCGGGAGACCGGGTTAATGCTGGCAACGTTAAGGTTGATAGTGAACGCTTGTCAAAACAGGCCCTTCAGATTCTGAAGGTGATCGGAAAGTCTTTGAGCCGAGGACATGCGCCGCCTGAAGAGGTACTAGCGCAATTTGTATCGCCAGAAATCCACTGTGGCGTCTTGCGTCCGCAGGCGATGATGCCGATCTTTGAAGCCCCCAAGTTGGTAGCGACCGCGGCGCGCTCGGCGTCGCCGAAGGGGACTGACCATGTCGGGATACGCGAATTTCGAGATCAGCTGGCTGTTCTAATGGCGCCGTTCAAAGACACGACCGAGATCCGCATATTTTTCAAAGTCTTTAACGTGAAGGTGAATGACGACGATGTGCGGACACGCGCATTTTACGAAGCTACTGGAACGACTTCGCAAGGGGTATTGCAACAGCGTGGTGTCTGGCACTGCAGCTGGGAACTGGGTGCGGATGGAAAGTCGCTGCGGTTGACGGCTGTTGAGACGAGAGACTTGGAGGAAGCGGTTTCAAAAGTCGATCAGGGTCTACTGTTCTCGGACTGTACTCGAACCGTACTGGACGGCAACGCGGCGTTAGCCAGTGACGTGACCGTCGGCATTCTTGAGTGGCAAAAACGGCTCCCCGCCTCGCTGCGGACCGCGGATCATGGCCATCACGGGGTTGCCCTGGGGGACCTGAACGGTGATGGGCTCGACGATGCCTACTTCTGCAGTCCGGTCGCACTACCGAATCGGCTGTTGGTTCAGAACAAGGACGGAACCGCGACGGATAGGGCGCAGGAGGCTGGCGTGGACTTACTGGACGACACCCGTGCGGCGTTGATCGTCGATCTGGACAATGACGGCGATCAGGACTTGATCGTGCTAACACGCAAACATCTCGTGTTTTACTCGAACGAGGGATTTCCATCGTTCATGATTCGTGCGAAGCTGCCGATGGACGTCTTCCGTCTTTCGATGGCTGCTTCGGATTACGACCTGGACGGTGACCTGGATATTTTTGCCTGTGGATACGGTGATTCGATACTCTCGAATGTCACGGAACCGACAAGTTTGAAAGATCAGGTTCGGCTCGCCCGCAGCATGCCCTCCCCGGCGTTTGACGCCAATAACGGCGCGGCCAACCTGATGCTACGCAATGACGGTGGCTGGACGTTCGCGGATGTTACTGAGGAAACTGGTTTGGATGTGAATAACCGGCGGTTCAGCATGGCCTGTGGCTGGGAAGACTTTGACGATGATGGTGACCCCGACTTGTATGTCGCCAACGATTTTGGTCGGAATAACCTGTACGTGAACGACAACGGTGTTTTTCAAGATCTGGCCGGTTCGGCGGGCGTCGAAGATACGGGATTCGGCATGGGAGTCTCGTGGGGGGATTACAACAACGACGGTTTGATGGACATTTACGTGACGGATATGTATACGGCGGCCGGGAATCGCGTTGCCTTGCAGCCCGAATGGCAGGACAAATATATCGAGTCGCGCGGAAAGGACCGCGGCCAAGAAGAATGGGACGGTGTCCGCAACTCGATCGCGGGAAATACGCTGTACGAGAATCAGGGCGATGGCACCTTCGTTGATCGAGCGCAGGAAGCCGGCGTGGCGATGGGGTTGTGGTCGTGGGGCGGTGTCTTCGTCGACTTCAATAACGATGGCTTTCGTGATCTGTTCGTACCGAACGGCTACATGACGAACGAGCGAACGGACGATTTGTGAGTGTTATTCTGGCGGCAGGTTCTGCCGTATTCACCCACATCCGCATTTCCCAACGTCAGATATCTCCGAGGTGCGGTGAACAGCATGAACGCCCTGAAGCGGGGCGTCTCCTGGAGCGGTCGTGAGCCGAATCGCTGTTTTCTAAATCTGGGCAATTCGAAATTTTCCGACATATCAGGAGTCAGTGGGCTCGATTCGGAGGGTGACGGTCGCGCCGCGGCGATCGTCGACTGGGATCGTGATGGCGATCTTGATATCTGGCTGACCAACCGGACGGCGCCGCGACTATCTTTGTTACGCAATAACATTGGCCAGGAAAACCATTTTGTTGCGTTCAAACTAGTTGGGACGACGTGCAATCGCGATAGCATCGGTGCGCGGCTGGCCCTCCGTGCCACGAGCACGAAGGACGGAACTCGAAAATATGTTGATTCGGCCCGCGCAGGAGATGGCTTTTTGGGACAGTCCAGCAAGACCGTTCATTTTGGACTCGGTTCCGCGGCGCCAGAATCTTTGACGCTGACCGTGTCTTGGCCCGGCGGGGACAAGCAGGAATTCAAACTGCCAGGTATCGATCGGCTGTATGAGGTCACTCAGGGAGACGTCGCCGTCGATGTTTCGGCGGCTCGCGGCAAGCCAATTGATCTTGCGGAGGCCGGTTTTGGAAAACCGGGAACTACGCAGCGTCGGCGAATCTGGATGGCCTACAGAAAAGAGCTGCCCGCGCTGACCATTCGCGATGCGGACGGCGAATCCGTTGTTCTGAACGAAGTTTCTCCTGACCAACCGCGGCTCATCATGATGTGGAACCAGACCTGCCTGCCTTGCCTGGAGGAACTGCGAGAGGTGGCTGAAAACGTCGATGCCATCAAGTCTGCAGGACTGGCTGTTTCGGCGGTGCATTTGAACGAGCCGGACCAGGCGGCCGAGGACGAACAAAAGGCGATGGCAATTTTACAGCGCATGGAATTTCCGTTTCATGCGGCGATTATGGAAGATAGTCTTCAGGCGCGCGTCGTCGAATTGCTGGAAGATCGGCTTGCCCGTCATTTCGAGTTTGCCCTGCCGACCAGTTTCCTTGTGGACAGCCAGGGTCGTCTGGCAGTCGTGTATCGCGGACCGTTTGATTTGTCCCTGGTATTGGAAGATGTGTCCCAACTGGACGACCAGCAGTCGAGCGACCTCGATAAGGCCGCGCCGTTTCTCGGCCGTTGGCTGCAATTTCCCGACGGGGGCGAATAAATTTTTCGTGTCGACCCTCTTCCAAGGGCCAAAAGGTGGCAGATGGGGCGAAAACCAGAACCCATTTTCCCCACCACGCGTGTGATCCGAGTTCCGGTAAACTAAGATAGATAAACTAAGATAGAGTGAGGTTCGTTTTCGAAAACACCGGTAAACTCCAGGCGGAAAGTAACGTTATGGGTGGTCGATTCCCGCTGGCTCTGGTCTTCCTGATCGCAACGTCGGCCGCATGCCACGCGCGCGAATTGTATGTGAGTAACATCCATGGAAGCGACCGATACAGCGGACGTCAGCTGACGACCGACAGTGACGGTGGCGGACCCTTCGCGACGATCGCAGCCGCCGTTCGAGCGGCTCGACCGGGAGACGAGATCGAAATCGACAACACGGGTACCCCGTATAGCGAATGCGTTACGTTGACGGCTACCCGAGGCAGTGGCCTGCCCGACTTTCCAATCGTGATAGACGGGAATGGTGCGATCTTGGATGGATCCAGACCCGTGCCGGACCATGCGTGGGAACACTATAAGGCAGATGTCTTTCGGTTTACGCCACGTCAGCAGACCTACCTTTGCTTGTTTTACGAAGGCCGACCGGTCGAAGAGAAGCAAGTCAAGCCGACCGCCCTAGCGCCTCCCGTCCTGAAACCTCGGCAATGGTGCCTGCTTGATTCGCAGGTCTACTTCCGCGTCGAGCGTGGTCGGACGCCGGACGATTATCAGCTGACCCAGACGGGTCACGCCGTCGGTTTGACGCTTTATGGTGTCCACGATCTCGTGATCCGCGATCTGATTGTTCAGGGATACCAGTTGGACGGCGTGAACGCTCACGATCTGGTGCATCGAGTTGAACTGCGTGGAATGACCTGTCGCGGAAACGGAAGAAGCGGCATTTGCGTGGCCGGCGCGTCGTGGGTATCGATCGCCGAGTGTCTATTGGGAGACAATGGCCGTATGCAGCTGCGGGTCGAAGCCCCTGCACGCGTGCAAATGACCGATTCGGACGTGTTGAAGTCCGGTGTGCCGCGGTTTGCGGTTCAGGGTGGTGAGTTAACGATCGACGGCGTTCGGTTTACGCCTGCGAATCGCCGGCTTCCCTAGCCGAGAGGCCCGTCGCCTCTTCTTCCGCCGCTTCTTCGGCTTCGATTTCGATCTCTTCTACTTCGTGAATCATGTGATCAATCTCTCGTCGGCTGGCGAGATAGAAGCCTACACCGATCAGTGCGACCGTGATGCGGAGCAGTCGGTATCCCAGCGCGACCAGCACTCCCTTCGCGGTACCGCGTCCGTCTGGCGACGTGTATTCGTAGAGATAGGTGACCACGGTTTCAAACGCACCAAGTCCTTCCATTGGCAGTGGTAGGGCGGCGGAAACAAGACCCAGGGGGATGATGAAACAATGCACTCCGAGAGAGGGTGCGGCATCGGGCAGCCCGTGCGCGATACAAGAAAAGGCAAGAATGTTCAAGAATTGGACGACGAATGTCATGCCTAAAGCGAGCAACAGAACGGCGCGACGGCGTTGGTACGTTCGCGCGGCTTCGAAGACGCGTTGGAAAAACGCACCAGCGAATCCAGGCTTACAAAGCCAATCGGCTACCGGCCCTTCCACTCCGAAACGGAAGAGCATCAATGTGAAAACGGACAGACCAATTCCGGCCGCTACGACCGTCGCTATCGCGAGCTCGTGAATCTGCTTGGGAAAATTCGACAAGTCGACAAACAAAATGGCCGTACATGCCATTAACAGCAATCCGATCAGGCCAATGACTCGATCGAAGACGATCGAAGTGACCGCCGCGGTGCGCCGGCCAGGATGTTCACGGGCAATAAACACTGCCTTGAAAAGATCGCCACCGATAGAGCCCAGCGAAACAAAATTCATAAGATAGCCGAGAAATCCTAAGCGAAAGGCGTCGCGCAAGCGGAACGGCAAATCGAGCGCGCGGACCAGAAAGTACCAGCGGCAGAATGATGTTAGCACTGCCGTTGTCATCAAAACGAAGGCCAGCGCCAGCAGCGACCATTTCTTCTCGCCCTCCATGAACCGGCCGAAGAGGCCTGGGTCCTTGTTCTTGATGCTGGAGACCAGGTAGATGATCAGCCCCAGCGAGATCCCCAGCTTGACGAAATTAATCAGGAGCTTTTTCACGTCGATTGCACCGCTGCGATTGGGTAACCTTTGGCACGAAACGCCCCGCGGGCCGTTCCCGTTGACACTCTGCCGTACCGGTGATAAGGTTTTCTTGCCTTAGCGGCAACACGTAGTTCGACCGATTTGAAAAGTCGCTTCGTCACACAAGTCTCTGCGGCTGGTCGGCCGAATTGCGGTCATGCACAGCTCGTTTCGCAAAATGTTGTGAAATGGGGGATTAGCTCAGTTGGGAGAGCGTCTGGCTGGCAGCCAGAAGGTCACCGGTTCGAGCCCGGTATCCTCCACTTTTTCTCGCCGGGGATTCGCAGTTGGGAGAGCGTCTGGCAGGCCGCCAGATGGCCACCGGTTCGAGTTCCCTATCCCCCCACTTTTTTTCGCAATAGACTCCTCTCGTCGTTGCTAGCACGCGCTTTACCAATTCGGCCTAGTTGTCGTTGTCGCGTTTTGTTAGATTCTCGCCGCTTCTCGCGGGAATTCGGTTCGAATCCAAGCTGGTATCGAGTCCGGTACTAATCTGGCGCGGTCTTTCCACCGCCGCGCTAATGGGAAATCGTAATATGAAAATCGTCGCTCGGTTCCTGATTTGCGCTCAGTTGCGCGTCGCTTGTCTTCACCGCTTCATCCACGGGCGCTGCACCTCCGTGGGCGAGTCTCGTCAAGATGCGCCATATCGAGGCAGACGCGAATAAGACCTACGAGCTCTCGCAAGAGAACGGTCCCTGGATGATCATGGCCACGACGTTCCGGGGTCCGACCTCTTTGGAGGATGCGAAACGGTTAGTTCATGAATTGCGGAGCCGATATAAACTGCCGGCCTACATGCACCGGAAAGAGTTTGATCACAGTGATTCGATGGTTGGACGCGGAGTCAACAAGTACGGACAGCCGCGGCGTATGCGAAATAAGAATTCGAGTAAAGTCCAGGAAGTTGCCGTGTTGGTTGGGAAGTATCCGTCGGTCGACGATCCACAAGCACAGCGTGATCTACAAAAAATCAAGACCATGCGTCCGGCATCGCTTGAAGTGTCCGAAGAAGGCCAGGCGGGCACGCATAGCTATGAGGGTTTGCGGCAGCTTCGCAGCAAGGTGTGGGCTGCCAGCAGCCAAAAGAAGAGCTTGGGACCAATGCGGCTGGCACTTGTTACAACCAATCCGCTAATGCCGGATCAGTATTTCCGCCCCAAAGGAGTCGATCAGTTTGTTGAGAAGCTGAACGCCCAAATGCGCTACAGCTTATTGGAGTGTCCGGGCAACTACACGGTTAAAGTCGCGACATTTTACGGTGTGGCGGCCGTCAGTTTGGAAGGCAAGGCAAAAGCAAGGTCCAGTACCAACAGCCGTCTCGAAGAAGGTGCCGACAAAGCCAACAAGCTGACGATCGCCCTTCGGGCCAAAGGATACGAGGCGTACCAGTTTCACGATCGAAATTCGAGCGTCGTTTCGGTGGGGAGTTTCTACCGACCGGGAATTGAGCGACCGAGTGGAATTGAATACGAACCGCAGGTGGTCGACCTGATCCGCCGATTTGGCGCCAAAGAAAAGGCCGCTGACAACTTGGATCCGCGAGCGAACGCCGCGAATCCCAATCTTCAGCCAGAATCCTTGCTGAAGATTCCCTTCGACGTAGTACCGACGCTGATCGAGGTACCGAAGCGTTCGGTAAGCGCCGACTACGCTCGTCGACCTGCATCACTGCGGTAATCGATTCCCCGGTCTCCTCGTTATTGAAGCCGCATCGCTGTGCGCAATGCGGCGCTGGTCGCAGCCCGTAGGGCCTGCTAGACTGGCCGGCGCCGTTGAACTTGCGTCACTCGTTTTAGGTTCACCATGTCTTCGGGACCGTCGTTGGTATTGGGTACGTACAATCGCAAGAAGGGTGAGGAACTGGCGCACCTGTTCCGATCCCTGGACGTTTTGGTACAGACACTGGACGTCTATCCCCAGGCGATTTCGGTAACCGAAGACGGTGACAGTTTCGCCGCAAACGCTCGGCTCAAGGCAACCCGGCAGGCCGTCCATCTCCAACGTTGGGTGCTGGGTGAGGATAGCGGAATCAGCGTCGCTGCGCTGCATGGCGAGCCGGGGGTTTATTCTGCGAGATTTGCCGGTGAGGCGGCGACCGATCAGACGAACAACCAATTATTGCTGGAAAAGCTGGGCGATACGCCGTTGGACCAAAGAACTGCCTTTTACACCTGTCACATGACGCTCGCCGATCCACAGGGTGAAGTGCGAGCAGAGAGCGAATCGTACTGTCATGGTCGCATGCGGTTTGAACCGGCCGGTACCAACGGGTTTGGTTATGATCCACTGTTCGAACTGCACGAATATCATCAGACGTTCGGGCAACTCGGTAGTGCGGTTAAGTCCGCGCTAAGCCACCGTGCCCGTGCCGCGCATGCGCTGCTTGGCCAGCTGCGGGCATTGATTCGCGAAGGACAATGGACGTAGAGATTCTTCCCAAACGCCGATGGCCGATCATTCCATGTTGCCGAAACGAGCCTATCGCGTCATTTTCCTGATTAGTTATCTGGTTGTGATCGCCGCGATTGTTATCGGGCTGTTGCAGCTGCGGGAAATGCAAGTGCAAAAACTCGACCAGCCCGCCGCTCGCCAACAGTGGCAGGATTGGCGGGATGCGGCAGCGGACCAGGCCGGGATGGAGGGTTCGGTCCAGCGACGACCTCCCAAGGCTACCGAACCTCCGGCCTTGATTTTACTGCGTGATTATTTCCCCACCGTGCTGGCGGCTAGCATTGTCATTAGTTCCGCTCTGTTTGGCTTTGTTGCCATGGCGGTCCACGGTACGTTGAAGGGGACAGAGCTGCCGTACGTTGACGGCGATCCGGAGTCGTGAATGGACGGACGAGCTAATCGTCACAAGGTTGGCCGGGAAAATCCGCGATGGCAAACACAGCGCAGTGGCAAGAACAGTGTAGCAGCGTAGCGGCCGACACAGCGACGCACTGGGAAAAATCACCGAGAAAAAGCACCGGGGAAAAAGCACCGGGGAAAAAGCACCGCGGAAAAAGCACGGAGTCAGGTCGTTTGCAAATCCGTCAAACGGTTGACGGACGACCCTTGGCGCGACGCGGAATCGTCAGCTCGTGCTTCTTAATCTTTGCGAGAAAGCTGTTTGCGATCGATGCCCAACATGCGGGCAGCGGCGCTTTGATTGTAGAACGTCTCTTTCAACGTCTTGGTGATATGTTCCCGCTCAAGATCCGCCAGCGTCAGCCAGTCGCGGAAGCATGGCATCGTCGGCTTCCTCTTCTTCCATCCAATTGGCGGCCGGGCTATCGGCGGGCGGACAGAAGCGAATCGAGCTAACTTCCTCGTCCTGTTCGATCGCAGCCGGCGGTGCGACATTAACGGATGCCGCAGGAGTCGAGTTGACGGACGATTCGACTTCCATCGCTTCGGCGGCGAGGTCACTGAACGCGTCCGCTCGAAGTATGTCGCCTTCATGGAAGACCATCGCTCGTTCGATGGCATGCTCCAACTCGCGAACATTGCCGGGCCACGAGTGTGCACAAAGCGCTTCAGTCGCCCTGTCCGAAATCTGCATCAGCGGCACGCCCGTGTCGATCGACGTCTTCGCGAGGAAGTGCTCGCACAGCGTGCTCGATGTCATCGGTCCGATCCTTCAGGGCAGCGGTTTCCATGCGGACGACGTTCAAGCGATAGAACAGGTCGAGTCGAAAACGACCTGCCTTCACTTCTTGTTTCAGGTCACGATGGGTCGCCGCAACGACGCGAACATCGACCGGAATCGGATCGTGCCCACCAACAGGCACAACCTGCTTCTCTTGAAGAACTCGCAGCAGCTTGGCTTGGAGTTCGAGGTCGAGTTCGCCTATTTCGTCAAGGAAGATCGTGCCGCCGGTAGCCGCACGAAAACAACCCATCGAAGCGTGCGAGGCGCCTGTAAACGCACCTTTCACGTGACCGAACAACTGGCTTGCGAAGAGGCCACTGGGAATCGTGGCACAATCAACTGGAATGAAAGGTTGGCTGGAGCGTGAAGAATGGCTGTGTACGGCGCGTGCTACCAGCTCTTTACCGGTACCGGTTGGACCCGTCACTAAGACGTTGTAGTCGTAACCAGCAACCTGCAGAATCCGTTTGCGTATTCTCTGCGCCCACGCGGAGTCGCCAACGATCCGATCTATTGCGAAACTGTTGAACATCATACGAGCTGAAGCAGTAGCTTTCCCCTTGGGGGTCTACACCATTAGTAGCTAACCGTTTCATTTTGCCCGAAGCGTCGTCCGAATGCAAGGAATTGGCGGATATTTTTCAAAAGAATCGCTAATCGCGCGACAATGGGAAAACTATCGCAAATGCCTGATAACAAAGCACTTGCGACAAATCAACGTATTTTCCCGACATTACCCGCCCTGACGGGGGGCCAGAAATGACAATTCCTGCCCCATTTCGCCTGCCGACTCGCCGGACGCGGTCAGGAATTCGAATACGTCAACAGCTGAACCTGCGTTACCGGTCGAGCCCCGGTGGTGGTCGAAGTAGTGCCGGTAGCACCGGAAGACGCAGTGCCCGCCGAAATCGGGCCGACATTGTTCGTAAAAACGACGTCTGAGACCACATATTCGCGACCGCCGCGGCGGTAGCTGGGTCTGGCTGAACCTGTCGTCTGCCTCGCACCGCTGCTGCGGCGCGGATGGCTGCGTCGGCGAGATCGTCGCCGCGAAGGCCGGATACCGGGTGCCCAATCGCTACGGCCGCCAGTTCTCCATGTCCAACGAGAATTCGACGACCGCGACGAGCGACGTCTTCGCGATCTGCTTCGGTGACTGCTGGCAATCACGGTGACTCCTTCCCATTTCGCTGTTGCAAGGAATATCGCTTGATTTACGGCGTTCCACAGGCCCATCCTGACGGCGATGATCCCTAGCAGGACCAGCAGGATTGGCCATTGAATTCCCTCCAGATAGTCGATTAGCGCCCGCGCTCGTTCAGCTTCCAGCTCCGGCGGCTGGAATTGGGATTTCATTGCGGCGAGCGAAGGGTTGAGCGAAGAGTTGATTGGATCGGCAACGACTTCGACAGCGGGCATCGCGTTCGCAAAGAGCTCCGCGATCCTTGCCTTCGACGAGCCGCTATCGTCCCAGTGTGCGTTGCGCGAATCGAGCGGGCTTTCCTGTTGAATATCAACTTGAGGGATCCCGCGAGCGTACGTTTCGATCTGGGTTTCGTGGGAAACCTCGACGTCAGGTTCCATCTTGTCCCAACTCGCCACCTGCTCGCGTGTCGCGTCGGCATCGAATGCCAACGCGTCCGGGCCGCCCAGAACGCGTTTCGAAACCTTAACGGCCCCGGCAGATGCACGTTGCTCAGCGACTGCCGGTAGCGCAGCCATCAAGGCCGGCACCGTAGCCGTCAACAAGCAGACCGTGATTTTCGGTAAAAACTTCATGTCGTCGTATTTCTTGGAATCAGCCGCATTCTTGGAATCAGCCGCAAAAATGTCCGCTCAACGTTAATAACCAGGTACGTTTAACTGTTTTCGTTGCTCCCGTTTACGACCCATTCGCGACGTACCGGCTTGCAAAAGTACATCGTGGCACCACATCGACGAGCATCCAGTTCGTCTTCCGGTCTGTAGTCGTCACCGACCAGGTAGCAGGGAACGTCAGGCGTGCGGGCGGACAACATTTCGCGCAGATCGACGCCCGACATATCGGGTAGACGCAGGTTGATGATCCAAACGTCTGGCCTCGATTGAGCGTTGTGCCGCAGCGCGTCACGCCCGGAGTTGATGAATTCAAATCGCGTCGGTCCTCCGGATTTACCACTCGTCAAATGCGCGTAGTCTTCCGGTACCGGATCCACGACACAGACCGTGGTATTGACGGGCATGATCATGGCGCACTACCTCCCTAACCTTCTGGTATTCGACCTATCACGCGCCTGTTGAGAAGCGCATTTGTTTATCGGGTGGGTCGCTACCGCTATATCGCCCCAAGCGGCAAGCAGCCGATCCGAACCGGTTCGAAGTCGTCCGACGTGTATCGAACAACCACATGCCGATCGTTGGCGACTGCCTGGCCTTGCGGTGACTGCCGCGGTGCGGCCCTAATCGCAATCTGTCTGAGAGGTAGCAATGCAGTCCGCGTACCAATCAAACTGCTTGCCCGACGGGAACAGTCGTAAGTTCCGAACACCTAACGAGAAGAAGAAAATGAGCATCCTCTAGGGCACTACCAGTGAGTTGAAAACACTCACCGGACGTGGCATGAAACGGACCATAGCTGGGTTGAGTCGTCGCATATCAAATGTGCCGGTTCGGGCGGTTATGGGGCGATCCGACCCGCGTCATTTCGCCCCACGTCCCTCCAATTGACCCTCATAATTGCAACTGCTACCATGATCCGTTCGTCGCAGTCGAAAAGGCCCGTCCGCGATGACGTAAGTTGTTGATTCAGGCCAGTTTCGCTTTTGTTCAACGCTGGAGCGTTCGCCGCCAGGTGCGGTCGCATGCAGACGCCAGTGTGCCGACGGCAAAGGCGTGGGGAGACATCCGAGTGGCAGAGGTATTAGTCAAGCAGTTAGTGGAAGCTGGCGTCCATTTTGGTCATCGAGCCAGCCGTTGGAATCCAAAGATGCGGCCCTATATCTATGGCCGCCAGAATCTGATCCATATCATTGATCTTCGCGAGACGATTCGCGGATTGCTGCGAGCACGCAAATTCTTCCAACAATGCTCGGCAGCCGGCAGTCTGGTGTTGTTTGTCGGCACGAAACGTCAGGCCGGCGAAACGATCGAGCGTGAAGCGTCGCGGATTGAAATGCCATTCGTCGCACATCGGTGGCTGGGCGGGACGCTCACCAACTTCCGTACCATTCGCAGTCGCTTGGGACGCCTGGAAGAGCTGGAAGAGATTCTCGGCGGCGAAAAGGTATCAAGCTATTCCAAGAAAATGCAGTCGGCGCTCACGCGTGAGAAACGAAAGATGTACACCAACCTGAACGGCATTCGCGCGATGAATCGGATGCCGGAAGCGTTGTTTGTTGTGGATCCCAATAAGGAGCGCAATGCGATTCGTGAGGCCACCATGCTGGGGATTACGACGGTTGCACTTACCGATTCCGACTGTAATCCGGACGAAGTCGATCTGCCGATTCCTGGAAATGACGACAGCATTCGCAGTATCGAATTGATTGTCAGAACTCTGGCGGATGCCGTGCTGGCCGGCAGGGTGGATGCAATGACCGCGGGCATCGCGGGCGCCGAATCGAAGAACGGAGCAGACGACGCGGAACCTGCCGTATCAAGTTAGTGGATCACGTCGGATCTAATTCGGCGATCGATCGAAACGGATCAGGCCGGTGAAAAGGACTCGTCGGGGCTCACGTCGCCACAAACGCTGCGGCGTCCCCGCCTTTCAAGTTGTCAATCTAGAGTGACAGACAGTAGGAGATATCGGATCCATGGCACAGATAACTGCATCCTCCGTTAAATCACTGCGCGATCGTACGGGCTTGCCGATGATGGACTGCAAGCGAGCACTTCAAGAGGCGGAGGGAGACGAAGAAGCGGCCGTTGAAACGTTGCGGAAGCAGGGCGTTAAGACCCAATCAATCCGTCAGGATCGGGAAACGACCGAAGGCCGGTTCGCGATCTACACCGATTTCGATGCGCCCGTTGGCGTCATGATTGAATTGCGTTGCGAGTCTGCCCCGGTCGCCAAACACGAGGAATTCGATCAGCTCGCACAGGATATGGCAAAGCAACTCGCAACCGGCCCGGTGCGGAGACTCCAGACCAGCTTTTGGACCAGCCGTCGCCAAGTCAACCGGGCGCGACGCTGCGTGATCAGAAAGACAATCTGTTCAACCGAATGCGGGAAGTGTTCAACCTGGCACGTATTGTCCGCATTGACGCGCCCTGTGGTGGCTATGCCCACCATGCCGGGGTGACCAGGGGCGTTTTGCTGGAAGTCGAAGGCGGCGACCCGTCGTCCGCGAAAGACGTGTGCATGCATATCGCGGCCATGAATCCATCCGCGATTAGCACCGAAGATCTGGATCCCGCGGTGGTCGCAAAAGAACGCGAGATCCTGATGGATGCCGCTCGTCAGGAGGGCAAGCCGGAGAATATTATCGAAAAAATGGTTGCGGGACGAATGCAGCAGTTTTATGCGCAACAGGTGCTCACCGAACAACCGTTTGTAAAGGATGACAAGCAAACGGTCGGCAAGTTCGCGGGCGGCAACGGCATGAAACTGATTCGATTCGTCCATTGGGAATTGGGGAAGGACTAGATGACCGCCACCGGCCATGATCTGAAGTATCGTCGAGTGGTACTGAAACTTTCAGGGGAGTGTTTCGCTGCCGACGGCGAAAAAGGGATCAGTACCAACGCCGTAACGCATATCGCTCAGCAGACCTTCCAGGCAGCCAAACAAGGCGTACAGATTGCCGTGGTCATCGGCGGCGGCAACATTCTTCGCGGCGCCGAATTCACGTCGCGCAACACCGATAGAGTTATTCAAGAAGCAACAGCCCACTACATGGGAATGTTGGCGACCGTGATCAACGGCCTGGCGCTACAGGACGCGTTGGAATCGTGTGGGAGCGAAACGAGATTGATGACGGCGGTCCACATGGACGGTGTCGCCGAACCCTACATTCGACGTCGCGCTCGGCGCCATCTGGAAAAAGGCCGCATCGTGATTCTCGCCGCCGGAACCGGCAGCCCGTTCGTCACGACCGACACGGCCGCTGCTCAGCGAGCGCTGGAATTAGACGCGGAAGTCGTGTTGAAAGCCACACGGGTTGACGGTGTTTTCAGCGAAGATCCCGAGAAGAACCCGCACGCGGTGTTGTATCGCGAACTGACCTACCAGGCGGTTCGGGATCAAAACCTGCGTGTCATGGATTCAACGGCCATTGCACAGTGCATGGAACACAATATGCGGATCGTAGTCTTCAACTACAAGAAAGAAGGATACATCCAACGTGCTGTCCGCGGCGAACGGGTCGGGACACAGGTCAGCAGCGACGCAGGCGCGGATATTTGAAAGGACACCTCGGATGAGTGCCGATGATATTCTGCTGGACGTTGAAGAACGGATGGAAAAGACGGTCGAGCGATTGAAGCACGATCTGGCCGGCATCCGAACCGGTCGCGCGAATCCTGGTCTGGTCGACAGTCTTCGTGTGGAGGCCTACGGTTCCCAAACGCCGCTCAAGCAACTGGCCAATGTCGGTGCTCCCGAACCGACGCAAATTGTGATTCGTCCGTATGACCAAGGAACAATTAAGGATATTGAAAAAGCCATTCTGGCTTCGGACCTGGGGCTGAATCCGCAGAGCGACGGTCGGTTGATTCGCATCAACATCCCCGCCCTATCCGCAGATGTCCGGCGGAAAATGGTGGCACGAGTCAAAGAGCTTGCGGAAGAAGGCCGAGTATCGATTCGCAATGTCCGGCGTGACGGCAACAAGGCGGCCGAGACCGCCCAAAAAGACAAAACGCTCAGCGAAGATCAACGCGACGACGTGAAAGCCCAGATTCAGGATCTGACCAAAAAATACGAAGACATCGTCAACGACGCCGCCAAGGCCCGCGAAGTCGACGTCATGGACAATTAAGTTCGCACGCCGGATCGCTTACGGCAAGCTCGATAAAGGGCGGACAATTCCCACGACGGCCACGACGGCCACCGTCGCTTGTCGCTGATTTCCGATCGCACGCCATACGGTCAAGTGCCATACGGTCAATAGCCGAGAATCACTTCGAATACTGCGTCCATCTTAAACATTCGGGTTCGGCACATCAGCCGCATGGCGCTAGGGGCCTGTTGATTTAATCGATGCGATCGTTGCTCGCCACCGGCCCCGTGCCGGTGGAATCAACGTTTGGCAACTAAGGTCGACTCGCGCGCTTCCCTAGTTTCTTTTTCTTCTCCATCCGCCGCTGGAAGCGGCGGATGGAGAAGAAAAAAGGGCGGTTTGTGCGTGCCGAGTAGTTGTCAAACCAGTCACCCACCGGCACGGGGCCGGTGGGGAGATTAAATCAACAGCCCGCTAGCCGACGGTTTTTGCCGCGTCAACCGTTGGCAATCGCCCCGCGGCTAATCCGAGCATTTAATGTTGACGAAGCACGAGGCGTGACGTTGCCGTATAGTCGAGGTTCGCTCCGCGAACTAAACGATTTATTCGCGGAGCGAACAACGATTTTCCTTGCCAGGTCAACGTCAAAGGTGTCGATCTCTGATTGACGGAAGTCACCCGGAGAATCTTCCAGCGGCTATGGGACTCGATTGGTACGAAATACATCTTGGCTTGGAAAAAACCTTCGACGTGTCGCTGTCGGACGACGACTTCCAGGACGTCTTTCGCGATCGTGACATCCGCGTGGGTGATCTTTACGAAGTCCTCCTGAAAAAACTGGAAATCAACGAAGTCGTGCGGTACGACGTGTCGGTGAATTTCATTCTTTGGAGGAGAATGCAAGCGGACCTGCACCAGGTCACTGGCCTGCCGCTTGACGATATAAAGTTGCAAACGCCACTTGTCGACTTGTTTCCCAAACAAGATCGCTGCGAGATGTGGGCGGAGTTGCGCAGGCCAGCCCGTATCATATACGGGACTTGGACTATCCACCCGTTGTTCGCGTCGTAGGATTCACGATTGCCGTGTTGGTGGTCTTGGCTGAGCAACTGCAAATCTGGCAACTGGGTCTTCTGCAATGGATGTTGCCGCTATTGGGCTTGTTTGGCATCTGGATGGTCGCCGAAACTTACCTGAAGGTCCTGCTCTTCCTCCGGCGTTGGCGGACGAGATTTCCGAAAGGAGCCGATACGGTGAAGGATCTGTGTCGCGACGTGTTGGCGAACAATTACGACGCGATTTGTGAAGGCGCTCAGATACCGCTGGATGAAGGTGCGGCCGTCGTCTGGCGGCAGTTGACGGATATCCTGGTCGACACGCTTGGCGTCGAACGCGATGCGATAACATTTCGCACGCGGCTAGTTCGCGACTTGGGTATGGAGTAGCATCGCGCAGTGACAAAGCACTAGTCATCAAGAACATTCATCATTCTGCCAATTCGCCGCTGCATACTTCTTTCGGTCACGGCGCCGTCATTGCTGTGCCGGGTCGCTTCCCCCGCCACTTTCGACGCCAACGCTCACACCGTCGTCGACCCCCACTTCGACGTCCAACTTGTTCAAGAATTCCAACGCGGTATCGCGTAGCACACCGCCCGACTCAGGAGACGCCTTTTTGGTCACGTTCAATACGGCCAGACCGAGCCAGCCGGTTCGGCGCCGACCCTCGACGTCGGTCAAAACGAGCACTTGATCCTCGACATTTCGGAGGATCTCGACCGGGTGGCCCTTGGGCAGTCTGGCCATCACGCGGCCTCTGCCGGGGGCTGTCTTTAGTTCGACGTCCTGCACGACCTTGGCTCGATCACCACGTGCGACGGGTGACGCCGCAAGCTGTGCTTCTCGTTTGGCTCGTAGCTTCGTCAGTAGCTGCTTGACCTCCTTCAATTCGACGCCAACCGCCGTGCTGCCCGGATCGGTCTTCACGTTGACATCGGCCACGGCGGAAGCGAGATGGGTTGCCACTTTGAATTCGTCGACGCTGACGTTCAGGTAGCGCCGTAGTTGTTCGACTGTCGCATTGTCGCGCTCAATCCAGATCGCCGACTGCACGACCTTGCTGCTGGCGTCGAGATCCCTGCCCCGCGCAAGTATCTCGGCTTCCCTTGTATTGGCTCCCTCCACCGCCATTTGGTCGGTCTCTTTCGGCGTCGGCCTGGTCATGTCGCGGCAGTAGGCCTCCAGGATGAACATCCGACGGCGATCGTCGTTCAACACGATCTTGCCGGTCTTCATCCAGCCGCCAGCAACCTTTTCCAGGCGGACCCTGCGAAAAACCATGCTCTGTGCTTTCCCGGCGACGTCGCGAAAGACGGTGCCGGATGCGATATCAATCTCTACGGTTTGTGGTAAGCGCCGCTGGATGTAGAGGTTGATTGCGTCACCTGACGACGAACCGCGACCGGTGACCGTGACTTCGACCTGACCGCTTTTAATGGCATCCGTCAGCGCGACGCCGGCTGTCGCTTCGGAGTCAAAAGCGGTCGTCACCAGAATGGCAGCGGCGGTCATCCAAAAAATTCGCAACATGGGAAAGCTCCTTCTTCGTTCGTGCAAGATTCGTGTTGCTCGGTTCGAAGTGGTAGTTACCGAGGGCGTGGATTGCCTTGCGAGAAATTCCCGGAGATGGTCCCGTCCGTGTTTTCCACTACCCTTATCGCCGATTTGACCGAGCAATCGTGAAATTGCCAGCGTTGCTGGCAACTCGCAATCGCGAGCTAAGATGCGTGTATCGCGAGGCATCCGCAGCCGCGTACCCGTAGCACGGAACTTGTTCCGTTTATGGCCGACCGGCCCATGAGATACACGGAACAAGTTCCGAGCTACTTTCTCTTGAAGCCGACAAGGTCGTTCGACGAAAACGTGCTGAGCTGGACGCCATCGCGACTTTGCGAGGATCACTTGCATGACGTCAACGAAAAAAGGGCTTACAGCGACTGACCGCTGTAAGCCCTAGTGATCATCTGTTGAAAAGTCGGCGTGCCTGCGCTATCTAACGGCGGCGACGGCGGCGCGAGGCGAATCCAAGCCCCAAGGCCGTGCCAATGACCATCAGTAAATTTGTGGACGGCTCGGGATACGGTAGGATTCTCGACCGCTGATTTCGAACTGGTCTAATTTCAGGTCCGAACCAGGACTCAAGCCAACAATTTCGAGCATGATGCTAGTGATTTGCGTGAAGTCGACTCCCGCAAATCCCGGCGTCGCGAAAATGGAAACTGCTGTTTTCCCGTACCGTGCCGTCATAACGTCACTGAACGGCCATCAGCGTTAGCGTCATCATACAGCTGACGATCATGGGTTCACCGCACCCTGATCGATATCGATGATATCGAAGGTAAAGAACGGGTCGCCCAATCCCATCGTGATATCGACACCCAAACCACCTCCCAGGCCACCACCACAAATGTCCCACTTGGGTTTGGCAGAACCGGTTGTGTCCCCATCAAGCGAGAAAAACAGTGCCCCGGTGCCACCTGGATTAGCGTCAACATCCAAACTCAGTGACTCCGGCGACTGGCGTACCTCCAGGAATATCCATTGTCCGAGTTCCACCAATCTACTGCCAGACCCTCATCAGAGTCGCTATCCGATCCACCCGCCGTCGTGGTTACGAACCTGATCCGTCATTAAAGTTCATGATTATGTCCGCATGGCGTCTCCAGTGGCAAGTGCACTGATGACAAAACAAAAAGCAACAAGGCCGGTGATTGACATGAGATTTTTCATCTGGCAGTACTCCTAGCAAGATATTTGTGTGTAATTTTTCGTTTAGAAAGTAGTTTCACGGTAAATCGTGTGTTTCACATTCAAGTTTCACATTCATCATGTTGTGGCGTCTGGCAGTAGTTCGTTTCCTTTCAGATCCTTTCGCACCCGTTGGTCTAGAATGCCAACGAAAAAAGCCGACAAGAACCTTCACGGGCGACGCAATCGAGCGTTCGCGCGGAGGAAGGGGCTTGGCAGCTTTTTGGTGCTAACTGGGTCTCTAACCTGGTTTGGTGTGTATCGTTGGTCGGAACCTGGAAATTAAGGTCGGTCTAAACTTCAGGCAGTTTCGTAATCGTTTTCTTGCTTCAGCGCTCTGTTCGCGACAGGCAAACAAAAAAGCTGTCAACAACCTCAAACGCCACGCCGGAATACGACGAGACAAAGGTTCTTGGCAGCTTTTTTGGTGCTAACTGGGTCTCTAACCTGGTTTGGTGTGTATCGTTGGTCGGAACCTGGAAATTAAGGTCGGTCTAAACTTCAGGCAGTTTCGTAATCGTTTTCTTGCTTAAGCTCTCTGTTCGCAACAGGCAAACAAAAAAGCTGTCAACAACCTCAATCGCCACGTCGCAGTACGACGAGACAAAGGTTCTTGGCAGCTTGTTTGTCGCTAACTGGGTCTCTGACCTGGTAAAGTTTTCTTTCGTGGGCGAATTCCCTGTAACCCCCCGTGTTACGGCCTCAATATAACGGCCGAGAAAACGCATTGCAAGAACTTTTTCAAAAAAAACAGGAATTTTTTTCTACCCTGGTTGCACCCTGAAATTGCCTTTTTTTGTGGCATTTTTCGGATTTTTTCGTGCCAGGAATTGCCATGCTTAGCATGGCAATTTGGCGATTGAATCATATCCGGACGGACGACAGACGGAACGGGGTCAGAACCAATAGTGTTCGGCACGGCATTTGCGCTTAACATGTACAGTCTACGCAAGATAGCTGAAGTTGCGCTATTTGGTTATATCGCGCACAATTCGCGGTATGGCAGCAAGAGCGAAATCCGAGCGGAAGCGCGGCAAGAAGAAGAAAACGAAGAAGATCAAAGAGCGCGACATCACGGGGCTCAAGTTCTTCGACCAACTTGCGCCGTTGCTCGAGCGGCTTCATGACGACGGTCGCCAGCGCGATCGCGCTGGCAACCGAACGCTGCATTACGACCAGTATTGCATGCTCCTGCTTCTTTACCTGTTCAATCCGATCGTCACGTCGCTGCGGGGGATTCAGCAGGCCAGTGAATTGAAGAATGTCCAGAAGAAGCTTGGCTCTGCACGCGCCTCGCTGGGATCGCTCTCGGAAGCAACAAGCGTTTTCGATGCAGAAGCTTGAATACCAAGCGGAAGTGGCCGAATGGGTGGGGGCCGATGTCATTAACATTCACGGCGGCGGGGCCTACGGCGACAAGAAAAAGGCCCTGGCCGATTTTGCACGCAACCTGAAACTTCTTTCACGCCGGGCCAGAAGCCGCCTGACGGTTGAGAACGACGACAAGACCTACACGCCTTCCGATCTGCAAAGCCACAGGTATCCCATTGGTGTATGACGTACACCATCACCGCTGCAATCCCGATGGCATGAGCGTCGAGCAAGCCACGAGGAAAGCATTGGCTACCTGGAACCGAGAACCGATGTTCCATGTTTCGAGTCCCATTGCAGGCTGGGGCGGCCCAAATCCTAGTCGCCACCACGACTTCATTGATGTAGAGGACTTTCCAGCGTGCTGGCGGCGAAAGAAGATCACGGTCGAAGTCGAAGCCAAGGCGAAAGAAGTAGCGGTGAAGAAGTTGCAGAAGGAACTCAAACGACAGCGTAAGACCAGGAAGATTGGCAACTCTGCATGAACTTGTAGATCACGCCTTCGTCCTGGCGACTGCCTTCTGTATCGCCTCCCGAATCCCCATCGGTCTGATCTGGAAAACCTCCAGAGCATTCGAGTCCCGAACCACGGTTGGGTTCTTCAATCCTTCAATCAAGTGCCGCCCAACCTCGAAAGCCGTGGGCGTCACCAGCGCCAGCCACAAGCTTGACAAGTAGGGCGTTAGGACCGGGACCGAGATCAACGAGCGCCGCAATCCTTTTTGCTTGGCGTATTCACGGATCATGCCACCGTAAGTGGTAACATCCGGGCTGCCAATCTCAAAAATACAGCTCTCGCCCGGAGGCAAATCCTTTGCCGCCAAGAGATAGGCCAGTACGTCGTCCACGGCGATGGGCTGTGTGGGAGTCGTGAGCCAACGTGGACAGAGCATGACCGGCAACCGGTCGGTCAGCGACCGCACCAAATCAAAGGACAGGCTGCCAGTCTCGATCACCAAGGAGGCCCGAAACTCGATGGTTTCCACGCCCGAATCTCGGAAGATTTGACCAACCTCGTGACGACTACGCAGGTGCGGCGAGAGTTTTGGATCGGCATCGTCTCCCAGACCACCCAGGTAGATGATCCGCCGCACTTCGGCCTTCTTAGCGGCCTGAGCGAAGTTCTTCGCCGCCTGCCGGTCTTCCTTCTCGAAGTCTTTCGAGGCGGACATGAGATGAACGAGGTAGTAGGCCGTATGGACGCCTTGCAACGTTGCATCAAGCGAGGCAGTATCCAGAACGTCGCCCCACACGATCTGCGTGGATTCCCCGACATGGGGCCGCAGCTTCTCTGGGTTTCGGACCAGACACCGAAGGACCAGTGGCTGTTGTTCGAGCAGCGGGATCAGCCGACCACCGACGTAGCCGGATGCGCCAGTCAACAGCACGACAGGAGCATTCAGTACATCACGAGTTCTCGACTCCGGTGGTGGCATCGTCTTCGGTTGAAACCCTGGTTAGGAGGCGGGCTGTTTTGCGGATACTATTCTACAGGGATCGTCTACCGTTTAGCGAGCCAGAGCAGATGATTGACTACGATCAGGATCGAGGACGGAAGTGTTGTCGTTGCGAAAACCATCCATCGAGTCCATTCGTCGCTTCTTAACGGAACAGGCGGCGTTCGGATTCAGCTATTCGGCGGTTGGAGCAACCGCAACGACGCCGCCCGGTGGCTACCTGCAAGCGGGCGCACACCGTTGAAGCCGCAGCGGACAAAATGGGGGTAAAGGTCAAGGACATCTATTGGACGCTTGGACCACATGATGGTGTCATCATTATGGAAGCCCCCGATATGGAAGCCCCCGATGAAGAGGCAGTAACAGCGCTGATGCTCCAGATCGGATCACATGGCAATGTTTGGGCCCAGACGGCTCGTGCATTTACGTCCGCAGAAATGGAAACGATTTTGGCGAAGGTTTGAAAGCCGTCCGTCACCGCCACAGGCGGTGGCGTCCTGTCCGATCGATTTCAGATGCGGCACAGGCTGCGAACAAGGAAGCATTGCAGCAGCGGTGGAAGAGGTTTCAAGAATGAAGAATGCTGATTTAGCGACAGGCCGCTACCGCCACTACAAGGGCAAGGAATACACAGTCATCGGCATCGCCCGGCACAGCGAAACCCAGGAAGAACTCGTCGTCTACAGACAGGACTATGGGGATCGCAGTTTGTGGGTACGCCCATTGCAGATGTTTGTGGAGACGGTCAACCTTGACGGAGAGGAAGTGCCAAGGTTTCGATGTGTTGAAGCGACTGAGGATCAAGGACAAATAGCCGATGCGTCTTGAAGAATGGGAAGTAACCATCCAGAAGATTGTTGATGAATGCAATCAGGAGCAAGAGAGGTTGGATAGAGTCTTGAAGGAGTGGCGTGCCAAACTGGAAAAAGAACCAACGCTCTTGCAACCATTCCAAATCGACGAAATCGTGCGAGCGGTCAGACGCAGGCTCAGCAACGACAGCCGATGACACAGTACAACGGCAATGGCGGCGGCGCAAAGAGACAGACAACGTGGACTTCTGGATCGGCACTTCGATCTGCCGCTGAATTGCAGGTGGCGTTTCGGAATTTGGCGGGAAGTTGCCTGCAATCTTGAAGGCCGGTCGTAACCTCGAATCTCATCAAAAGTCAATAAAAAAGGCGGATAACCTGCTTGAAAAAAGTGCTTGATCGGCGTGCGGGAGACGATAGAATACTTTTAGAGGAACCTTCGTTCCAGCGTGTTTTCCTTGCAGTGCCTGCCCTCTTTTTGGAGGTTGCCTATGCAAGAACCACCGTACATGTTTGTGAGGGAGCCTGCCTTCGATTTCTGAGGAGGCGTGTTCTGCTTGCCCTCGCTTTTCCACTCCAGCTTCGTCCTGCGATTTCCGTAACTCTGCATCCCGCTCCATTACGTAGCGAAAGTGATGCGAGGTTGGTCCGGAATGGGCTTGGCTTGAGCGAGCCGGGTGTGATTTGTGGTGCTGGGCAGTTCGGTTCTCTCGATCACTCATGAGGCCCTCGCCCTCTTTTTGTGGCGAGGGCCTCTTTGCGTTACTGTGGACCAACCTGCTGCGGTCCTCTGAGAAATCACAGGTATCTTGCTAAGGGCTTTGATCGACATCCCTTATCACTCAATATCGTTCCGTTTGCTCTTGGTCATCGCAATCAGGTGCCACATGCCAAGAGGAACTCCCAACGCAAACCCAAGCAAGGTGAGGAACCGGGTTCCCAATTGGTTGTCGAGCCACAATCCCGCCAATCCCGGCAGGATCATTTCCAGAGCGACGGCTGTGATCTTGGAAACCCAATTCATCCCTTCCGCCATCCAAGAAAAGTCCGCGGCTAACGTCCGTAATTCTTGAACCACAAAGAGGGCATCCCGGTCGTCGTCGTGACGTGTCAATATCAGCGTGTGACTCCGCAACTCTTGCTCAAATTGACCAAGATGTTCTGCGATTGCTTGCTCGCTTTCTTCCTCGAACATCTCGGATATTCTGCCAACAAAGACTTCTCGTTTTCCGTCCCTGAACGGAAGCTCGTTTAGCTCTTCTCTGATGTGGTCGATGTCAATCACAAACTCACTGCCAAGTCTTGCTGAATGATCCGCCGTCCTGCATGGCTCACTTCTTCTTCGACCGGTCCGCCTGAACCTTTTGCTTCTCCATCTTTTTGCGCAGGTGAGCGAATTTCGTCGCTGGTTGTCTTGGCGTTTGACGCTGGCCTTTGGACATGGTGGTACTCCTCTTATCCGATTCTACCGGCTACCTGGCAATCTCGGTAGAATGACAGTTCTCAAAGAAAGTCACCTACCATGTGAAAGAAGCGCCGCCATACGCAACTCTCCGTTCATGCGTCTAATTGCTTCGCTGTGAAAGAAGCGCCGCCATACGCAACTCTCCGTTCATGCGTCTAATTGCTTCGCTGTGCTTGACTATGCATTGCCTCGCCACTGACCTCGAATGGGTCCAGGTGGCCGTGGGACGTGACCAGAGATGAATCTGAAACAACTTACGGAGGTTCGCCCCATGACAACACGACTGTGCGTTTGGCTGGGAATTCTAGTCGTTTGGGTTATTGCAACCGACACTGTCGCAGAAATGAAGTCAGCGGAGCCGGAACGAGAAATTCAGATGCTCGTTGAACCGGCGCAGTTACAGAAAAAGCTTAACGATCCGACCCTGCGCATCCTCGATGTACGTTCAATGGAGGAATACGCCAAAGGTCGCATTCCCGGTGCTGTGCGGGTTGAATGGAAGGAACTCGTCGCCAAGGACGGTCGCTTCAAAACGAAAACGCAGTTGCAGCAGCTATTCCGTAGTCGGGGCATTATGCCAGACGAGACGGCGGTGTGTTACTGACGGACCGGTGGTCGAGCCTCGGTCGAGGCTTTTGCTCTGGAGCTTGCTGGTTATCCCAAAGTCAAAGTGTTCGTGCGAGGATGGTCGCAATGGGGTACTGATTCCGATGCGCCGGTAGAGAAATAGGCTTTCAAATCGTCAGCAGTCAACATGGGAGCCGAAGTGAAAAACATCTTCTGGTCGCTGGGGCCATTCGATGGCTGCATAGTTTTCGATGTGCCCGACGACAAGACTGCCACTGCGCTGATGTTGCAGCTTGGCTCATTTGCAAACGTGCAAACACAGACTGCCCGTGCCTACCAGGCGGCGGAAATGGAGCAGATTGTGGCGAAGATGTCGGGATGAATTAGATGCTGAACTGCCGCTACCTGGATAAACCGTGCTCAAACCCAAAACCTATCTGGAAGGTCAAACTCGTGGAGCGAGGCCTCAAATCGACGTAAGTCAATGGCCGAGGCGGGGATCGAACCCGCACGAGGGTTACCCCTCACGGGATTTTAAGTCCCGTGCGTCTGCCTATTCCGCCACTCGGCCACGGCTAAGATTCGTCATCGTAACAGGATCAAGGCGTTCTCGTTAGCCTCGCAAAATGGGGCGCGTGAGACAGGTCGGGCCGCCTTCGGCTTTTAAACAGAGCGCCTCGCCAGGGAAGGTTGATACCTGGCAGCCGGCTCGCTGCATCAATTCCAACGTCTTGGGAAAGCCAGCTACCATGACGCACTGACGCGGGGCGAGGGCTAGGACATTGAGGCTCAGGGATCCACTTGCCTGGAACTCGTCTTCCGGCCCCGCCAGGTACCGAATACCGCGCTCGTCGAACAACTGACGAAGTCGCACTGGGAGTAACGGCTGATACGTTACGCGCAAGATCGTGGTCCAGCATGCTGATCATCGACATCAGGTGTAGGCAGGCGTCCGCACCCTGGTAAACCGGAAGATCAAACCCGTGAATCGCTACACCCAACGGCGAAAGGAAGTCGCTCAGCTGGTGCAACCCGGACTGGTTGGTGCGAAAGCCCAGGCCGACGATCAAAGTACTGGGATCGAGCCAGATGCAGTCTCCCGCTTCCACCGTTCCCGGCTCGGTAATCGTTCCGACAACAGGGATACGCTGATCGTTGTAAAACTGCGCATGCAGATCTTCTTCGCCGCGCCGCAGGGGTTTGCCCAATCGCAGCACGACGGCGCCTTCCGTGGTGACCAGCGACGGATCGTGGGTGAAAACCGCGTCGGCAAGATCTTCCGGGTCTTCGTCCAGGAAGAGTACTTCCGCGCCCGCATTCTGAATGTGCGACACCAGGGCAGCGTGATCGCTACGCACACGTTCCAGGTCGAGTGGACCCGCATAGTGCCACTTCTGCGGGTCCGCGCCGGCCATCGCGACATCCGGTCGCTTCATCATCACGCGCCGCAATGGCGAGACCATGTCTTGCGCACGAATCTACTCATTGCCCTGGACTCGTTCCAACCGGTCGACATCACTGCCGATCAGTTCCAGCGCATCATCGGTCTTTAGCGACGTACAAAACTCGCCATGCAGATTCGCGATCGTCGTGGCATGAATCAGTTCGGCGTCGTAATCCGTGCCGTCGGGACCGACTCGATTTGTACACGCACAAGCGTCCTCGACCAGGTAGGTGTCGAATCCCATATTGCCGGCCATACGTACGGTCGTCGCCACGCACATGTTGGTGAAGAAGCCAACGACCAACAAACGGCCAATGCCGGCTCGTCGAAGTGCGATCTGCAGATTCGTGCCAATAAAACCGCTGTTAACGTCCTTCTCAAAGACATGTTCGCCGTCATGCGGTTCGAGGCCTTCTTTGAAGGCACCGCCCGGCTCGGACAGTTTAAGCGGCGAGTTGGCCTCGCGTGAATCGTGCGCCGTGTAGAACACGGGCAGGTGTTTGGCTCGCCACGATCCAAGGATGCGTTGCATGTTGCCTTCGGCATCAGGGTTATTGCGCCGGCCATTTTCGCCACCCCAATAATCCAAAACATCGACGCCCTTTTGGACGTCGATCAGTAGTAATCCTGTCTCCGGTCCGAACTGTCTGATCATGGTGGGTTTGGATCCTTGATAGTTGTTACTTTGTGTCGTGAGTCTTTGGGCGGGCTAAGCCGTCGATTGTACATGATCTTTGTTGTGAAATGAAAACCAGCCTGAACGGCCATCGAGCGTTGCTGCGGCGCATCCCCGTTCTGCGTTGGCGGCTTCCAAAAATTTACCGAAGCCGTTGAGTCCTGCGGAAGTTTCTCAATACACCATGTGCGTCAAACGGCCATAATACACGCTGAAAGCGGGGACTAAGATAGCCCAGGGCAGAGTGAGTGCGAGTAACACGCGATTTCACGCCGCCCTGGGTATTTATCTTGTGTAAAACAACAAGCCATGCCCTTCCCGGGAACTCGATCGATAGTCGTTGGCCACGTTTACCTGGTCTTGTCGTAGGACGTACCCGCTGTTGGCAAAGGAGGGGGATGGCTTATGCGCTGCGCGGGAGTGGGGCGGTTTTACGACGGCATCGATACGATCTCGGCCGTTCCGCCGCAGTGGCGGCGGACGGCCTCTACCGTGTCTGCAAAGACCTTCATTAATTGCTGAGCGTCGTGGTCGACCGTTGCCTCGATAATCAGCAGTGCGCTGGTCGTATCCTCAGTGACCTTACTAAATTCGGCTTGAAGCGAGTCGAGCCGGCAGATGACACGATCTTCCGCGTCGACGTACCCGAACTCGCCGCGCTGGATGGCTCGATGTTCCGTGCTGCCGAGCGGCCGGAAGGTCTCCCTACCTGTGAATAGTTTTAGCTGGATTGGCACAGCGATCCGGTCCAGATCGTGTGCGCCCAGACTGCACATCGTCTGCACCGACACAAGATTGTATGCGTCCACCAGATTGTTGACGTCGGACAGCGTTCCACGCTTGCGCACGAGCTCCAGCAATTTGTACGTTGACGGAGGATGGCTGCGCGGCTTGACGCCAACCTGGCGGAGTATTTCAAAATGCTTGACCAACTCAGGGACCGACCGCACGTCGGCGGCGCTCGTGTACTGTTGCTGAATTCGTTCAACCTGGCATTCGATTTGCCGCCGCAGTTCGTCCGAAGCGGATGCGATTCGCAGATCGCGTAAGACGATCGCTCCCGCTCGCAAGCCGAGATCGAGGCATTGTTGGGAAACAAGGAAGGCACTCATTGCAGCTCTGGAAACAGGCAACCGGCACCAACGACAACGCCGCCCAGATCGTCGCAGATCTGCGCCAAGGTTTCCCACAGATAGACGGCGTAACTTGGATCGACCCACAAACGATAAGCCTTAACCTGGTCGATCTGTTGGGGAAACACGCCACAGCTGACACCGGCGACGCGTGTGAGAATCAGGCGCTGATCTTCTTCTTTCCGAAAATTAATCCCAGACGTCTGCGCCAGGACGTCAATCGCTTTGGATCCAGCCAGAAGAAACGTCGCGTCCTGTCGAGGTATCGCGTCAACGCGACCCGTGGTGGTTGCCAGGCGACTGGCTAGTTGCGGTACAGTTTGGTTTGTCAGTCCGCTCTCCAACATAAACTCATCGCCGGCCACGCGAATCACGAGCCCACCGTCGGGCAGGCGCTCGGAGCGGTAGATTGTGCCGGGAGTCTGGATGCCCTGTTCGGCAAGCCACCGCTCAGCGTCGTTGCCTTTGATGCCAAGTTTTGCCAGGCCGCTAAGATCGCAAAGTCCCAATGTCCCGAGCGCCGCTTGTTCAATTTTGCGGCTCTGAAAATTAAGGACCACCAGTGCATCGCCGAGCGAGCTCCACGTTGGCTGATGCGCTTCCAGCAGGTGATGGACAGGACTGCGGGTGGTTGTGGGAATTGTCATGCTATACCGCCAGGTCGTTTAACGGCAAGCCGCGGGCGTCAGTGCATACGGAACGCAGGCGTCTACGGCTTTCCGTTAAACGAATAGGC
The DNA here is from genome assembly GCA_963844115.1 of uncultured Planctomycetales bacterium. Lineage (GTDB taxonomy): Bacteria > Planctomycetota > Planctomycetia > Pirellulales > UBA7805 > CS4-C045. The sequence goes on along the minus strand of CAWJNN010000080.1, from coordinate 12,173 downwards.
GCTCGAAACATTGTACCGTTCATCTTTGACGCAAGTTGTCGGGGTCGTAAAAGGGTAGGGTGGTCACTTTGGCGTCAATCGTTCCGCCGTTGTTAACGCGGATTCGGATGTTCGTTCCGGCTTCCGCAAGGTCCGGATGTACGAAGGCGAGTGCGATCGGGTGTCCGACGGTGGAACGCGTACCGACGCTGGTGATCCGTCCCGTGATTTCGCCATTGGTAATAATCAGCTGGCATTCCTTGGGCATCGGACCTCGATACTGCGCGGGCAACGCGACTCCAACCAGTCGGCGCTTGAGCGGTTTTTTGCGAACGATATCGAGGCTGCGGGACCCGATGAATAAGGATCGCTTCTTGCCGATCGTCCAGTCGGCGTCGGCTTCGTAGGGATTGGTCAGCGCGTCGGTGTCTTGGCCGACGATCAGATGGCCCTTTTCCAGCCGCAAGAGGCGCTGGGCTTCAACGCCAAACGGCTGGATCTGTTTGTCACGCCCGGCGTTGACGAGTGATTCCCAGACATGCAGACCATACGATGACGGAACATGGATTTCGTAACCCAGCTCGCCTACAAAGCCCACGCGAATCAGGATCGCTGGGCGCCGGCAACCGCGCCTTCGCGAACTCCCAGGTAGGGAAATGACTCCGATGCAAGGTCGACATCCGTCAGGTTGCGCAGGACGTCACGAGAATTCGGCCCGGCAATATTCAATGCGGCAAAATGGCCCGTCACGTTCACCAGGACCACGTCCATGTCGAACAACAGCTTCCAGCGCTGCATATCTCGATAGAACGCCGCCGCACCGCTGGATGTGGCAGTAACGTAAAATCGATCTTCGGCCATCCGAACGACGATGCCGTCCTCGATGATGATTCCCATCTCGTCGCACGCCAGTCCGTACCGTAGCTGGCCCACGGGCTGCTTTGCGAAGCGACCCGTGTAGATCGTTTCCAGAAAACGAACCGCATCGGGACCGCCGACTTGAAGTTTTCCCAGCGTACCGACGTCGATCAGACCAACATTTTGGCGAACGTTGACTGCTTCGTCGAAAATGCACTCTTCCCGGCTCTTTCCGTGAACCTGGTAGTATTCTGGACGCAACCATGCGCCTGCGTGCATCATGCACGCCCCCGCGTCGACATGCCAGTTGTGCATTGGCGTACGGCGCTGAGGATGGAATCGCCGGCCGGCCAGCAGTTTCAAGGGAACCGGCTGATAGAAAGGTCGAGACGTCGTGGTGCCCGTTTCGTTGATGGAAGCGCCGTTCAGTCGCGCCAACACGCGTACGGCATTGGTGTTGGACAGTTTTCCCTGACTCGGTCCCATGCCGACGGTTGTATACCGTTTGAGCAGTTCGACATTGTCATAACCTTCCTGGTGTGCGTTAACGAAGTCGGCCAGATGCAGATCTTCGTCCAGATCGACAAAGTTCTTCTTTCCCGGATGACTGTAGATCGGGTAAGGATGGCTCGGCGCAGCCGCTTGATGCACGGGCGCGGGTGGTATGGGACCTGCGAATTGGCCAAGCTCGGCAGCGGCCGCCAGGCCCGCTCGCCGCCCATCTTCGATTTGTGCACCTAAATCAAAGATCCCGTTGGTGCGTCCGGCAGCAAATACGCGCACGGGCAAGCGTACGGGTACCAGCTGTTCGACATGTTCGGCATAACGGAAGCGACCGCCGGCCTGGTACAGCAAACCCGCATTCGGGGTCCAACCGACGCTCATCACAATCCCGTCGCACTCGTACTGCTGTCGCTTGTCTTCGCCGACATCCCCCGATTCTTCCGCGGGACCGACGACCGCGCCGCGGATTCGGGTCTTCCCGGCGGCGGGAATTGCCTCGTAGATCGCGTGCCCGATTTTGATCTCAATATTTGCCGCGGCGACCAGGCCGGCGAGTTCGGAGTTTTCACCTTCGTGTCGCAGGTCCACCAATGCCGCCACCTTGACTCCAGCGTGATGCAGATCCAGGGCAACGCGATAGGCGTCGCTGTTCGCCCCCAAAACGACGGCGCGATCGAATGGCTTGACGGAATAAAGGTGAATCAGGCGGGCGGCTGCCGAGCCCAGCATGACGCCCGGCAGATCGTTGTTTTGAAAAACCGCCGGTTGCTCGAAACATCCAGCAGCAACCAGCATCGACTCGCTGCGCAATTTTGTAAGGCGATGGTCATCACACAAGGCAATCCAGTGGTCCGAGTACCAGCCCGCCACTTGAGTGCCACAACGGAGCTGGAGGTTGTCGAGCGCTTTGACCTGTAATAGCAGTTCCCGCAACCGCTGTTGTGCGGACGGATCGCGGGCCGATTGCCAGTTGAGACTCCCGCCCGGTCGGGGTTGTTCCTCAACCAGTACGACGTCGAGCCCCTGCTGAGCCGCCGCGATCGCTCCCGATAGCCCGGCCGGTCCGGCACCGACGACCAGGAGATCGCAAAACGCGTAGTCCTTGGGTGACAGGACGCTGCGGGCCGCTGGGTTAATCTTGCCAAGACCCGCGACCTTGCGCATCTGGTTTTCGTAAAACGGAAACAGGAGTCGCGGTGTGTGGAATGCCTTGTAGTAGAAACCGACCGGCATGAATCGACTAAAAAACTCAGTGATGCGAAGTCGGTCGCGCCGCAGTCCGCCGGCCGTATTGACCGCTCGGAGATCCATCCCGGGCTGGATCGCCAGCACGTCGCCGCGCAGATTGGTGCGCTGTCCATCTTCGACCATCACATTCGCGTCGTGATTGGCAAGGCTATAAATTCCGCGCGGCCGATGGTATTTGAAACTTCTGCCAAGTAGTCGGACATCATTGGCCCATAGGGCGCTGGAGAGCACGTCGCCGGCGAAACCGTGGTACGTTTGGCCTTCAAAACGGAACTCGACCGGCCGATCGCGATCGATCCACTCCCCGTCGCTCGGCGGTAAACGTCTATCCATCCGACTTCTCCGCGCTCGTTTGCTTGCTGTATAGATAAGTGCGCACGAAATCGTCGGTCACGTTGTCGCGTTCGGCAATAAACCACGTGCCACTGGGGACGTGGTACCACCATTCACGCTTAACGCCGGGCTCGCCTTGTCGATTAAAGACATAGTCGGCCCATTGTTGATCGGAGGCTTCATCCGGATCCGGCATCTCACGAAGCTCGCCGCCAAATTGAAACTCTTGCAGCGGACGCGGACCGTTAATGGGGCAGTTGATAATTTTCATGAGTTGGGGGACTGTGGACTATGGACTATGGACTATGGACTGTGGACTGTGGACTATGGACTATGGACTGTGGACTGTGGACTGTGGACTGTGGACTGTGGACTGTGGACTGTGGACTACGGAGAGAGAAAGCTAGGCTTGGGGAACGCCGTAGGTTCCGGCGATTGTGAAGAACGCTAACATTTTTGCAGTGAATCGGCCCATCGCGCCGACTTCCTTTTTCGTTGCCTTGATGAGGCCGTGCAAAACGCGGAAGGAACTGTTGACTTGGTCCGTTAGCGTTTCATAGGCGTCGTCATTCAGGTACCCGAGGTCGTGGGCGAGCAGCAAGAAATACTCGGTTTCCTTGAGCGATGCGAGCGAAATGAATAAGAACCTTAAATAGTCCTTCTGCGAATCTCGTCCGGAGCCCTCGGCATTATTGGACGGCACGCTGTAAGCAGCGCGTCGAACCTGACTTGTCAGTCCGAATCGCTCCTCATCAGGAAACCGCTTCGTGAATTCATACACCGCCAACGTCAATGCATGACTACGCTGCCAAGCGACAATCTTCTTATAGTCCCGCATCATGTGATCCCCCTTGCGAAAATCGTCTCCATAGTCCACCGTCCCCATTGTCCATCGTCCACGGTCCCCATCATCCATTTGTCCCCACTGTCCATCGTCCCCACTGTCCATCGTCCCCACTGTCCATCGTCCCCACTGTCCATCGTCCCCACTGTCCATCGTCCCCACCTCTAATGCCCAACGGATGCCGCCCCTTTTTCTCCGACGAGTTCAAATTCCTTGAACCGTGACAGGTTGAAGGCGGGGATCAGTTCGTGGTCGTGGTCATGGGCCATGGTATGGGCCATTGTCATGCCGCTGACCGGTGTGGCCTTGAAGCCCCACGTGCCCCATCCGGCGTCAATGTAAAAACCTTGGATCGGTGTCGTGCCCATGATTGGCGAGAAGTCAGGGGTCATGTCGCACAGGCCGGCCCATTGGCGTAGGACCTTGATGTCGCCGAGAAATGGAAACAGTTCGAGTAGGTGGCCGCTAATGCCCTCGGCGAAATCCAGCGACGACCGCATCGAAATCAGCTCGTACGGATCCAGCGACGCACCCGTCACTAGCTCGCCACGCGAGGATTGGCTGACGTAGAGATGCAGGCTGGCTGACACGACGATTTTGTCGAGCCACGGTTTGAGTGGCTCAGTCACCAGGGCTTGCAGCGGGTGGATCACCAGCGGCGTGCGCAGGCCAACCATTGCGGTAATATACGTCGTCCAGCCGGCGACGGCGGACAGCACTTTGCGAGTCTTGATGAAGCCCTTGTCAGTATGCACACCTATCACCGCCCCGTCGCGGATCTCGATGTCCTTGACGGCGGTCTTTTGGTGAATTTCTACGCCGCGCGAATCGGCGCCGCGCGCGTATCCCCAGGCGACGGCATCGTGCCGAGCGATGGCGCCGGGCGGATGATACAGCGCACCGCAGATCGGCGCCTGATGACCGCCACACGTTAAGTCAATTTCAGGAATTTCTTTCTTGATGAAGTCGGGACCGACGAGTTCGCTGTCGATCCCCAGGTGCTTATTCACTTCCGCTCGCCAGCGCTGCGTGTTGAGCGACGCTGGCGAATGGGCCATCGTGAAATGTCCTCGTTGCGAATAGAACAGATTCAGGTCCAAATTGCGCGACAGATCTTTGAAGAGATCAACGCTGGTCTGATAGAATCGTGCGCCTTCAGGTGTCAGGTAGTTCGAACGAATGATGGCCGTGTTGCGTCCTGTACCACCGCCGCCGATATATCCCTTCTCCAAGACGGCAACGTTCGTGATGCCGTGATCTTTCGCCAGGTGATAGGCCGCTGCCAGGCCATGCCCTCCGCCACCGATGATGACGGCGTCATATTCCTCTTTCAGCGCCGTCGGCGCGCGAAACATGCGCTGTTCAGGGTATTGCTTGGCGATCGCGAACTTCAACAAACGGTGGGGCATGGCGTGGTGGAGGCGGGGTAGCTGGCATCGTCACGGGAGGCAGCGCGCAATCGACGTTTAGCCGGTGATCATCGTAACCCTCTGCGTAAGCGAGGGATAGATATTCTCGGTATTTCCCTGGTTTACACAGCGGGTTCCGTTCGGATGTTCGAGAAAAGTAGTTGAATTAAAAAACCGTCAAATATTTGTCGATTTCCCAGGGCGTGACCTGCGCATCATAGGTTTCCCATTCTTTTGTTTTCAAATCGATGAATTCGTCTGCGATCACGCCCAGGGCTCCCTTGACGACTTCGTCTTCGCGAAGTTCCGCGACGGCCTCCAGCAACGATTGGGGAAGGATTCGGATGCCTTGCTCGCGAACTTCGTGCAAAGGCTGCTCGTACATGTTGCGCAGATTCGGGTCGCCTGGATCCATCCGGTTCTGGATGCCATCCATTCCGGCAGCGACGTACGCGGCCAGTGCCAGGTAAGGATTGCACCCGGCGGACACGGTACGATCTTCGAAATGACCGGGACCCGCGGTGCGGATCATCTGCGTGCGGTTGTTGTCGCCGTAGGTAATGAATGCAGGCGTCCAAGTGAAACCACTGCGGCTGGAATAGACGCCCTCGCCCAGTTTCAGTCGCTTGTAGCAATTGACCGTGGGACTGGTGACCGCACACAACGCGCGGGCGTGGTGCAAGACTCCTCCGACAAAGTGATAGCCAAGTTCGGAGCAGCCCAGCCCGCGACGATCGTCTTCGTCTTCGAAAACTCCCTGACCTGTCTCGGCATCGGCCAGATGGAAATGGACGTGAAGTCCACTACCGGTCTTTTCACTGAACGGTTTGGGCATGTGGGTAGCGATTGCGCCGTACTTTTTGGCAATCTGCGACGTCGCCATTTTGAAAAACGTGACGCGATCCGCCGTCGTCAAGGCATCTTGATAATCGAAGTTGATCTCGAATTGACCGTTGGCGTCCTCATGGTCGGTCTGGTAGACGCCCCAGCCAAGCTGGTTGAGTGAACTGGTCAGCTCTTGCAAATAGGCCATGGCAGGCGCCATCGAGCGAAAGTCGTAACACGGCTTGTCCAGCGAATCGACCTGGTCGGGATTCCAGGCGGCGATCGAACCATCTTCGTTTCGCGTGACAAGAAAATGTTCCGGTTCCATCCCGACGTTGAATATATAACCCTGCTCGCGCACCTGCGCCAACACGCGCTTGAAATTCGCCCTCGAGCAATAGGGATACGACTCGCCATCGACAAACAGGTCACCGGCAAAGCGGGCGGTATTCGGTAACCAGGGAAGTGGCGTATAGCTGTCCAGGTCGATGCGAGCCGACATGTCATGATCGTGCGGCCCTTGACCCAGGCCCAAAACCGCCGCCCCGGCGAAGCCCGCGCCGCCGTCGATCATGTCGTCCAGGCTGGACGCCGGCACCATCTTCACTTTCGCCGAACCGTTCAGGTCGACAAACTGCGCGAGAATGAACTCCACGCCGTCTTTCTTCATCTGTTGACGAATCTGTTCTCGGTCCGCCATCGGCTGCACTCCTGCATTAATGGATTGCTGCGGGTGTCTTGTTTGTGTCGAATCGATCAGGTTCTGCGGGGGAACGCCATCTTTGACAAATTTTAACTTGCGTCGGTATCGGAGTCCGTGCCCATCACTTCGGCTAGTTTACCGGCCTGACGAAGCTGCTGAACCTTGTGCCGGTAGCCATGCTGTTCGACGTACAACTTCCATAGCGTGAACGCGATGCAGAAGGCAATGCAGAGCAGAAACAGCCACAGCTCGGAACCGACAAAGGGGTAGAGTGGCCCAATTGTCGTCGGGTCGGTGCTCCAACTGGTTACGCGGCCGGTGGGAATCATAGTCCATTCCTCGATAACGGTTCCAGTGCTTCGCGTTCGGCAAGGTGAATGTCTTCCCGCTGCGAATATTCGTCGCGCCGGAGGTCGAAGTCCAGCCCGGCGAGTTCAACCTCATGCGGAATGCGCAACAGTCCGAAGTGCTTAAGAATGCCGGCAAGGATGTAGCAGGGTAGAAATCCCAAACCAAAGAACATGATAACGGCGCCGATCACTTGCCCGATCGGATTGATCGCGGCGTAGCCATCATAAGGAGAACTTGGATAACCCCACAGAACGAAGCCGGCAACGATGACACCGATCGTTCCGCAATAGCCATGCACCGCGACCGCCCCCACCGCATCGTCGATCTTGAATTTCCTTTCGACCCAGTAGTGCAATTTGTAGGCGCACCACACGGCCACCGCCGAAATAAGAAAGGCCTGGAACGGGTGATAGAGATCGTTTCCGGCTGACGCCGCAATGATCCCACCCAGCCCCCCGGAAAAGGTCCAGAACGGGTCACCATTGGATACCCAATATCCCGACAACATGCCCGCTGCCAACGCCATGATGAAGTTCAACGTTATGGCGCTCAACGTCGTCGGCGTCAGATAAATCGTCGTTGCCGAAAAGAACGTGCGACCGTCGTCCGGATCGATATCCATAATCGGCACATTGCAGGCTGCGTAGAATCCCCAAAAGCCGGTATAAATCAGAAACAGGCCGATGATGACCATCCACGTGTTATGAGGCGGCATGACCCGCGGCGTACCGTCTTCGCGAAATCGTCCGATTCGGGGGCCGAGGTGAATCAGAATTGCCAGCGCCGAGCCGCCCGCCAGTGCATGGATAACGCCGGAAGCGTAGGCATCGTGATATCCCAGGCGCTCAACCATCCAACCGGCGTCAGACCAACCCCACGCGGCGTCGATCACCCACGTGACGCTGCCGACCAGCGCGGCCAGCAACCAGAAGGCCCACGAACGAATCCGTTCAATGACGGCCCCGGACAGAATCGAGCCCGCGGTCCACGCAAACAACAGGAACGCCGCCCAAAAAACGCCGTTCAGACGGGCCCACATCGCGGTTTGTTCGCCGGTCACCGCTTCGGACGCCGGCTTGCCGCCCATGTGCGGCCCCATCAGTTCGCTCCACGGGGTCGCGTGCGGCGCGTCCTTTAAACCGACCGTTGCTGCAGGGTCGGTCGAGCCGCCGGAAAGCCAGGTCCACGGCTCGTTTTGACAAGCGAAGTAAATCCACCAGCCGAAGAAAAAAAACGCGACCGTGATCACGGGGACCAGCATCGCATTTTTCATCAGCGTGTTGATTTTGTTCTTTTCGCGCGAGACTCCAACTTCGTACAAACAGAAGCCCACGTGGATCAGAAACATCATCACCACCGTGACCCAATAGTAGAACTCAGTGAAGATGATCGTTAACGCGCTCAGTTCGTTGTCCATCATTGACCCTTGCGTCTGTTCAAGAAGGCCACTGCCCCGGAATTCACTGCCCCGGAATTCACTGCCCCGGAATTCACTGCCGGAATTCACTGCCCCGGAATCCATTGGGTACCGGCCAGAGGAACTTTCGCCATGGCGGCGGCTTCGACAGTCAGCGCGACCAGGTCTTCCTTCTCCAAGTGATGTACGTTCGACTTACCGCAGGCTCGTGCGAGCGTCGTCAGTTCCATATTCAGAACTTGCAGGTAGTTGCTTAAGCGCGTCGCCCCGATCTCCGGCGTTAGCCGACGTTCGAGCTGCGGGTCCTGCGTGGTAACGCCGACAGGACATTGTCCCGTGTGGCAGTGATGACAGTAGCCCGGCGCGGTCCCCAGTTTCGCATAATCTTCAGTCGCGTCAACGGTTTGATCGTCTTGAATATACGAATCGTGATTGCAGCCCAAGGCGATCAAGACGCCCTGCCCTATCGCAACCGCATCGGCGCCCAGTGCCAATGCCTTGGCCACGTCGGCCCCCGTACGAATGCCTCCCGAAATAATCAATTGCACCTCGCCGAAAACGTTCATTTCCTCCAACGCTTCAACGGCCAGCGGCAAGGCAGCCAGCGTGGGGATTCCGGCGTGTTCGATGAAAACCTGTTGCGTCGCCGCCGTACCACCCTGCATGCCATCCACGACGACGACATCGGCGCCGGCTTTTACCGCCAGCTTGACGTCTTCACGAACGCGCGTTGCGCCCAGTTTTATGTAGATGGGGATTTGCCAGTCGGTGATTTCCCGCAGCTCTTCAATCTTGATTTTCAGGTCGTCCGGTCCCGTCCAATCCGGATGACGACAAGCAGACCGCTGGTCAATGCCGGCTGGCAAGGTGCGCATGCCGGCGACGCGCGGGCTGACTTTCTGGCCCAGCAACATTCCGCCACCACCCGGTTTAGCCCCCTGCCCGATCACGATTTCGATTGCGTCGGCTTTTCGCAAGTCGTCGGGATTGAAACCGTACCGCGAAGGCAGGCACTGGTAGACCAGCGTCTTAGAGGACTGACGTTCTTCGGGCGTCATACCGCCGTCCCCGGTGGTCGTCGACGTCCCGACTTCACTCGCCGCTCGGCCAATGGCTTCCTTGACGTTAGCCGACAGGGCCCCGAAGCTCATCCCCGCAATCGTGATTGGTGTTTCCAGTTCAACGGGACGTTTCGCCGTTCGCGATCCCAGGACAGTTTTCGATTCACATTTTTCGCGATAGCCTTCCAGCGGGTACCGGGATGCCGATGCGGTTAGCAGGACAAGATCGTCAAAAGATGGCACCGGTCGCTTGGCACCCATCCCGCGGATCTCGTACAGACCATATTCGGCCGCCTGCCGGATATACGACATCACGTTCGCATTGAACGAGGCGCTTTCTTCCCGCTGGATTGCGTGCTGGATCGGCCCAGTCAAATCAGTACTCCTGATGCGCGTCGGCATTCCAATGATACAAACTTCGTGCCGATGCGATTCGTTTGAACTCTTTGGCGTCGTAGTCGATTTCCGCAGCCGCTAACAGCGGTACGATTCGATCATGATCCGCCTGCGTCATTGCTTCTTCCTGAGCGTCGGCGCCGAGGCTATCGATGGTACCCCGCACGTAGATCGTTGTCTCGTACAGCGAATCGCCCAGATTCGGACCCGCGTCTCCGCAGACCACTAGCGTACCGGCCTGGGCCATGAATCCGGAAAAATGCCCGACGCTACCCCCGACGACGACATCACTGCCTTTCAGCGAGATACCGCACCGCGACGACGCGTCTCCTTCAATAACCACCAGCCCGCCGTGGCCCGACGCCGCGGCGGATTCGGAGGCGTGCCCTTTGACGCGCACGATCCCTGACATGATATTCTCCGCCACACTCCAGCCGACATTTCCGTGGACCGTGACGCTGGCCCGCTTGTTCATGCCGGCGACAAAGTAGCCACCGTTTCCCATGATTTCGATCTCAACATCACAATCCACCCCGGCCGCGATGCTGTGGATGCCGTTTGGATTCAGGATTTCAATTCGCCGTGTCCCGCTGTCGGACAGCTGGGTGTGCAAAAACTGATTGATCTCGCGAACGTTCAGTTTCGCCAGATCTAGTTGCTTGACACTGACCATGAATAGATCCGTTCCGGGGCGGGTTCAAATACATTGGCCGATTTAATGTCGGGCAAGTGGGCCAGTGATCGATACTCGGATGCCACTGCCACGTAATGCTCGTTCTCCGCGGCGACGGCTGGCTTGCAAGCGAACGGATCGCGGACCAGCACCAGTTGGTCGGCGGTGGCCATCAGAAAAGTGAAAAAGCCGTCCAACTCGTCAAACGATTTCTCAATTGCTGCTTCCAACGTATCACCTTCCCGCATTCGCCATTCGAGATACCGGCAGCCCGCCTCGGTGTCGTTGTCCGTTTCGAACTCGATTCCCAGTCGTTCCAATTTGCGGCGAATGCTGTACGGGTTCGAAAGCGATCCGTTATGTACGAGACAGAAATCTTCACCGGCGGTAAAGGGATGAGCGTGCGCGGGTGAAACGGCCGACTCGGTGGCCATCCGCGTATGGCCAACGGCATGCGTCCCTGATAGCCGAGGAAAGCCGAAGCGTCGCGCAATTTCGCGGGGATGCCCTTCGTCTTTGTAAACCTCGATTGCACGACCGACCGAAAGCAGATGGATGTCAGGAAAGGAGCCCGACAACCAGGGCTTGAATTGATCGACAGCGATATCCGATATTTCTACAGCGTGGTTCTCGACAAAGTGAATCTGACCCTGGTGTCCGGTTTCAGCTTGAAAACAGTCGTGCAGCGCCTGCCAGTCGAACGCCGAATTGCCAGCGAAAATGGCAAAACGACGTTGAGCGTCCTGCAGAGGTTCGTGATATACGGCCAGCCCGGCCGAATCCGGACCACGGGTTCCCATGCATTCCAACATGGGTGTGACCAGTCGCCCAAGCTCGTTACGCAACTCGGCCTTTTTTACCAGCAGCCCAACGATTCCGCACACAGAGGACGCTCCGAAAGGGTGATTCAACCGGGTGCCGCGTCAGCAACAAACCTAACCCACCGTTATAGTTGGGGCGAGCAGTAGTAGACAATAGGCTGGCGCGGATGTCGTTTGTAGTTCCGCCCACAGGCGGCCTGCTCGCCTCCATGCAGCCCAATGGCGTAATTACGAACGGGCAATTGCAGAGGAGAGAAATTGACAGATAATGGACGCCCGTTATTACCGCTGACCGAAGATGAAGGTAACGTCACAATGGCCAAAGGGCAGCAGCGGCGCGGCCAGAAAACTCAGCAGGAACAGGATCACCAGCGCCAGCGCGACGTGGGCGACACGGTCACTCGCCGTGGCGCGCAGTCGCGGCACGCTGGCGCCGGCGGCGTTCATTGCTCGAACAGCCGCATCCGCTCGGGCATCAGGCGCAGCGGCAGCCGGCTGCCCACCACCAGCGCGCGTTCGCTGAGGAAGTTGTGCGACAGGTAGACCGTGAGGCTGTGGCCGCCGATCGCCTCACCGTTGACCTGCACCAGGCAGTAGGAGCCGAGGAACTCGATCTTGTCGATGGTGGCTTCGAAGACGTTGCTGTCGCCCGCTGCGATCGGGCGCGCCAGCACGTCTTCGGGGCGCAGGTAGACCTTGAGTTCGCGGCCCGCGGTCTCTTCGGTGGCTGCATTCGAAGACACTGTTGACC
>CAWJNN010000079.1:0-100793 GCA_963844115.1 uncultured Planctomycetales bacterium | reverse complement strand
TTCACCACCGGGAGGCCGAGACCGGTGCCGGTGGCCTTGGTGGTGAAGAAGGGCTCGAAGATGCGCGCGCGGATCACCTCGGCGATCCCGGGCCCGCTGTCCTCCACCTCGACGATGGCCGCCGACGCTCCAGCAGGTGAAGATCCGACCGTGAGCCGCCCGCCGCCCGGCATGGCCTGCACCGCGTTGACCACCAGGTTGAGCACGGCCTGGCGCACCTGGCCGGCGTCGAACGACACCTCGGGGCAGGGTGGCGCCGAGCTGCCGGACCACCTCGAGCCCGGGTGGAGGCTGGGCCACCGCCACGCTGACCGCCTCGTCGACCACCTGCTCCAGCCGGTCGAGCGCCAGCTGCGGCGCCAAACGACTGCGGCAGCAGTGGCAAGAGATCGATCAGCTGAACGAACGGATGAAGGGGATCACCGTCTTGAAGGGTATCGAACTGGATATCCTGGAAAACGGTAAACTTGATCTGCCCGACGATGTTTTGGCCGAGGCCGACTGGGTCATCTGCAGCATCCACTACGGCCAGAACCAGCCGCGTCAGCAGATTACCGACCGGCTGTTGGGCGCCATCGAACACCCTCACACGTCCGCGATCGCACATCCAACCGGCCGGCTAATCAACAAGCGAAAGCCGTACGAAGTCGACATGGATGCCGTCATGAAGGCAGCTGCCAAACACAGGAAACTGTTGGAATTGAATGCCAACCCGATGCGATTGGATTTGGACGACGTAGCATGCGCAGCCGCGAAGGCGAATGGCGTCTATGTGGTCCTTGGCACCGATGCTCATCGCGCTAAAGACTTGGACAAAATGCGTTACGGCATCCTGCAAGCTCGCCGCGGCGGCTTGACGAAGAAAGATGTTGCCAATACTCGAACCTGGCCGCAGATGAAGAAGCTGATCGGTTAGCCACCCATCACGCTCCGAGGCCGTGAATTCTTGTAAGCCGGAACAATTTCTACGCAGTTCCGACAGCAACTTCCCAGAACACGCGGTGTGCGCAGGTCTCATCGCGTGTGCGCGGGTCTCATTGCGCTGTGCGCGGGTCTCATTGCGCTGGCGTGGGTCTCATTGCGCGTGTGCACGGGTCTCATTGCGGTCGCGGGTCTCCCGACCCCTCGCTGTGCGCGGGTCTCATTGCGCTGTGCGCGGGTCTCCCGACCCCTCGCTGTGCGCGGGTCTCATTCGCTGTGCGCGGGTCTCCCGACCCCGCACACAAGCTTGACCGAAGGTCTCCAGAAATCTCCTCGCACTGTCGCGGGTCTCCCGACCCCGCAACAAGCTTGACCGAAGGTCTTCAGAAATTCTCCTGCGCTTGCGGCGCGTTCACGGGTCTCCCGACCCCGCACGCAGGCTTGACCGAAGGTCTCCAGAAATCTCCTGCGCTTTCGCGGGTCACACCGGCTTGACCGAAGGTCTTTAGCAATTGAGCGGTTTTTCGTTTTGGGAGACCGGCGGTTGTCTGTGAGACAATTAGGTTTGCTACAATAGCGTGCGTCCGCCGAGTCGAAGCCGGCTGGCCTTTTTTGAATCCTTGAGCGACAATTTATTTTTGGAGACCTGCGGTCGGCGGTTTCGACGAGGTCGGGAGACCTGCGCCGAGCGAGGTCGGGAGACCTGCCGCACGAGCGCGGTCGGTCATCGCGCTGTGCCGCAGGTCGTATTGCGCTGTGCGCGGGTCTCCCGACCCCGCACACAAGCTTGACCGAAGGTCTCCAGAAATCTCCTGCGCTTTGCGCGGGTCACACCGGCTTGACCGAAGGTCTTTAGGAATCGAGCGGTTTTTCATTTTGGGAGACCGGCGGTTGTCTGTGAGAAAATTAGGTTTGCTACAATAGCGTGCGTCCGCCGAGTCGAAGCCGGCTGGCCTTTTTTGAATCCTTGAGCGACAATTTATTTTTGGAGACCTGCGGTCGGCGGTTTCGACGAGGTCGGGAGACCTGCGCCGAGCGAGGAGTGCGCCGAGCGCAGAGTGCGCCGACGGAGTGCGCCCGCGCGGATACGCGAGATACTGCACACGAACTTCGGGATACCAATAATGGAACGCTATCCCTTCTATTCGGACGGCACTCTGTACTTTGTCACGTTCAGTGTGGTCCAATGGCTGCCGGTGTTCGTTTCTGAAAAGGCATTCAAGATTGTGACGGATAGTCTCAACTTCTGTCACCACAAGAAAAAGTTACGGATCAATGCCTACGTGATCATGCCAACCCATTTTCACGCGATTCTATTTGACGAGCGATTTGACGCAAAACAGTTGGAGACAACGGTAACGGACTTTCGCAAGTTCACCGGGCGGCAGCTATGTGACTTCTGCGAACAGAATAGGCCGGCCTGTTTTTCGGAGACGTTTCGAAAAGCGGCCGGCGAAGACCGCGAGCGCCGTTTCTGGCAGCCGTCGCGCCATCCGGAACAAATCGAAACAGAGTCGTTCTGGCAAACCAAGCTCGACTATCTGCACGAAAACCCTTGTCGCAAAGGATTGGTCACCCACGCAGGTGATTGGCGATTTTCTTCTGCGAACTACTGGCTATCTGACGGAAGCGCGAAAACCGATGTCATTCTGAGTGGGTTAGAATGGTGACCGCGTTCGCTCGCGATTCGCTGTTCGCGGATGAGCGCTATGCGCGGTTTCCCTCCGCTGCGCGTCGTTTCCTAACGCAATGCGCACTGTTTCGTAACGCAATGCGCGCTGGCTGTGCGTGGGTCTCCCGACCCCGCACACGAACTTGACGCGCTGTGCGTGGGTCTCCCGACCCCGCACACGAACTTGACCGAAGGTCTCCAGGAATCTTTGAGCGGTTCACGGTTTTGTGAGACCTGCGGTCGGCGGTTTCGACGAGGTCGGGAGACCTGCCCGAGCGCGTGTGAGACCTGCGGTCGGCGGTTTCGACGAGGTCGGGAGACCTGCCCGCACGCGCCTGTCCGCGGGTCGTATTGCGCTGTGCGCGGGTCTCCCGACCCCGCACACGAGCGCGTGCGCGGGTCTCCCGACCCCGCACACGAGCGCACTGTGCGCGGGTCTCCCGACCCCGCACACGAGCTTGACCGAAGGTCTCCAGGAATCTTTGAGCGGTTCGCGGACTTGTGAGACCTACGGTGGGCGGTGACCGACTCCCTGCCATGTTGATTTAAGGCAACATCGCTCGGCGTCGCGCTGAGCTATCGCGATACCACGCGCCGACGGTACCGCGTCCCTTCTGGCCGGATTTCACCCTACCGCAAGCACGATTTGAACGGTTGAGGCCGCTAAGCCGTTGGCTGGCACGCGTATTGCGGTAATCAAACCATCGGTCGAGACGGGATTTCGACCGCGTTCAGCGCAACCCAGGTTCATCCGTTGGGATGGCGACCTATGGATTTGAGCACCGTGCTTCTTTTAATTGCTTCGGCCATTCATTCCGTCGGCACTTACGACTACGCGGTCGCGTACCGGCGAGCGATCGAGGGCGACGAGCCTCTCCTGGTGCTTGTCACCGCCGAGTCGTGTGGCCCCTGTCAACAGATGAAGGCCACGACGATTGCAGACATGCTGTCTCAAAACAAGTTCGAGGGATTCAACTTTGCAATGGTGGATCTCGGTCGGGAACGCAAGCTCGGACGCCGCCTGACAAGAAACCAGAGCGTTCCGCAACTGATCGTCATGAAAAAACGGAAAGGCCACTGGACGTTACGCCGCTTGGTAGGCGTTCACAGCGTTGCGTCCGTCGAAGCGTTTCTCGGCAAGAGCGGACCCGGTGGTCACGGTGCCAGCGTCGCCGTGAGTCGCTAGAAACCGTAATCAGGTCCGCCCCGCCCCCCCGTTTAAAAGTTACGCACTTTCGTAGCATGGTCCCCTGGGCCGTGAATGACGGTATCCAAAAAACACAGCCCAGGGGACCATGCTACGGTTTTTCCGGCAGAATACGTGCTAGCGGAACTTCAAAGTTCCCGCGACCAGCCCGTGCTCAGTCAATCATGTGCGCACGGGTTTCGTCGACCAGTTGCTTTAGCCATTGCATGTAAGGCGTACCGCCAGTGCCGCGCGGATCTTCGACTCGCCGGTTGATGTATTCATCTGCCCAGCCGTAATGCACTTCGCGAAACGTCGCCATCGCCTCCAGGATATCGTTGTACGTCTGTTTGTTTGCGATCTCTCGGAAAGAAGGTAATTGCCGGGCGTCGTCGATCACCTGGCGATGCTCTTTCGGCATGAAGCGCTGCATATCGGCCAGATGATCGATCAGAGCGGACGGCTCATGTTTGATCTTCATCAGCTCGACCAGCATCGGCATGATGCTACTTTGAGCGCCCGTTTCGCCCCGGTAGTCCATGGGTTCTTCGCTGACACCCTCATAGACCACGTTTTCAAAGAAGCGGATATACGGGCGAAATGTCTTGTAGTACAGAGCAGGGTCCATCTTTTCCGCGATCCGACGGAGTACCTCGACTTGCCGCCATGCCGACGCGGATATCGCAGCCAGGTCGCGATTGAGACTGTCAGCGTCGCCTTGCGGTAAGGCGGCGCGCATCCGTGGTACGGCGTCGAGGACGTCCGCAGCAATGCCTTCGATCTCAACATGCACCAGGATGAACCAGTGTTCGTCGTAAAGATGAACGAAGTTCTGCAGCGTGTCGATATTGCCCAACGCAATCGGTGCGTCGGCGTCGAACCGCTTCCAGTTGTACAGGGCATAGCCGTCGTAGCTGAGAATGGGTGGCCGCTGCAGCAACTTGCACGAGTGACAAAGGGGCACCCCGATGTTTTCAGGAAGAACATGGGCCGCCGGCTGTCCCACCTGGTTGATATAAGCGGACGCGAGAAATCCCACCCGCACATAGTACAGCCTAAGCTCGGCTAACGATTCTGCCGTTGCCGTGTCTTCCGGCCACTTAGGGATCTTGAGCTTACGTGCCTTGTCACGGAAGCTGTCGAATAGCAATAGGCTGGGCAGATCACGGCCCAGTTCGTCCAGCCAGCTCAGCTCGGGATACTTCTCGAATCGCTGTGCTGGATCCGAGGACGGTAAGAATCCGCGAGTCGAAGTGTACTTCTGCATGTGTGTCGACTATCTGCTCACCGCGGGAGACCGGCGTCGAGTGCGATTGTACGATGGCCCTCCGAGGCCGTCGAATTCCCTGAAGCTATCGCGTGCGACGACCTCGGAGGGCCATCGTGCGAATTTCCAAACACGTTCTAAAGGATATCCGCCATCCGCGGTTTGGAACGGACATAGCGCGTATTGACGTCGATATGGCACTGCTCGACCAGGTCGTCGATCTCGTCCGGCTTCATAAAGCCCGCTGAGAAATCAGGCATCTCTGGATCAATCGTTAGCCGAGCCGATTGAATGAAATGCGCGATCAGGTCCTTGGGATCCTCATCACCGACCGCGAATCGAATCGTCGTCGGCCGTATATCGCTCTGCAATAACGCGGCCGCGTCCAGTTCCGAGTGGGTGGTCAGGGCAGGACAACTGATAATGGTATTCGACTGGCCCAGGCTGATCATGTGAGCAAATGCGGGAGAAAGAGAATCGAAGAAACGTTGGAAGGCCAGGAGCGGTACGGTATCCATGTCGATGATAAACAGTGGCGCCGACAGGCCCAAAAAGGAAATCGATTCGCGAATCTTGGCGTTTTCGTTGTGCGCCAGATCGTTGGAGCGGACAGAAATTAACGGATGAGCGTCCAGGAAACGAACCAGGATCTGGGTATTGACGCACTTGGCGAGCATGCGGACCTCCAGGGTTCGCATTCCTTGAATCACTTCGTACGCGGCGTCGGCGTGAAGAAAGGCGCCCTTTACGTAATAGACATTCCAGAACAGCGTCTCGTTCCAATTCACCCCTCCCGCCGATTCGCCCTTGGGGAGAAACATGTCTTCATTACGACCGATGACAACCCCGGCAATCGTCGATCCCGTACCGGATAGATCTTTGGTATAGCTGTGCAAAACAAAATCCGGTCGCCGAGCCGGATCGTTTTCTTGCAGCGGTTTCACCAGAAACGGCGTTCCCACCGTGGCGTCCAGGATGACGCGCGAGCCGTTTTGATGAGCGAACTGGCAGATCCCAGGGACGTCCAGTAAATAGCCGTGCGGATTACACGGCGATTCAACGTAAACGTAAACACGTCGGCCGCTGGCGAGTCGATCTTTGTACTTGCACTGCACCGCTTCCCAGCAGACAGTGAAGCTCTGGACGTCATACCCCTCAAATATCTCGACCGCGATTTCCAGGTTTCCAGGTTTGGCGTACCAGTCGTGAATCAACTGGTGCGCTCCGCCGTAGATGTGTCGGCTGGTAATCAAAACATCGTCACGTCCCAGAACGTGGGACAACACACCGTCGATCGCGGACATACCGCTGTTGAAGTTCCAGGCGAAGTATTCGTTCGCGTAAGGCCCCGCCTCTATGTCGACAATAAAGTTGGCCAGGGAAACCGAAGTGGGGTTTAACAGGCGTGAATAGATCTCCAGTAGCAGCTCTTTGCCACGAAATGCTTCTTCAATCCATTCGGCGCACGCATAGATATACGTGGCCGTTCGAGTGATCACCGGGGTCGCTGAGAAAATGGCGGTTACGTTATCAAAGACCGGGTACGGTCCCTTGGCCGATTGCGTCGAACTGCTGAACCGCAGTTCCTGATAGCTGCGACGAGAAGAGTTTTGCAACGTGTCCAGCAATTTTGCCAGCTGAAACGAAAGAAACTTCTTCGCGTTGAAGTAGGCGATGCGGTCGGAGCGGTCGAGCGTCGAGATCGTCGCCAGGGTTTCGCGCCACAGCTGTTCAATGTCCGCCTGTCCTTCGTACAAACGACAGGTCAGGCGGGAAAGAGTCTCGGCAAACGGCGAAGACGGATCAATTCCGAAATGGGCTAATTGCTGCTGCGTCAGCTGTTCGGCATCCGTGGCCTGCGTCGTATTCCGCAGCGGTGAAAGCTTGCGCATCGCATTGACGCGTTCAGCTTGACTTAGTTGGTTGGCCAATATGCGTCTCCGTGAATGCCAACTGGGTGGCTAGATGATTGCGGGCCTTATCGTACACGCTACCATCCGGTTCATCAATGATTGCGGGTTCTGGCATTCAACGAGTAGAACGGAACTTGTTCCGCTTTTTTCCAAAGCGGCCAACGGAACAAGTTCCGTTCCACGAGCGCGCGGCTAGCCGTTGTAGCGTGCGGGACGGTTCTCCACTCACGGTTCTCGCAGCTCAGCTAGATTGCGGAAGTGTCCCAACGATTCAGGGTTGGCCAGCGCTTCAATATTCTTCACCGGTCGACCGTGAACGGCCTCGCGTACCGCCAGCTCAACCGTCTTGCCGCTGCGTGTGCGTGGAATATCCGCCACTTGGATCACTTTGGCGGGCACGTGCCGTGGCGACGCGCCGTCGCGTATCTGTTGCTTGATACGATCGATCAAGGCGTCGTCCAGGATCATCTCGTCGCGCAGCCGGACGAAAAGTACGACGCGAACGTCATTGGACCAGGACTGCCCAACCGCAACACTTTCGACGACTTCCGATAGCTGATCGACTTGGCGATAGATCTCGGCGGTACCAATCCGTACACCACCGGGATTCAGGACCGCGTCGCTGCGGCCGTAAATGATCAAACCACCATGTGCGGTCAGGGTTGTATAGTCGCCGTGAGACCAGACGCCCGGAAACCGATCGAAGTAGTCGCGGTGGTACTTGTTGCCGTCGGGATCGTTCCAAAAATGAATCGGCATCGACGGAAAAGCCGAGGTGCAAACCAGTTCGCCTTTCTGCTGCACGACGGGATGCCCTGCTTCGTCGAAGACGCTGACATTCATTCCCAACCCGCGACATTGCAATTCGCCGCGATGGACGGGAAGGTTGGGATTGCCCAGCGCAAAGCAGGAAATGATATCGGTCCCGCCCGAAATCGAGGACAGGCAGAGGTCTTTTTTGATTGACGCGTAGACATAATCGAAGCTGGTGTCGGACAGCGGCGAACCGGTCGAGAGTATCGCCCGCAGATCCGTCAGCTGGTGCGTCTGGTTCGGCTTCACACCAGCCTTTTGCAAAGCGGCGATGTAGCGGGCGCTGGTGCCAAATACGGTAATCCGCTCAGCATCTACCATGTTCATCAGGAAATCCGCACGCGGATGCATGGGCGAGCCGTCGTACAGCACCAGCGTACAGCCCGTCGCCAGACCGCTGACCAGCCAGTTCCACATCATCCAGCCGCACGTCGTGAAGTAGAACAGACGATCGTCAGGCGTGATGTCGGTATGCAGTTGGTGTTCCTTCAAATGCTGTAACAGCGTGCCTCCCGCTCCGTGGACGATGCACTTCGGCATCCCCGTGGTTCCCGACGAATAGAGAATGTACAGCGGGTGATCGAACGGCAACTGTTCAAAGGTCAGCTCGGCCGAGTCGCTGAACAAGTCATCCCAGCCGATGGAATGCGGAAGACCATCGATCACCGGTTTCCGCTTCCCATACGGAATGACAACGACCTGTTTGATCGAGGGAATTCGCCGCCTGACCTCGCCGGCGCGGTCGATTGCGTCGAAAGTCTTTCCGGCGTAGAAGTGGCCGTCCGCCGTGAAGAGAATGGCGGGTTCAATCTGCCCGAACCGATCGATAATCCCTTCGACACCGAAATCGGGCGAACAGGACGAAAACGTGGCGCCGATGCTCGCCGCCGCCAGCATGACGACGACCGCTTCCGGCATGTTCGGAAGAATGGCGGCGACGCGATCGGTTGCGGTGATGCCAATCGAGCGTAGCCAGCCGGAAACGCGCCGCGACCTCGCCATACAGTTGTTGGAACGACAGGACGCGCTGCCGTCCGTTTTCGTTCCAAAAGATCAAGGCCGGTCGGTCGTCGCGAATCCTCAACAGGTTTGCGGCGAAATTAAGCCGGGCACCGGTAAACCATCGCGCACCTGGCATGCGATCGCCGTCGACCAGAACTTCCTGCCATCGCTGACTGGCCACGACCTCGCTGAAGTCCCAGACGGCAGACCAGAATTGCTCGCGGTGTTCGACGGACCATGTCCAAAGGGCATGGTAGTCTGCCAACTCGACGTCATGCCGTTTCGAGGCGAATTGCGTGAAAGCCGTCATACGCGACCGGGCAACCCGTTCGGCAGGCGGCGTCCATAGAGCGTTTTCCGTCATGACACTTCGGTGGCCGGTAAAAGCTGGCCGGTGACTTCGCCGAAACCAACTCGATATCCGTCGCCCTGACAAAAGCCTGTTAGCGTGACGCGGTCGTGATCCTCCAGGAAGGTGCGCGTCTGGCCATCGCCCAGCTCCAGCGGCTCGGCGCCACGCCACGTTCGTTCCAGCAGGCAACCGCGAGACTCCTTTTCCGGACCCGAAATCGTGCCCGAGGCCAGCAAATCACCCGTTTGCATATTGCAGCCGGTGATGGAGTGATGGGCCAGTTGCTGTGAAATCGTCCAGTAAAGGTGGCGGAAGTTGGTCGACGTGATACGCTGCGGAGGCGTGCCGGGCAACGACAAATAAACTTCCAGTTGAATATCGTACGTGAAGTCGTCCGTTCGACGAAGGTACGGCAAAGGTGCGGGTGACTGTTCGGCGGCGCGAGTTCGGAATGGCTCCAGCGCCGCCAGCGGCACGACCCACGGCGAAATCGACGTGGCAAGATTTTTCGACAGGAAGGGCCCCAGCGGCACGTACTCCCATTTCTGAACATCACGAGCGCTCCAGTCATTGACCAGTACCATACCGAAAATGTGCCGAACCGCTTCGGCAATGGGGATGGGTTTACCGAGCGTCGAACCTGGACCGACGAAGAAACCCATTTCCAGTTCAAAATCCATCGCCTTACTAGGCCCAAACTGTCCCGCGCCGGTCTGACCGACAGGACGTTGTACATCCGTGCCGCTAACGACAATCGAGCTCGCGCGACCGTGATACGCAACCGGCAAGTGAAGCCAGTTTTCTTGCAGCGCATTGTCAGCTCCGCGCATCATCGTCCCGACATTGGTGGCATGAAAACGGGACGAATAGAAGTCGGTATAGTCACGAATGTCGACTGGCATCATCAACTGCACGTCTTCAATTTTGTGAATCGCCAGCGCGCGAAGATCATGGTCGTCACGCAGCGTGGGTTCGTCTTCAACCAGCAATTGCCCCAAACGTTCGCGGACGGCGGTCCACGCTTGCGTCCCTAGCTGCATAAACGGGTTGAGACAGGAGTGATCAAAGACGGAAGCCGTGGCACCCGGGACGGTAATCAGTCCACGGCTCTCAAGCACGGCAAGATCGACGACAAAGTCGCCAATCGCCACGCCAACACGTGGACCGTCGCGACCTCCAGCGGCGCGGAACACGCCGTAGGGAAGGTTCTGGATCGAAAAATGGCTGTCCACTTCAACGGGGATAAAGCTCTTTAAATTTGGATCAATCATTTGGGTTGTCGTCTTGTTGGCGTTCGATTGTTAGCCACGGCAAACCTAGGAGTTCCAGGTCGGCTAGCGGTTCTTCAAAGTCACAGCTTCCAAAGGAGATCATTGTTCGTTTTCGAGCAGCCTCAATCTCGGCGACACTCGCACGATGTTCTCGCCACGCGATGCCGTCGTCGTCCAATTGAAAGTTGACTGGATCTTCGTCCGCGACAATTTCCAAAACCTGATCGCGCCTTAGTGGCTGTGCATCGGCCAGCACGGCAGCCGTCAGCACGTTCAGGAAACCGTGCATCTTTGTATTGACCTCTTCGCGAAACTGTCGCAGTGGGTGGTGCAAGCCGGCCGTCGCTTTCCACGAGCTTTTGTGCTGATTGCACGACATGATCACGTCGGTAACGACGTCGACGGAGGGAAACTCGCTCGCCTCCAGTCCGCCGGCACGCAACTTCAGGCCAAACGGTGGGTCATCGGGACGCTGCTGACCGGCGCGGCGGGCAATCTGATCACGAAAATCCATCGAGTTAGGACCCGCTGTGACTTCAAAAAAGGCTTGTGCTGCGGGCCAACCGGCCATTGTGATCTTTTCGCAAACCAAATCCAGGATCTGTTCAGGGGTCGTCTCGGCCGGGTGCGGCAGCTTCACCTCCACCGCGCGAAGTTCCGCTTGTCCCTTTGCGCGATTCAGGAAGGACGAAATGCCAGCGATCTGCTGGTCGAATTCCGTTGACCACTGTTCAACGTTTGCCGAGCCGCCGCAAGTGATCGCGAGGCCGGACTTTTCGGTTTGGGGGTCGAAACCGTCAAGAAAATCAGCCAGCGGTTCCAGCTGCACCGCACCGACGACAAAATGTCCCAGCATCCAGGCGAATTCTCCCTGTCGAAACCGTGCATAGTTCCGGACAGCCTTGTCGAGTGGGAGTCGTGCCGGCGGGAACATCCCCGCGTAATCGATGACACCATGCAGGAGTGCTCGGAGGCCCCGTGTCATCCATCCACCCAGCTACGGCCGTAGTCAGGATCCTCAACCCCCTTCACATCGCTGGCAACCTTCAGTGGGCGAAACGTGTCTAGCATTACGGCCAGCTCTTTGGTCTCCTTGAGCTTCAGAGATGCCTCGACCTTGCCAGGATGCGGTCCGTGCGGGATGCCGCCCGGATGAAGGGTTAACGAACCGTGCGTGATTCCCTTGCGGCTCATGAACTCGTCGTTCGCGTAGTACAAGACCTCGTCGCTCATCACATTCGAATGGTTGTACGGCACCGCCACCGCATCGGGATGATAGTCGAACAGGCGTGGCGTGAACGAGCAGATCACGAACTGATCGGCCTGAAAGGTCTGATGCACCGGGGGCGGTTGGTGAAGTGAACCGGTAATCGGTTCAAAATCGTGAATCGACATCGCCCAGGGATAGTAACAGCCATCCCACCCAACGACGTTTAACGGGTGATGGTCGAGCACGATATCGTTCAGCATGTCCTGCTGTTTGACCACAATCCGAAATTCCCCCAATTCCTCATGCGTTTCCAGCTTCTCCGGCGGGCGGATGTCGCGTTCGCAATACGGCGCATGTTCCATTAACTGTCCTTCCTGCGTCAAGTAACGCGAAGGAAAGCGGATGTGACTGGGAGTTTCAATCACCAACATCCGAGTCACGCCCTCTGCCAACCGGAAACGATGCAGGATTCCACGAGGGATGACGACATAATCACCGCTTCGATAAGGAAACGAACCAAATTCCGACTCGAGCGTTCCCGCACCATCGCTGATATAGACGACTTCGTCGGCCTGAGCGTTTCGGTAATGGAATTCGTCGGTCGTGGTGGGCCGGACGATCGAAATCGTGGCGTCCGCGTTAAACAATACGGGCGTTCGATCCAACGACGGGCTTTTTGCTGCTTTGACGTCGCCCAGCTGGAAATGCCGCATCCGCAGCGTCTGGTCCGCGTCTCCCTCGACCCTGGCATCGGCCAGCTTGGCCGTCGACAAAACGCGTGTCGGTTCCGTCAGGTGATACAGCAGCGAAGCGGGACCAGAAAACCCCAACGCCCCCATCAGGTGTTCGGGATAGAGTTCACCGCTTTCCCGACGGAACTGGGTATGACGCTTCCGTGGGATTTTTCCGAGTGTGTGATAGTACGGCATGGGTCCATCGCCAGCTTTCGTCCGAATAATCGGTTTGCCGCCCGTGACTCAATATTAAAGCGACTCAATACTACAGTGACTCAATATTTAAGCGTTTCAATCTTACAGTGATTCAATCTTACAGTGACTAGAGATTACAGCGACTAAAGATTACCCCGCGCCTCTTGTTCGCGTTCAATTGCTTCGAACAGCGACCGGAAGTTACCTTTTCCGAACGAGTCCGATCCGTGCCGTTGGATGATTTCATAAAACAGCGTCGGGCGATCCTCTACATTTCTGGTGAAGATCTGAAGCAAGTAACCTTTGTCGTCGCGATCGATCAGGATATTCAGGTCTTGAAGCGTGCGCGCATCCTCCTCGACTTTGCCGACTCGATCCCAGACTTTGTCGTAATACGATGCGGGCACCTTAAGAAAATCGACGCCCGCGTTTCTCAATACCGACACCGTGTGAATGATATCGTCGGTCGACAAGGCGACATGCTGGACGCCGGGTCCCCGGTTGAAGTCCAGATATTCTTCGATCTGGCTTTTTCGCTTCCCTTCCGCTGGTTCATTGATCGGAAATTTGACGTTCGCCGTGGGACTGGCCATCACTTTACTTCGCAGCGACGAATAGGCCGTCGAGATATCCTTGTCGTCAAATGATTGAAACTGATGGAAGCCGAAGACGCGGTGGTAGTAGTCTACCCACTCTTCCATTTTTCCGTCTTCCACATTGCCAACGATATGGTCGATCGACCGTAGACCGAAGCCAGGTTCCGGAATGCGATGGACTTGATAGCCGGGTAGAAAGGGGCCCGTATAGTCGTCCAGGGAAACCAGCGTATGCAACGTGTCCCCATACGCCTCCAATTTCGCTCGGCGCACGCGTCCGTATTTGTCATTCATCTCATAGGGTTCAAGCGAGACTCGCGCGCCCCGCTTCACCGCTTCGGCGAACACATCGTCGACATTGTCGACCAGAAACGCGACATCCAGCACTCCATCACCATGCAACCGATGGTGTTCGGACATGGGGTCGTCGGGCGAAAGAGGTGTGCTGATGACCAGGCGAATATCACCCTGTTCCAACACATAGGACGCCTGGCTGTTGAGGCCTGTTTCGGGGCCGGCATAGGCCAGCTGCGAAAAGCCGAAGCATTTTCGGTAAAAGAACGCCGCCTGCTTGGCGTTTCCAACCAGCAGTTCGACGTGATGGACTTTTTTCAGCGGTAGTGGTTGATCGGACATGGCGACGGCTCCTGCAAACTAGACCGTACGATCGACCTGGCATCCGGCTCAAGTTGATAATAGGTCGTTAGGCGCTAAGAATTATAGGCGCGGCCCATACAGGGTAAAAGTAGCCGATGGCGGCCGATAATTGTCGTCTTGACGGGAAGGTAGCAAAATTGAGCGGACAGTCGGCATTGTATCGGTCCGATTTTCGGCGTTATCATGTCCGCGCGGTAAAATTACGGATGATGGGTCATCCGGCGGCCCCCGCGACCAGGTAAACCGGTCCTTATGCGTTTCAGCATAACGCAGACTCGGTCCCTTCGCCGGTGGTCCAACCGTCCGGTGATTCGATCGGGACCTGCAGAGGTTGCACCCGAACAACTGAAGAGACATCAGTCCAGATCAAGACTTCTACGGAGACGGAAATGACGGTGGGCCCTACCTCTCAACTGACCTATAGCAAACTCGACTTGCTGAAGTTGATGTACCTCAGTCGCGAAGGAGATCGTCGTGAGGGGGTATTGCTGCGTCAAAGCAAGGGTTGGTTTCACGTTGGGGCAATGGGGCATGAATCGTTAGGCGTACTGCAGGAATTATTGCGAGACGACGACTACCTTTTCGGCTATTATCGGGAACGCGCGACGGTGTTGGCCCGTGGCGTCTCCAATCAGGATCTGGCGCTGGCCTATTTTGCCAAGCGGAACAGTAGCAGCGGTGGCCGGCAGATGCCGGGACACTATTCGTCACGCGATCGCAATATCTGGAGCGTACCTACTCCTACCAGTGCCTGTCTCCTGCCCGCTTGCGGCGCGGCGTGGGCCATGCAGTTGGAGCACAAAGACAGTGTTGTCGTTGGTACGACCGGCGACGCAGCAACTCGACAGGGCGAATTCTTCGAAGCCGTCACGTTCGCCGTTCAACTGCGGTTGCCGATCATCTTTCTGGTCGAAGACAACCTTTATGGAATCAGTACTCCGACGCGGGACATGAACCCGCTACGTATGAACATCTTTGGCGACGGCATCCCGATCGTCGAAGTCGACGGGCGTCATCCCGACAATGTACTGAACGCGGCGGCTCCGGCCTTTGATCGCGCGCGTCGTGGCGAAGGCCCCACGATTCTGCATTGTGAGCTGGATCGGCTCTGCGACCATACCAGCAGCGATGACCAGCGCGTTTACCGTAGTGCCGACGAGCTCGCTGCCATGGCCGAACGGGATCCCATCAAGGTCGTGGCGAACGAATTGATTCAATCGGGCGAGATCACTTCGGAAGCGTGGGAGCAGATAAAGAACACGATCGAAGATCAGGTCGACAGCGAATACATCGAAGCCCAGGCGGCCGCTGATCCCCGCCCGGCGGAATTGCTGGATCAGCTGTACGGTCCGTTGCCCAGCGCCCAACCCCCGCCGCTGGAAGGTGGTAGAAAGTGGCGGATGGTAGATGCCATAAACCATGTCTTTCGCCAGGCGCTGGAAAAAGATGATCGATACGTTTTCTTCGGGCAAGATATTGCGGATCCGAAGGGGGGTGTTTTTGGATTGACGAAGGGTCTTTCTACCGCGCACCCGGATCGCGTCTTTAATTCGCCGCTGGCCGAGGCCACGATTGTCGGCGTTGCCTGTGGAATGGCGAATTATGGAATGCGGCCCGTGTTCGAGCTGCAATTCATCGATTTTTTGGGGCCTGCCTGGAATCAATTCTCACAAAATCTGGCGACGATCCGCTGGCGGAGTTTTGGGGAGTGGCCATGCCCGTGTGTTATCTATGCACCGTATGGCGGTTATCTGCCGGGTGGTTCGATTTGGCACAGCCAGGCCAACGAGTCGTTATTTGCCCACGTCCCCGGCTTGCGTGTTGTCGTGCCAGGAACGCCTGAAGATGCGGCCGGTCTGATGTGGACCGCCATGCATGCCGACGATCCGACCATCGTCCTGCTGCCCAAACATCGTTTCCGACAACAATTTGATGTCGAGGCGCCTGTCGAGGCCGTGCCATTCGGCAAGGCCATCGTGCGGATACCGGGAGACGACGTGACAATCGTTGCCTGGGGAAATTGCATCGAGCAGGCTTGCGAAGCGGCGGAACAGATCGCGGGTGAGGCCTCCGTCGAAGTCATTGATCTGCGATCCCTCGTGCCCTGGGACCGCGAATGTGTCCGTGCCTCACTGGAAAAGACCGGGCGGCTCATCGTGGTTCAAGAAGACGCGCACAGTTGCAGTGTGGGTCAAATGCTGATCAGTGACGTGACCAGCGATCCCGACACGTGGGACACGTTCCTGAGTCCGCCGCAGTTGGTATCGCGCGACGACGTTCATATCGGGTTCAATCCCATCTACGAGTACGCGGCGTTGCCATCCACGGACGACGTTATTGCAGCCGTTCGGCGTGTCATGTCTGAGTGATTTGGGAGGAGCCGCCAACGTTATCCGTCGCATCGTTCCAACATTCCGTTATTCCACCATTCCATTGCTTCCAAGTCTCACATGCCAGTCATTTCGGTCCGCATCCCGCAGCTCGGCGAAGGTCTCCAGGAAGCGCTGGTTGTCGATTTCTTGAAAAAGCCAGGCGACGCCGTCCGCCGCGATGAACCGCTTTACACGATGGAAACGGACAAAGGCACCAGTGACGTCGAATCGCCCTGTGCCGGGCAGCTGGTGTCCTGGCTGGTAGAAACCGGTAGCGTGCAGTCGATCGGGGCGGCGATTGCAGAGCTTGACGTTGCCGAGGGTGTGGAAGTCTCAGATGCTGGTCACGGACCTGTCGCCGGATCTTCCGCGGCAAACCGGAATGAGACGGCTGGTGCCCGGTCGGCTGCACCACCCGCCAAGGCCGCGCGAAACCGTGCCGTTCCCCCGCGAACTCGTCGCTACCTGCGCGAACATGGCCTTACCGACGAAGTGCATCTGATCCCAGCCAAGTCGGGCAAGCTGATGCCGGAGGATGTCGATGCGTATCTGGCGACTCGTGGCCAGACCGCAACCGCGGCGCACGGCTGCGACGACCGCCGAATTGGGCGAATTTCAGGAAACGCCGGTTTCAAAAGACCAACAGAAACTGAATTATCGGCTGGTCCGCGGAACTCAGATCTGCGTACCGGTCGTCATCACCAGCGAAGTCGATTGGCGTGCGCTCGAAGCCTGTCATCAGCGACTCAAGGAGTCGGCGGGCGACGCGGCGCCGAAGGCGTTTACGTTGATGCTGTGGTGCGTTGTGCGGGCCATGGAGAAGCATCCGAAGTTTCGCAGCACACTGGTCAACAACGGGACAGTTTTGCGCACGTTCGAGAATGTGAATCTAGGTATTGCCGTCGCGTTACCGAATGACTTGCTGGTGACAGCCGTTGTTCAGGATGCACAGAAACTCAGCTGGACCGCTTTCGCGGACGCAGTGCGCGGACAAATCGCGGCGGCTCGTGAAGGAACCGATCAGGCGAATGCATCGACGACGGTGATGGTTAGCAATATGGGATCCGTTGGCGTGCGCAGCGGTATTGCCGCCGTTGTTCCGCCGGCGGTCGCAACCATGACCCTCGGCGAAACCTTCGAAAGGCCCGTTCCCACGGCCGACGGTTTTACGTTTGCCAAGACCGCGACGATTTGCGTGACGTTCGATCACCGCGTCGTCAACGGCGCCGGAGCGGCGCAGTTTATGAACGATCTCAAGCAGGAGATCGAGAATCTGAAATTGTCGCTCTAACCGGATTTGCAAGGTAGCTGAATTCTTGCGAATCCAGCTGCGCAATCGTCGGTCCACGTCCCTTTTCATTCCTTCACAACGTGGACCATCACTCGATTACCGCTTATATCGACGATTTCCACCGCGGTCCCGGCATCAATGAAAGCGCTGTCGGCGACCACATCGACTTTTCGTTTGCCAAATAAGCACTGGCCGGCCGGGCGGAGCGCTGCGGGCAGTCCCGCGGTCCCCCACCTTCAGCTCGGTGCCCGGCGCGGCGGAATCAGAATTGTGCGGACCCGATGGAGCGACGCTTTCCGGGGTGGGCGGCTCCAGCGCCAAGCGATTTAACATCGGGATACTTCCGAAATGGCGGACGACAAACGCGCACCCGACGATGGCGATGACGCCTGACCCGCAAATCACCATCAGCGAATTGACCAACAAATTAATTTGTTGCGGGCCGCGCGGAATGACAAAGCTCTGGCCGGCCAGGATCAGGCTGCTGATAATCAGCAACATCCCAGCAAGTCCCGCGATGCCAAATCCCGGCAGCACGAAGATTTCGACCAACAAAAACAGGACGCCGAAGACGAACAGAACCACTTCCAGCCATCCCGCGGTACCGCCCAGAAAACGGCTCCAAAAGAACAACGCAAAGCACAGGCCCGCGATGAGGCCGCCGACACCGATACCCGGCGAACTGACTTCGACAAACAAGGCCACCAACCCGATGACGATCAACAGACCCGTGATGATGCCGATATTTAATACATAGACGGTCGTATCCAGGCCGCTCCACCGGTAGACCAGCGGTTCGTTCTCGTATTCGTACAACTCCTTTAGCCCGCGCCGCCCCGCGGCATTTCCTTGGGCCAACTTCAATTCGACCGCCCGCAGTCCGTTCACCTCTAGAAACTTGTCGTCCCGCGACTCCAGGACGGGATTTCCCTTTTCCCACCGCTTCGGGGTTGGCGAGGCTTCGATTTCGGCGTCGGTCATGTAGACCGTTTCGCCCTTGTCCGTGTCCTTGACCTGATAGACGATCAGTGCGTCATCGACCATCGCCTCGGCCAGAGCCGGCGAACGGCCTTTCGCTTCGGCCAGATCGCGAACCTTGCGGGCGAGATCGCTACGGATTTTTTCCGGGGCGTGTTGAAACATGAACGCCTCGTCCAGGAAAATCGGCCCCGCATCGCCGATCACCGCCGCGTCGCCCATGACAATGTCATCACACCCGAGTGACATGATGGCGGCGCCGCTGAGCGCTTCCTCGGGTACGAACGCAACCGTGTGTGCCCATTGAATGCCTCGCAAGCGTCGCGCGAGATTCAAACTCGCTTCAAGCTCACCGCCGGGGCTGTCGATTTCGACGATGATCAGATCGGCGCCCGCATCCTGCACCTGGTCCAATTTTCGATAGAGGTATTGCTCATTCATCGAATCGATGGGACCGGTGAATTCGATAATCGCCGCCTGCTTGTATTGCTTGCCGTGCGGCTTGCCGTCTTTCGCTTCAATCGCCAGCGAAGCGCCGGCCAATAGCAGAAAGAACAAGACCATCTGAGGCGCTGCAGAACGCTGAGTAAGCTGAGTAAAGCGAGCGAGTCGGCGAGGCATTACTTGTCCCATAGGGTCGAGGCAAGAATTAGATCCTGGTGTCCTCTATTATACGTTTGCCACGAAAGCTTCAGCCAGACAAGACAAAATCCGATCGCACAGAACAGCACCGGTGCGAGAACAAGGTCGCGAGAACAAGGTCGCGAAAACTGTGTCGTCGCGTGAATGGGTCGCGTGAACGGGGTCGCGTGAACGGGGCCGGGAGTCTCCGGGCCGATTAGAAGATATCCGCAACCAGGCGATCAATGCCCTCCTGTTGCATAGCGCGGCCTGATGCCGATCGTCCCTAATCCCAGTCGCCGACCTGACGGAAGATGTAGTCGACGGCGCGGACGGAAGCCGTATTGTGGCCACCCTGCGTTGCGTGCGCGGTCACGTCATCGAAGCCCGTGCCGTATCGATAGTAGCTCAAACCGCTTAAGCGGATTGTCGCGCCAGAGGCCACCGGCGCGTCATCGCCTAGCGTGTCATAGACGTTCGCGGTGTCAAAACCACCGGACCTGGCGTACGCAAACGATTTATCGAAACCGTAGCCATAGTTGGAGAAGTTGGCACCGGTCATCTGCGCGGTCAACGTGTGGGCGACATAGTCGTCGTTACCTGTTGAGTCATAGTACAGGGCGCGGTCATCAATCCCACCTGCGGTGGCATAGCTATACACCTGGTCGAAATTGCCGGCGTAGTTGTAATAGCCAAGACCCTGGAGTCGAGCGTAATTGGCGGTGCTAACATACAGATCGTTTCCGGCCGAGTCGTACAAGTACGCCGTGTCCGTGCCGGACGTGGCGTGGGCGTAAACCCGCGTGAAGCCACGCGCCGAGTTCCGGTAGGAGGCTCCCTCCAGCATGGTGTATTTGGGTGTTGCCACGGCGCATCGTTTTGGGCCGAGTCGTACAAATAGGCCCAATCTTCGCTCCCGTCCGCCGAGGCATAGGCATAAACGCTTTCGAATTGCCTGGCGTAATTGCTGAAGCCGTTTCCATCCAGGCGAGCATAGACGGGTGTCGCGACCAGGCGGTCGACGCCTGGGGAGTCGTAAAGAAACGCTGCGTCACCGCCACCCGCCAACGCGTAGGCACTAACTTTTCCATAGCCGTTCGCGTAGTTCGAGAACCCGGCTCCCGTCATCCTCGCATAAGCCGGCGTGGCGGTCAGGCTGTCTTCGCCGGGCGAATCGTACAGCAACGCGTTATCATCACCGCCACGGTTCGCGTACGATAACGCGCGATCGAATCCTTCCGCTTGATGCAAATAACTGGCCGACGCGTCGCGAATCGTTGCGTAGGCGGGGCGACCATAGAAAAAATCATTGCCGGGCGAATCGTAAAGGTATGCCACGTCGTCGGAACCACCCGCCGTGGCGTAGGCATAAGATCGTTCGAACCCAACCGCACGGTTATTGTAAGCCAGCCCGATCATCGAACTGTCTGAAACACGCGCGTAAAACTGATCGCTGCCGGCGGAATCGTAGAAGTTAACGCGATCCCGGCTGCCCGTCTTTCCGCTGACCGTAATCGACTCGGCATCCCGCACGTGGACTTCATACTTCGAGGTACTGACGTCCAGCCGACCGGGGTAGAAGTTCGCCGTCTGGTTGCCGGGCGAACCGGTTACCGTGATCTGGTCATGGCCGCTGCCGCCGTCCACCGTGATATGTTGATACTTTGTGGCATCAACGAGATAGCTAACGTCGTTCACAAAAATGCGATGAGTCGAGTTGCCGACAATGAATCGCACGACATCGTCGCCAGGACTTCCCACGACCTTTAAGGCCTTGGACGAAGTGATCGCCAGGGCGTTTTGAAAGTGAAAGTCGACGTCTGGATTACTTCCAATCGGCCGCAAATAGTATGGTTCGTTCGCAATGGAACGGAAATCAACACGTTCGCCGTCCTCGTCCGTGTCGCTTAATCCAACCATCCTTCCGAATCTGTCATAGACAACCAGGTCGAGGTTCCCTGCCGAATGCAGGAAAGATGTGAGAATCGAGAACGTGCCGGTCTGGGTTGCCGTAAACCCATACAACTTGAAGGGGCCTTGGATATCGACGTTTGACATCGTCGTATCGGAAATTTCGCCCAGCGGCACGGCATCAGCCCCGAATGGTGCAAAGAATGAATCGATTGCCACGGCGTAATCTTCGACCTCTCCGGCGAGCGTGCTCCCATCGACCGGCAGGCCAAATTCGTAACTGATGCGGAACCGAGCGTAGGTCGGGCCACCCACGGCACCCGCCGGGACGTCAAACGATAATTCATTCGGACCGCTGGCGATGACCAGATCCGTAAAGATCTGCTCGCCCGCGTCAAACCAGTCGCCGTCGGCATTAAAGTCGATCCATCCCTGCAGCTTGCCCTTGACGGCATCTTGCGCGGGAGAACCAATGACCGTGATCGTCTTCACCGTGCCGGCGATCAGGGGACTGTCCAGTCCCAGCACGCCATCTTCGTCATCATCTCCGGTTTCGTCGTCACCGACAGCACCGATCGTTGGCTGTCCGTTGGGTTCGGCATCCACCTTGATTTCGCCGGGGAGGCCAGGCCCCAGGTGGAAGCCAGCTTCGATACCGTGTCGCGCCCCGTTATCGATTCGCAAGACTGGGTAAGTTGCCGGCGCATCGCCGTAGTCGATCGTTCCGATCACGCCGAACGGCACGCCAAAATCTTGCTGGCCAGCCGCCAGGCTGACGATGCGCGATCCGTCTTCCGGATTCGTCGGTTCCCAGCCCGGTGGCGGTTGCAGGCGGATCGAATAGCGACCGGCAGGTAAGCTCAATGAATAGCGGCCTTGTTTGTCCGTGCGTGTTCCCGGTTCGCCCACATTGGGGATTTCGTTGTTATTCAGGTCGGCATAGACGTAAACGCTTCGCACACCACGGTCGGTCGCATCGCGCAGCCCATCTTCATCAAGGTCGTTGAATACGATGCCCCCCAGCGTTGCAAGGTTCAGGTTGCCGAAATTAATACCGGTGACCGGATTGTCTTCCACGACGGTGACGACATGTGCCGCGTTTTCGCCATTTGGAAAAGTTTGTATCCAATTGGGCTGCAGAATCTCGCGCACATTGTAAGTGCCTTCCGGGATGCCGTTGAAGGAATACCTTCCATCGGCACCGGTTACCCGAAACGGCTCATTGCTATTGCGCGAACCGTTATTGTTCAGATCCAGATAGATGGTCCATCCTCGCAAAAGCGGTTCGCCCGAATCACGGATTCCATCCCCATCTCGATCGTCCCATTTGAAACCAGAAACGGATGTTGCGGGTTGGGGCGGGGGCGGCGGGGGGGGCGGAGGCCCGGGAGGTATCGTATTGCTTGCCGCCTCGACGGCCGCTTGAGCATCAATCAGCCCGTAGCCGCTAAAGAAATCGAAGCCGACCCCGTTGGGAATCGGGCTGGTGGTCACCCCTGCGTCAGGGAACGCATCGGTACGATTGGTGATATCGATCGCCGTATCTTGCAAAATCTGCTTGACCTGCGACGGCGTTAAACCGTTGGGTCCGCCAGCCGCCTCCAGCATCAGCGCGGCGATGGCGGCGGCATGGGGTGCTGCCGCGGAAGTGCCGAAGAAGTTGGGAAAAGCGTCTGGATCTTCGGGAATATCCGTTCCAAAGAACGTCGTATTAACCCCGTCTACGCCCGTGATGTGGGGTTGTTGGCGGATTTCGGGAACGATGAGCCGGTTGCCCGCGGTATCAAACAGGATAGTTGTGCTGCCCAACGACGAGAAGTCATTCACGGCGGGGAACTCGCCGCTGCCGTTGCCGTTGGTGACCTCACTCGCACTGGTGAACTGTATCGAAATGGTACCTTGTTCATCACTCAGCGTGAACAAGACGGTATCTCCGAACAATGTGAGATTGAAAGGCGGCCACGGATCAGGAAGACTATCGTCGCCCAATAGCGTCTGATCCTCCGGCACAATGGCCAGAAACATTTCGATATCGGGATCGGGAACACCGTTGATCGACATGGTTCCGCCTTGGGGACCAACAACTCGTGGTCCGTCAAAAGCGCACAAGGTGCTCACGGGGGGAATCGAATCGACCGTCCAGGTGGGAGTGGTGGACCCATCGATAACGGTGCCTAAGAAGTTTGCCTGAAAACCGCCACCTCCGGTATGCACATAAAACCCGCGATCCAGCGCTGGCTCGCTGTCCGGAGTACTGGTGTTGTATCGGAGAAAACCGGTAATCGGCGTGTCTTGTGGCACGGTAAGTCCGAACGGCGTGCCGGTCACTAGTCGGGCTTCTGCCTGGTATTGAACGACAATCTGATCACCGACCGGGGCGGGTGGTGGCGCCGGAGTAAACTCCGGCGTCAGAAAGAAGGCCGATGCTGCAACGGCCGCGGCCCCAGCGGCATTGGGGTGGCCGACCAGCGTCGAGCTATTCGTGGCGTACTCCTCGATAATCACGTCGCCTTGCGCAACGATGTATTTCATCAGTCCGGGAATGGTGCTTCCGGGCCGCAGTTCGATGACAACTTCAAGTGTCGCGTCAAACGCGGTATCGTTTTCGACCTCGAAGAACTCGACCGGGTCCAAAGTGAAATTCGGGTTGGTACCACCGACCAGCGGTACCCCGCCCAGCAGCAGAAAAATGTCCAGATCGGCTGTTGCGCCGCCGCCACCCAGGGACGCAAACGGATCGTCCCATTGCAGTGTAAAGCTCAACGTTTCGCCCGCGGGGACGGTGATTAACTGGGTAACATCGACGCCAGGTCCCGGATCGAAGTCATGCCGAACGCCGTTGTTTCCTGCGATTCCGGAATTGACGAACGGACTTTCATACGATTGATCCCCTTCGTTGCCCGCCGCGGAGAAATACGATACACCGGCGGCGACCACGTCGTTGACGGCCTGCGCAATCAGGCCGTCCTGAAAAAACGGTTCTGTTAGGAACCCAATGTCGTCGACAATGACTTGGGTATTCGCCGCGGCAAGATCACGAATGACCTGGGCCATCTCCGCCTGCGACGCGCCATTGGCAGCAAATGATAGCGCGGCTCCCGGCGCCAGATCGTGAATGATCTGCAACATCGCTCGACCTTCATCCGTTCCAGGCTCTTCGGCGAAAACGTTGACGTTCGGCGGCAAATCACCGCTTTGGACGTCGGCCGCAGCGCTACCAATGCCGCTTGTGTTGAAGCTATCTGAAATCACTCCGACCGTAATGCCGGTACCGTCGACGTTGAAGTTCGCCCGGGCTTCATCGGCCAATAGAGCAGCGTCACCTTGGCTCGTGACGGCCCCCACATTGGTGATTGCCGGCGTGGCTGGACTGGCAAACAAGACGCCCGCCGTTCCAGCGAGTTCGTCCAGCAGCACGATCGCTATATCGCCGGCCAAAACGCGGCCGACTGACGCGCTAATGTCCATCCCTAGCGCTTCCACGGTCGGCTGCAGGGACGTGGCGTTTTGTTGAGCGATAACTTCGATGTGGACCGAGCCATCGTGAACAATCAACTCGCGCCGCACACTTTCGAATTCCTCTCCGGGAGAGGAAAACAGATGGTTCTGATATTCGTGGTAGAGGAACGTAAGATCGTATCCGAGATTGGATAGCGGACCGTCTTTGCCGACCAGGTCGGGACCATGAAAGCTGGTCTGCGCCGCCTGCGTGATTTCCGGGAAAAGACTGTCTGTCGCCCCAAGTGATATCGAGGTCAATAATTCGCGCGATTCGAGAGGTTCGATCTGAAGACTGCTGTGAGGACGCAGATTGCGTCGACGGATCCGGGCAGCATAGCGTTGCAGCATTTTCATAGTCGAGTTCTTGGTGATTTGCGGGCAGGTGATCCGGTGGCGATCGAACGGATGGCCGCTTCGATAGGCGGGAAATTATTCAATAGTGCGTGCTTAGGACCATGGGTCAGGCTAACTGGCACAGCGGTACTTGGCAAGTATTTTGATGGATGCCGACCTGGCGTCGCACCATACAAAGACCTTAATATCGGCCAAGCGCCAAGATAGCCGCGATCAATGGCAACAGATCGACCGAACGCCCACCGAAAAGGGGCGCCTTCGAGGTCCCGTAGACGAGTGGCTTTGCAGGAGCGACAGCGACAGACACTTATCAAGTGCCGGGAATCCCACGTTTCGAGACGACCGGCCAGAGAGCCGGAGAGAAGGTATTTCGCCGGGGTGCGCTTCAATGAAGCAGCGACTTCCAGCGGTCGTGATACAGATCGATCCCCAGTGCGAGATCCCACGTCTTCATGATGCGGATCGAACCAGGCAAGGAGGCGTCAAGACGATTGATTTCTGAATCAAGTCGTGACGTGGTGGCCGGGTACTTTTCGACGACGCTGTCGAGCAGTTCCGCTTCCTTATTCAGTAGATTCAGCGTCTTCAAGTAATCAAAGATCGCGGTCGGGCATCGGTCCAGCTGAGAAGGATTGTCGGAAATCTGACAACACAGGATCAAATCGGACGGCAACGTCGGGTCGTCGGGCGTCGAGTACCCCGTGACATCGACGACTCGCTTAAGCAGGCGATTACCGGCCACATCAATGTACGTAAAAGGTCGCGACTTTCGACCGCGAATGCGCAGCACGACGTGGACGAACGGTTTGACTTGCCGCTGCAGGCCCAACCTCTGGCCATTGACCGAGATGTGGAAAATCTCGTTTTGCCCGGTGATTAACATTCGAGTTTGACAACGCTGACTGCCAACGACACAGGTGGTCCAGCCGCCTTCCTCCGCCAGCTCCACGCCATCGACACAGTGTCCGTACAGAATTTCA
Organism: uncultured Planctomycetales bacterium; assembly: GCA_963844115.1. Classification (GTDB taxonomy): domain Bacteria; phylum Planctomycetota; class Planctomycetia; order Pirellulales; family UBA7805; genus CS4-C045. The sequence goes on along the minus strand of CAWJNN010000079.1, from coordinate 74,996 downwards.
ATACCGCTCGCACGAACATTGCGATCCAGGGCCGCCACGATTGCGGAACAGCCGTTGGATGGATAGAGGTGTGGTCTTCGAGCTACCAGGTGATAGAGACGGCGTGGAAGGAGGTGCACACGGCCGCCTTTAAAGCTCTGGGCGATATCCCACAAGTTGCGCGACAGGAGTCGCCCGCCCATGACATAGGAACCCATCTGTTGAACAACGGCCCGTACGCTGCTTTCAAGACGGTCGGTGTAGGGTTGCCACATCACCTGGCGGTCTTGCGGTTGCAGATCCAGGTTCAATAGCTCAGCGAGGAACCCATAACATCGTTTGGTTCGATCGATGTAGTGACAACCGACTTCGACGCCGCCACGATTCCATAGCGATCGGCTGTACCAGGCTCCGCCCATCTGCGAACGCTTTTCGATAACGGCCACGCTTCGGCCTTGCTGGCGTTGATACAGCGCTTCGATCAACAGGATCGGGCTGGAACCGATCACCAATACGTCGAATTGACGTCCAGCAACTCGACCTCTCTTGCCGGCGGACGGCGACCCTGTACGCTCGACAACACCGCTGCCAGGCACTGCGCTGCGTTGAGGATCGGAATAGTGCTGAAGTTCGGGAGTTGCGTCGGACGGGTCGGTCATGCTAGCAGTTCCAGCCATCGAGTTGCGGGGATAGGTCTTCCTTACGCCTGGCTGGGTGTTTTCCAGTGCAGGAATATCGCCATGTATTTCGGATTTCGGTCAATACCCAGCAGAATGATGAGTCGAACCTGGGGAAGATTCAGGGCAGGCGATTCGGTGGGCACGAACTGCACCTGCGACGGCGTATTTCATTCGGTTTTGTTGACGCCTTGGCATTTTCTGGCGGTTGACCAAGAGTCATTTCGACCCGTATACTCGCCGCATTCTGTCATTGCTTGCAGTGAGACGCCATGAAAATCCACGAATTCCAAGCGAAGAAAATCCTACGAGATGCCGGTGTCGCTGTACCGCGCGGACTGGTCGCCCGATCACCTGAGGAAGCCGCGGGCGCTTTTCGCGAACTTGGAAGCTCGTTCGCCGTGGTGAAAGCGCAAATTCACGCCGGTGGACGCGGCAAGGGTACGATCAAGGAGAACCCGAAACAGCGTGGCGTGCAGTTGGTCCACAGTGCCGATGAAGCGGCAACCGTCGCCGGGAATCTGCTGGGAAATCGCCTGGTGACGATCCAGACGGGACCGGAAGGAAAAAAGGTTCAGCAGGTCTTCGTTGAAGAAGGCTGCGATATCGCTCGCGAGCTGTACTTGGGCATCGTCGTCGATCGTGCGCGCGCCAGGCCCGTCCTGATGGTCAGTGCGGAGGGCGGAGTCGAGATCGAAGAGGTCGCCGCCAAGACGCCGGAAAAGATTTTCCAGGAAGCCTTCGATCCGCATGCCGGCTTGGATGCCTTCCAAGCGCGTAAACTTGGCGCTCGGCTGGGACTCCAGGGCGCTAGCGTCCGTTCGGCGACAAAATTTATGCAGGGCCTGTGTCGCGTGTTTGTCGACAACGACTGCAGCCTGACCGAAATCAATCCGCTGGTCGTCACCGGTGAGGGAGAACTTTTGGCATTGGATGCCAAGATGAGTTTCGACGACAACGCCTCGTTCCGTCATCCCGAGTTGGAAGCACTGCGCGACCTTTCTGAGGAAGAACCCGCCGAGGTCCGTGCGGGCAAGGCTGGGCTGAGCTACGTCAAGCTGGACGGCAATATCGGATGCCTGGTCAATGGTGCGGGATTGGCGATGAGCACCATGGACTTGATCAAACTGCATGGCGGCGAGCCCGCGAACTTCCTGGACGTAGGTGGCGGCGCCAACGTCGACAGTGTGACGGAAGCATTTCGCATTCTGCTGGATGACCAAAACGTCAAGGCAGTGCTGGTGAATATTTTCGGTGGCATCATGCACTGTACGACCATCGCAAGCGCTGTGGTCGAAGCTGCCAGGCAGGTCGGTTTCAACGTTCCCCTGGTCGTGAGGTTGGAGGGAACCGAAGTCGAACGAGGTCGCCAAATCCTTGCCGACAGCGACGTAGACATCCTCGCCGCCGCCGATTTAACAGATGCCGCGAAAAAAGTCGTGGCCGCGGCGAGAGGGGATCGGTAATCAGTAGTCAGTAGTCGGTAATCAGTAGTCAGTAGTCGGTAATCAGTAGTCAGTGATCGGTAGCCAGTAGCGTCCGACCGTCCATAGTCCATCTTCCAAAGTCATCCATCCCGATGAGCATACTCATAAACAAAGACACGCGCGTTTTGTGCCAGGGAATCACTGGTAAAGTAGGTACCTTTCATACGCGCGGTTGTCTTGAATATGGAACGAAGGTGGTGGCCGGTGTCACGCCAGGTAAGGGCGGCGAGGTCGTCGAAAAGGTTCCCGTCTTTGACACCGTTACCGAAGCAGTCGAACAAACGGGTTGCAATGCGACGATGATCTTCGTACCGCCGGCGTTTACAGCCGACGCGATCCTGGAGGCAGTGGACGCCGGGATTGGAGTCATCGCCGCCATCACGGAAGGCGTACCGGTCTTGGACATGGTTCGTGTTTTCGATGTGGTGAAATCGAGCGGTTCCGTGTTGATCGGACCGAATTGTCCGGGACTTATTACGCCTGACGAATGCAAGATGGGTATCCTGCCGGGTTACATCCACAAGAAGGGTTCGGTCGGCGTCATTAGCCGAAGTGGAACGCTGACGTACGAAGCGGTGTGGCAGTTGTCCAATGTGGGATTGGGGCAGTCGACGTGTGTCGGGATGGGCGGGGATCCGATTGTGGGAAGCAACTTTATCGATTTGCTGCGGATGTTCCAGGCGGACGACGAGACGGAAGCCGTCCTGATGATCGGCGAAATCGGCGGAACGGCGGAAGAAGAAGCAGCGGCCTTCGTTTCCGAGCACGTCACGAAGCCGGTCGGCGCCTTCATTGCCGGTCGCACGGCCCCGCCGGGCAAGCGGATGGGGCACGCGGGAGCGATTATTTCTGGCGGCAAAGGAACGGCGGAAGATAAGATCTCGGCGATGCAAGCCGCCGGGATCGAGGTGGCCGACGGTCCGGCCGACATGGGTGCCGCGGTGCAGCGTGCAATGGCGCACTGAATCGATCTCAGCCTCTTCTATCTTTCTTCCCTTCTTTCTTGAAGACGCGTTCCTGTACTGCTGTGCGCGGGTCTCCCGACCCCGCACATAATCCGACCGCAGGTCTCCAGGAATGTCTACGGGATTCGCCGTTTCGGGAGACCTCCGGTCGGTTGAGACGGCGAGGTCGGGAGACCTGCGCCGAGCGCGGCTGGGCGTTAAACAAGATTTAGAGCGTCAAAGTAAGGCGCCTGATGCGCGTCACCGGATTGGTCAGGTTGTACGCAATCGTGCGATAACAGACGCTCGCCTGGTGAAATGGCAAGCATTGTCCAGCTTATTCGGATGCCCTACAGAACGGATTACCGTCAGGGTCTTCGCAAGCCATAAATTTCGCGAAAGTGAAAAGTCTTACTATTTGTGAGATAGGCTTATATTATCCGTTGACATCACACGCGGTCGGCGGTCTAACGGTTTAATAGATGACTTCCGGCAGGATTTTTTACATCCTCAACAGGGTATTTGATTTCATGTTCTGCACAGTATGCCGCTCGATTGTTTTCGTTGGTGTTTTCGCGGGCACCGTTCAATTCGGTTCGCAGGCTTTTGCCTATGGAGAGGCGACGGCGGTTGTTGAGCCCGTTACGTCCCCCGTCGCTCGGACGGCGCGACTACCGTTTGGACTTCACCGAGCCACTGCGCCTGCGCCGACGGTCGCCTATGGAGTTGCACCGACACCAACGCTGGTCACGCCGGGTGTGGCCAAGTACCTTTCGCGGCGCGGAGTCAACGTCATGGCTGCTCAGGCTGTCGCCGTGGCTGCCCCGCAACCGATGTTTGTCGTGACTAACCCGCCGCCGACGGTTGCCGTGGCGGCCCCGGCGCCTGTACCGTTCGCCATTGCCGCTCCTGCGCCCGCTCCCTTCGCTATTGCGGCTCCTGCACCCATTGCCGTCGCTCCTGCTCCGATTGCCATGGCACCCGCTCCGATTGCCGTCGCGCCTGCTCCGATTGCCATGGCACCCGCTCCGATTGCCGTGGCGCCTGCTCCGGTATGCAATCCATGCCAGCCGGTATGCAATCCGTGCCAGATGGTGTCACGAGTTTCCTATGTTCCCGAAACGCGTTACCGAACCGAATCGGTTCGTGTACCTGTTACCTGTTGCCGCCCCGTGACGACGTGCGATCCTTGCACTGGTTGCTGTACCACTTGCATGCGGCCGGAAACGACCTTTGTCTGTCGGGAGCGATGCGTGCCTTATACGGTCTATCGACCGGTCGTGACGTGCCAGCAAGTTTGTCCCGCACCATGTCAGACGTGCCCCACGGGCGTCGCCGTGCCCACGACGGGATATTCCCTGCCTCCTGCCATGATGGCTCCGTCCTTGGCGCCCGCTCCCGTTGCGGCACCGGGTTGTTCGTCGTGTACGTCGGCAGTGCAGAAGGCCTCCGGCGACGCGCTGGCTGCTTACGAGCACTCAGGCCGCCTGGAAATTGAACTGAGCGACGAAGTCGAGCTGAAGCAAGACGCCGAACTGCAGAATACGTCGGTCACGACGGATTCGTATGAGCCAGAGCATGAAGACGTTGAAGGGCCGATTTCCGTAACCTTTTCTGACGTCAGCTTTCGGCGAAGCGACAGGCGCATCGACGCGTCGGGTTGGGAATAAGCCGACGAAGTCGCACCCGACCCATGCATAAGTAACTTTCGAGCCCGGCGGCAATTACCACCAGACCTCCGTCCGCAGCATCAGGGTACTTTTGGGATCGTAATCTGGCATGCTCGTCTCGTACTCCAGTTTTCGACCGAAAACGTATCCGATCTCAACGGTGCCGTTCAAGCCGACCAGGACCCTGCGGTCCAGACCTAGCATAACGCGATAGTCGCGGTAGTTGACCTCGTCAACCAGCCCGCTGACTCGTTCGACCGCCCAAGTACCTCCGCCGAATTCGCCGGCAACGTACCACCAGAGCTGTTCGTAGGGATCGGCGTAAAATCGGCGCGCGTACCTCGGTTTGGGAAAGACCAGTTCCAGCCGAGTATCCTCGTGAGGCGTCCAGATCAATCCTGCGACGGGAAGCACATTGATATCTGTGCGGTCGAGATAGACGGCACCCAGCAGTATTTGTAACGCCGGTGACCACGTATAGGCGACGATGCCTCGCCCGGTGATTCGTAGGGCTTTTCGGCTACTGGTTTCGAAGTCGCTGTGCCAGCCTGGAGAAACATCCAGGTCGACCCCCCACCGTTCATTCAGCATCCGCATTGTGCGAAACCGCAGTTCGGCGTCATAAACCCGTGGCGGCATGTCCGGGCCGGGCGGGCCCTCGAGGAATCTGGTCGTAAACAGGGGCGTGATCAACAGCGGGGTGTCGCGACGGGGAAATGGGAGGCCAAGGGTGAGACTGGTAGTTAGCTCACTAATGCCGAAGTCAGAGATTCCCCCGCCCGCCAGCCAGGTACCACTGAAATCCACACGTTGCAGGACTCCGGATTTCGGATCGCCGATTTTTCGCGATTCGACGTTTCGTACCAGCGGCGACTCCAGCGGTGGTTCGGAGTACCAGAGTGGTTGCGGTTGGCATTCGTAGGGACGGCAAGGCGACGGCCACGGGCTATCCTGGGGTTCCCACGGTTGGACGACGAACAGCGAATCATCCGTGATCGATGCCGGTCCCGCCTGCCATGGCTCGGCAGCTTGTGCGCCGCGCGTTGTTGACGAGATCACCGCTATCGTAATTGTGAGTGGCAGTATGAACCGCACGCTACAAGCCAGTAGATCGAATCGACCCCGCATGGTGTCCCTCGCGCGTCGCTCGAACCACCCAGCGATTTATCCGGACGCGGTCGTCTTATCGATCGATTCCGACGGTGAGGGTCGGACCGGCGAAGCCGAATCCGCTGCCGGAGCTGTTCGCGAATACCGGTGGATTCCAGTCCCAGAATTGGCCTTCGAACAAAGCGCCGATGTGCAGTCGCATGCCGTTATTGAGGATCCTTGACCATTCTCCACCAACGCGAAGTTCCCAGAGGGGAACAATGTCATTGTTGGTGCCACCTGGGAGATTGGTGATCGCAGCGGGAGCGACATTGCCGTTGATGAACTGGTTCCGTGCCCGGGTATCACCAAACAGAAAAGACATACGAGTATCCCCAATCAGTGCAAAACCGTCCCAGCTACCGAAGGGCCGTCGCGCAAATAACGAAATCGTCGGGCCTACGCCGCGGAATCTCGAATCGCTCTGCTGAGTGAACGGACCCTGACCAGCGATCACCGGATTAAAGGGAAAGACCGTGTCCGTAATCGTCGCCATGTTGGTGCTGACTTGGTTTCTAAACATCGCTTCGGCGTAACGAGCACCTCCGGCAACCTGAAATTCCCAATTGTGGAAGATGCCGTCTTGCATGAGCTCAAAATCGTAGGTGGTTACTTTGACTCGTTGTTGCAACCGCAGGTCTGAAGTGATCGTGTCATAACCGGGAAAAGTAGCGAGGATCTGATCACCAAAAGACCCGCCGTTAAAGATGGCGCCTGTCGTTGTGGCGTTTGCGCCGGAACTGAAGTTCCAGTATTCAAATTTCACGCCCAGACCCTGTGAAAATTTGTATCCAGCCCAAATCCGCGGTGAGTACGTAAAACTGCTAAAACCGGGGAAGCTGAGCATCGGGCTTGCGGCGGTGGTATCCACGACACTGTTGAAGTTTGCCTGTTGCAATAACGGTGCGTAGGGTTCTAGAAACGCTGCCTCAAATCCACCGACGAGTCCCCCCGATTTAGGTGCCGCCACGGCGATGTTGGCGGGAGGACACGTCGTACAATTATAGGGATCGAATCCAGGTGGATCGGTCGGTCCCAGCCCAGGATACGGTGCCACGGGTCCCAGTGCTGGCGCTGATATTGGGGGCGGGACGGTAAAGGCCGGCGGTCCCGTCATTCCAGGTGCGATTGTGCCGTCCAGTGTCGCGCCGCCGCCAAAAGGCTGCAGGCCGTCGTAAGTCTGCACCAGGTGCGGTACGACCGTGACGGGTGTGCCTGGCGGTAGATCTCGCGCGTAGGTCGGAAAGCTGACCCGCTGCGCCGCGGCGTCCTTCATCGACGGACAGAAACAAAGAGTCACAAGAGCGACGACAGACGTTACTGCGCGCGATCGCAGGGATGCCGACATGGCGGACCTCATAGAAACAATAGACGGTAGAAGAAGAGTTCCCGAAGACGAGAGCGGGGTAGTTATCACTGTGCGCGGCGCATGTCAAGCTCGATTGCCCGCGGACGGCCTCGCGCTGATAGCAGAGCGGGCACGTTTCCGCCGCGGAGGCCGGCCGCGGCGCGCGGGCTTGAGGCCGGCGACACAGATTTCCTGACCATTGTGGGAAAGCTGTCGCGCCCGTACCACCGGGTATCCCCAGCGGCGAACTTCCGCGACGTAACCGGGTATTTCAGCCGCCAGTTTCCAGTCCGGCAGTTTCAAATTCATGATCAGACCGCGAATGTTGACGTGTCGATGGCAGACAATGTCGCGAACGGCTGCCAGCGTATAGGACGGCGCAACGCTCATGTCCGCGACCAGCCACTGGAATTGCTCGAAGTCGCGGCGGCGGACGTCGGCGCTGCGTTTTCGCAGATGCTGGAAGTGCTTGCGCTGGGCGACCCGTTCATCGACCTTGGCCGGGTCTACTCCGGTTACACGCAGACCACGGTCAAGCAAGGCCTGGGTAGCGCCGCCCGGTGCACATCCTAGCTCAACACATCGTTGGCCCAATTTCACGGGGAACCTCATCCAATCCAACGCTTCACTCATCTTCAGATAGGCGCGAGAAACCATTTCTGGCGGCGGCTGTCCGGGCCAGATTCCACCGGGCCAACGGGTTATTCTGGACGTCGCGCGATGCAGACCGATCCACCATTCATCCGGCGCCACGACAACACAGTCCAGAACAAGATCACCCCGGTGTGTATCTTCCAGAAGGTGACTGGGCACCGCACTTCCGTCTCCAGCGGCTGGCGCAACGGCGATGATCAGTTCCTTTGCCGCCCTCGCTGCTTCATCCTCCCCGGATTCGTAGCCGTTTTCGCCGGGGATCGCGGCATCGCGTGACCAGACGTGCAGACGATCAATGGCGCGCTCGCCCACGCGCTGCCACACTGCTTTCGCCATCATCGCGGAGGGGAAGCCTTGCACGCGCCCCAGGCTGTGAGCAGAGGCTCTGGCGAACGTCGAGTGCAGCACGATCGGTTCTGCTACCTCCGACGGTTCATGGACCTTGAACGTCAAAAATCCTGGCGCGAGTACGAGAACTTCCAGTCTGGCTTGCTAAGTGCGACTTCATCCTTGAGCGCGCCTTCGGCCCCGGGTTGACATGTCACAAGAACGAAATCGGTGGAATCGTGCACGTTTTTTGCCTCGAATACCGCTGCGGATATGCTGCTAATACATTGTGAACGAAGTGTGGTCCGCGGGCCATGCCCTGGGACAACCGTCACGTCCGGTGCGAAGCTCAGTAATTCCGGGTCGCGAGTGCTAGTGTTTCCGGATTGGTAAGATAGAGGGGCGTCCTGTTGCTTGACAGCTGCTTGGTAGATCGCGACGATGAAAAAGGCGCTCTTCGGCATGTCGGATGGACGGATCGCTGTTAGTTAACCACCATTCGCGGACTTTCGTTCGCGGACGTACATGCCGAAGCCGGGTGTCAAGTGAATAATGAACCACAGTCGCATTTTTGCGATTTTGAATTGCTACACATGCGTTGTTTCGCCTACGCCGGTTATTGAAGGTTAAGGGTCATGTATTTGAACAAATCTTTTCGAATTGGATGGTTTGCATTTTGCCTGGTTTGTTGCGGAACGTTTCTGCTGGCTGTCGCCACGTCCAACGCACAAGATCAAACCGCGACGGATGCCGACGCGTCCGAGGAGGTCGGTAAGAAGACGAGCGATGGCAAAGCCGATGATAAGAAATTCACGTTGTCGATGGAGGAATGGGTACAGATTTACCCCAGCGTCGCCCTGGCCAAGGAAAGCATCATGCAGGGAAAAATCTCCGACGCAACGCAGCACCTTTTGACAGCCGTCGCGGATAACCCTGAATTGCCGCAAGCGGAAGTCCTGTTGGCCGAGTTCTTTTTCGCTGGAAATAACGTCGCAGCGGCCGTGGCTTCGCTGGATCGGGCCGTCAAGAATTTTCCGGATGATCCGGAATCCTACCTGATCCTAGGCAACCTTGCGTTCACCGAGAACCGGAATACGACGGCCATGGTGCTGTTCGAGAAGGCCGCGACAATGGTTAGCAACTATCAGGCCCCGGAGATCAAAACGCGGCGCATCCGTTTAAGATTGCATGCGGGGCAGGCTAGCGTTGAAGAAAGATCCGAGCAATGGGAAAAGGCGATTCCGCATCTTAAGGCGTGGGTAAAGATTGATCCCAAAAATCCCGCCGCCCATGTTCGCTTGGCACGAGCGTTGTTTCGTACCGACCGCGGCAAGGAGGCGTACCTTCAGGCACGAAAGCCATCGCAACTCGACGCGAATTTCGCCAAGGCCGAATTACTAATTGCTCAGTTCTACTCAGAATCCGGAAAGGACGAAGTCGCCAGCAAGTGGCTGGCGGCCGCGGAAAAAAAATATGCTGATGATGTCACGACCCGTTTGATGCTGGGCGAATGGGAATGGAAACAAGGCCGTCTCGAGGACGCCACCCGTCATGCGATGGCGGCAACGAAATTGGACGAATCTTCATCGCGAGCCGCGCTGTTGGCTGGGATGACAGCTCATGCGGCTGGAGACTATACCACTGCGGAAGAGTTCTTTCGACAAGCCCAGAAATTGGCGTCCGAAGATCTCACTCCTCGCAATCATCTGGCGATGGTCTTGGCAGCGCAGTCAGGTGAAAAGGTTAACGAAGCCTTACTCGTCGCCCAGGCCAACCGGCGCAATTTTCCCAACAGCGCGATAGCCGCCGCCACGTTGGGGTTTGTTCAATTCCAATTGGGACAGGGACAGGAAGCTTTTGAGAACTATAAACTCGCTGCCGGTGCCGGCCGGGGCACGGGAAACATGGCGTACTTTTTTGCCAAGTATTGGGAAGAGGAGGGCAACAAGGAGGAAGCCTTGCGAGTGCTGAGTCAGGTGATGAGCAGCAATACGCTATTCGTTTTCCGCAAAGACGCGGAAGCTCTGCACGCGAAACTGAGCCAGCCGCCGGAGTAAGGTCCAGCACCTTGCCGACGACGAGCGATTCAGGACGGGGGCAGAAAGGCGAATGAACGAGCGGTCAGATTTTCCCCTTCGGAGAACACCGCCGCTCGTTCGATGACCTCACGCAGTTCAGCAACATTACCAGGCCAGCCGTATTTCGTAAGCCGCTGACAGCCGTCAGCCATCAATTGCTTCGGCAATTCGCCCAGTTCCTCGGCTAACTCGGCCAGAAAGCCAACAGCAAGCGGTTCGATATCCTCACGCCGCTTGGACAACGGCACGGTGTTTAGCGAGACCGCGTCCAGCAGGGTATACAGTTCGGCCAGCAATTTGCGATCTTGGACCTGTTTTTGTAAGTCCAGCATGGAGGACGTCATTACGCGGACGTCGAACGGAATCGGATCGTCCCCTCCCACCGGCGTCACCTTCCTTGATTTGAGCGCCACCAGCAATTCGTGTTGGAATTCCAGCGCTAGAGCTTCGACATGGGCCAGACAGACCGTTCCGCCATCGGCCGCACGTAGGCATCCCAGCGCGGCACCTGTCGCGGCCGGCATCGCACCCGCTTCGTGTCCGAACATCTGTCCGGCGAACGTACTTTCGCCCAACAGCGAGCAGTCGACGGGAATCATCGGCTGCTCGGCACGTGGGCTCAGATCGTGGACCAATCGGGCCAGGAGTCGCTTGCCAGTTCCCTCGGCGCCGGTGATGGCGACGTTGTAGCGGTGCCGAGCGATCTGTGGGATGCGTTTTCGCGTCTCGTTGGCCCACGGCGAAACGCCCCAAAACTGTTCCAGTGGCTCGTCCATTGGCATCGTGAGAAAAGCCTGCTCTACCAGCGACGACGCGGGAAACCCGGAATGACAACCTGTATTCTCGTCAGTTCTCGTTCGTTTGCAATGCAGCCTCGGCCGGAAGGTGGCTGCCGCGGTACCACCACCGGCGCGTACCAAACCAAATCAATAGTGACGCCGCCAGAAAGAGCACTTGGCTTATTCGCGAATGAGCGAGTCGGACCGCGATGCCGGAATCATCGAGGCGCGACGCGATATCGATCAAAAAGAACAAGCGGAATGCGGACAGGCAATAGAGTAGCGTCAAGCCGGCCAAAACAACGACGCAGAAACGTAGCCGATAAATGAGATGCCAGCCGGCAAATAGCAGAACGCCGCTGACCAGAATGAAGGCCGCCAGAGACTCCATTTCCGAGCAGTTGGGAGTCACTTCCAAGCGTATTCCGTCGACCGCTCCGATGATGGGATTACCCGTTCGCGAAGAAATGCCGTGGATGTCGTTATAGCCGGCAATCTGCAACATGACTGCCGTCATCCGCTCGACCGGCATGTATACCGCATACCAAAGTCGACGAATGTCGGGTGTACAGAGTACCAACGTGAGCGCGAGAATGAGCGAGCCGATCGCTTTTTCCCAATAGCCGGTCAGCCAACGGAAGAGCACGCCTAAAGGTACGAACGCCAGCCAGCCCGATACACCAACGGCCAGCGTCAGGAATCCCCAGCCGACGTATGCCATCCAGGGCGAGTCTCCCGTCGGTTGATCTTGCAACCAGACTGCCAGGCAGAAGAGCAGTACGAAGCTGACAACATTCACGCCAAACCAGAAAACACGATGCCAGGACCATTGCGATCCGGCGTCGGTTCGCAAGCCATTGGCGGCCAGTATTAGAAACAGGACGGTCGCCACCAGAATGAGATTGGCGCTCAACGGATGCGCCAGATACATCATCGCACCACTCTTGAATTCTACTTGCGGCGAGAGAATGCCGACTTCGATCGCTAACAACGCTAACGGGCCGACAATGCCGAGCTGCGACCATGACGAGAGTGCGGGCAATTCGCCAGTCGCGGACCGTATGGTGGCGGTGCCTGTCGAAGTCGCCATGAACTGCCGTTCCTAGTCGAGAGCGTCGTGTTTCGCTTCCGTCGTAATCCTGGTGATCGGACTGCCGTTGCCCTGATGCGCGAAGCGCGTGGAGGGACCAATCAGTTCTTCAATCTCCTCCTCATCTAAAACCTCGCGATCCATCAGGGCCCGTGCCACTTGTTCAAGCTTGTCGCGGTGCTCGGTCAGCACTTTTCCCGCGGTGGCATCGGAGTTGTGAAGAAGCTGGGCTACCTCATCGTCGATCAATTGTTGTGTATGTTCGCTGAACTGCCGTTGTTCATGAATTTCTCGCCCCAGGAATGGGTGTTCTTCGGTCAAATGGTAGGCAACCGGTCCTATCTTTTCACTCATCCCCCAATGGGCCACCATGCGACGCGCGAGGCCAGTAGCCTGGGTGAGATCGTTTTCGGCGCCGGCGCTGTACTCATCGTAAACGATCTTCTCCGCAGCGCGACCGCCCATCATGAACACCAGTCGCGCACGTAAATCGCTCTCACAAATATTCAGGCGGTCTTCTTCAGGTAGCAGCTGCGTCACCCCGAGCGCGCGGCCGCGCGGAATAATCGTGACCTTGTGCAGTCGGTCGTTTCCGGGAACCAGCCAAGCCAATAGGGCATGCCCCGCCTCGTGATAGGCAGTCATTTCCTTTTCTTTGTCCGACAGAACTTCCTCACGTTTAGCTCCCATAATGACTTTGTCACGCGCGTGTTCAAAGTCGTCCATGTCGACGGCATCTTTGCCCTGTCGCGTGGCCCACAGGGCTGCTTCATTTACCAGGTTACGTATGTCCGCACCGGTAAGCCCAATGGTTCCCGCGCCGAGTTTTTCCAGATCGACGTCGTCGGCAAGTGGTACGTTTTTGCTGTGGACGCGGAAGATCGCGACACGACCTTTTTGCGTCGGTCGATCGACGGTGATATGGCGATCGAATCGGCCAGGTCGTAGCAGAGCGGGGTCCAAGACGTCAGGTCGATTCGTGGCGGCCAAGACCATCACCGACTCGTTGGGCTGAAATCCGTCCATCTCGCTCAAGATTTGATTCAATGTCTGTTCTCGTTCGTCATGACCGCCACCTAACCCCGTGCCGCGATGTCGTCCGACCGCGTCAATTTCGTCGATGAACAGAATGCAAGGGGAGTTTTCCTTAGCCGTTCGGAACAAGTCGCGAACCCGACCCGCGCCAACGCCGACGAACATTTGAATAAACTCCGAGCCGTTGATTGAGTAGAACGGAACCCCCGCTTCACCGGCCACGGCACGGGCCAAGAGCGTTTTGCCGGTGCCGGGCGGACCGTTGAGCAGAATTCCCTTGGGGACGTGACCGCCGAGCCGCTGAAAGTGCTCGGGGTTTTTCAAAAAATCGATGACCTCCTGGAGATCACGTTTCACGCCCTCCAGGCCAGCCACATCCCCAAACGTTACTCGCTCCGTGCTGGCCTCGTATCGCTGTGCCGGACTCTTCGAAAACCCTGAGAGAATTCCGCCCCCGCCCATGAACTGATCGCGAGCGCGGCGGAACATGGTGATCACGGCGAAAAACAACAGGATCGAGACAAACAGGTAGATGAAAATCAGCCACCGAGTATCATCGGTTTGCTCTTGCGGCGCGTAGTCCGCTCCGCTTTGCCTGATCAGTTTCTGCACATCTTCGGCGGCGTGCTCGTCGACAAACGTCGAAAAAAGTTCATGGTATTTTTCCGGCTCGTCATCAGCGCCCTTCTTCGCTTCGGCATCCGCTTTGCGGGGTTTCTCCGGCGGATTTTTGAACTTGCCGAAAAAATAGTCGCCTTCACTACTAAGCTCTGCAACATTGCCCGTTTTGAGTTGAGCCTCGAAAAACGTCTGGGTGATTTCCGACCGCGGTAGTGTCGTACTGGAAAAGATCAGCAACACGAGCGCCAACAAGAGAATCGTCAGGAATACCAACGAGGTGGCGTTCAACTGGGGACGATACGGCTTCTTCGAATCCTGTGACGGATCGTTTTCCTCTTTATTCCGATTTCGATCCAGCATGGATCCTCCTTAGGCTGCAATCGCCCTTCGCCTGCGATCGCCGTCACTATCGCTCGCCTGACCAATTCGTTCGCCAGGACTCCAGTGAATAGACTAACGCAATGGACGACGGTGACAAATGCCACTCACGGCGAGCGTTAGTCGCCGGCCGCTTTTTCTTGCGGTTTTTCCGGCGAACTATCTTTATTCGGCTCGTGCACTAGCTCGCCATCTTTGAAGTGCATCTCGTTGACAAGTCTGCCGCTAGGGTCCCACTGCGCAGGCGCGACCGTGCCGTTTGCCACCTTTGAATTGAATCTCGGTTTTGAGTTGACCGGATTCGTACCATTCCGAGGCCTTGCCGTGCTGACGGCCGTCACTATATTCGATCTCCATGGATTTACGGCGCGTATCATCGCCTTTTTGGGGAGCATACCACTTCGTCGATTTACCGTGTCGCTGCTTGTTTAGGAAATGGAGATCCTGGATCGGAATTTCTCCGGTGCTGTCGAATTCGACCCAATTGCCGTCCCGGTCTCCATTGGAGTAGGACTCGATGCGCTGTCGGGTCCCATCCTTACGAAAATAGACCCATTCGCCATCCGGTCGGCCAGCGACATATTTTCCCTGCTTCGTCAATCGACCAAGGCGATTGTAAAACTTCCATTCTCCGGTCTGCACTCCGTCGATGTACTGGCCGGTCTTCCAAAGTTTCCCGGTATCCCACCACTCGCTGAACTCACCATGAAACTGCTTCTCGCCATTTTCAAGTTCCTTTTGCTGGCAGGTCCGTTTAATCTTTCCGTTTTCGTATTTAACGGTGACTTTTTTAAGTTCCTTCAGGATGTGCTCGGAAGGTTCGTCGTCCGCGGACAAATAGTTCGTATAGTTCGTCGGATCGAGATCAATGGCTGAATCGGCGAAGGGCTGCGAAATATTGTCGGGATCACCGGGGATTGCAGCGATGTCAGGGATGTTCGGATCTTCAATCTTCTTACCCTGCGAAGACTCATCTCTGCCCTTACAGCCTGCCAAAACCAACATGAGCATGGCGATCGTTGCCCAAGAACTAATACCTGCGCGGTTCATCCTAAATTCTCCCCTGGGTGTCGCCGTCCCCTGATTGCCCCGCAAATCGCGGCAATCGACGGACCAAATCCATGGCAAAGTGCCTGGCCAATCTCAGCAAGGCAGACTCAATTGAAACGTCCCCTATATCATACGCTTTAGACGCTATTTGGCGACAAGTTGGGGGGGGAAATGATCCCTCGTGGAGTACCGAATTCCACGGTACTTCGGCAATCGTGTGTAGAGGTGTGTAGAGGACCGTGGCGGAGCGTGACGATTTTCCGCTAAAATCAGACAAGTTGCTGGCCGGAGGGGAAATGACTGCCGAACGCTATTGAGCGTGGTAACGTCGGTTAAAGATCTCCGGGTCGAACGGGTCGCGGGGGCGATAGGGGTTTGCCGGCCCTTGCACCCTATCGGGCGGTTCAACCGCCGTCGGATGTTCGCTGGCGTCCGCCGGGTTGTGCAGTGAAGTCGGATCCACAGGGGCACGGGAGACCCGAATTCCTGCCGGCTGATCAGGGTCACCCAATTGGCCCACGCTCGATTGGGAGACACTCGATTGGGAAGCTTCTTGGGGCTCGGCAAGCAGCAGAATCCACTCGCGCAATTTCTCCTGGCCCGCTTTTCGTAGCATGGAAGATGTTTGCGACCGCCCGTGCGGGTGACTTGCCGCCTGCAAAATCCGGCTGGAATTCGGATCTTTCCGATCGACCCAATTCATGACAGACTCCAGGTTGCGCAAGGTTATTCGCCGCGGTGGGACTTGACCATGAGGATAACGCAAAAGCTGGAAGTTGTTTTCGGCAGCCGATCCGTGACAAGCCCGCGCCGAGCAGCTGTTGATTAACAATGGCTGAACGGACCGAGCAAACGACTCGACGCTGCCGGGCGGCATGCCCTGGACCATGGAATCGAGTTCTGCGGGGCGGGAGGGTTGCGGTGGTACGGCTTCGTCGACCGTCGCGATATCGGGCACCCCTTCAGCCGCCTTGAGTCGCCGTTGAATTCCCGGCGCCAACGGATGATCCGGTTGTAGTGAAGTCGCGATCTCCTGCTCTTCACGAGCGCTGTCAATCAGCCCCTGGTCCAAACACCATTCTGCAAGCTGGTAATGTTGTCGAGCCGACCCGAAACGAATTGCGCTTTGTTTCAGACGAAAGCCCTCGACGATCGTTTGGCATACGTGTTCGACGTTGCTGATCGGAATTTGGATTTCGCCGTACGGTAGTGTGACCAGATAATTGTCGCCGTACAGCGTTATATGGCCGCGGAGAACTTCACCGTTCCGCAAAAGCAGCATTTGCGGACCATTGTTTGGCTCGTTGGCATCGACGATATACGAAGTTGCGAACGCGGAGAGCAGCATACCGCTGCCGATCACGGATCGAATAAATATTTTCGTCGTACGATGCGACATAGTACGTTGCGATCAGTAGAGGGCTTCGCGATGGCGACAACGCGATCACCTGGCAGTTTGGGCGGAGAGTAGAGAAAGGGCTGTGGTCGGTCAAGCTAGCTTAGCGCGGAACGTGGAAACTCGGCAGTTCCCGACGATTGCCGGGCTGCGCGGCTCTGCTAAACTCTTGCCTGGTTGGTGCCCCCCCTGCAGCACGAGGATTGAACGATGCGATGTTGGACGACCGATGGGTCGGGATTGGACGGTCTGCAAATGGTCGAAAGGCCTGGTCCGTCACCCGGTATCGGTGAAGTTAAGGTTGATGTCCGGGCCGTATCGCTCAACTATCGTGACCTGCTGGTCGCACGTGGCGAATACGGCGGTGTGCAAGACCCACCGATTGTCGCGGCGTCCGATATGGCAGGCGTCGTCAGCGAGATTGGTCCGGAAGTTACGCAGCTGGTAGCGGGTGATCGAGTACTGAATGCGCCCATTAAGGATTGGGTGGCCGGCCAACTGACGCGCAAGTGGTCCCAGTCGTTTGTGGGGGGCCAGGGCGTCGACGGAGTCTTGGCCGAGCAGTTAGTCTATCCGGCCGACGCGCTCGTCAAGTTGCCTCACCATTTCGATTTTAGTGAAGGCTGTACCCTAACCGTTGCCGGGCTGACCGCTTGGGCCGCCGTCGTTACGCACGGGCATACGGCGCCTGGTGAATGGGTACTGGTTCACGGCACGGGGGGTGTTTCGCTGTTCGCCGCGCAGCTGGCGAAATCGCTTGGCGCACGCGTAATATTGACAACATCCAAGCAGGAAAAGGCACAACTCGTACTGCAGCGGATCGGTGTCGACCATACGATCGACTATCGGAATGACGGCTGGCCGAAGGAAGTTCGTGTGCTCACCGACGGTCACGGCGTGGATGTCGTCGTCGAGACTGCGGGAGGTGCCACGTTGGATTCATCGATCCAGTCGTGCGGCTACGGGGCGCGCGTTGGCGTGATCGGCGTGCTAGACGGTCTACACGCAACGCTTAGCGTCTTTCAGCTCATCATGCATCAGGTTACGTTGCGAGGCATTTACATGGAATCGAGGGTGGAACTGCAGCGGTTAGTCCAGGCGGTCGAAGCGGCCCAGCTCCGACCTTGGATTGATCGCGTCTTTGAGTTCCAAGCGGCCAACGAAGCGTATAAATACCTGGCGTCGGGTCAACACATGGGCAAAGTTGTGATTAGGCGGTCTGGCTAGTCCTTGTTCTCGCTCGCCAGCGTCTCGCGGAGATAGACCCGGACGTTTTCTTCGAGGACGGGCAAGGGAATGGCGCCGCTGCCCAAGACAACGTCGTGGAATTGACGGACGTCGAAGCGGTGTCCTAACTCTTCCTCCGCCAGCTTGCGCAATTCGCGGATTTTCAGCTCGCCGATCTTGTACGCCAGTGCCTGTCCCGGCCAGCTGATATAGCGATCTACTTCCGAGCGGATATTGTGGGCGGTCTCGGCGGTATGAGCTGTCATGAAATCAATCGCTTGCTGCCGCGTCCATCCGAGATAGTGGATTCCGGTGTCGACAACCAGGCGACAGGCGCGCCACATCTCGAAATTCAAGCGCCCGAAATTCTGGTACGGATCGGAATAGAGTCCAACTTCCAGACCTAAACGTTCGGCATACAAGGCCCAACCCTCGGAAAACGCGGTAAACGACATGAAACGGCGAAACTTCGGCACGTCGGTTAGTTCTTGTTGAAGTGCGATCTGCAGGTGGTGTCCAGGAACCGCTTCATGCAACGAGAGCGCTTCAAGGTTGAAGAGCGGCCGGCTCTTCAAGTCATACGTGTTGACGAAATAGAACCCGGCCCTGGTTCCATCGCCGGCGGGCGGTTCGTAATAGGCGGTCGTCGCCACGGGCGCAACATAGGCGGGAACCTCGCGAATGCCGTAGGGCATGCGGGGCAAGCGGTTAAAGAGCTGTGGCAGCAGTCCATCCATTGTCTTCAACGACATTGCCACCTGCCTTAACAGATCCTCTTTGGTTGCGGCATAGAATTTCGGATCCGTCCGCAGATACTCGACAAACTTGTCAAAGTCGCCGTCGAACCCCGTGTCGCGGATCGCGCTTTCCATCTCGACCTTGATGCGTTTCACCTCGGACAGGCCGAGCGCGTGGACTTCGTCCGGTGTTAAGTCAAGCGTGGTGAATTTTCGTACCAGGTAGCGATAGTAGTCTCGACCTTGTGGTAGCGCCGAAGCGCTAATGGTTTCGCGACAAGCGGGCATGTACTCGTCACGCATGAACGTCAGAAGATCCTCATAACCGGGGACGACACTTTCCCGTATCGCCTTTGCGGCGTCAGCCCGTAAACGCCTCGCTTCCTGCTTGTCGAATGATGTCGGCAACTCCTTGAAGGGTTCGTAGAGCAGACTCTTTGTCGGTTCGTCTACGATGTGGGCATCGATCGCTTTGCGGTATTCAGCCAGGACAATGCTGGGCGTCGTCATCCCCTTGCCAATCCCAAGTCGCATCAGTTCGATGTTTTCGTGGCAGTAGCGCCGAAACTGACTTAACCGTGCAATGTAGTTGTCATAGTCTTCTACGGTTTTCAGAGGAACCTGCAGCCGCAACTCCGGGAAACTGATGTGAAATCCTGCGCGATTGGTAATTCGCATGAGGTAGGACTCGAAGTCGTGTTCCGACGAGGCATTCTGTAGATTTAGCTTCAGAATGTCGTAATTCATCTGATCACTGCGAGAAAGCTGCGCGCGATCAATCCGCTCAAGTCGCTGCAGAAATTCCTGCTGCTGCCTGACGTTGGAACGGATGTCATCCGGAGTTTGGCGTTGGAGTTGATCGTTGTACCGACGATCGCCGGTGCGCGTTGCCCATACGGGCGAATTTCTTAAAGAATGTTCCCACTGGTCGTCTAGCAGCTGCAAGAATTCTTGCGTGACGTCGGCGGTTTCGTCGCGCCTTCCGTCCCTGACAGATCCTGCTTCTTCACCAGCGGCTAGAACGCCGAGCAGCGGCCAAAGCAAGAAAACAAGTGGGATGTAACGAAGTCTCATCTACACGTCTTTCGTGTTGTTGGGGAAGCGGCAAAGGCTGGACTTGAGGGCGGGTGTAGTTTAACGCACGGATGGCACGGTGCCAGCGCGGAAATGCCGGAACCACAGGAGTAGCGAATTACGGCGCAGTGACAGTGTGAGCGATCTGCGGATTGAAGGACGTGCCGATCGAATGACGTGGTTCTGCACCTAAACTATTGCGTCACGGTCGTTCGGCGGCGGCGGGCTGGAGCGTCCCAAAAGAGGCCAGCGGTGTAGCGAAAAGTGAAGTCAACTGCGGCTAGTGCTGGTCGAACAGCCAGTTCGCATGAACAGCACGACACTCGTCCGACGAAAAGGCGTGCCACCGGGTGAAGTGGTCGCTGGGCACTTCCGTCTCACCCGTTATGAATGCATCGTCGTCACCAGCCCGACATCGTTGCGGCTGGGCCGTAGGAGGGCGACACCAGGTATTCTATTTCTTGATGGTCTGCAGTTCGGGCAGTTCTGTGGTGATGGGGACGGACAATACGCTGGGAGCGTCGGCGCCGCTGTTAGCGCCGTCGTCGTCGGCCGATTCCCGCAAGTCGTCCACGGCCAGGTCACGATTAGCGGCCGAAAAGTCCATCTTTTGCAGGACCTGGCCGTCCTGTTTCCACCAAATCCATTTGTCGGACGGTTCCCCGACGATGTAGCTGCCAGCCAGCTTTTTCTGACCGTTCTGATGCCACCATGTCCACGTGCCATTTTGTTGGCCGGCTTCGTAGCTGCCCTCGACGGCTTTCTGGCCGTTCGGATACCACCATGACCAGGACGACTCGCCGGACGGCCGATCGTGTTTGTAGGTGCCTTCGACTTGCGCCTGGCCGTTGGGATACCATGTTCGCCATTCGCCGTGCTTCTCGTCCTCGCCGTTCTTAACGGTGGTGGCGAACGTAAGCGTCCACCAATCGTCTTTTCCAGCCAGTTGCTGCGTGGCCAGCAGGTATTCGCCTTCGCTCTTCTTCTTTTGATCGCGATAGTGCGTTATTTTCCTGCCGATCGTGCGGCCGTCTTCGTAGACGTCGTCGGTAACCATGTGTCCATCTGCCGTCCACTGACGATAGACGCCGTCGAGCTCGCCGTTCTTGTATTCGACCTGCTCCATCTTGCGTCCGTTGCTGTAGTATTTCGAGCACTCGCCGTGGCGAACACCATTAGCATAGCTAAACTCAACAATTTTTCGCTTTTTACCGTCGTAGACCGTCCACGAGCCGTCCAGTTCACCGCCACGAAAGTTAGCGTTCGACGTGAATGGGCCGACAAATTCCTTGTACGGGGCTTGTTGAAAAGTCTTGTTGTCGGTTTTGGCATACCAGGCGGTCCATGAACCGCCGCGATTCCCTTGATCGTACTGGCCCTTGGCAATCATGTTGCCTTCCTGATCCCACATCCGCCAGGAACCGTGGTTAACGTAATTGTCTGTCGCGTCGCGGATGACTTCGCGCTCAACCTTCACCGCGCGATTCGCATAGCGCTCGCGAATAACCTCCGCTTCCGTGCTGACCGCGTCGGTGCTCAGGGCCTCGTCCTGTGGAACTAGCGCTTTGTCGAGCGTTTGCTCCGTAAGAAGATCTTGTCCGTAAGATACGGTAGGGCCGACAACGACGACGACCGTCATTGCCACCGTAACGGGCAGCAACCAGGATATGCGGCGCAAATACATCAGAATCTCCTATACGACCTTCGCTGGCGGGGGGGGATTTTCGTTTTGAGCGTACGGTAGCGGCGGTGCGCGTTCCGTGAATTTTATCGAGAGCGCAGTGCGCTGCCTTTAATAGTTCTCACATCAAGACTTAGTAGGTAATCATCCAGCGAATCGTGGCAAACTTTAACGGCGCGATTCAGGCGAAAACCAGCAGGCGGTCCAAGCAGTACTAGCAATTCGTTGTGCTCCCCGACCGATCGACCGCCCTGGACAGTCTTTGCGGCGGCGTTCATTCAGCGAAAATAGTGGGGAATGGTTTGACATTTGTGGCCACCGTTTCCAAAATAGGTGCTGGCTGCTGTGCGGGGGTGAGCCGAAGATAGAGGTTCAGTTTGCGGCCGCCGGTTGGCTTGTTGCGCCGTCGCAGAGGCGCGCGATTGGGGGAATTCGTTTTCTCCTCTTCTCTCTAGTTGCGTTGTTCGATCACGGAATTCAAACCGCTTATGTCCGCTGACTCAGAGATCAAGATTTCATCAAACACCGTCGCATCCCCCAATATGCCGGCTCGCTTCACGGGAAAAGTTGCTGTCATTACTGGCGCTAGCCCCCACGGTATTGGCGGGGCCATCGCGGAGCGCCTCGCGAAAGAGGGGGCGGCCGTGTGGCTGATGTCGCGAGAAGAACCCAATGATTTGATTGAGCGGATTGAGGCGCACGGTCAGGGGGTCTTTTGGAACAACTGCGACGTCACACGCCAGGAAGACATCGATCGCTGCCGCGACGCATGTCTCGATGAATTCGGACAGATCGACGTTCTGGTCAACAACGCTGGGATCGATACCGCTAACAATTTTGAAGACCTAACCGACGAAGAATGGCACCAATTAGTCGATGTGAACTTGACCGGCGCGATGCGTACGTCGCGTTCGATGTTGGGGTCGTTGAAGGAGCATGGCGGAGTGATCGTAAATATCTCGTCTTCCAGCTCGTTGGGCGGCACGCCGGGCCTGGTTGCCTACAGTGCGACCAAAGCCGGTTTGAACGGATTGACGCAATCGCTAGCCATCGAACTCGCGCCCGTGGGCGTGCGCGTTGTTGGCGTCGCGCCTGCCCTGGTACGTACTCCGATGGCAGCGCGGCATGTCCAGCGCTTGACCGCCGAGGCTTGGGAAAAACTGCAGGACTGTCATCCATTGGGAATTGGTGTCACGCAGGATGTCGCCGCGGCCGTTGCATTTCTGGCGTCCAACGAAGCACGCTGGATCACGGGCATCACGTTGCCGCTCGGCTGGATGCCAAGCTACCCGCTACCCTTTGCGTCCAGCGAACCGCTTACGTAGCCGTTGCCGCTTGTTCGCGCTGTCCAAAGAGTGACAATGCGAATCGTTGAACGCCAATAGCGTTCAATAAATCAGCCGATGGGCAGTAGCCCACGGTTCCAGTCGAGCCATCCAACGATCGCACGATGTTATCGGCTCACACCCACAAAGAAGTGGAAGACCTGTAGCTGATCGCCAGGAGCGTGGCTGATCGGGACGCCAAAACCGACTGCCAGAGGAACAGGTCCCAGAGCCGGAATGTTGATCCGCAGCTCGAAGCCCGGCGTTACTCGGAAATTATTGATTTCCACCGACCGCTCGACCGTACCGCCATCCACGAAGAACGAACCGTACAGGTTATCGTCCGCCGTTAACGGAAAACGATATTCGGCGCTGGTCAGTAACTGAAATTCTCCACCGACGACAACGCCCAAGGTCCGGGGCGACGCCCCACGGAATTCGAAACCGCGCAATGTCGAAAATCCGCCGGCAAAGAAGTTTTCATAGATCGGAGTGTCCGAACCCGATACGCCGAGGCGTCCCGCGATTCCTAACACATGGCGTCCCGAACCGTCCGGACGCTCGCGCATTACGAAGTATCGTCGAAAATCGCCTTCGAAACGCGGATAGGTGAACGTACCCAGACCTTGTTCGTAGGCAAGCCGCAGCAGGTGCCCTTCGGAGGGCAGAAAGGCGTTGTCGCGCGTGTCATGCGCGACTTCCCAGCGAAGACTGATCAATTGGTTCGATCCGACTACCGCCAGTAGTTCTGGAGCTGGTGCACTGGGTTTGGCGATTTCGATTTCCTCGTAGCGGGCAGAAAGCGTCGTCGACAAATCAGGACGTTCAGGGAAGAGGTAGCCCAAATTCACCCGACCACCCCAACGTCGTTCGTCCCAGTCAGTAAACTGTCGTTCGTAGTAAAAGCCGCTGACGCCAAAACTGACCGAAGTGCCGAGGAAATAAGGATCCGAAAGGCTCACCGAATACCGTTGGACTTCCGTACCTGGCAGAGCTTCAGCACGGAATCGCTGTCCGGCGCCTCGAAACGCGGTTCCGTTCAGCCAATCGTCGATGCCGGTCGGCAAGCGAAGTATGTCGAAATTCTGTTCGTCGATCACGATGTTACCGACCAACCCGGCATCGGAATTGATTCCGAGACCAAACATGAACCGACCGGTCTGCGCCTCCTGCAGCACCAAATCGAGGTCGATCGGTTTTTCGGGCAGGACCAGCGGAGATTGCGGAGTAAAGGGTGGTTGATTGGTCGGGAAGACATATCCACCGTTGGGCAGTGTTGGTTGTCCTCCAAAATTCTGGTCAAGGCCGGTTCCAGGGGGATAGAATGGTCCCTGGAAGTTTGGCGCGGTGCCGGCACCTGGCGGGAATGCTTGTGCCGGCTGGGCATACTGAACTTGCTGTCCGGCGAACGGCGGATTGGGTGTGCTGTAACGCGGTCCCATCACGGTATCGCCCAGCGGTTCGTCAGGCATCTGGGAAACACTACTCCCGCCGAAACGATTTCCCTGTTCGTTCTGACCGCGGACAACAGGTCTTTCCGTTAGGCTGGGGTAACCTGGTATCGTCGAACGATTCACCGGCGTGGCCGCCGCCAGCGTTGTTGAACCGGACATGAACGGGGCCTGACGTGACGTCGGAATAGACGCTGACAGCAGGTCCGCCGGTCGATGGGCTCCCATCTTATGGCAGCCGCTGGACATGCCGACCGCAGTCAGGACCATCAGCCAGCAGAGCACCAGGCTTTGTCGGAAGTCGCGAACGATGGGCCTCCGTGCCAATCGTCCGACAAGTGTATGCATAATCGACGGGCTCGGAGGCCCATCGTATGGCATTTCACCAGCATTTTTCCCGACAAAGCCTCGTTGGGGGCAGTTCACCGGTACACCCCCTGCGCCGGGCGTGCGCGTGGATGATCGCCTCGCGGACGCTCTGGACTTTGACCTCGGATGGTGCTCGAGGATTGTCCATGATCCGCCATCGACTCGTTTTCGTCGCGCTGCCGGAAGACAATCTTGGGTTGGATGCCACGGACCTGGTCGCTCAAAAATAGCCCGGACGATCTCAGCCGCCGTTCACTGTCGCGGATTTCGCGAATGTCGGCGATATCGCCCGGTCGGATCGAAATCCGATCCAAAGCGACTGAGCGTTGGGTATGTGGGCTGTCGCCAGTGATCGTAACGTGGATTTCACCAACTCGATAACGATCCCCTTCGGCGATGTCGAAAACCAAATCGACTTCTGGGTCGCGCTCCAGCGTCCGCGGTTCGGGCTTAACATTCGCCATGATAAAACCGACACTGCCGTACGCGTCGGTCAATTCGCGAACATCGCGCGTCATTTTCGCCTGGTCAAAATACTCACCCGATTTCAGCGAAAGCAACGCTTGCAGTTGCGCGTCGTCGTAGATCTCGTTGCCGTTGAACGTTACGCTTCGGACGACGAAACGAGGTCCTTCATCGATAACAAAAGTCAGCTCGGCCCACCGGCCGTCATCGTCGAACTTTAGTAATCGCCCAACACGCGCGACCATATAACCAAGACTACGGTAGTAAGATGTCAGGCGGTCAACATCTTCATCGATGCTACGCCGATCGACATATCCCTTGGCCAGCGGCGTGACCAATTTGACTTTACTTGGTTTGGATTGAATCTGGGTTTTAAGCCGCCCTCCGGAAACGATGGTGTTTCCGACGAACTTGACTGTCCAAATCCGCTGCTGTGGTCCTTCATGAATTCGGAAGACCGCGCCACGATCGGATTGCTTCAAGCCTTCGGCGACTTCAATTTGAATCTTGTTGTAGCCGCGTTCTTGATAGAAATCCTTGATTTTTCGCTGAGCCGTTTCGATGGTCGAGGTGTCGCGGGCATCTCCCTCCTTCAATTCGATTTGTTTCCTCAGCGCCTTCGATGTGATCTGGGCGTTCCCGATGAAATGGACGTATTCCAGTCGCGGAAATTCGAACACCTCATAAACGACCACGACGGTTTGCGGTTGGGGACCGGGCCGAGTCTTTACCTTGACATCGAAGAACTTGCGCGTCTTTGTCAGATTCTTGACGTCGCGTGTCACGGTCATCGGATCGAACGCTTGTCCCTCTCTGGTATCAAGTTCGGCGCGTATTTCATGTTCGCTGATCGAACGATAGCCCACGATCTGAACTTCGGCAATCGTTTGTCCGATGAAACTGGTTGAGACTCGCGAGGGACTTGGCGACGAAAGTCCGTATCGATCTTGGGCGAACGACACGAGCGGGCTCAGCCACAGCGCAACAACGGCGATGCACCTGAAGCTATGCAGAGCCCGGCCTAAGAAAGCCTTGACGCTGAACATCAACTCGGTCCGTCCCTGGATCGCGAAAAAATAGACGAGTACACATTACCGCGTCGCCTGATTCGCTAGTTGAAGGGTTGAACAACCTTCCTAACTACGCACGGCTAGCGGCGAAAGGTTCGGGAGAAATACAGGAAATGCCCGTCACGCGGCAAGCCGAATTGATCGAAAACCAATTTGCTAGCAATGGTGAAGGTGCCACCATTCGACGCGAACGTCAAACAGCCACGCCAGGAAACCTTGTCCGAACTTGTCAGTAGTCCCGGCGCACCAGGTCAACCTGCAAAATGAAACGACGTGGGGCACTCGCCACTAGCAGTAATGTCACACCTGAGCAGGGCTGCACCCTCGGATCGAGTCCGATCAGAAACTCTCGCCGCCCCCATACGAATTGAATTCCTCATGCGCCGGCTTCGTTGAATTACGAAAACTGGTGTATTGCTGGAACCAATGCAGTTTGACGTCGCCTGTCGGGCCATTACGCTGTTTGGCGATGATGATGTCTGCCTCGCCGAGGCAGCTATTCGGATTCGCCCCGGATTTCATCCCTTCCCGTTCTTGCGGGCTCAGGAAATACTCTTCGCGGTGGACCATCAACACCACATCCGCATCTTGCTCGATGGCACCGGACTCGCGGAGGTGGCTGAGCTTTGGGCGATTGTCCTTCGTCATTTCGGCTTGACGATTCAATTGCGCTAGACAGAGGACGGGAACGGCCAGCTCGCGGGCCATCGCTTTGAGCCGTCGAGCGATCTTCGCGACTTGCTCTTGCCGCGGCTCGGCGGTGTTGTCGGGCTGAATCAGCTGGAGGTAGTCGATAACGACCAGGCCCAAGGTTCCGTGTCGTCGCTTAAGCCGTCTGGCGGTCGCGATAATCTCGGTGACGGTCCGGGTGGGAGTATCGTCGATAAAGAGGGGGCTCTTTCCCAGCGTCGCCGAGACTTCGATCAGCTTCTTGTGATCGGTGCCCGACAGGAACCCGCTGCGAAACTTCTCGCCGTTAATTTCGCCGCGGGCGCACATCATGCGCTGAGCCAGCTCCAAGCGTGACATTTCCAGGCTGACAAACAACGTCAGCTGGTTTTCTTCAACGGCTACGTAGTCGGTGATATTCGAAGCGAGCGCCGTCTTACCCATACTTGGCCGTGCCGCAACGATGATCAGTTCGCCTGGATGGATACCACCGGTTAGTCTGTCGAGATCTGTAAAACCGGTCGCCACGCCGTTGGCACCGCCGTGTTCCATCCGCGCGTCGATCTGCTCGAACGCTTCCATCAAGACATCGTGGATCTCTGTTACATCGCCGGTCGAGCCGCGTTGATCCCGAATGCCAAAGATTCGCTCTTCCGCATGATTCAATAGATCGCGGGAAGGCTCATTCTGATCGTAGGCATCCTTGACGATAGTGGTACCGGTATGGATCAAAGACCGTAGCAGCGATTTGTCCTGGACAATCCGGGCGTAATAGGCGGCATTGGCGGCCGTGGGAACGGAATGAGCCACCTCTGCCAACATGGCCGCTCCGCCCACCTCTTCGAATTCGCCGGCGGATTTCAAACGATCGACAAGCAAGGTCATGTCGACCTTTTGACCCTTCTCGTACAACGCCTGAATATGCTTATACAGCGTCCGATGCGCTTCGTCGTAGAAATCATCTGGCCGCAGGATCAGCGAGACATCGTCGCAGACTTCTGGCAACAGCAGCATGCTGCCAAGCGTGTTGCGTTCCGCCTCCAGGTTCGAGGGCAGACCGCGATCCAGCAGTTGCAGTCCGTCTGACGATGCCGTTCGTGCAGATCTACTCGCCGTGGCCATTGATCATCATCCTGAGACCAAAAAATCCTGAGTTGGCGAAGGAACCGGGAACGATCGACGAAGTCGACCGTTACTGCGCTTTTTTTACCCTTCGCTCGCCTTCTCGTCATCCATTACGCTGGGCACGACCCAGACTTTCAAATCGGCGTCAATTTCGGGTCCCAAATGGACCTGAACGGTGTACAGTCCCAACTCTTTCAATGGCCCCGACAGCCTTATTTGGTCTTCCGTCACGGTGATGTCCGTGCGTTTCAGAGCCGTGGCAATTTCCGGTCCGCCGACGCTGCCGTACAGGTGACCTTCGTCGTTCGCGTTCGCTTCGATGGTCACGCTGAGATTGCCGATCGCGGTCGCCAACTTCCGCAGCCCGCTACGACGACTATCTTCAATCGCCGCCAGTTTTGCACGATGTTTTTCGACCATCCGCTTGTGATGGTCCGTCGCTACGGTCGCCAAGCCCTGAGGCAATAAATAATTGTGGGCAAAGCCTGGTTTCACTTCGATGACGTCACCCTGACCGCCCAGTTGATCGACGGACTGAATCAGAAGCAATTCCACGCCACCGTTAGGACCTCGCGCGATGCGTTTGACACGAGAGGTCGAGGTGCGTTTGCGTCTTTTTTGCTGCATATTTGGCATTTTCTTAAATCATCCTAAAAGGGAATGTCGTCCCGTGGTGGTTGACCTGCGTGGGCCTCGGCCGGAACGGCTGCGGGGCTGCCGCCGCCTGCTTGAGCGTCACCTGGTACTTGGGCGGCCCTTGGCTGGCCACCGGCCGCCTGGCCGCTGCGTTCGCCGCGCGGACCGATAAACTGCATTCGTTCGGCCACGACGCGAAGTTTCGAGTGTTTTTGGCCTTCCTTTTCCCACGAATCAAATTTGAGGCGGCCTTCCAGGAATATGGGCGAACCCTTCGCGAGATATTCGGCAGCGATTTCGGCCTGCCGGGCCCACATCGTGATGTCAATAAACTGGGTATCCTCGATCCATTCGCCCGATTGACTGTCCTTGCGACGATCATTCACCGCCAGTCCGAACTCAGCGACCGCCGTCCCGTTGGGCGTGTAGCGCAGGTCAGGATCGCGCGTCAGTCTTCCCATCAAAATCACTCGATTGTAGTCCGACATCATGCCCTCCTTTTCAGGTCTTCGGCGAACCGACTACAGCATTTCCAAAGCCAATGTGGCGAAAAAGCCAGCCTTTTGGATTTCTGTTGCCGAATCTCCGAATCGTTGATCTCCGAATAGATCGATGGCCCGCTTCTTCGATGTCCTTTTCAATTGCGGCAATCACAAATGCATCGAATCGTGCGGCATCGACTACTGCACAGGCGTACCGTATCGCACGATATCACATTCGTGCCGAACCGGCAACCATGTGGATTACGCGGTGGCGGCAGGTACGGACGAGGATTCCTCTGATTTTTCTTCCGGAGGTGCGCCAGGTGGTGTTTCTTCCGAAGGCGCGACCGGTGGGGCCGCTGGGACCTGTGTCGCGTGGCTGACCAGCTGATCGACAATGCGTGGATCAACCGACGTGAACAGCTGGCGCAGGATATTGCCATTGCGCTGGCATTCCTCGGTCAAGGATGCGATGTGGGTGCCCTCCAGACGGAAATACGTCAGCCAGTAAGCGCCTTTGCGTTGTCCCTTGATGGGATAGGCCAACCGTCGTTCGTCCCACATGCGGCTTGCCAGAATCGTCCCGCCTTGCTTTTCGATAAACTTGTCGATCTGCCCAGAAACCCCCGACGGATCACGGCTGTACAGCGACGAGTCGAGAAGAAACAAACCTTCATATACGTTTTCCGCCAAAGTAATTACTCCCCACTTTATTTAATGAACTCGTCAATTGAATTGATTCATGCATGTGGCGATGCCTTCTGTCGCCCACACAGCGACGGCATCAGCAGCTGTGCGAATCGCGTCCTTAATCTCGTCTTTATCACGGCGGCTAAACTTACCCAATACGTAATCCGCGGGATCCCATTGTTCGGGCGGCGTCCCAATCCCAATTCGCAGTCGAGCGAAATCTTGATGTCCTAGTGCTCGGATTATGTCGCTTAGGCCGTTCTGCCCGCCGGCACTTCCTGATTTCCGCAGGCGGATTTTGGCCAGCGGCAACTGGAAGTCATCACAAATCACCAGCAAGTCGTCGTCAGCTATTCTATAAAAACTCCTCGCCGCGGCGACGCTGGTGCCGCTGCGATTCATAAACGTGAGCGGAGCCAGCAGCAAAGCACGTTGTCCGATAATTTCGGCATCCGTTGCCTCGCCTTGAAATTTTGCTTTCGCCGGGCCGGTACCGTATCTTTTCTCCAGTTCATGCAGCACGGCCCAACCGACGTTGTGCCGCGTGTCTTGGTATTTTCGTCCGGGATTCCCCAGACCGACGATTAATTTCACCGGCCTCTGATCCTGCGTTTTCGACACTCCTCGCAGAAACGCGAAAAATCCCAAATCAATTGATACCCAGTTCGTGTTCGCTCGCCTAGTCGCCCTCTTCGTCTTCCGCATCCTTGCGACCGCCGATGACCTCTGGTTCGACCGCATCCAGCGCGGCCTCGTCTTCGTCTTGCTGGACCTGTGGTTCGACACACTGCACCAACACGGTGTCACCGGAGATCAGTAGCTTTGCACCTTCCGGCAAATCGAGCGACGAGGCCGTCAAGGATTCACCCAACTGCAAGTCGTTGATATTGACCTGTAGCTTTTCGGGGATGCTGTCGGCGGGGCATTCAATTTCCACCTCGTGGACCGGATGCTCGACCACCCCGCCGTCCTTCGTGCCCGCAGCCACACCTCGCAGCTCGACCGCAACATTGATCGTCACCTTTTCGCCCGCGGCAACGCGTGTCAAATCCACGTGCAGGACGTCGACGCCAAACGTGTCCCATTGAATCTCTCGAATGAATGCCTTGTCCTTCAGCGCACCCTGCAAATCGACGATACGGCTACCGTGCCGCAGCGCCGTGTTCAGTTCGCGAACCTCGACGCTTAGGCTGACCGATTCTTCGCCGTGACCGTACAACACGGCTGGTATTTGGCCGGCGATTCGCATCCGCCGCGCGTTCCGTTTACCGCGCGTCTCTCGTTTCTTGACTTGAAGCACTTCCGCCATCGTCAGGTCCACTCGATTCTTGTATTTCGATTTGAATTCCCATCCCAAAGCCTCAACACCTTGCGCGGGCACTACCTTGCGAGGGTACTGCGGACGGGGCCGATTTCGATCGTCCGCCTAGGATACAGGCCGGCGACCGATGGCAAACCTAGTATTTTGCCGGATTCGGCAATAATTTCAAGACGAAGCGCAGCGGGATATCCCACGAATATCAGATTTTCAACGTGCCGCGGGCCACCGCCGTCCGGCCGTAATCGCCGCAACACCGGCAATAGCCGCCGCAACGCCGTCCTTAGTCGCCCCAACGCGGTCGTTCCGACGGAAAAGCGACGTGTCAGATGGCAGCTGCCCTAAATCGTTGGGTAGGGAGAGCCTGGGAGGTATATTTGTCCATTTCCGGGCAAATTGGGCAATGCAGCTGGCAGCGGGCCTATTCGCGAAAAAGTCGACTGACCGATTCATTGCGATGAATTCGCTTGATGCCTTCCCCCAGTAACGCCGCGACGCTCAATACCGTCATCTTATCGGTCAGCTGGTCTTCCGTCAGCGGTATCGTGTCGGTCACCACCACGCTTGTAACGGGCGATTCCTCTAGTCGCTGCGATGCGGTACCGCACAGGACGGCATGCGTCGCGGCGACGTGGATTTCGCGCACACCTTTTTCTGCAAGGATCCGTGCGGCTCCGCAGATCGAACCGGCGGTACTGATCAGGTCGTCGAACATCAAAACGATCTTATTTTCGATCGGTCCACCAATGATGTTCTCCTGCGACGTCTTCTCGGCACTGCTTCGTCGTTTGTCGACAATCGCCAGTTTGCCGCCCAATCGTTTGACGTGGCCTAGCGCCGCTTGATGCTGCCTTCATCCGGACTGACGACGACGATGTCTTCCGGGTTTAGCCCCATGTTTCTGAAATGTTCGTTTAAGACCGGTGCGGCATACAGATGATCGACGGGTACGTCGAAGAAGCCCTGAATCTGAGCTGCATGCAGATCCATGGTCAGCACGCGGTCTGCACCGGCGCGGGTGATCAGGTTGGCCACTAACTTGGCGGTGATCGGAACTCGACCTTCGTCCTTGCGATCCTGACGAGCGTACCCGTAGTAGGGCACGACGGCGGTCACTCGTTCGGCGCTTGCCCGTTTACAGCTTTCGATCATGATCAACAATTCCATCAGGTGGTCGTTGACCGGTGGGCAGGTTGGCTGGATTAGAAAAACGTCGCGCCCGCGGATGTCTTCCAGGATCTTGCAGGAAGTCTCGCCATCGGGAAAATTCCCCAATGAGATATCACCGGGAGGCAAATCCACGTACTTGCAGATTTTTGCCGACAATTCGGGATTCGCACGTCCGCTGAAAAGCTTGATGTCTTTCATTGTTCTCGTCGGTGGTTTCGTGCCATCGTTCGTTGGAGTCCCGGCTTTAGCCGGCATTCTCGCTTAAGTAATCCGTGCTATACCCGCCTAAAGGCGGGACTCCAGCAATCTAAAGAAACAC
This sequence comes from uncultured Planctomycetales bacterium, assembly GCA_963844115.1. GTDB lineage: Bacteria > Planctomycetota > Planctomycetia > Pirellulales > UBA7805 > CS4-C045. The sequence continues at coordinate 42,526 of CAWJNN010000079.1, read as the reverse complement.
GTTTTCAGCTTCAGCCCGACTGCTGCATCCGCAGCATCCGCAGCATCTCAGCTTCGACCTGCTGCACGTCCTTCATCGTATTGATGCTCAAACTCTCACAGGGCTTTAACACATCCAACGCACGCACTTCCTTCCCTTCCGCCAAAAGAATGCTCGGGCAATCCGTGACATAATACTCTGCTTGGACGTTGGTGTTATTCAGTTGCTCAAGCGAACCCAGCAAATCGCGACAATTGAAGACATAGCAACTGAGATTGACCTCCGTAATCGACCGCTGCTGTGGCGTCGCATCTTTTTCTTCGACGATTCCAGCGAATTTTCCTGACTCGTCCCGTAGGATCCGCCCGAAGCCGGTCGGATCGTCTCGATAGCCGGTCCCCAAGACGCACGCTGGTTGTAAATGTTCGAATTCGCTGAAAACCGCGTCAATGGAATCGTGTTGCATGAGCGGTGAGTCGCCGGCGACGACCAGGACGGGTCCGTCATGTTCAACGAGTTGATCACGACACATCATCACGGCGTGTCCGGTTCCCAACTGTTCGCGCTGGTGAGCAAACGTAACGTCCTTGCGATCTGCGAGGTGGCTTTCTACAAGCTCGGCGCGGTAACCGACGACGACGATTTGACGTTCGACACCGGCTTGGGCAAGCGCTTCGATAACATAATCAATCATCGGCCGACCCTGCACCTGAACGAGCACCTTGGGCAGGTCGGAATTCATCCGAGTCCCTTTGCCAGCGGCCATCACAATAGCGACGCGTTGACCCATCGGTCGGCTTGCCCTGTGGTCAGAGTGTTCGGTGAACGTTCGTCACGGTGCTAAATCACGGTGCTAAATTTTCGCGCACAAAAAGACAAACAATTCGGGCGGTCCCCTACGCAAAGAGTGATCCGCCAGGGGCCGTCCGGCTCGCAACGCGGTGTCAGCCCTTGTCCGCGGTGTCGTCGCCAGGCCTCGTTGGGGCGTCGCCGAGCGTTGACAGGGCTCTTCCACAATAACTAAAATCTTCCGTTTCCCCCAGGCCCGCACGTTGCGACCTGGGGTTCTTTATTTTCATCGAGTTTGCGCGATGGAATCTGCGATTCAGAAAGCGTCCGTCCTGATCGAAGCCATGGGTTGGATCCGCCAGCTGCGCAACAAAATCACCGTGATTAAAGTCGGGGGCAGCGTCATGGAGAACGGCGTCCAGGAGGACGGCGCGAACCTGCGAAACCTGCTGTTGGACATTGTTTTCATGGAAACCGTTGGCATGCGACCCGTGGTTGTACATGGCGGTGGGTCGGCTATCAACATCGCGATGCAGGAAAGAGGGCTGGAACCGAAGTTTCTCCAGGGGCGGCGCGTGACCGATGACGAGACCCTTGCGATCGTCGAGCAGGTCCTGGCGTATGAGACCAACGAACGGATCGCCGCCGAAATCGAGGAACTGGGCGGTCGGGCAATGCCGCTGAATTTTCGTACGACCAACGTTTTGTTCGGGAGACGACTTGAGTTGCAGGATCAGGCCGGTAAGCCGCTGGACCTGGGCCACGTCGGTACCGTGACGAGAGTCGATCGAGCTACGATCGAGAACTTTTGCTATGCGGACATCGTTCCCGTTATTCCCAGTATGTGTTTGAGCGAAAGTGACAGTGGGGGCCGTGGTGAAAAACTGAACGTCAATGCTGACACCGCTGCCAAAGCGGTCGCCGAAGCCCTGGGTGCGGAAAAATTGATTTTTCTCAGCGACGTTAGCGGCGTCATGACGGACCCCAACGATGCGGATTCACGTATCAGTTCGCTCGATGCTCGATTGGCCCGCCAACTGATCTCCAACGGTACCATCAGTCAAGGAATGATACCCAAGGTAGAGGCATGCCTGGAAACGCTGGACCACGGTGTTCAAAAAGTCCATATTATCGATGGCCGGCTACGGCATTCGCTGCTGCTGGAAATCTACACCGACCGAGGGGTCGGGACTGAAATCGTGAAGGAATCGACATGAATACTCCAACGTTGGATGCGTCGAATACGATCGAACTATTCGAGCGCTATATTATTCCCAACTACACGCGGCTGCCGATGACGCTTGTCCGCGGTGAGGGATCCTACGTCTGGGACGATAACGACGAGCGGTATCTGGATTTTTTTCCCGGCTGGGGATGTAACTTGTTGGGGCACTGTCCGCCCGCGGTCGTCCAGGCCGTCCAAGAACAGGTAGCGCGATTAATTCATGTGCCCAACACGTGGCACATCGAATTGCAGGGCCTTTGGGCTGAGGCGCTCTCGCAGCGTTCGTTTGGAGGGCAGGCTTTCTTTTGCAATTCTGGCACCGAAGCGAATGAAGCGGCCCTCAAGTTGTGCGCGGCTACATACCCCGGCTTCGCGCTATAAGGTGATTACCTTTGAAAAAGGTTTTCATGGACGGACACTCGGCTCCACCGCCGCGACCGCTCAACCAAAATATCACGAAGGGTCGAATCCGCTGATGGCGGGATTCGTCTACGCGCCGTTCGGAGATCTGGACGCCGTGGCGCGGCGGATCGACAGCGAAACTGCCGCGATTATGGTGGAACCAGTGCAGGGCGAGGGCGGTGTCAATCTGCCGCCGGACGGCTACCTGGCAGGGCTGCGACAGTTGGCGGACGACAATGACGTGCTGCTAATCTTTGACGAAGTTCAGACCGGCTGCGGTCGGACGGGAAAGTGGTTTGCCTACCAACACTACGACGTGACGCCCGATATCATGACACTCGCCAAAGCGCTCTGCGGCGGAATCGCCGGCGGCGCCATGCTGACGACCGCCGAAATTGCGACCAGTTTGCGGCCCGGAATGCACGCGGCGACGTTTGGCGGCAACCCGATCGCGGCGAGTGCAGGTCTCGCGACGCTGCAGACCATCGAACGAGAGAATCTGTTACAACGGGTTGTAGCCTTGGAAGCACTCTTCCGTGCTCGCTTGTCCGACCTGCAACAACAATGTGAACAGGTTCGAGATGTTCGCGTGAAGGGTTTGATGATCGGCATCGAATTGGAACAGCCTGGCGGACCGGTGTTCCAGCAATGTCTCGACCGAAAACTGTTGGTCAATTGCACGCAGGATGTCGTGATCCGACTGCTGCCAGCCATGACATTGACCGATCAACAGGCCAACGACGGATGCGACATTCTTTGCGATGTGATCAACGGTCTTTGAGCCGCCTTCGTGCGCCACGAGTTGCGAAAAGCAGACGAAGATCGATAAGCCGAAAAACTGATCTACAAAACTGAGCCGCAAGAAGATGTGAGCAAAAAACGGTTCTTCCTACGGGGATTCTTGGTTTGCCGAATACCCAATTAACACCAAAGTCATCGGACTTGGGATCCATGAATGACGCCGTTCATCTGATTACGTTGTTCGATCTGGCTTCGTCAGAAATCGAAAGCATTTTTGCCATTTCCGACGATCTTAAGTCGAAATTCCTGCGGGGACAGCGTGATGCGCTGCTGCCCGGTCGGGTCTTGGCGCTGTTCTTCGAGAAATCTTCACTGCGCACGCGCGTCAGCTTTGAGGCAGCCATGCTGCATCTGGGCGGCGGCAGCCTTTTTCTAGGTAACGATGTTGGCTTTGGAAAACGTGAGTCGGTGGCCGATTTTGGACGCGTTCTGAGTTCCTACGTGGATGCAATCGTCGTCCGATCGAATCAACATCAGACAGTCGTCGATCTGGCGGAACATGCGACGTGTAGCGTGATCAATGGCTTGACCGATCTCGCGCATCCGTGCCAGGTGCTGTCGGACCTGTTTACCATCAAGGAACGCTTGGGATCGTTAAATTCCGGAAAACTTGCGTGGATTGGAGACGGGAACAATGTTGCCCGCAGCCTCGCGATCGGTTGCGCCAAAGTCGGGATGCCGTTTGCCGCCGCCATGCCGGATGGCTACCAGTTCGACGCCGAATTACTGGCGGAAATCCGCGCCGAAGTTCCGAACGCCGAAATTGTCGTAACCGACGATCCCGTGAAGGCAGTTCGCGACGCATCCGCCGTCTACACGGATGTCTGGACCAGCATGGGGCAGGAGTCCGAACAGGAACGGCGAAAACAAGCGTTTGCCGGCTATCAGGTCAATGCGGCGCTAATGAGCCGCGCGCCAGCGGATGCGCTGTTCATGCACTGCCTGCCGGCTCGACGAGGCCTGGAAGTAACCGACGAGGTGATCGATGGCCCGCAAAGCATTGTCGTCGAACAAGCCGAAAATCGAATGCACGTCCAAAAGGGAATCCTGGCCTGGTTGCTAGGTACGAAGGGCAGATAAAAGTGGTCGGTGGCCGGTGAACAGTGGTCAGCAATTGCCGGCCGGTGCATTTTATCGATTACCAGCTACTGACCACTAACCACAATCCACTTACCACTCACCACTACGCCCCATGCGTCACGACAAACGAAAGAAAGACGAGTTACGAACGCTGAAAGTCAAGCGTAAATATACCGGGTCAGCGCCGGGCAGCGTCCTGATTCAGTTTGGCGCACGACGGTCCTTTGTACGGCGACGGTCGAGAACGACGTTCCGCCATGGTTGGCTGGTAAAGGCAAGGGTTGGGTCACCGCCGAATACAGCATGTTGCCGGGCAGCACCAGCCCGCGCAAAAAGCGAGATCGAGGTGGGCGCGTCGATGGCCGCACGACGGAGATACAGCGACTAATTGGCCGTAGCCTACGGGCCGCCATCGACCTGGAAGCTCTAGGCGAACGGCAGATTTCTGTTGACTGTGATGTACTGGAAGCAGACGGCGGGACACGAACGGCGAGCATCACCGGCGCGTATGTCGCCTTGGTCGACGCGGTCAGGTCGATCGAAAAGGAGCTGCCGGATCGCAATCGATTCCCGCTCACCCAAAGCGTCGCGGCAGTCAGCGTTGGTATTGCCGACGGTCAAGCGGTACTCGACTTGGACTACCAGGAAGACGTGTCGGCGTCGGTCGACATGAACGTGGTCATGACCGGTTCGGGACGTTTCATTGAAATCCAAGGGACTGGCGAAGAGGCGACCTTTGACGATGACGACCTCAGGCGCTGCTAAAACTCGCTCGATCCGGGATCAAGAAACTGACCGAGTTCCAACAGCAGACCCTAGGCCGCAGATGGCCCTTCTAGCCGACTTCTTGTTATCGAAATGCTGCAAGGTTGTTTGTGCGGCCGCGCTCACGTGCGCCGCGTGGCTCATGTTTTCCGGAGACTCTGCGTTCCCGGCTGACACTGTTTCAGCAGATACCGCTGCGCCGCGGATTAAGGTACCAACCGATTTGCCGAAGCATCCGCGGCTGTTTCTCAACGAAGCGGAAATCGCCAGGCTCCGTGATTTCGTCCAACGCAAAGAGTGGCTCTCGCGGTATGTCGAGCAGTTGATTGCGGATCTGGATGCACAGATCGACAACCCGCCGCTACCCGACGCGGATCGATCCCGCAATGTCGGCCTCAGCCGGCTCGCTCATCAATTTGCGATCGCCTATGTGCTACGCAATGACCCTCGCTACGCTCGTGCCGCGGCGACGATCCTCAATGCGTACGTCGATTGGTTCCCAAAATACGAAGTCACCGACCTCAAAGGGAAAGCTGGGCATTCGGCTTTGAGCGAGGCCGATTGGGCGGTTAATGCAGCCTCGGCCTACGACCTTATTTATCAATCCGGTGTATTGACTGCCGACCAGCAGCGGGCGATCGAGCAACAAGTGCTCAAGCCGTCGGCAGAAACATTACGAATCTGCAATCACCATTTCCGCAGCAACTGGCGCGCTCGAGCGCTGGCAGGCTTCGGTGTCATCGGATTCTGCATTAACGACCCCGATTTAATCGACGAGGCGCTTAACGGCTTGCGAGATCCGTCCGGTAAAGTCCTCCGCGATGGGTTCGTCCAGCATGTGGCCTGGTCGATACTGGCTGACGGAGTCTTTTACGAGCGGTCGATGCACTATCACCTCTTTACAGCGGATAGCTATACGCTGTTGGCAGAAGCAGCACGTCATCGCGGAGTCGATCTATGGAACGTTGAGGTACCCGGTCATCCGAAAGACGCGGGCGCCGACCTGGAGCGTAAGTTCGGGGTGACAGGTAAAAAAACGATGAAGTCGATATTTGATTCTCCGTTTTACGAGGCCTTTAGTGACGGTTCGCTGGTCCGCCTAGGTAATTCGTATGCCGATCGGCTGGAACGAGCGCGGTGTTACGAGCGAGCATGGCGGGCGTATAGAGATCCAAAATACGCCTGGATCGCGCGCCGGCCGATCGAGTTTTATCGCCCGATCATGGGGGGCGGCTATGTACCCCCGGAAGAAGTTGCCGCAGCAAAACACAAGGCGCTCGGCAAGACCCCTAACCCCGAAGGGCGTCGACCATTAACGCCCCTAGGCTTGATCTGGCTAGCCCCCGAGTTGCCCGAAGGACACTTCGACCATTCCGAAGATATGCGGATCGGAGTAACGGGCCAGCACAAGAACCATTGCACCCTGTTGCCCAACGGTGGCGTAACCGTTTTGAGGCAGAGTTCCGACGAAAACGCGGTTGGTGTGCAGATGACTTTCGGCGATTGGGCTTCGGCACACACCCATGCAGATCAACTCGCCATCTCCGTATGCGCCGGCAAGACACACCTCGTGCCCGAAGTCCGCTACCACCACTATGGGCATGAGAATTTCCTGAGCTGGGATCGTCAAACGATTGCCCACAACACGGTGACGGTCGACGAAACGTCGCAATACCCTCAGCGAGACAAGAACGATAGCTGGGTCGTTGTTTCCGGGCCGAAGCGGGCGCGCAGTCGTCCGATTTTCTTTCACGCTGGCCAAAAACTTAAAGCGTTTCGTGCCATATGCGATGTGGCCTACGAAGGCGTAGTGCTTGATCGCACCATCGTTCTGATCGACGGCTTCGTGGTCGATTTATTCCGATGCCGTAGCCAGCGACAGCACCAGTACGACTATGCGCTGCACGTCGATGGTCGCCTTGCAGACGACCAGTTGAAGCTGCAAGCGACCAACCGGGCAATTTCCGAGGCACTCGGTTACCAGCATATGACGAACGTCCGAAGACGGCGCATTGGCGAACAGCGAGTCGCCCTAAGGTACCAGACTTCAAATTCGGCCCCACAGTTCCTGTTGCAGCTGTTGTCCAACGATGCCAGCGAGCTTATCGCCGCGCATGGCCATCCTGATCTCGACGGAAACTCCAAAGACGTTCTCATCCAGCGCAAGCAGGGCGCGGACGTGGACTTCCTCAGCGTGATGACCTTTTCTTCACCAACGTCAGACCGCGAAACGGTTGCTCATCGGCTGGCAAATCTGCCTCAGGGAGTCGTAGGTGTGGCGATCACCGGGCCGAACGGCGTTTCCCACACGGTGCTTAGTGCCGAAGAACCCCGATCCTTTCGGCATGCAGGCCAACAAGTATCCGGCCAGCTAATCCTGCTGAAGACCGTCAACGGCAATTCCACCGTGGTGGACGTGGTTCCGTAATTCGTAGCAAGCAGGAATTTGAAGCTGGATTCGACTCGAAACACGCGGGTTCAAAACTCGTAACCGCGGTATAGTACTTGCGGGAGGAATCCAATGAGCGACGGTGCCGAGGCGAGCATGCCAGACTTTGACGCCCAGCGTGCTTTCTTGAAAAAACCGGATTACTTTCAACGGTTTACCGTGTCCGGCACTTCGCAGCCGCTGGCCCGAAGTGATCTCGCGGACGATACGCTGCTGCTGGTAATCCAAAGGGGAGCAGGGCGGGCCGCGCTGTTACGCGACCCGATGCTGTATCATCACGCCGCTCAGGGAACGTTAGACGGGGAACCGTTCCTGATCACCTTCTGAGCGGTTTGCAACTCTGGGGTCGGTCTGACCCCAATCGTTGACGGTCAGCTTCGCCATTTCAGCGCGGGCGGCCTCTACAACGGTTTGATCTTGTTGATCGATGATGAAACTCGCTCCTATTGGGATCACATTACCGGCAAGTGCGTCCACGGCGTGTCGTCCGGAAGTGAGCTGCCAAACTGGCCAATCGAGATGACCACCGTTGCGTCGATCAAGGAAAAGGAGCCGGACCTGCCAGTCTACGTATCGAAGCTTCCCTTTTTCGGCAGGATCATGTTGTGGATGGAAGGCATGATCTCCGGGCGGCTACCCCCGATGTTTCGCCGGACGATGAGCGATGTCGACGATCGTATCTCGGAAATGGAAATCGGACTGGGCGTTATCGACGGCGAAGCCGCTCGATTCTATCGGATGTCCGATATTCAGGAGGGAGTCACCGATACGCTGAATGGGAACGAAATCAAGGTTTCGATCGCGGCCGATGGGATACCCTTCGCGGTTCGCGAAGATGGGTCACGCCCACTTCAACTGTTCACGCGTTGGTACGGGTTCTCGTTGACCTATCCGCATTGCCAGATCTACGAGCAAAGTTAGCCGCGCGACGGGCGATCTATCGAACAGTGCCATCCGCCGCTCAGGCGCTGCGCTGGCGTTGAACGAATTTGCGATAGTCGTCGGCAGTGTCAATTCCACTGGCCCCGTGGGGTATGACGCCTACCGCGATGTGATAACCGGCTTGCAGGACCCTTAGCTGTTCCAGCTTTTCCAGCACTTCCAATTCAGACGGCGGCATGCGCGTCAGGCGTAACAGGAATTCGCGTCGATAGGCGTACAGACCGATGTGTTGGTAGAAAACGGCCGGCTCCGCTTCCAAAAGGCCGGGATCCCAGTCGCGAACGAACGGTATTGGCGAGCGGCTAAAGTAGATCGCCTGGCCATTCCGGTTGAACACGACCTTGACGCACGCAGGATCGTCCAGTTGTTCACGAGTTCGAATCGGCGTGGCCAGTGTGGACATGACGCTGTCCGGGTTGTCCTCCAACAGTTGGATCACCTGGTCAATGGCACGGCCGGGCAGCTCTGGTTCGTCGCCCTGAAGGTTAACGACCACGTCGATTCCGGCAAACCGTTTCTGGCCAATGACGGCGGCCACCCGATCGGTTCCGCTGGCCAGTTCCGGATCGGTCAGGACGGCCTCGCCCCCGAAACGCACAACGGCCTGTAGAATTTGCGGGTCGGCGGCGGCAACGCATACGCCTAGTGGTCGCATTGCCTGTTGGGCAGCCTCGTAAGTGTGCTGGATGACCGGCTTACCAGTTTCGCTGAGCAACAGCTTCTCCGGCAGGCGAGTTGACGCCAGCCGAGCTGGGATAATTACGTAGCTGGGTGTCGGACGGGCGGTTGAATGGCGATCCATCGTGGCACCTGGAATCCCGTTATCGGGATGAGGTAGATTCGCAACACAGGTAGTCTAATATCGGATTCCGAGCCTGTTGGAAAGACTGATATCACCACCTAGGCCCCGGGCCCAATCGCGAAATCCGGTATCTACCACAGAACCTATCTGGTAACGATATTATGGCAAAGACTAAACACTTTCCCGTGTTAACGTTAAACTGAATAGATGAGGTAAATACCGGCGTCCGGATTCCGTTGTGCGCCTGCGACTTGTTTTTTCTCGGAGACAGCTTCTCTATGTGTGGAATTGTTGGATACATCGGACCACGGGAAGCCAGCGAGTTTTTGGTCGATGGTTTACGTCGCCTGGAGTACCGTGGATACGACAGTGCCGGAGTTGCCTCGATTGATGCGGCTGGCCGGTTGGATACCCGCAAGACGATCGGACGAGTCGACGATTTGGTAGCGCGCCTCAACGGCGATCCGCTTCATGGATCGGTAGGTATCGGTCACACCCGTTGGGCGACGCATGGTCCGCCCAGCGACGAGAACGCGCATCCCCATTATGGCTCTAAGAACGTGTTGGCGATCGTGCACAACGGCGTCATCGAAAACTACCAGCAGATTAAAGATCGCTTGCTAAGCCAAGGTCACACTTTCGAATCCGCCACCGACACGGAAGTACTCGCCCATTTGATTTCTAGTTGCTTCGAAAAGCGTCTTTCGAAAGCCGGCAACGGAAAACCGCACGGGGAAGCCGATTACGTAGTCCTGGCGGACGCCGTGCGGGACGCATCGGCCCAGATTCGCGGCACCTACGGTCTGGTGGTGTTATTCCGGGACTATCCCAACGTTCTAATTGCGGCGCGGCTCGGCAGCCCGATGGTAATCGGTGTCGGCCAAGGCGAGCACTTCATCGCGAGCGATGCTTCGCCCATGGTGGGACGGACGGACAAGATTGTCTACCTCGCGGACCATGAATTAGCGATCATCACTCCCAATTCTCTGAAAGTTCATCATCGCGACCAGGGAGAAATTCAGCACTCGGTGCAGACACTGGATATCGAATCCGGCGATGTCAGCCTGGATGGTTATAGCCATTACATGTTGAAAGAGATCTACGAACAACCCGAATCGCTGCGCAACGCCATGCGCGGCCGGATAAGCGTGGATGACGCGGCAGCCGTCTTCGGCGGTCTTAACATTGACGTCCAGCGGCTTCAGCAGGTCAATCGAATCTGTCTAACGGCATGCGGATCCAGCCTGCATGCCGCGATGGTTGGTGAATATTTGATTGAAGAACTCGCCAGAATTCCCGTTGAGGTCGAGTACGCCAGCGAATTGCGTTATCGCAATCCGCCGATGGACTACAATACCCTGGTCTTTGCGATTACTCAGAGTGGCGAGACGGCCGATACGCTGGCCGCCATGCGAGAGTGCAAACGAAAAGGCCACACGACATTAGCCATCTGCAACGTGGTTGGCAGCAGCATTGCCCAGGAAGCGGACGGCGGTATTTATCTGCATGCCGGCCCGGAGATTGGTGTTGCTTCGACCAAAGCGTTCACTTCGCAATGCACCGTGCTCGCGTTGTTGGCGCTCTACCTGGGCAGATTACATCACCTTAGCTTCGAAGCTGGGCAACGCATTATCAAGGAACTGCAGGCGTTGCCGGATCACGTCGAACGGGCATTGGAATCCGAAAACACCATTCGTGCGATCGCCGAAAAGTACCAGAATTGTGACAACTTCCTGTACCTGGGGCGCCAATACAATTTCCCGGCCGCTCTGGAAGGTGCTCTGAAGTTGAAAGAAATCAGTTATATCCACGCCGAAGGTTTGCCGGCCGCTGAGATGAAGCATGGTCCGATCGCCTTGGTGCAAGAAAACACTCCCAGCGTCTTCCTCATTCCTCAAGGCTTTGTTTACGAGAAGGTCCTGGCGAATATGGAAGAGATTAAGGCCCGCGGCGGACCAATTATCGCCGTGATCGAAGAAGGTAATACCACGGTCGCCGAGATTGCCGACGATGTGATCACGGTACCCGCCGTCCCCGAATTTCTGCAGCCGATCGTCATGAGCGTTCCGCTACAGCTGTTGGCGTATCACATGGCGGTGTTACGAGGCTGCGACGTTGACAAGCCGAGAAACCTCGCCAAGAGCGTTACGGTCGAATGACCGGCGCGTTAAGCGGTTGGTTGGAGTCCGGCCTTTAGGCTGTAATAGCGTTAAACGAAATGCTCTGCTTCTTCTTGCAAGCGTTTCAATGGCCGATCTTCCAGGTTGTTTGCTCCCTCCGCGACGCCTTCTTCCGCTTCTCCATCTTCCGCCGCATCCGGAGTCCCTCGCAGGTAGCTCCAGTAGATTCGATTCAAGTCGAAAAGGGCCCTAAAGAAGTCGCGAGGCCTTACCTTCGATCCATCCACATCCAGCCAGCAGTCGAGCGGCATTTCGTAGATGGTTCGAGATACGGTAGCGCGGTCCTGCCAGATTCCGATCATGCGGGCGATCAGTTCGACGTCGAAAATCCAGTTGGTCAGAAACGGTTTTTCGAATAGCTGCTGTGTTCTGGCGTCCACGCGAAACATCTTCGCGCCGCACTGGGTGTCGTAAACGCCCAACCCCAGGACCAGCGATGCGCCGGTCGCGAACACCCGTCCCAACAGGTGTCGTGAAACATGCCGCTGGATGTTGCGTCCCAACATGCGGACACGAGCGCCAAAGACAGCATGCAGATCGTCGGACCCGAGCAACTTATCGCGGAAGCACGCGATGGCTTCCAGTGGAGTGGCCAGATCGGCGTCCCAATAGCCGGCGTACTGTGCTCGGCCCGCCATGGCGGCCAGCATCCCACGTCGGACTGCTTCGGCCTTGCCCTGGTTTTGTTCCAGGGGAAGCACATCGACGTTGCCCGGCGCGCACTCTTGCAGCGCTTCCAATACGGATAATGTATCGTCCGTACTACCGTCATCGACGAATAACAACCGACAGGGCGGATCGCTGCTCAAAAATTGCACAAAGCGATCGACATCAAGTCGTTGCGCCTCGTTGAAGCAGGGAATGACAACCGTCGTGCCGGGCATGCGAAACGGTACACCGCGGCCGACGTCTGTCAAACGCTTCGATACGGGTCTTCGGCACGACTGGCAGAATCGCTACAGAAAACGGACCATCGTCAACGCCTTGGCCGGTTATGAGCTATGCATAGACAATGGATACCTCTCCGCAAACTAAATCTGGCGCCAGTCGGGCACCGGCCTGTTTACCCAATGAAGGTCGACGTGGCTGGTTTCGTTTTGGCGTAGCCGACCTGTTATTGCTGGTCCTGGTCATCGGGATGGTGCAACGGTCACAAGGATCGATGCTCGACGATCCGGGGCTGGGATGGCATCTGCGCAATGTCGACGCGATGTGGGCCGAAGGAGGATGGCTAACGCAGGATCCCTTTTCCGGGCCTCGCAATGGTCAACCTTGGCGAACCAATCAGTGGCTGGGGGATCTGGTGCTGTACTTTGGCTGGTGGTGGGGCGGCATGGAAGGGATTGCCGCCGTCACGACGCTGGTCCTCGCCTTTTCTTTTCGGTTCCTCTACCGCATGTTGCTGGCCGATGACGTACCGTGGCCGCTGGCTCTGGGCTGGACGATACTGGCTGCCCTGGGCACATCGCTGGCCTGGGCCGCTCGACCGAATATCTTCACCCTGCTGCTCGTGATGGTCACGGCCTGGACGCTCGATCGATATCATCGAGGTCGATGCCGGCGTGCGACGACGTGGTGGCTGGTCCCGCTATTTACGTTGTGGGCAAACACGCACGGCGGTTTTGTGGCGGGCCTGATCCTGATCGCTGCGACGATGGTCGTCGAGTCCGGATTCAATCTCTTCGCCGCGGGTGTACATCGATCACAAGCCAACAATCGCTTGAAACACCTGGCGTGCCTGCTTCCGGCCTGCATCCTTGCCACGCTGGTTAATCCCTACGGCTGGTCCCTCTACCCGTGGATTTTTCAGCTGTTGGGGAACGAGTTCTTCATGAACCTCCATACCGAGTGGCTTTCGCCCAACTTCCATGCCCGCGGCGCGATTCGTTTTGAGTTCCTTATCTTACTGTTTCCGACGCTGTTAGCCTTTGGACGGCGGAGGACGATTAGTCTGGTTGCGCTGGCCCATTCGATACTCTGGCTGCATTTTGCTTTTAGCGGCGAGCGCTACGTACCGCTGTGGGTCGTCGTGTCGGTACCACTGATGGCGCGGTTGAGTGCCGACGTGTTGGTCCGGCTGAGGCGGTTGTCCGATCCGTGGGTCCGGCCGTCCCAGGTCCTACTCCCCGTCGGTTCGCCGCTGGGTGCCCTGTTGATCACGCTGGGGCTGCTGGTCTGGGCGCGAGGTACCGAGGGCTATTCGGGACACCATCCAAACAACGTTCCGGTCGATGCGCTGACGTACGTTGTCGAACACCATGCGGGCGACGTCATTTTTCACGACTACGGTTGGGGTGGTTGGTTGATCTGGCACGGTTGGCCGACGACGAAGAGCTGGATTGACGATCGAAACGAAGTGCAGGGCGAGGCCCAGATCGAGCGTTATTTCCGGATCGTCGAAGCGCGTGAAGGTTGGAACGGCGAATTGGCCCGCGTAGGGACCACCGTTGCCTGCATATCGGCCCAATCGCGGCTGGCGGAACATCTGGCGAACGACGCGTCCTGGCAGCTGCGGTACCGCGATAAGTTCGCCGTGGTATACGAATTGGCGGTCGCCGAATCAGCACAATCGAATGATTCGGAAAAATCAATACCGGTGACCGAACCAAGCAACTCGCGCGAAAATGGTGAGCTATCCTTGCTGCGAGATCTACGACAGTGAAACGTTTTTTCTGGGGTGTGAAAACAGATCATGAAGAGCAAAGTTCTAAATACAAGTGATGGCAAAACGAACTTCGAAGACGTCAAACGCCGTCTCCACAGTAAGCTCGTCGACAAGCTCGATTTGACGCGTATTGGAGAGATGGAGGGCGATACGCTTCGTCGCGAGATTCGCCTGGTCATCGAACATCTTTGCAACAGCGAAGATGTCATGCTCAATCGCAACGAACGCGAGCGCATCATTGAAGAAGTCTTGGACGAAACGTTCGGTCTGGGGCCGCTGGAAATGCTGCTCAAAGATCCAACGATCAGCGATATCCTCATCAACGGACCGAAACACGTCTACGTCGAACGCGGTGGTCGAATGGAAAAGACCAACTGCACTTTCCGGGATAACAATCACCTGATGCAGATCATCGATCGTATTGTCTCGAAAGTCGGACGACGCGTGGATGAAACTTGTCCGATGGTCGATGCCCGTCTAACCGATGGTTCGCGTGTCAACGCGATTATTCCTCCGTTGGCACTGGATGGGGCCAGCGTCTCGATTCGTCGCTTCGGTTCGAACCCTTTGAAGCTGGAAGATCTGCTGAACTTCAAGGCATTCACACCCGAAATGGTCATGATGCTGGAAGGCGCGATCAAGGCACGGCTGAATATCCTCATTTCCGGTGGTACCGGTTCTGGTAAGACGACTTTGCTGAACACAATGTCCAGCTTTATTTCCAATAAGGACCGGATTGTCACGATCGAGGATGCGGCCGAAATTCAGTTGCAGCAGGAACACGTTGTTCGGCTGGAAACCCGCCCAGCGAATATCGAAGGCAAAGGGGCAATTTCGGCCACCGACCTGGTGAAGAACGCTCTGCGTATGCGTCCGGAACGAATCATCATCGGCGAATGTCGCGGTCCGGAAACGCTAGACATGTTACAAGCTATGAATACAGGCCATGAAGGGTCGCTGACGACGCTGCACGCGAATACGCCGCGTGACGCAGTGGCTCGTGTCGAAACCATGATCATGATGGCGGGATTCGACATGCCATTGAAGGCGATGCGAGCGCAAATCGCGAGCGCCGTCGATCTGATCGTTCAAGTCAGCCGTTTGCAAGGCGGCGTGCGTCGCGTGACGCACATCACCGAATTGGTCGGCATGGAGCAGGAGACGATCGTCATGCAGGACATTTACAAATACGAAAAAATCGGGGTTGATGAAAGTGGTCGCGCTCGAGGGCGCTTCATAGCCACCGGCATTCGTCCCACCTTCATGGATCGACTGGAGCAAAGCGGCATCCGATTGCCAAGCAGCGCGTTCCGCGAACGCGTCATGATGGAGGACTAGTCTGCAGACGTGTCGGCCCGACAGAGACGGGTTCGACCACTCAAGGAGACAACGAAGCGATATGAGCCCACTGTTAATTATCATTGCGGGATTCATCGGCGTCACGGCCCTTATCGGGGGCGTGGCCGTCATGTTTATGGGTCGCAGCGACGAAAAGCTGGAAGACCGGCTGACGCAGTTCACCACCAACAAACGCTCGGTGGACGTTCAAGGCAGTGTCCTGAAGCACGGCGCCCTGGAAGCGTTCCAGGCCGGCGGTGGTATCGTCCAGTCGATCATGAAAAAGCTGGGTCGTTTCCACTTGCTGTTCGAGCAGGCTGGTACACGAATGACGCCCGAAAAGTTCTTTATTTTCTCAGCCGGTTTGGGTCTGGGAGGCGCCTTCGCGAGTCTTTCCGCCGGACTTCATCCCGGATTGGCACCGTTTTGCGGACTCGCGGGAGCCGTCTTGCCGCTGTTCTGGCTGACGTGGCGCCGAAAAAGGCGTTTCGCGAAATTCGGTTCGCAACTGCCAGGTGCCCTAGAACTAATCGCACGTGCCTTGCGTGCGGGCCATAGTCTGTCCGCCGGCTTCCAATTGGTCGGCACAGAAGTCCCTGAGCCGCTGGGCGCGGAGTTCGGCCGGGTGTTCGAGGAACAGAACCTTGGTATCCCGATGGACGAGGCCTTGCGAAGTCTTTGTGATCGGGTTCCTAATCTCGATCTGAAGTTCTTTGTGACGGCCGTGGTCCTCCAACGCCAAACAGGTGGTGACCTTGCCGAAATTCTCGACAAGATCGGTCACCTGATTCGCGAACGCTTCAACATTCACGGTCAGATCCAAGCCTTAACTGGCGAAGGCCGGTTGTCGGGTGTGGTGTTGATGGGCTTACCGCCCGTCCTGTTCCTGACCGTTTACAAATTGAATCCGGACTACATGATGGTCCTGTTTACCGATCCGCTCGGTCAAAAAATGATGCTGGGCGCCATCGTGCTGCAATTGTTTGGCGCCGTCGTCATTAAAAAGATCGTCAACATTAAGGTGTAAAACGTCGTGATACTCGCTGACCTGATTAGCTTTAAAACGATTTTTCCATTCGCTATCTTCGGCCTCTTTGCGGCCGCAGCCTGGTGGCTGATGGAGTTCTTTGCCGGCGGAAAACCGCGCGTGGAACAACGCTTGGAGGACCTGAAGAATCCGACCAGACGTCGCCTGACGGATCCGGGCAAGGAGACCAGCAAGGTCGGCAAGGTATTGGAAAGGGCGACGCCGTTGGCCAAGCCGCTAACGCCAACGACCGAAGAAGATGTAGGCAAACTGAAACTGGCACTGGTCCAGGGCGGATTCCGCAGCGAAAGTGCGCCGTCCATCTATCTCGGCTTGAAGATCATCGGACTGGTACTGGGTCTTTTCCTGTGCGGCGGACCCATGGTGATCCTGTCCGGCCTCACCCAGAATACGCTGATCTATACGATCGCCGTGGCAGGTACGCTGTTCTATCTGCCGACGATCGGCTTGTGGTTGTTCACAAAGTCACGAAAAGACCAGATTTTCTACGGGCTGCCCGATACGTTGGACTTGTTGGTCGTCTGTGTAGAAGCAGGTCTTGCTCTTGATCAAGCCATGCGGAGAGTTGCGGAAGAAATGGAAGCCACGTTCCCGATTGTCTCGGAAGAATTTGGCCTGGCAAACTTCCAGCTCCAAATGGGTCGCGCCCGTAACGAGGTGCTGCAGGAACTGGCCAACCGAACCGGCGTGGATGATCTACGCAGCCTGGCTGCCATTCTGATTCAGGCCGACAAGTTCGGATCGAGCATCGCCCAGGCACTTCGCGTGCAAAGTGACGCCATGCGTACTCGTCGCCGACAACTTGCGGAAGAGAAGGCGGCGAAGACCGCCGTGAAGCTGATCTTCCCGCTCGTGCTGTTCATCTTTCCAGGCATCTTTGTTGTTCTGGTCGGACCCGCCGCGATCCAGATGGTCCGCGAACTGTTCACTAAGATGAACTAGGACATTCGATAGCAGAACTCGAAATCGGGTCTCCGTAAGTGCTAGCACGTCGCCAGCTGCACTGCGCCGTGACGCCTCCAATTGTCTCTGCTTGCACGCCGTTCGCAAGCCAGGCCGCCTGCTTTGCGCCAAGAACACCGCCGTCTGGTGAACGCGTTCACTTTAAATGGCGGACCGTTGAAAAGATATTCCGATGCCGTAGAGTGTGCAGGCAAGCTAAAAAAATGATCGGACCACATCTTAGTTCGTGCTGGCTATCATCCGATAAACGATCTAGTGCCCGCACCGTTGGGCGTGCTGCCAGCCAGTGCGCCCTCTACCAATCACGGATGAAAGCGTCGCTCTGCGACCTGATGGATTCTCGGAGGAATGGAGGCCCAGAAATGCGTTTAATAGCTATGCTCACGAGTCTAGGAATTGCAGCTACCCTTACGACCTCGGCAGCGGCTGGCCCGCTGCACGCGCTTGGTCGCGATCTAGATACGTCCTATCACCGAAACAAATGCTGGCCCGTACCGTTCGTCTATATGGACAACGCCGCGGCCCGCGCCCCGTTTAGTCAGATGATTGGCAACGGTTGGCGGATTCAAACTCTGGTTTCCAGCCATCACTTCGGAAACGATATGCAGCTGAACGAAGCCGGTAGAGAACAAATTCGATGGATCGTTACGCAGGCGCCACCTCGCCGTCGCGCAGTCCATATCGAACAGGGCAAGACGCCGGAAGAAACCGCTTCCCGCATCGACGTCGCTCGTGATTACGTCGAACGATTCATGACCGATGGAGAGATTGTCAGCGTTCGGCCAACGCACATCCAGGCGCGTGGCTGGCCAGCGCAATACGTTCATGAGATCGCAGTGAAATTCTCTGAGTCTACGCCAGAGCCGCGACTGACCATTGGTGGCGGAGGATTCTCTGCCGAACAGTAGTCTTCTCTAAATAAAGAAACGGAGAAATCTCGTGCGAAAGGATTCGCTCGTACTTGCGGCATTGACCGCATTCCTGCTCATTCCCGGATGCGCCGGAACGTCCAAACAGGATTCGGCAGGACTCACCCCGGACCAGGCATCCGCTATTCTTGGTGGATCAGCTAATGCGCCGGGCAACGAACAGCGCACGGTCTGGCAGAGAATGACCAGTCCTGTTTTTGCCAAGAATGGGGCGACACGAAGCAAACGCACGGATTTCAAAAATGATCCGATAAGTCTTGCCACCAAGGCCAGGGAACCGGATGCCGAGCTTTACACGTCATTGGCCATGTTGGCGGAAAAATCGGGTCACGTTGATCAGGCGATGGCTCAGCTAGACAAAGCGTTGGCGGTCGAGCCGAACAATCCTAAGACGCTGGTCACGTACGGGCACGTCCTGGAACGGCGCGGCCAACTGGCCGAGGCGACGGTGAAATACGAGCAGGCGATCAAAGCGCACCCGAATTCGACTCAGGCCCTCAACGACTTGGGGCTCTGCCAGGCCAGAATGGGCAACCTCCCCGCGTCGGCCAGTACGCTGGCCAAGGCCGTACGCTTGCAACCCGAGCGACCGCTGTACCGCAATAATCTCGCGACGGTATTGGTCGAGCAGGGACGGACGGACGATGCGTTGGCGGAACTGGCCGCGGTGCACCCGTTGCCAATCGCGCATTACAACCTGGGAACGTTACTGTATCGCCGTGGCGATGCCCAGGCCGCGGCAGGGCATTACGCGCAGGCAGGGGCCCTCGATCCGTCCTTTGTTGCCGCTCGATCCATGGCGACAAAACTCGGCGCGCCAACGCAACGATCGATTCCGGCATCGTTTAATGCGGCGGGCGGAGATCCGCAATAGTCCTGGAAACTAGCCGATCTCCGTTCGGATCAAATCATAGCGTCGTTCGCCGAGAAAACAGCGTCGTTCGCCGAGAAAACAGCGTCGTTCGCCGAGAAAACACCGCCGCGCACGATCCAATGACGGCGCATGGATCTCGGCTGTTCCCTCCCGCCATGCCGGTTCATACTGCACCCGCACCCGCCCCTCGCGCGAAGGAAACCGTTCGCAGCAAGTCGTTTAACGGCAAGCCGTAGGCGACTGCGTCCAGAACACACCGCCGCCTGTCCCGCGCGCCGGGACGAAACGATTCCGCGCAACGCATTTACCTCTACAATCATGGCCCAAAATGGCGCTTTCCAAGCAGAGGGCATTTCAAGACCGGGTTGGAACCGCTTAACATAACCCGAAGCGTGAGCGAGAAACGACGCATGACGTTGATTCTCTCGCTCACACTTCGGGTTACTATTGTTTTGAAGCGCGCCACGAGACCTTCTTGACAAATGCTTCTTGACAAAAGCTTCTTGACAAAAGCTTCTTGACAGCGGCGCACCGTACGACCATGCAGTATCGAAAGCTCGGCAAGACTAACCTGACGGTTTCCCCAATCGCCTTGGGCTGCTGGCCCATCTCCGGAATGACCAGCCTTGGTACTAACGAAGCGGACAGCCTGGCGACCATCCGCGCGTGTTTCGACACGGGCATCAATTTTCTGGATACCGCATACTGTTACGGTGCCTCGGGGGAAAGCGAGCGGTTGATTGCCATGGCACTTGGTGATCGCCGTGATCAGATGGTAATTGCCACGAAAGGCGGGCTGGCCTGGGACGACAACGGCAAGCGTCTTGTCGACGCCCGACCTTCCACACTGCGCCAACAATGCGAAACGAGTCTCCGCAGACTGAACACCGATCGTATTGACCTGCTGTATCTACACGCGCCCGACCCCGCTACGCCTGTAGGCGATTCTGCCGCCGAACTCGCGAGGCTACGGCAAGAAGGCAAGGCGCTGGCGGTTGGCGCATCGAACCTGTCGATCGACCAGCTGAATGAATTTGTCGCGGCATGTCCGCTGGATGCGATCCAGCCGAACTACAATATGCTGCAGCGCGACATCGAATCACAGATCGTCCCCTGGTGTCAGCGCAACGAAGTTTCGATCATGGTGTACTGGCCGTTGCTCAAGGGTCTGCTAGCCGGAAAACTTGCGCGTGACCACGTATTTGCCGCCGGCGATGGACGCATGAAATACTCGCAGTTTCACGGCGAGGAATGGGAGAAAAATCACGACTTGTTGGACAATCTCCGGTCGATCGCCAGCGACGCCGGTCGAACCTTGGCTCAAGTCGTGATCAACTGGACCATTCATCGAGCGGGCATTACGTCGGCTTTGTGCGGTGCCAAGCGCCCGGACCAGGTTCGCGAAAACGCGGACGGTGCCGGCTGGCAACTTTCGGATCGACAGCTTGCTGAGATCGACCTCGCGTTGGCCCAGCGAGGTGCACCGGCCGAAATGAAAGCCATCTAGCGGCAGAAATGGCGCCGCGCACAGTCGTGCCGACATCCACTTCAACCCAACGCTAGCACTTCGCACATCACCTGAAATTCATCGCGGCGTTGCAGGCACTCGATGCAGGCGGTTTCCCGTTTTTTACAGGGCAGGGGCAATTCTTGAGCAAGGTGATGGCGTTTGCTTCGCGCCGTGTATCGAATTTCACAATCAAATTCACTCAAATTCACACGGGCCGCATAAAAGCTGACAAAATCAGAATTCAGAGGGTTTAACTCCCTCCTGGCAAGGGGTAAAATTGCGGCAGTGTTCCTTTCTGCTAGTGCAGGGGATGGTTGTTTCAATTGCCTATAGTCCGGAGACGCCGACGTGAAATCTTCTAAGTTATCTCGACGTGAATTCAGCAAATTAACCATGGCCGCCTTCGGTGGCGTTGTCGCCGGAACGGCTTTGTCCGGTACCAAGTCCTATGCAGATGCAAGCGAACTGACGAAGGAACCACACGTATGCCGTGGCCTGAATACGTGCAAGGGACAAGGCGCCTGCAAGACAGCCAAGAACGACTGTAAGGGCCACAACGAGTGTGCCGGCATCGGCAAGTGTGCTTCAGCCAAAGCGCATAGCTGTGGCGGTTCGAACGACTGCTCAGGCCAGGGAGGCTGCGGTGCGAATCCCGGCGAAAACTCCTGCAAGGGCGAAGGCAAGTGCGCGGTGCCGCTGAAGGAAAAAGCCTGGAAGGCCGCACGTGCCAACTTCGAAGCGGCCATGAAGGCGGCTGGCAAGAAATTCGGTGACGCACCCGCAGCGTGACCAATAGCAGCAACAATGGATCCCCGCGCGAGGTGCCGACGTCTGCAGAATATGCGGACACGGCACCTCGCTTTGTCTTATTCCAACGACACGCGTGACCATCATCTTGTCCAATCCGCCCTCTTGTCTAATCCTTTGTCTAATCCTCACAGCCCCCTTTGCTCGAGGCCTATCGTATGACGCTTCCGCGGCTCGGTCATGAAAATCTCGGCTTGGGCGTCGGATTGCGAACAACGCACTTCCAGCACATCTTGCATCAACAGCCGGATGTCGACTGGTTCGAAATCATTTCCGAGAATTTCATCGATTCCGGCGGCCGTCCACGGTACATACTTGAACAGATCGCCGAGCGCTACAACGTCGTGATGCATGGGGTCTCCATGTCGATCGGCAGCACCGATCCGCTCGACTTCGACTACCTCGGAAAACTGAAACAACTCGCCCGGACAATCAACGCACATTGGATTTCCGACCATCTCTGCTGGACGGGAGTCGCCAGTCGTAATTCTCATGACTTGCTGCCGATTCCATTCAACGAGCAGACGCTGGATCACGTTGTTCAGCGGATTCGGATCGTGCAAGACTTCTTGGAGCGGCCACTCGTACTGGAGAATCCTTCCAGTTACGTGACGTTTGTCGATTCGACGCTCAGCGAATGGGAGTTTCTCAGCCGGATGTCGGAGGATGCGGATTGCGGGCTGCTGTTGGATGTAAACAACGTCTATGTCTCCAGCATCAATCACGACTTCGACCCGGAAGAATTCATCAAGTCGATTCCGTACCAGCGAGTTGTTCAGTGCCACCTGGCGGGCCACACCAACTGTGTTACCCACCTAATCGATACGCATGATTCGCACGTGATCGACAAAGTCTGGAAGTTGTACGCCCAGGCCCACCAACTGACGGGCGGTATTTCGACACTACTGGAATGGGACGCAAGCATCCCGCCTTTCGAAGTGGTCCACGCCGAAGTGCTTAAAGCCAAGAATTATATGGGCGAACGGCTGCCGTCGGCGGCGCCCCAAGAAGAACCACCGGCCTCTGACCACTCACCAGCCGCTCGCCACACCCCGGTCGCCAGCCCCACAAGGGCAGTTCCCCATCCCTTGCACTTCGTGGCCCCCGAAGTTGAATGAATGCCGGGAAAACTCCAATCTGATAACCGTTTCTGAATTGGCGATCGATGAACCAGAAACTACAAGGCCTCGCGACGATTCAACGCTGGATGCAGTCGGTGATTACGCATCCGGACGGCGTCGCCGACGGAATCGAGTCGACCGACGCGCGCCGCGAAATCGACGTTGCGGCGGCGGAGGTGGAAGAGGTTGTTTGTCGCTCCAGGAATTTGACCGCTATCGAACGGCTGGAAATTTACGGCAACGCCTATTTCGCTCGACTCTTGGAGTGTCTCCGCGAGTCGTATCCAGTCCTGGTACACGCGACGGGTGAGGAGGTGTTCAACCAATTCGCCTTCGGGTATTTGCAAAGTTATCCGTCCTCCAGCTACACGTTAGGGCGACTGGCGGACAATTTCGCACGTTATCTCGCCGATACTCGTCCGGACCTTGAACAGCACCAAGCGGGTATTGTGGATTGGCCGGACCTTCTGATCGACTTGGCGCAAATGGAATGGGCGATCGAGCAGGTGTTTGATGGTCTGGGGGTTGAAGGGCAACCGTTATTGGAGTCGGAAACGTTGCTTGCGATCCCGCCTGAACAGTGGCCCGACGCGCGCTTGACACCAGTTCCTTGCCTGCGGCTGTTGCAGTTTCATTATCCAGTCAACGACTATTTTTCAGCCGTTCGCAAGGACGAGGATCCACCAATTCCGGCCCCCCGCCCACAGTTTCTCGCATTAACACGAACAGAATACGTCGTTCAACGACGCGAATTAGACGCGCTCGAATACCAACTGCTGTCCTTGCTGGTTGATGGAACGACGGTTGGCGACGCAATTATGCAAGTGGCGGAAGAGTCGGCCGAATCGGTCGAACAGCTGGCTCCGCAGCTTCAGAATTGGTTTTCAAATTGGACCGCCGCCGGCTTCTTCAAAACGGTCGAAGTTGCGTAATATCTCGCCGACCCCAGCGGGGGATGGACCATGCTGCCCACCACTTTCCGCGGATACCTTCGTGACTTGGATCCCCTGCAGGGCAGAAATCAATGGGCCTCTACTCGAACGTCATCTTTCCCCGCTACTACGACTGGTTCATCGATCACAAACACTGGGCCGGATATCGTCAGCAGCAACTTGCCAGCGTAGCGGGTGAGATTCTCGAAATCGGCGTGGGTACCGGTCTTAATCTGCCCCATTACCCGCCACACGTCCGCAAGATCACGACGGTCGATCCGAATCCAGGCATGAACAAACGGCTGCAGCGCCGAATTGACGAAACTGGGATCGCAGTGGACAAGCACGTCGTGGGGAGCGAACAACTACCGTTTGACTCCGAGACGTTCGACTGCGTGGTCAGCACGATCACGCTGTGCAGTATCGCTGAGGTCGAGCAAGCAATGCAAGAATTGCACCGGGTGTTAAAGCCTGGCGGCCGGCTGCTGTATTTCGAGCACGGTGCGAGTCCCGATCCCCAGGTCTACAAGTGGCAGCGGCGGCTGAATTGGTTGCAGGGGAAAATTGGGGATGGCTGTCGACTCGATCTCGATGTACGAGCGGTGTTAGAGACCCAGCCGTTCGCGTCTATTGAGACAGAGACCTTCTACATGGAGAAAATGCCAAGTACCCACGGCTACATGTACCGCGGCGTGGCGATGAAGTGACGTGGTGTGAAGTGACGTGGCGTGAAGTGACGTGGTGCTGGCCTGACGTTCTTAACTCGTCTTACGTCGTGCCGATGAAATGCACCTTTGGCTATTGGGTTCCATCGTAACGGCAGTCGAGATCCACAACGGTTCGATCAGTTCTAGGAACCTGGCAACCTGCCTGGTTGCAATCAGCCCGACGCCCGATTCGCAATGCGATAGGTCGCCGACCACTCTGGATCGCCTTGTTGATGCCCCGGCTGCGGCGCATTGTCGCCGTCGCCGAGGAATCCAGCCCGGATCGCGAGTACGCCAAAAGTTCCTTTTGAATCAGCATTGACGGCCTGAGTCGGCCCGCGCGGGCGATTGACGAATAGGAACTGATCTATCGCCCCTCAACCCTCAACCTTCGACACTCAACGCTCTTAGATTTCCCGGCCGATCGCGGCCGCGATCTTGCGGCAGCGGGCTATGGTTTCCTTAAAGGCGTCGAAGGTGAGCGATTGGTAGCCGTCCGATAGGGCGTTGGATGGGTCGGGGTGAACTTCGACAATCAATCCGTCCGCGCCGGCGGCCACGGCGGCGGCGCACATGTCCGGCACGAGGTACGCATGGCCCGTGCCGTGACTGGGATCAACAACAACGGGTAAATGCGTCTTCTGATGCAGGTAGGAGACGGTGGCTAATGGTAAGGTAAAGCGCGTGTGGTCTTCGAAGGTGCGGATGCCACGTTCGCATAACATGACGTTCGGGTTGCCGCGGTCCAGAATGTATTCCGCTGCCAGCAATAGTTCGTCCACCGTGGCGCTGGGACCCCGCTTCAGCAATATCGCGCGGTCCGTTTCGCCGACTACTTCCAACAAACGATAGTTTTGCATGTTGCGGGCGCCGATTTGAAGTACGTCGGCATAGCGGGCGACAAGCGGTACGTCCTCAGCGGCGACGACTTCGGTGACGATCGCCAGTCCGGTGGCATCGCGGGCCGCCGCCAAAAGTTCCAGCCCTTGTTGCTTGAGCCCCTGAAAGCTGTAGGGGCTGGTGCGCGGTTTGAACGCGCCGCCACGCAAGCCGGTTGCCCCAGCGGCGCTGACCGCCTGGGCGGTTTTCATGATCTGCTGTTCGTCCTCCACGGAACATGGTCCAGCGATGATGCCAATCTTCTTGCTACCCACGGTCAGATTGGCCGCGTTGATAACCGTCGTGTCCGCCTTGACCTCGCGGCTGGCCACCTTGTACGGCGCAGCGATCGGTATTACCTCAGCCACCCCTTCGCTGCTCGCCAACGATTCCTGCGTACCGTCCCGCTTGATCCCCACAGCGGCAATCACCGTGCGCTCTTGGCCGATAATCACATGGGCCTTGAGCCCCAGGTTTTCGACCTTACGCACCGCATCCTCAATCTGCACCTTCGTCGCGCCGGGTTTCATTACGAGAATCATTGATTTGCCGAAAGTTGAGGGTTGAGAGCCGGAAGGAAAGAGTCCAGAGTCTAGAGCCGTAAGAAAAAAAAGCGGGGGTCAGGAGTCAGGGGTCAGTGATCAGTAGCCAGGAGGCAGCGGTCAGTAGGCAGTGCAAAGTGATCAGAAGTTGGTCTTGCCACTCTGGGTTCGGCGCGTTGGGCATTTCAGCGAGACCCACACACAGCGGGATCAGATCGTACCACTCTAACACGCAACCTTCAACACTCGACCCTCAACCTCTGGTGCCATGCGTTTAGTTTCGCTTCGAGTTGGCGCTGGACGGATTGCATCGGCGCACAGTAGCCACAATCTTCGCTATTGGGGACGGCGGTATTAGCCGCATCGAGCCAATCGATGTCACCGTTCTTGCGAGCAATGTAACCGTCGAGGCTTGTTGGCAATGAAAACGGAGACTTTGGGCTTCATTGGTCATTCTCGAGGCCTTGATGCATAACGGCTCCGTGTGCAACGCCTTGATGTGCCTACTGTAGATTTCACTTCAGCCGTTCGCGCCACTTGCGTGGGTCCTGGGCAGTGTGAAAGACCGAATATACCACGACCGTTTCAGCATCAATCTCGTAAAAGATGACATAAGGGAATCGCTGGACAATGGCGCGTCGATAATCCTGATAAACCCGTTCATACAAGTTCAGGATTTCTACAGATTCGATCGATGGCCTCATCAACGCAATTTAGAAACCGATCGCCAAGCCCGGGTGACGAAAAAGGTGTCAAGTACCGATTTGGTGGATTAGGCAAGCTTCTTTGGCCTTCCTCTGGGCCGTGTCGTTGATTCAAGGCCAAGCCGTTTAGCTGTTGCCATCGTCCACTTTTCATCGCCGAAGGGGAGATTGCGTGTGACGCTGTGGCGCAAGGCTTTGAGTTCTTTTTCGCTCAGAGCCTGGTTTACCCTGTCGACCCAGCGAGGTAGTCGCCGAACTGGCCAAGGCGCTAGTTCGATCGGTGATTCACCGCCTAGCCAATTCGACAAGCTTCCCCACCGGTAGGCCTCGGCTTGCTTGACCAAGTTGGCCGTGAACGCATTGCGTTCCACATCGCGACAAACGACATGAAAGTGATCATCGTCTTGAACCGGAAAGCTCTTGTATCGACCCTGGTAAACATGGCCGTAGCCCGCCGTCCCATGGTGTGCGTGATAACGCTGCGTGTGAGTTAACGTGATCCAACCAAGGAATGCCGACATCCCGCCATCGACTTGGGGCGACAATACCATGTGCCAATGGTTGCTGATCCACTGATAAGCGATCAGGTCCACGAGATACTTTTGCAAGCCTTCCGCAATCAAACGCTCAAAACCCTCGAAATCAGCATCCTTGAAAAAAATGTCGTGCCGTGCGTTGCCTCGATTGAGCGCGTGATAAATGCCGCCTGCTTCATCGGCTCGTGGTGGTCTGCCCATGATGATTCTCGCAAAGTGGTTTCAATCAATCCACCAAAACGTAACCATCTGGATGAAACTTGCCTAGACCCTAGAAACGGTACTTGACACCTTTATTCGTTTGGGCGGCGGCCAGTTTCAACGGGCCGGTTGGTTCCAGGGCGCGGAGGTCGGCTACTCGTTTCCAATGACTGATGGCGTCGTCCCAGCGAGACTGGCTTTAAATGTCTGCGTCACGCCGGCACAAACGCTGGACTCATACGTTCCTGTTCGGCTTTCGAAATCTCCAACGAGTCGGCGATCGGGCGCCAGCCGGCAACCGCGTCGCGGATTTGGTCGATCGTATGCGCCGCGAAATCGTTTGATTGGCGAAACAGCGGAGCCACTTCGAGGGCCAGGTTGAGGCTCAGGGAGTTATCTGATTCGGAAATGTTCAAACTTAATCCGGTCCCCAACGGGTCGGGATTCAGATCATATGCGGGGGAAAGTGTCCAGCCATGAGGCGCCAGGCAGAAGCCATGGTTCCTGAGGTGATCGTCGGTGTTGTGAATGCATATCGAGAATGCAATCCGTCGCCACAGCTCTGCAAGATCTGCATCAACCGTGGCTCCGTGCCGCATTAGAATCTCTGCGATTTCAAGGTAACTTGCGCCGTCTGAATGGTCGCTGCCATCTCGATAACCGAGCATCGTCATGGCCGACGCAAAATGGCGGCGGGATTGCACGTTGGCATCAACGATTCGATCAAAGCGCTTGGTCATGAACGTGCGGTGTCTGGCACCAAATCGTTCGATACGTGCCTCGGGAACATTGATTCCGACGCTAACGGCAAGTTGGTGAGCCACCATTTCCCAGGCAGCGTTGTCTCGGTCATCGTTGCGCGCCGGAAACTTGGCGATCCAGAGGTGTCCATTTTCGTCACACACGCCCGCCTTCGGACGCGCACCGCCAAGCGATGAACCAGGGGCCATCAGCAATCTCAGCCAATCCGTGTAGCTGGGATCGTCCGTGGAGTCGTCAGCTTGGACCATCCAGCTCGCCTGCTCAAGTTCTCTGAGCCTCGTCCAAGGTGGCGCGGCCATCCCGGCCTCGTCGCTGAGGAAAGGGCCCTCCAGGTTCTCCTTGAATCGCAGGCCTCCGACTCGTTGTGCGTCATGGACACCTAGCAAGTAGTCGGATTCTGCCAGATGACGCGGTTGACGATTTTCCTGCCGTGCGCTCCACGCTTCGCGACGCTGCATCAACATCCTGCCCCAGCGGTCGGGCGATGAATCCAAGAACACTCCAAAGTTTGGACGATCGTCGTTTGACAGATACTGGGGACCAGTGAACAGATTCAGATCGGGATCGAGTGGCCAGGATGAGCCGCTGGCGAGCCAATCTTCGTCGTATTCGAACGAAAACGTCTCTTTGCCACGGACCGTCGTTACTCGAAGCAAACCGACTCGCCGGACACTACCAAGCCCCGCCCAATCAGCGTACACGTGGATTTCGCGATTCACTTTTCCGACCCTTTATGGGATCGCTTATCCGAGCGCTTAGGCGCACGTTTGCGAGAAGAAGTGAGCCGAGCATCTTCGAGTTTTCGCCCGAGGACATCGTCCTTGGCCAATTGAAGCAAATCGCCTTCGAGACCGAGCACCGCCAGAACGCGTAGCAGCACCCCAATGGATGAACTCGCTGTGCCTTTTTCCAATAAAGTAAGCGTCGAACGGCTGATACCTGCCCGCTCAGCCACCTGGGCTGCCGTAAGCCGGCGGCGCAGACGAGCGAACCGGAGGTTTTCACCGAGCGAGACCAAAAGACGCTCGTGTTTCGGAAGCTGGAGTAATTTCCTACGTCCCATAATGAATGATACTTTATACATTTAAACGTTATTTGTCAATAGTATCATACATTATAAAGCCACGCGGGGCTGTGAGATTCCGCTCAAACTAGCGGATTTCGGGGCGGTCGCGAGACGAAAGCCAAGCCGTTGCGAGGGTTGGACCTAACAGAAGTTCACAACGCGTGCTTCGTAGTGCGATCATAAAACCCCGGAGTGGGAGGCGAGGCTCCCGATTTGGGAAGACGCTCTAGCCACACACTATCAGCGGGAGCGGCCGGGGCGGTCGACTTTTTCCCATAGCTTGCGGGCTTCGGAGTGGACGTTGCCGAAACGGTCTGGCCACGTTTTCGTGGTCAGGCTTTCCAGGGACTCGCGGGCGGCGGACCAGTGGCCTTCGTGGATTTGGGCTTCGGCCAGTTTTAACAGGCCGGTGGGTTCCGGGCACGGGAGTCGGAGACTCGTTGCCAGTGGCCAATCGCGTCGTCCCAGCGGTTTTGGTTTTGACGGATCTCGGCCAGCATGGTGTGGCTTTCGGTTTCGTTGGGCAGGACTTCGACGATCGACGTTAACGCTCGTTCGCTGCGTTTCGGGTCGTCATTTAGCTTTCTTGCCAGATCTCGGTATAGTTCGATGTCGCGGCGGCGCAACTGGACGGCGGCCAGGATTTGATGGATGACGCCTTGCCGGTCGCCCTGCTTTTCGTAGCTGTCAATTAACGCTCGATGGGTCTCCGCGTCGTTCGGCTGCACTGCCAGGGCAAGGTTTAACTGCGTGATCGCTGCGTCAAACTGGCGTTGGTCCATGAAGACCAGGCCCAACGCTTTGCGGATGATCGGTTTGTCGAGGCCCGATTCTTCGGTCTCGCGGTCTAGGTGCGCCAGGTAGGCGGGCAGGTCCGGGGAGTCGCGCAGAACTTGTTTTAGCGACTGGATCGCGTTCGTGCGATTCTCGTGGCGGTGGCCCCAGCTGATGATCGCGCCGCAGGCGGCTTCGACGGCGGCCGGGGTCTGCTGCAAGCCGGCATAGGCGTTGGCCTGCTGAGTATAGTAAGTCGACAGCGTGCCATTGCCGATGCCTCGCCGCGCGTGCGTTCGCTGGTGCAGGGGGATCAATTCCTCGTAGTAGGCGGCCGACTGCGTGAAGAGTTGATTCTGTAGACAGCTGGCGGCTAGCTGCGCCATGTTGCCTTCCGTCCAGCGGCCCTCGTCGTGGAAGTGCTTGTCGGTCTGAGTCAGGACTTGTAGCAGCTCGGCTTCGCGCTGCGTTCGGTACAGGGCATGCATTAGCTGAGCACGGTAAACAATCGTGTCGGGCCGCAGCTCGACCATGCCCCGCAGCAGGTCGATCGATTCGACAAAGCGCTGTTGGTCATGCAGGAAGTAGACCAGCCGCGATTGGCCTGTTTCGTCCAGACGTCTCTGTTTGTTGGCGTCCCACATGATCTCGATCGCTCGGTCATGAAGGTCCAGGCCGTGGTACAGGTATTCGGCAATGTAGAGGACGGCCGCGCCGGAGTTTTTCCGTTCTTCGTAAACGTCTTCCGCGACGCGGGCGAATTCATGCTGTTGGGCGGTCCAGAAATGACTGTTGTGGTTGGCATACATCGCTCGGTTGCGCTGCTGCTGGTGGCGCAGGTCGCGGCGCAGGGCGTCGAGCACAATGGCTAGCAGCCTAGGTTCAAGCTCGCCGAGCCGTCCTACCTCGTCGCGCCATTGAGCCAGGCTCCAGGCGTGCTGGCTCCAACCGTCCTGGTGCTTGTAGCGCAGCCAGGCCGGCTCGGCCTCGATGCGTTCGATCAGGAACGCCAGACCGTCGCGAGGTCCGGCAACGTCGTGCACGGTACTGCCGATTTCGCTGACAACATTGGAATAGTTGTCCGTCTGGTTCGCGAGATGACCCGGCGCCGTGTCGAATGCAAACTTTCTGAGGTTGGCGGCAACGCCATTTATCTTGTGACCGTGCGCGGTGCGATAGACCTGGCAGATACGGTGGAACAGTTGGTAACGGTGATTGTTGTCGCGCGTCGTCAGGTCGTCCGCGATCTTTTCAGTCAGGACGCCAAAGAGGCCAGGAAAGCGGCCGATGGAGACGGCGCCTTTGTCGTTCAAGGCGTCATGATAGACGTCGTAAAGCTGCTGAGTGAACCAATACGTCTGCTGGGGGATGTTGTCCCGCTCTAGCTGCCCCAGCAAGTACGATTCGGCCTGCGCGAAATGGTCGCGACTGCGCAGGTACGAAGCGTAGGTCGCGACGATCGTGTTGGCGTGGGCCGGCAGCGGACCGTCGTTGGCCTGTTGGTATTCGCTGAGTGCCGCTTTCAGCTGGCCGATGGACTGCGGATAATGGCTGTTGTACCACATGACTTGCGCCCAATAATGGGCGATGTGCAGGCGGTCGAGCGACCCGTGCGGCGCGTCGCGATGCAGCTGTTGTAGTTCAGTCAACTGTTCGGCGGCTAGTTCCTTTTGGGAGATATTCCCCAGAGCGGCCAGCAGTTCGGCCATCAGACGCGGTTCGCCGTCGGACCAGGCTCGATCGAACGCCCGACGCATGGCGGCCAAAGCG
Source organism: uncultured Planctomycetales bacterium (assembly GCA_963844115.1). Taxonomy (GTDB): domain Bacteria; phylum Planctomycetota; class Planctomycetia; order Pirellulales; family UBA7805; genus CS4-C045. Next base: position 10,984 of record CAWJNN010000079.1, on the reverse strand, counting down.
GATTCGACGTGCGGGCCCGGTTGGTTCAATACTTCGGCCGCTCGACGTTCGACTTGCATTTCCAACAAGTCCAACGCTCGACGGTCGATGGGCGTTTTGGCTCGTTGGCGGACCGTCGCCAGGTGCTGGACGACCGAATCGGCGGTCGCTTCGTCGCGGATCTCTTGTAAGACCGAATTCATATTGTTCAAAAAGGGATAAACCTTGACGGGGGTTTGTCCAACCATGCCATCGGCCAGGACGGATAACAAGCGGAAGTCGCGCGAGGCCGTGTAGAATCCTCGCAGTTGCCATAGGTAGTTTTGTGGGTAAGTCGATTTCTCGAATAACGCTCGGAAGACCAGTAGCACGTCTTTGTCGAGCTCAGTAGGCAAGTCGCCGTCGGCTCGCTGCCACGGATTGAGCTTCTGCGAGAGATAGTTTTGTAAACGATTTTCGTCCATGGTTTTGTACATGGCGATCATCGCTCGATCGCGGTCCGCGCGACGGTCGACGACCAGGTACCAGTCGGCCAACGTGCGATAGTCGGGCGGCATGAGTTCGTCGTCGGCTTCGACCGCCTCCAGGAGTTGGATGCCATCGGCGATTTCGCCTCGTTCGGCCAGCAGATAGGCCAGGGCGACTCGCCAGTAGTTGGCCATCAGCGAGTTTTCAAGTTCCTGTTCTTGTTGGCTCAGGACGTCTAAAGGTTTTTTGGGGGGGTGTTTGGGTTCTGGGCCGCCTAAAGGCGGAACTACTCAGCGCGATCCACTGGCGCAGGGCGGCTTCTAGCGGCTTGGGTTGGTCTAGTGCAACGAGCAGGTGGAATTTAGCTAGCTTCCAAAACGTGTCGCCGTTGGCGACGCCTTTGTCGACGAAGTCGAGCAACCGTTGGCGCTGGGCGTCGTCCGCCGTGCGACGGACGGACAGGTTGGTGACCATGACGAAGTAACGGCCGTAGAGGATCTCGTCTAGCGCGCCGTTGAAATCCTGGACCTGCGCCGGGGGCTTTGGTTTCGCTCCTAAGTGCTCCCAGCATTCGCCGATGACCTTGTTCAAATCTCGTCCTAATTGAACGTCCAGGTACAGGCGTTCAATATGAAACCATTCGGCAAGGTCGGAGTGGTGGGGAGTCCCTCGCTCAGGCGTCGGATTAGGATTGGGGTCTCCTTCGCGGCGGGACTGTTCTTGTTGGAGGCGTTCGGCGAGTCCTTCGCGGGCCGTGCGCAGCGCGTCCTGCCGGTGGGTTCGTAGTTCGGTGCGTGTCAACTCTTCCGGATGATCATTAACAAGAAGCTTATCCATCGTCGCCGCGTATCGCGCGGCCACTAGCTGATTGACCAGGCGATGTAGGGCGTCGACCTGGACGGCAAGCTGGCGATCTGGTTGGTTCGGATCGGGCAGCTGGTCCAATAGCGAGAATGCTTCGTCTTCCAGTTTCTGAGTCCAGGGCTGCTCGATGACGGCGTTGAACAATTGCAGAGCGTATTGAGAGCGCTGTCGGTCGGGTCCTTCCGCTAACTGTGTGCGAAGGAAAGCCAGCCAGGCGTCGGCGTCCAGTTTAGTGGGCAGGATCTGGGTTAGGGTTTGTGCAAGCTGAGTGCGATACGCTTCGTTTTCTTCGGTGGACCAGCGCTGCTGGATCGCGGAGGCGATGCGTTTCCACGTCGGTTTTTCGACAGCCGGGTCATTCGGGAAGATCCAGGTGACGTAATTCTGGATCTGCACCGCGGTCAGCTGTTCGATGTCATTTAACAACCGTTCGGCGATTTTCGTGCGGACCTGGCGGCATTGGTCGGTGCGCTGGAACCAGTGGTTGTTCATGATCTGGGCGAGCATATAGAAATGCGCCGGATCGCCACCGTAGTTCTGCACCGTATCGGCCAAGGGGTCCAGCCAGCGCGGATCGAGGTAGTTGGTGTACATGTTGTAGCCCTGACCAACCGCCTGGTAGACGGCGGCCTGGAATCGTCCGGCGTCGGTTGCCGAGAGTTTTTCGCTCTCGCGAGCTGCCTGCAGCCAGGCTTCGATCAGCGGATGGGCCTTTTCCTCTTGGCCGCTAAGGATCAGGGCGCTCAGGTACTGACGGTAGGGTGTCGAATCGGCAGGGCCATCTTCCAGCCAATCGGCACAGAATTCGACGACGTCGGCATAGCGTCCTTGCTGAACTAACATGTTGACGTACGTCGAACGCAGCGTATCCTGCTCGTACGGCAGCCAGGGGAAATCGCGGTCAATGGCGGCGCGCAGGTGAGTGTAGGCGGCGTCATAGTTTCCCGCATCGGCCAGGCGCTGTGCATAGACGGTTTGCGAATTGTAATCAAACGGATAGTCGAGCGCAGTCTGGCGCCGTACTTCAAGCCCTTCGTCGCTACGGCCGGCCGATTCGAGATAGGTCGCATGGTTGGTGTGCCAGAATAGCTTGCCGGCGACGTGATCGAGCTGGCCGAAGTAAACGGGTCGCAATACGTCCAGCAGGTTCAACATCTCGTTGGCCTGAAAAACGCCGCTCGCCTGGCCGAAAATGTAATTTGCGAGGAAGTAGGGGTCGCCGGTTGCCAGCTGATCGGCGAGTTTCGACAGCGCGTTGGCTTCGGCGAGCAGCGACTCTTGGAGTTGCTGGTTGCGGCGGCTGTGTTTCTGCAGGGCAAAGCGCACCCAACGAATGCCGGGCTTTTGCTCGGCCAGCTTTTCGGCCGCTTCCAGATGTGTCCAGACGCGGTCCCATTGCTGTGTCGCGCTAAAGTGCTGCATCAGGACGATGCGATCGTCCATCGTGGCGTCGCCACCGGCGCTGGCCGATTTTGCCACGGCGACGGATGGCGCGGATCGGAAATTAGCACGACCTTGTCGAGATCGGTCAGCTGCGTATCGAATCGCTGCCGAAGGGCGTTGGCGTTCAGTGCGGCGATCGTCTGTTTAGTTTGCGAATTGATGCGCCCGTCGGCGTCGGATGTTTCAACTTGCCTGGCCCACCAGGTTCCCGCTACCTGAACGAAATCTTTGTACGTGGACGTTGAGCTAACCTTACCCGCGCTGGTCGTGACGCGTGATAGCACGACGTTGCGCTGCGTATCGATCTCGAATCGCATCTCGTAGTCCCGATGGTCCGGATACTTGAGGATCATTAACGCTCGGTTGGGCTCTGGTCGCTCGATCGTTACTTTGTAAGTGGGATAGCTTTGGTACAGCGGCGTCAGCGAGTAGTCGCCCAGCCCCAGTGGCGGAACCTCCATGTCTCTCGGCGCGCTCTTGCGGACGCTTCCCAGTTGGTGGGCCAGGTTGAACGTGCCTCGTTGCTGTGCGTCGCACCATTGAACCGTGGTCTGTCCGCCGTCGGCGGCCGTGCGGATAAGCCAGCGGTCGATGGAGAAAAGTTCCCGTGCCTGGCGAACTCCAGAGAGCGCATTGCGGCGCACGTCAAACGATTCCGTGCGGCGCGATATTTCGATTCCACCGTCGATGGCGCGAAGCTTTTCAGTTCGCAACAGGCTGGCGGCCAGCTGGACTGCTTCCTCAGGCCACTGTTTCGTTTTCGGCGGCACCTCGGCAGGCACGCCGGGCAGGCGCGGAAACAGCTGTTCCAGCCAGTTCACATAGTAGCCGTACTGATAGCTGTCCTCGCGGATTCGTTGGTTGCTCTCGGACAAAGTCGAAATGGCTCGACGATAGTCATATAATGCACTCAGATTTCCGCCCACAAGCGGGCCGCGATTGAATCGGGCTTCGCCTCTGCCGGATTCCTTCTTTTGGGCAAAGTCACGTTCAAATCCTTTTTTCAGCTCGCGATCCCCCATCATCGAATCCGAGTTATCCAACAGTTCGGAATCTTCATCCCCCTCCGTAGCCGGGTACGCAGCGGATTCTTCCGAGGGAAGTGGCGAGTCGGGCGCACGAACGCATCACCGCCGACGTCGAGTCCTAAATCGTCGCCTTTATCCTGTTTTGTTACGTTACTTATGTCTTTGACATCCGATATCCCATTTCCATCAAAGTCCACAAACCCTAACTCGTCCGCGCTTTCGTGCGATCGGAATCGTTCGCTGGATCTTTCTCCTGCGTACCCCCCGTGTGACGCGAAACTCCTGGACGGTACCAGGCCGCCGACGGCACTCAGCTGCCCACTGAGTGTCAATCCCGCTCCGCGACTTGTCGGCAGGAGTTGGTCGATCGAAAAACCGCTGTTTGCGAGCTGTTGAAGGGCAGACAGGTCCCGGCCCAGGTTGCTGAGTTGGCTCAAGACCATACGGCGCAGTCCGATTCGCCAGCCGCCGGCTCGCCGCATCTGCTTTTGCACGAGTTCGTAATCGGCCTGATCACGGCCCTGGGCAAAGAACCGTTCGCCGTCGCGCATCAGGAAGCGTCGTTTGACCTTGAACCGTTCTCGGTCCTCGTCAGATTCCAAGACCAGCAACGAGGTGTAAGGCGTCATGATGTGAAATTCTTCGGACAACGCGATGATCTCGTCGCGGATCGATTGGGAATCACCTTGCTGCAGTAGCTGATCGAGATGCATCCGCGCCCACAAGCGCGGAATGAATGAATTGCCCTGTTCAGCGTCTTTCAGTGAAATGTCGCTGCGGAATTCGACGGGCTTGCCGTTCTGCACGCCCGTTACCACTACGTCACCGCGTTGATCGGTGCCTTCGGGCAAGAAGCGGCCCAACACGATCTGCTGAGTACCGGCGACCAGGTTGGGAAGCTGTTCGGGGTAAACGGCCGCCACGCGCACATCGCGAAATTCGACTTTCAGATCGCGAATCGCCGGCTGTGCGATCTCGTCCAACAGTTCTTTGACCACGAGTTGCGGTGTTCGTTCCCCGGAGACCTGGCGGAACGACCCTCCGCCCAGTGACGCGACTGCCTTCATGGCGATCGGTTCGTAGGTGCTGCTGACCGAGATGGCATGAAACGCCCCGCCCTGCCCTCTTTTCTGGTACGCCTGACGCAACCGCTGGGCAAAGGCGACGGGATCTGCCGTTTGGGTCGTAACAATTCCGTCACCTATATAGAGGACGTGCGTGTTGGCGTCACTTTGTCGCAAAACCGAATCGAACGCAGCGTCCAGATCGGACCAGCCCAGTGACGCACGGTTGGCGACAAAATCGAGCGCATTGTCGGTCAATAGCTCGTCGACAGGCTGGGGTTTCTTGAACAGCCACTGGCAATCGACGTCGCATGTGGCAACATTCATCGTGTCTTCGGGGCTCAGTGACGCGCACAACGACGCAAGCAACTGAGCTTGCAACTCGCGAGCGGCCGAGTCCATCGAGGCGGATGTATCGGCCAGGACCAACAGCCGTAGCGGATCGCCTTCGGGTATTACATCGCGCTGCCGACTGTTGCCTGTCGCCGGTGGTGTAAGCTGCAGCATGAAATAGCCGTCGTCGCCGCGCCGGTGCGGTACGACAACAACGTCGGACTGCCGCCCTTCCAGTTCAACGACGACTTCAAAGTCGCGGTCCGGCGTATATTCCTGGGCGGCGAATTCGACGTGGCCGGCATTGTCCGTCGCGTCCGTCCGCGTGGTGTGCGTGGGCGAATGGATTTTCTTGATCGGCAGCAGCGAACTGACTTTGACGTCGATCGTCAGATCGCGCAGGGGGTTTTGTTGCAGCAGTTCGCTACGGAGAGCGTAGTTGTAGCGGTATAAGTTCCGCTCTACGGGCAATACTTGCGTGTAAGTGATCTTGATCCGTTTTTCGGACCTCGCTTCGATCGGAAACACGCGAGCCTTGAACAGGTTGCCACCCGACCACTCCAATAAGGCCGGATCACGTCGCTCTCGTAGGATCGTTTCGTAGATTTCACGCGCTCGTTGCTTTTCGACGACGTCGGCCTCGATCAATTCACCGCCAATCCACATACCGAATCCAGAGATCGAGGCGTCCTGTGGTAGCGGGAAGTAAAACACACCCTCCAAGCGACTGGCTGTATGGTTCACAAACGATTCTTCGATCGACGTCCGCGCGATCTGGTCGCGAATATCGACTGACACCTTGTGATCGCCCACCGTCAGAGGGACATCGCGACCATCGATATTGGCGACCAACGAGCCGATCGAATCGTGGGCGACGGTGCCTTGATACCCTTCCAGCCACACTGGCTTTTTTTTCACCTTGGCTAACTGGCCGGTCTTCTGTGCCGTCCGGTAGATGGCCGTGCCGGTGACATCGATGCGCTGATCGTCCGGGCCGAGCAGTTGGATCGTTTGTCCCTTGGCGGCGGCAACTTCTAGTTCGCCTCGCGTGACGCGCAGTTCGGCGGGGCCGACAATTTCCACCTGCGATCCGGGACCAATCGTCACATCGCCCTGCAGCAGAAGTCGCAAGGTTACGGCGTTCGCCCCGCGGGGATCGGTGCGCACCCAGTCGCCAGTTTGTAGCAACATGGACGGTTGAACCGGAGTCCAGCGCCGATGCATGACCGGTTGCAACGACACGATGCCCTGCAGGTCTGTGACCTTCCCGACGCGCTGATCCTTGGACAGCGTATCCCCGACGACGAACATGTCTTCGTCCATCGGCTCGTTCATGGCGACAACGACGACCTGGCCGAGCACCTGGTGCTTGCCGCCGCGCATGGCCACCGCTTCTAACGAGTGCAGGACGCCAGTCGACATGTCGACCAGCGCTTCGATCCTTAGCGGTGCTTGTTCGCCCTTCTGAGCGGGCAGGCTGGCTCGATATACGTGGTACTCAACTCCGTCCTTCTTTGTGCGTTCCGCTTGAGCTTCATTCAGCAACTTTTTCGCTTGCTGCGAACGATCGCCCAACTCCAAGACCGCCACAACGTCAATTCCTTTCCAATCGGAGTGATAGTAGGGAGAGTTCTGCGTTTGAACACGGTTCGTTTGTTGGTCAACTTCCCACATTCGATTCGCATTCCCGACGCGATAGCGGCGCTCGTCGACGTTCCAACGCAGCCGCTGCCCCTGCGTCCAGATCTCGCTGCGCACGTCCGACCGATGGACGACCAGGTGCAGGGAGTCGGCGCGGGCTGTGTTTTGCAGGACATCGGCGAACGCCAGTGCCTGCTGGCTACCGGGCGATTGGAAGGCCAAATGAACGCTCCAGGCCAGGGCCACCAACACGGCGGCGGCGACCGCCCGCCAGGCCCACTGTGCTCGGCCGCTCCGCCGGCGAACTAAGTCCCCATTCGGCGATACGGAGGATCCAGGTTCTTGCGTTGCGGCTGCGTACATCGGTTTCTCCTCGTCATCCGGTTTGCTGTCCGGTGTTTGGTCCCGTTCGTTCGCAAACGTGTCGGCCGATCGTTTGCGGATGCTCTCAAGCGCAGCATGGTCAACGTCGGCCGCGTCGCGGTCGAGGCCGCCCAGCAGCTTTTTGAACTGCTGGTCGTCCGCTGCTTCGTCTGTCGGTTTTTGATGTTCGTCGTTTGGATTCATAATCGCGTGGTTCGAACAACCGGTTTTTGTTGCGCCCTTTCAGAGCTTAGTTAGATCTAACCAGGGCGGCGCTCATGCTCGTTTTTCGCACGCCCAATTATGGAGTGCGCCGACTTGTCGCCGCTTTCCTTTTTGAAATCCAAAGCGATGACAAGTCATCGCACTCCAAAGTATTGCCTATTGCGTGCTTTCAAGTTTTGAAAATGGTTGCTGCGAAATCATTGTTTTGAATTTACGTCGAAAGGCCTCGCGGGCCCTTGCGAGTTTCGAGTTCACGGCGGCCACGGTTGTGTTTTCGGTTTCGGCGAGTTCCTGCATGGTGGCGCCGTCGATGTACTTGGCCGTCAACAACGGACCGTAGTCGCTCGGCAGCTCGACCAGCGTGGCGCGAATCAACGTCACCATTTCTTCCGTTTCCACTGCTGCCTGCGGCGCGTCCTTTGTATCGTTGAGGCTACGGATCGAGCGACCGTCGAACTGTGCGATGGCCAGACATGCCTGGTTGAGTTTGTTGCGTTGAGCGCTGCGACGATAGTGCAATTTGACTTGATGAGCGGCAATGCCCGCGAGCCACATATTCAATGTGCCCCGCTGTGCGTCATAGGAACGTGCCGAACGTGCCGCAGCCAGAAACGTCTCCTGGACGACATCGGCGACATCGTGCGGAAGGTTACCCATCATGCGTGCGACGTAGCGCCAGATCGGTTCCGAATAGTTGACGAACAGCGCATCCCAAGCGTCCGGTCTGCCCTCGCGCAGACCGTGTGCGACGACTTGCTGCTGGTCTCTGTCCATCGGCACCGTCAATTTTCACCTCGAATCTGTAGCCGACATTATTGATTTGCGTCTTAGACGCAAGATCTATCGCATAATTTCACGAAAAATGTGGCTCATCGGGCGGAAAGGCGATTTTCGGCTACCGTCTACCGTAGATCTGACCTGAATCCGGATACATCGCCAGATCGTGGGCGCGAAACCTGCTGAAAGTCCCAATCCATCGGGGTTCATCCTCGTCTAAAACTTCTTCTCTTTTACCTACCGCTTCGCTTTTCCTACCAAATCTTATCCGTGTCCAATCCGTGCTACGAACAGTCGATTTTTTGTTTTCTTGCGCAAATTCGTAGGACGGCGACCAACGCTCCGCGTCGGTGCCCGTAATCCGTCTGGACCCAATGGCATTCCGTCCTACTTTCGTTGCGGCCAGAGGCCGCGCTAGGTCTATCCGTGGCAAAACTTCCCGCGCGGATATTGCGATGATCCGGACGTAATTTCCGTAGGGCCCCGCACTGCTATCACCGAAAGAGTCACATCAGGTGCCTATGTACGTGCACCAAAGAATGAACGCTGGCGTTGCAGTCGGACATTGTCGCTTTTCCCTATGGCGATTGTCTCATAGTTTTGGTAACTCCAAACCATGAACACCCTCAAGGCGGGCTAGCGCAGCGTTGCGCTGGCGAAATGTTTCAGCTTTCGAACTCATGAGGTCATGATGAGCCATGCCACCTTGCCGCAACCGTCCCTTGTCACTCAAACGATGCTGCCACATATCGTCGATGCGATTGATAACGCCGACGTTTCCGATAAGCCGTTTTCTCACCTGTTCGCTCAGCAGATTTTCCCCGCGAATGTCTATTCAGAGATGCTTGACAATCTACCGGACCCTGCGACGTACGAACCGAAACACGAAAAGCAACTACCAGACGGAACGTATACGAGAACCTATTACCAATTGGACCGAGATGGGTTGGCGGCGCTCCCGGATCATCAACGTGCGCTATGGGAATCCGTGGTTGATGCGTTGCTTTCTGAGGACTTCAAAGTCCACGTGTTCCGGCAGCTCAGGAAAGATCTTGCGTTTCGATTTAGGACGCAAGACGTTGAGGCGATTGAGGCTTCACCGCGTCCCCGGATTGTAAGGGATGTCTCCGGATATAAGATCGATCCTCATCCGGACACTCGCAAGAAGGCCGTCACGATGATGATCTATTTGCCTCGCGACGAGCGCCAAAAAGACCTTGGGACTTCGTTGTACAAAATACAACCAAGCCTGCAGGGGCTAACATCGAAGCGTCGATGGTTCAAAGAAGTAAAACGCTTTCCTTTCATCCCCAATAGTGCTTTCGCATTCGCGGTAAACAATTGTCTACGCAAAAAGAGTTGGCACGGCCGCGAGTTGGTTGAGAAGAATGTAGGCGTGAGAAATTCACTGGTCACGACGTTTTATGTACCAGAGGCGGTCAACTACGATCGCTATTGAGCAACGATTGTTATCAACGGTTCCATTACGCTCGTAATGACCGCCAATCTGCTGTCAGGCCCCGTACGTTTGTAATGCGTTTCGGCCCAATACGGCGAAGTAAAGCGCAGGGGAGACCGGCGTACGCTTGCGACGAAATCTTCGTCCCCCTTTGGTAGCCGACCATGTTCGTTTTCGCCGTTCGTTTGCGCCTTAGACGCAAGATCTATCGCTAATCGCCAGGCGTGCGGGGTACCCATCAAGCGTTCCGGCGCGGTACGATTTTGAGTGTGATCGCAATGGTCGCCCTCCGGTAGGCGACCGCACACGGCAGTCCCCGATGCGCCGCGCCGCGGGCCTGCTGTGCACTACGGTCTTAAACGGCCGGCACCACGTATCGAATTCAGAGGATGTCCATGGCCGTTGAGACGAAGAAAGTAACGGGTCGCCGCGAAATTTCTTATCGCTCGTATGACGAACTGTTGGCCGACGCCCAGTCGGTGGCCGCCAGTGACAATGTCAAGATGGTCGGCAATTGGTCGCTGGCCCAGATCTTTCAGCATTTGGCCGCCGCACTGGAAAGCTCGATTGACGGCGTCGCCTTTAAGGCTCCCTGGCCAATGCGTGTCATGGGGAAACTGTTTATGAAGAAGAGGATGTTGACCAATACTTTGCCGGCAGGCTTCAAGATTCCCGATGGTCAGAAGGCGGAAATATTTCGCCCGGACAGTTCGGTCGATACGGCCACCGCGTTGGCGAAGTTGAGCGACGCTATCGAACGAGTCAAAACCGAAAACGCGAGAGCCGAACATCCTTTCTTCGATACGTTAACTCGCCAGGAATGGGACGCCTTCAATAACGGCGATCGGCTTGATTGCGATTACTTCTTCGCCAGAGAGACTTCAGAATTTGTATAAGCGATGGCACGCCGCAACTTGGGAAAAGATATCGGTTCTAATTTTTATTGTTTTATCAGTGATCACCCTCTCAGGGCTAGAATTACCCCATGGTCAGATGGGCGAACTATTCAGTGGCGGTATCATCCCAATTCTGAACATTCTTGTTGCGATTAAAGTAGCCCTAGGCTCATGGTCAGTTGTTTTAGTCTTCATTCGCTATCGTGGCTTGCTATAGCACTCATGCTGCTGGGGCAATTCTGAGTTAAGATATTCTTAATAATTTAATTAACATTTTCAAAATATTTGTGAAAGCTTGGAAACTTATTGCTCCTGACCTAGTTTTGTCAGCACCAATTTACGCGATCACGCCGCAACTCATGGAAGCACATGGATTACGGGGCTTGATTTTAGACGTGGATAATACATTGATTGGTGATGATGAAGCCTATGCGTCGCAGCCTT
>CAWJNN010000078.1:0-19919 GCA_963844115.1 uncultured Planctomycetales bacterium | reverse complement strand
GCGGCACGTTTGACGTTTCCATTGTGCAGATCGAGGAGGGCGTCGTGGAGGTGCTGGCGAGCCACGGCGACACCCAGTTGGGCGGCGATGACTTCGACCAGTTGCTGTTGGATCACGTTTGCGGCGCCCTTAAGGAACAGCACGACGTCGACCCGCGCGAATCGCTAGTGTCCAAGTCCCGTCTGCTGTGCGCAGTCGAAGAGGCGAAAAAGCGGCTTTCGTTCGACGCTTATGCGTTGATCGAAGAAGAATTTATCGCCGAAAAATCCGGTGTGCCGCTGCATTTGAAGACCGAACTGGCGAGGATCGATTACGAAGCCCTGATCGAGCCGCTGTTGAACAAGACGCTGGTCTGCGTCGACGAAGCCCTTTCGGATGCCAAATTGACCGCCGACAAAATCGACCGCGTTGTCCTGGTCGGCGGCGCGAGTCGCACGCCGCTGGTCCGACGGCTGCTATCCGAGCAACTGGGCCAGCCGATCCATGCCGAAGTCGATCCCGACCTGTGCGTGTCGATGGGCGCGGCGATCCAAGGTGGGCTGATCGCCGGCGCGGACGTGGGGCCGGTCCTGGTCGATATCACGCCGCACACACTGGGCATCGCCTGCGAGGGCTGGCTGCATAGTTTCCGTTCCCAACACCGTTTCGCCCCGCTGATTCACCGCAACACGCCGCTGCCCGCCTCGCGTTCGGAGGTATTCCGGACCCTCGCGGACGGGCAACATGTCGCGGCGATCGAGGTGTATCAGGGCGAAGACGAAGATGCGCGGCACAACGAGCAGATAGGGGACTTCAAACTGGAAGGTCTGGCCGACGTCAAAGCGGGCAACAAGGTGTTGGTCCGTTTCGACCTCGACCTGGACGGCATCCTGACCGTGGTGACGACCGAGAAAGCGACCGGCTTGGAAAAGCGACTAAAGATAGAAAACGTGGTGTCGCCGTCCAGCAAGCTTGAGCGAAACGAGTCCCAAGCCCGCGTCGAAGCCGCCTTCGGCAATGAAATTGCCAGCGAGCCGGAATCGCCTGACCAGAACGAGTCGTTCGCAACGGCCGACGACAACCTGCCGCCGCAATGGCAACAGGCGATCGCGCAAGCGGAAGACTTAATCGCCAAGACCGACCTTCTGGCCGCCGAGGCCGCCCCGCAGGATGCCAACGAGATGCAACAGCTTGTCCAGCGGCTGCGGCAGGCAATCGAGGCTCGATCGGCCGAAGAGGTCGAACAGATTAGCGCAAAGCTGGACGACCTGGTCTTTTATTTACAGGACGTTTGATCTGTAGTTGACGAGTCGTTTGTGACGTTTGTCGTACCGCTCTGCGGCGGCAATTTGCTGGAGAGTGCTGGGAGGAAGTCGGATGGAAACGCGGATGAATGCAAAACGGATGGCGACGACTGAAGCCGCGCCGGAGGAGACGACGGTCTGTCCGGCCTGTCACGCGGAGCAGTCGTGGTCGGATGAATGTCGCCGCTGCAAGTGCGACCTGTCCGACTTGCGGGCAATGTGGCACACCATCCGTCAGGCGCATGCGGCCTGCCTTCACCATTTGCGCCAGGGACAACTCGACCAGGCGGTCCGCGCCGCTCGTCTCCACGCCACGTTAAATCCCGGAGCGAAAGCGCCCCGGCTGTTGGCCGCCTGCCACATGATAAACGGCAACTGGCCGGCCGCCTTCCGTGTCGCGCGACCCAGAACCGATGATTGACCGAAAGCAGCGATGTACGCGCATTTTGTCTTGGGGTCGTGCCGGTTACGCTGGCTTCCAGCCGCCCCGCCCTAGAATGATTGCAAATTGGCACAACCGAATCTTGCTGATTGTTTTCTTCCTGGACTGTCTACCAACGACGCCGGCGTCGGCCGCTGAGCCGGTCTGGAAGCCCGCGGCGCTGTCCTTGGAAACGCGTTGGACGCGCGAAGTGCGTCCCGACAATGTCTGGCCCGAGTATCCAAGGCCTCAGCTGGTTCGCGCCGACTGGAAAAACTTGAACGGCCTGTGGCAGTACGAAATCCAACAACGGGACCTGCCTCGGCCGGCCCAGTTCAGTGGTCGGATCCTGGTCCCGTTCGCGGTTGATTCCGCGCTGTCTGGAGTCGGCAAACGACTGAAGCCCGATGATCGCATCTGGTATCGCCGAAATATTGTCGTGCCTTCGGAGTGGCGTACCGGACGTATCATGCTTCACTTCGGAGCGGTCGATTGGGATGCCTATGTCTACGTGAATGGCAAAGAGGTGGTCCACCATCGAGGTGGCTATGATCCATTTAGCGTCGATATTACCGACGCGCTTAAGCCAGGCGACGTTCACCAAGAACTGGTTGTTTCAGCCTGGGATCCTTCGGATACCGGGTACCAGCCGCGTGGCAAGCAGGTGCTGAAACCAGAGGGTGTCTGGTACACCGGCAGCGGTGGGATTTGGCAAACCGTGTGGCTCGAACCGGTTCCAGATGCTCATATCAGCCGGCTGAAGGTCGTTCCTCATGTCGACTCGGATTCGGTATCGGTCACCGTCGTTGCGTCGGAGGGCGATGATCAACGAACCGTCAACGTCGTCGTTCGCGACGGCGATAAGATCGTAAGCAGTAAACAAGGCGCGGCCAATTCGGAACTGCGACTTCCGATTCCGGAACCCAAGTTATGGTCGCCGTCGGCGCCCCACCTGTACGATTTGCAAGTCCGTCTGAATGGCGAGGATGGTGTGAATGGCGTAGTCGACGAAGTCAAAAGTTATTTCGGCATGCGCAAGGTAAGCCTTGGTAAAGACAAGGCCGGTCGGACGCGCATCTTTCTGAACGGCCAGCCGCAGTTTCAAATGGGGTTGTTGGATCAGGGCTTTTGGCCCGACGGTCTGTATACACCGCCCAGCGACGCCGCCATGAAGTACGATTTGGAGGCGACGCAGAAACTTGGTTTCAATCTGATCCGCAAACATGTGAAGGTCGAGCCGCTGCGCTGGTACACCTATTGCGATCGCATGGGAATCCTGGTCTGGCAGGATATGCCAAATGGCGATCGTTTTCTTAACGTTTTCAAGCCAGTGCCGGACGCCGATTTGCAGCGGTCCGCTGCCTCGGCCTCTCAGTACGAACTGGAACTGCGCCGCATGATCGAGGCGCTGGGAAATCACCCGTCGGTCATCATGTGGATTCCGTTTAATGAAGGCTGGGGGCAGTTTGAAACGGGACGGATCACGCAGCTGGTCCGCGAGTTGGACCCAAGCCGCCTTGTCGATTCGGCAAGTGGACTGGTCGATCGTGGGACCGGTGACGTCAACGACCTGCACAATTATCTCGGTTTGACTGTTCCGCCTCCGGAACCGACGCGCGCCGTCGTGCTAGGCGAATTCGGCGGATTGGGGCTGCACCTGGCGGGACATCTGTGGGACGAGAACAAGAAGTTCGAATACCGCCATCTGACGGACAGCAAGGCCCTAACGGACGCTTACGTTGATCTGATGGAAAGCGTCTGCGTATTGCAGGGTCGTGGCATGTCGGCGGCCGTTTATACGCAAACAACCGACGTCGAAATCGAAATCAACGGACATCTCACCTACGATCGCAAGAAATTCAAAATGGATGTCGATCGAGTCGCTGCAGCGAATCGATCGCTGTACCAGCCAGTCCCAGTCATCAAGACGGTGGTGCCAACGTCCGAGCAATCCGGCCAAGTCTGGCGCTACGTAACGCATCGCCCTGCCGATGACTGGTTTGGACACGAATTTGACGACGGTTCATGGAATCACGGGAAGGGTGTATTCGGCAGCTACCGGCAGTACACCGAACTGGTCCGAACCGAATGGTCTTCGCCTGAAATCTGGTTACGAAGGAACTTCCGGCTGCCGAAGAGCCACGATGGGAACCTACATCTCTTGCTGCACGTGGTTGGGACGGTTGATATCTGGGTGAATGGCGTTCAGGTGTTGCAGCAGCGCGAAGCAACACCCGGCTATCGAGTGTTTTCCTTGTCCAAGTTGCCAGCAGGAACTCTTAAAGCCGACGATTCCAACACGTTGGCGGTATATTGCAAGAGCGAAGAGAAGAACCGCTACGTCGATGTCGGCATCGTTTCCGTGTCGGCACCATAGCAGGGAGACGCGAAGGGGTCGGGAGTGGGGTGTTCAGTTTGGTTGATTTTGTGACGTAATTGAGGTTTTCACGAGGGCTCGATTTTCTTCCAGTCCCGAAGGGACGGCGCTATGATAGCCCAGGGTGAAGCAACGTGAGCTCTGCGAACATTGCGCAACCCTGGGATCGGAAACGGATCCCAATCCCAAAACCCCAAAGGGGTGGCCCTAGCCTGGCGGCGCGTTGCCGCGTTAATCCCGAAGGCAATGATTGGGACATGCCTGGTCCTTGTTGGGATCGACTTACGGACACCCCTTCGGGGTTCTTATTAATAAGAATTCGGTTTTCGTGACCCAGGGTTGCGTCCCGCGCGCCGGGACTCGTTGGACTCCCGATCCCCTGGCGCGAGCCCTCTGTTCGGGCGTCACGCTGGCCATGTCGGTTGAACTGCCTGCGCGCTAAACCGGCAACGGACTTGTGCCGTTCCATAGTGCGTGCTGAAGTTACGCCGCCACCCGCTTTGGATAGTCCTTCAGGCACTCGTATAACATGCCCATGTAGGTCTGGGTTACGTGGGCCATCTGCCGGTATTCTTCTGACTGGTCGATCTGCTGCTGCAGCTTCGGCAAGTTGTAGAACGGCACGCTCGGATAGAGATGATGTGCCAGGTGCAAGTTGACATAGAAGGGTGAGATGAGCACGCGTTCCCAGATTGCCGGCATGACGGTTCGCGTATCCATGAACGGATGGCCCGTGTCGATCCCGAAATGCTCCGCCACGGCGCGAAGCCGAAAGATGATCTTATGAGCCGTCAGGTAAGGAACGATCCAAAAGAGCAGGTAGGTCGAGAATAGACGGAAATAGATCAAGACGGCAATCATCGTAAGATAGCCGGCCACTCGGCATAGACTAATCCACCGCGGTTCGTCGTTCACCTTGTTATAGCGACGCGCCTCGCGCACGATGTCAAACGTGTTCAAGCCCGTTGCATCACGTATCAATAGCCAGATCAATCCTGCACGCGTTTTGGGAAATTGCCAGTCTTCGTCCTGGCGGTGCATCCAATCGGGATCGTTCTCGGTATTCGGTTCGCGATGATGAGCGTAATGAGCGTTACGGTAGGCCCGAAATGGCGAGAACATCGGAAAGGCCAAAAACGCATGGCCGATTATTTCGTTCCAGACGCGGCTTTTTACAATCCGGTAGTGAGTCGCATCGTGCATCAAAATCGAGAGCGCATGTTGGCGTGAACCGATCCAGATAACGATGGCAACATAGAGAAATGGATTCCAGTACATCGTGCCCAACACGATGGCACCAATCACAAAGACATACTCGCGGGCAATTGCCGCCAAAGAGATCCACGGGCGAAGCTGTGAGAGTTCCTTAACGATGCTGGGATCGATTCGGTCTGGTACCGCCGAAACCAGACGGTCACTAGGACCCGATTTCGCAGCGAGGGAAGAGGGTGTCGATTCGGCAGTGCTCATTATTTCGCGACGCAGTCAAGTTTCATCGAGACGCATGCCTAGGTAGGTCTAAGCCTGAATTAGCGTTGGGGGAAACCCCTACTTCAATCGTAGTTGCGAACAAAGGTATGTCAAAGAAATGCCGCTGGCGGGGCGCCTGCCGTTCAGGTTGGGATGGTCATAGCAATTGAGACGCGAGGCCCGCTACGGCTAGTCACTTGTGCGGGGGATAGCATCGGGCGAGCCACATCATTGCCGCCGCAACGATCGGATGGTCTAACGGGAAGGGGACACCCTGTACGCGGTCGGGGAACCCGTGCTCAGCGCAGGGCGCATCATCACAACCCACAGTGTGGGCTGCGCGTTGTCATAATGCCGGCGCCTACGGCTGGGCGTTAAACCACGAAGGCTGCCGCGTGCCCAGTTGGCTAATCCTACATGTCTGGTTGCACCACCGGCTTGCTGCTTTCTTTTAACCGGTCAACAATCGCCTGTTTCTCCTCAGCGGTTGTACGTTCAGACAGGGAATCATGGGCTGAGGAGTTTGGGTCGCTGATATTCAGAGTCTTCACCAAGACCTGCGCAGCAATGTCGCGCACGTGATCGTCGGGGTCACATGATTTCTGCACCTGCCAGTCCAAATCGGTGATTGTACGAACGGTCCACAGGACGGCCGGTAAGAAGTACTCGCTCCGGACGGTTAACAAAGGTGACAGGTCACAACCGGCGGGCAGGTTGACGATGAGCGTCGATATTGCCGCAGATTCGCGCCACGGTTCAGGGACGTCTTCTGTAAACGTTGAGCCCAATTCGATGAGTCGGTTGCTGTATCTCACCTGATAATGCGGAATGGTTGGTCCTTCGACGAACTCCAGACCCTGAATGTCCAGGTTGTTCTGCTTCGACCGCTGTGCGCGACTGGAGAGCGGTGAAAGATAGTCGGGCAAATAAGAAAGGTCTTTGGCCAATTCCGCCGCGAGGCCGGTAGGCGGCTTACCTTCCATCACCGAGTCGACCAGCACATCGATACGCCCGTGGCTTTGCCATTTTGCGATTAAACCATATCCCCACCAGGCAATGAGGCCGATCATTGCCAGAGCGACGGTGACCAGGAGGTACGGTGCGACCGAACTGGTCACGCGAGCCGCCGTCGCGACGGGCAGCTCGGCGATCAGCTCCTCTTCTCGCTCGGATAGTTTTTCAGGGCTCTCCTCGTTATCTTCCTTGGCGGCGTCGGAACCGGATTGTTCGTCGAACTCGAACCCACAGCTCATGCACATCACCGCGTCGGGCATAAGCAGCACACCGCAGATTGGACACTTTTCGCCACGATCGCTTGAAGCGGCAGCGTCCAGTTCGGTGGGGCTCGCTACGTCGCCGGGCCGGTTTGCGTCGGCCAGGCGGTACTCGTCGTCGCTCGCCGCAGCGTCCTCGTCAGCGGCGGCGGGCGCGGGAATGTTGATTGCCGAGCCGCACTTTGTGCATTTTGCCGTTCGACCAGCCAGCTCGTCTTTGACGCGGTACTTCGCGTCGCAGGAGGGACATGTTACGTCGATCGCCATGATGGGTCAGGGGGATTGGAAGACCGGAATGTTGGAAAAATGGAGGACTGGAACGTTGGAGTAGCGGGATATTGGGAAAGTGGATTCATTCCATCGTTCTGGTATTCCATCACTCCATGCCCCGCAGATCCGATGGCTTGACACCCTTGACATGCGTCCCGAACCCGAAGTTCGTCGGCTTGTAGTCGCCGACCAGATCCACTTTGGCTTGCGGGGGGATTTCCAGGTCCAAGCCCCACAAGCAAGCGTTCACGAATAGTCGCCGCAGGCCTTCGCTTTGGAAGTCTGTTGACGATCCCATCGTCGTGCAGAAGACCTTCGATTCGTTACCCGTTTCTCCCGTATATTTTCTGGTCCACGCCAACGGCATCATGGGATCGTTCTTCTTGCCCATCACCGGCTTGTCGTCGGATTGCATACCTTCCAATACCTGGCCCCAAACAAGAACCGTGTCATCTGGCAGCAACTTGTTGATACTGTAAACGTCGGTTGGCCCCCAAATGTCTTCACAGCCTTGCACCATCGGATTATCAGCGTGGTCTTTATTGATCACTCCGCGTGTACTTTCCTTGCCATGATGGCCGTGGTGGTTGACCCAGGTGTCGCCAAAGACATGTTGGCCGAATCCGCCAGGCGGGTCTTTGCTGTTAAAGGAGTATTTCGCATACGGACTCTTCCCGTCTTTATAGTTGAAGGCATGCGTTGCGGTGCGCACGCCAATCATCGGCTTGCCCGAATTGGCGAAATCGATAATCGGCTTCATTTGCTCGTCGGGCAAATGCCGGAAACGCGTAATCAATACCATGAAATCGGCATCATCCAGCAGCTGTGTGCCGGGGATGTTGGTCTGGTGAGTCGGCTTGATCGTTCCATCGTTGGGATCGATCGCAAACAGCACGGTGCATTTGAAACCATGGTGCTGCGCTAGAATTTTGGCCAGTTGGGGCCCAGCCTCTTCACTTCGGTACTCGTCATCACCCGTGACAAAAACGATATGCTTGCCGTGGCCCGGCCCTTCTTTGCCTTCGTACGTGACCCATGGGTCATCAGCGGCAATAGATTGTCCCTGGAAGCCTGCAGCGCAAGCGACGAGAGCGACCGACATTAGCGATAGAACCAGCGGCGAACGTGTCATAGATAGACCCTGCCTATTGCTTGAATTTGGACGATTCCTCACGCAGGTGTATTGTAACGCTCCACATCTCCAGACGCAGGTGGCCGCATTAGGCGGGGATTCGATAAGAAATCGCAGCGCGGTGTGCGAGCACGCGCCGAACCGCGCGACATCCGAATTCGAGTACGCTTTGATTTCGGCACGACGCTGGCATGACACCGCGTGAGAACCGACCGGCAGCACCGCGAGGGATTTTGAACTCGCCAAAACAAGTCAAAACGATGTAGCCGATGTCGGCCTAATCCTCTTTGTCTTGGCGATGCGAGTCCTGCTGCGATTTCTGGTTTTCTTGAATCTCGCGCAGCCGGTCACTGACTTCGGCGTCGCTGTAATCGCGGCGCCCCGTCTTGTTGCGGACATGATCGTTCGCCCGCTTTCGCTCGTCCGCCGTCAGCGGCGCATTGAGGTCATCGTCGCTGAGCGTCTGGCCATTGGCGGCCGCCGTCTTCCGCCGGTCTTCGCGGATCTGCTGAACGACCTGGAACAGCGCTTCATCAATGGCGAACAGGCCGGTTGCCGGTGAGAATTCCGCACCACAACTCGCTGCGCCACCCATCACGCTGACCCCCTTGTCCGACTCGACACGGTAAAAGCCGTGTCCAGGATGCACGCCCTGGACCTGACCATTGTGCAAGACGCCTTTCCAGACAGATTCATTGGTTTTTGCATCGAAGACCTGCACGCCGTTGTTGGGATAATACGAGAATATCCACAGTTCCTGTGTCGTGGTAATCAGAAATTCGCGCTCGATTCCCGTCCCCTCGCCACCCACACCAAAATGGTGTTCGGCGTAGATGGTTTTATAGTGTTCGTAGGGCGCGACCAGTACCGAAATCTCGACGTCGGACTTGATCTTCACGTGCCGGCCGGCAAGCGTGATCGTGTGCAGGTCACCTTTCGCCACCGTGCCCGACCAGATTTCATCGCCGCCATTGATGTCTTCAACGGTGACTTTGGCGTCCGTGTAGTACGAGATCAAGTTCAGGTCGTTCTTTCCGTTGGTGATCGTTCCCACATACGTGTAAAACAGCCGTCCCGCTCCTCGGCCGGTTTCGGCAGGCACGAAGTAGCCTTCGTCGTAGTAGACCTGCACGCTCATCGCCGAACTCTCGCAGCGAAAATCGACGACATGATCGTTGATCGCGTTTAACGGTGCGCCCACGATTTCGTGGTAGTCGCCCTTCTTAATCTGTACCTTGTCAATTTGCTTGTCTGACGTCAGATCGGCGATCGTGACCTCGATATCCTCCCAGGCCCAGATAACAACGCGGCAGTCCGCCGACCCGGCACTGCTGGGCAGATGCGTGAAGAGCCGTTGGGCGCGGAAATTCCCCTCCTGATCGCGCAGCCAGTATCCGACCACGGCGCACGAACTGGGCGTGCCCACCAGAATGCTCGCCTTTTTGTTCGCCACGAAACTAAAGACACCCGCACCTGTCGATACCCGCTTCGTTTCGCTAGCGTTCACTTTGCCCGTGAAGACGGTACCTCCTTGGCTGACCGAGATCAGCCGCACTTCCGTGTCATCTTCAAATCCGTGAATAATCGCTTCGCCGGCCGTATAGAAATAGGTCGTGTACAGTAAATCGCCAGAGATGGCGTCGATCGATGGAGCCGGTGTGGCGACTACTTCCTCTTCGACAGGTTGATTGGCCGAGGAAGTCGCAATCGTCGGCTTGTCTGCCTCGCAAAAAGTAACCAGCGACGCCAACAGGCACAACGATGCGAAAGGTGCCAGAACGAGGTCTGTGACGTTACGAGCGCTCATGATTAATCTCCCGGTATGATGCAAGCTGCTCGTTACTTTGAAGCGAACAGCATATCGATTTCTCGATCCTTCAATTGGTCCTTGCCGTCGACCGCGTCGATCACCAGGCCCGTTCCGTTGGGAGTGATCCACAAGACATGGTTACCCAAGCCAAAGACTTTTTTCATCTGAGGTTGACGTTCGAGGATGCGGAAGTAGGCATCGCTTTGCGCTTTGACCGCGAGCGTGGGGATCTTTGCCGAATAGGCCTCGTCAATCCAGACCCCGCCGAGCTCCATGCAGTTTCGATTTGCGACGCGACGGATCGCCGTGGCCGCTAGTTGTTGCTGGTATTTCAGGTTGTTGGTGCTCACCGCCAGGTCGACACCCAACTTGTTCACGTGGTTATCGCGCCAGTTCCCGTTGCGAAAGTTGCCGTGTGCCACGTCGAGAGCGCTTTTGCGTTCCTTTGCGCGGTGTACTCTTTGCCGGGTCGCGTCGTCGTTTGCGCTTGGTGCGCTGGCCTGGTTTGCCGCCTTTTTCGCCAGCTTTCGATCAAGTTCGTCATAGGACCGATCCTGGTAGTCGCCGCGACTGGCGTATCCGTCACCGGTTTGCCTTGTACCCGTTTGGCGAATTGTTCGAGGTTCTCCCGCCTGCCACCTTCCTCATCCGTAGCCAGCGCGTCGGGAGTGTCATGGCGATGGAGGCGACCGCCGAAGCCTGATCCCTCGGCCGATGCCAGCTGCAAAGGCGAGTCCGGCATGATCAAGTAGCTGGTGTACGGCGTGGTAATCCCGTAGTTCTTGGCCAGCTGAACGACCGCGTCGACCAGTTCCTCTTGTTCACCGTTGATGCGAATCTGGTCCAGCAAGTAACCAACTTTTCGCCGCGCCCACAGCTCTTCGACGAAGGGTTTGTCGTCGGCATGGTCCAGAAAATCGATATCGTACTCGAATTGCTTCTTATGGATGCCTACCTTTCCTTCCAGCACCAGGCTGGCACGGCCGGAACCCTGATAACGGCCGAGCACCACGAGTTGGTCGCCGTGAAACAGATCGGGCAACTGGGGAGGATAGATTTCTGCGAGCTGTACGTCACCGGTCGCTTGCAGTTTTAAGTTGGCCAGCACCGGGTGATTAATCTTGTTGAAGAAACTGGCCACCTTCGCTTCCAGATTCTCACCGGGCCGTACAAAGCGATTGACGGCGCGCGTCTTCTCGGCGATCTGATCGAGAAAAACGGCATTCAGGTCGTTGCCGACGCCAAAGGAAAAGATGCGCGTGTTGGTCGAGCTGTCTTGCGTGATGTCGGCCAGGATTGTTTCCGTGTTGGTTTCGCCAATCGTCGGCTGCCCGTCCGTGAAGAACACAATCGTGAACATGCGATCGACGTCGTCGGTGCGCATGTCCAGGGCGGACGTCAGTGCCTGATGGATTGCCGTGCCACCGCCGGCATAAAGGTCCGCGACCCAGCCCTTGCCCCGCTTGATGTGTTCCTCATTGGCCGGCACGAGTTCCCCGCGATAACGATTGACAGTGGTCGCAAATTGAATCAGCCCAAAGCGGTCGTCGTCGGTCAATCCGGTCAGGCAATGTCGCAAGGCCTGTTGGGCCTGCTCCATCTTCTTGTCCTCCATCATGCTGCCGGAGGTGTCCACGACAAAGACAATATCTCGCGGAACTTTCTGGTTCTTTGGCAGCTCGGCCCGCGGCGAAACCAGCAGCATCACATAACCGTCCTCGTCAGTAATCGGCCGGTGCTCGACCGCCGTCAAGCCGATGTCCTGGCCGCTGGTCGTATAGAAGAGCTGAAAATCGCGATCCAGTTGAGCGCCCTTCTGCTCGAACCTTACGAGCGCTTCATGGTTGTTCGCCTGGTAAATCGTGACGTCGTGGGTCGGGCTGTAGATGCTGCCGATCGGCTGTTGGGATTTCAAGGTGAGCGTAATACGAAATTCCTCGAGCGTACTGGGCGCCAGGTGGTCCGTCGTCAGCGGGTAGACGTATTCAACCAACTCATGCTGCCGCTTGGCGATCGCCGTAAAACGGACTTCCACTTTCTGGTCTCCCTGGGGCGGCACCGGGAAGATTTTCATGCTCAACATATCCGAACCGATGTAGTCCAGCAGGGCGGGGTTCTTCGTCTGTCGCACGATACTTGTGTAAATTTCGCGCGCCTTGTCGGCTTTGATCAGTTCACCCTTTACACGATGGCCGTTCACCCACATGGCAAACTCCTGCACGCTGGCGCCTGGGGGTACGGGAAAGACATAGGTGGCTTCCAAGCGCCTGGACGTGTGGTTGCGAAACGTCTGTTCGACCTTTGTCACCGCGACCTGGTCCTCCAAAGTCACGTCGACATGGTGGTTCACCATGGCCAGTGCTGCGAGTTCCGGTTCGACGGGGATCAACAGGCCCCGCGCTGCGCAGCGGCTGCAAAGGCCATCACCAGAACTGGAGTCAACAGATATCGTTTCATAGCAACCTCAAGCAGATTGGAAGGCGGGGGGACTGGAATGTTGGAATATCGGAATGTTGGAAATCTGGAATATTGGAAAACGGCGTCTGCTCGTCGTGCGCAATTCCATCATTCCATTACGCCATCATTCCAACGCTCCACCGGTGTTATCCTTTACTCGGTGATTGAACTGCGAGACCCGTTGCGAACCCACGGGAACGGGTTGGTAATTACGACCGGCTGCGTACTGACTCGTTCGCCCAGGATGTTCTCGAAAATCGTGCCGTACACGGTTTCGATCTTTTTCATGGAATGGGCGGCCATCAGTATGTGAACTCGACCTTGATTGTTCAGGGCCCAGCGATTTCCTCGACGGTCCGTGATCAGCTGCGCTCCGGCCGCCTTGCGAGCCACATCCTGCCGGGCGTTAAAAGCCGCTTCCTGCGCGGGCGTGAAGCCTACGTCGGGCCCCTCGATCGGCGGTGGTGGCAGAACGGGAGCCAGCGGTTTGCCCGTTGGATCACGATACGAAAGTGCGCTCTGCGTGCCGGGCACCGGTGCATCGAAAGTTACGGCCTCGACCGTCAAGCCATGTTCTTCTCGCAGACGCGTGGCGTGATAGGTGCGGAACAGGGACTTGAACGATTTCTTGTTGTCCTTCTTGGTCTCGACCAGCACCAGCTTGACGGTATCGACGACCCACTGAGCCTCCTTCAGCAAGGTTGCGGCGTCGACGGGACCGGCGACAACGTGCAGCACGCGTCCGTCGGCCGCGCAAAAATACGATGCCACGTTACCACCTTGTTTTTGCTGCCCAACGATTCGAAACGTCCCAACTTTTTGAAAAGCAGAGACGAAGTTTTCGTTCAAGAACTTGCCGACCTTGGGGTCTGCGAGGGCGTTCACACGGAGCGCTTCGGCGTTGTTTCACGTATATTGAGATTTTTCAAAATGGCCGGAGACGTGCAGCACAAAGACCAGCTTCTCTTCAGCGAACGCCTTTTTGGCCGCAACGGCCGGCGATTCGACAAACGAAAGCCGCGTACCATAGTCGCCGCCGCAAGTTTCTTTCGTGCAGACTTCGTCGGAACGGGCCTCTTGGCACGCATGGCTGACACTGCCGGCGGTGATCAGCAGAGCCAGCAGGATCGTCTTTGGTAAATGGATTGAGTGGCGCATGACTTGTTTCTCCCTGGTTTTGGTCCGTTTTCGATACTTTATTCGATACTTTAGTGGCCGCTTACGCGCTTGCGTTCGCAGTCGTCTGGCGGTCGCCGCAGCCGGGAAGGGTTGGCGCCACCCGCTAAGACTAAAGACGAGCTGGGATGCGTCTTAGTTCCACGGCCCCGACCCGACATTGTCCGTGCTTATTGTCCCCGGTTTTGGGCCACGGGGATGTAACGAGCCGGTAAAGACGAGCTGTGGCCGGTCTCCCGACCGAGCCACTTGGGCCGACCGCAGGTCTCCCTTGATTGTCGTTTTATGTACCCAGGGCGGCGGAAAGGGTCGCATGACTCGCCTCCCCTTGCCCTGGGCTGATTTGTTGAACGCTTTCAGCGATGTGCTTGCGACCATTTACGTAGAACGCTGGATCACCGCCACGACTTGGATGGCTGACGCATCAACCGTTGGTAGACCTCGACGCCGGCGTGCAGAGCGTCAATTTCTATGAATTCATCGGCACTGTGTGCCTTGGCGATGTCGCCAGGGCCCAGAACCAGCGCAGGGATTCCAAGCGCGGCAAAGTTGCTGGCATTCGTTCCATACCTGGCACCTTCTGGTTCGGTCGAAAGTCCTAAAGAATCCAATACGGGTGCGACGCACTTCTGAAAATCCCGATTCGTATCCGGCATCAACGCGTTTTCGATTCTGATCGAATCGATCGTGAGTCGAATATCACCATGCCGTTGCTGTAGATCGTCGAGTATCGCCGTGACGGCAGGAACGACTTGTCGGCCATCTTCGCCGGGAACCGTGCGGCGATCCAACCAGATTTCGCACAACTCCGGAATCACATTAATCAGGCTCCCGCCTCGCACCACGTTTATGCTGCATTGCGCTCGTCCGGTCAGCGGGTGCTCGGCGTCGACGGTCGGTATGTATTTTTGTTCGATCGCATCGATCACGCGCACCATGCTGCTGATGGCCGATTGACCCTGGCTGGGATCCGAGGAATGGGCGGCCACCCCGTGCGTGCGGATACGCCAGCGGACGGTTCCATTTGTGAGCGGCGACGATTCGCAGGCAGGTTGGTTCGCCGACGATAACACCGAGCGGTCGGAAACTGAGTGTTGGTAGCTGATCGTTGACGAAGGCTTTGACACCGCTGCGGCCCGCTTCTTCGTCGATCGTGTAAAGAATCGCGATGTTGACCGAAAGCTGCGAGTCTTCGGCCGCCGACTTTAGTGCCCACAACATCGCGGCACCTGTTCCCTTGGTGTCACAGGCACCGCGCCCGAAGATCTTGCCGTCTTCGATCTGCCCGCCAAACGGATCGACGGTCATGCCGGCAACGTCAACCGTATCCATGTGACTGTCGAACATCAGCCAGGGTGCGTCCGCGCCGACCTGGTGCGTCACCAACAGATTGAAACCGGCATCTTTCAGCGGGAGTCGTCGCGTCGATAAACCCCAGCCGGCCGCGACCGATTCCAAGTGAGCGGCAAGTTGGCTCTCGACAAACGGGACACCCTCCGCGGTGCGATTCACGGTGTCAAAACCGATCATCTGCTGCAGTAGTTCGACGCAGCTTTGCGGATCGTTGTTTGTTTTTGACGGGATGACCACGATTGACCGGATGGAAGAAGGATAAACAGAAGGTCGCAAAGGTCGCAAAGCGAAAACAGGCCTCACGGATCGGTTATCCTACCTTTCTTTGCGTCCTTCTGTTAAAAACATTTGCTTGTTTCCCCCCAGAGGGAATTTTTGGACAAATTCGAAACCGTCTTATTCTGCCTTATGGAAACTGTCACGATTTATCACAATCCACGTTGTACGAAGAGTCGACAGACTCTGGCGCTGTTGCGAGACAACAATATCGAGCCGAAAATTGTCGAATATTTGAAGAATCCGCCTAACGAGCGAACGATCGCGGACGTTGTTAAGAAGTTAGGGATCCCAGCCGCACAGCTGGTTCGCGAAAAGGAATATGCTCAGCTGAATCTTCCAGAGACGGACGACGAAACAGAATTGATCGCCCGCATGGCCGCTCATCCCCAAATTATCCAACGTCCCATCGTTGTTCGAGGATCAAACGCCCGAATCGGCCGCCCGCCCGAAGAGGTGTTGGAGATTCTTTGAACCCAGGACCAACATCATGACGGACTTACCAACCGACCTTTACCTGGCAATCAAGGCCTCCATGTTGCCGCGCGACACGAACAAGCACGGCACGATCTTTGGCGGCGTGTTGCTGAGTCAGATGGACCTGGCTGCGGATATTGGCGCTCGGCACGTCATTCAGAAAGAAGGCTGGCCGGACGCTGCGCTGGTCACGGTTGCCATGGACAGCGTGGAATTCAAAGAGCCTGTGTTCGTTGGCGATACCGTTAGCTTCTGGACGCAGGTCACCCGGATCGGTCGGTCATCAATCGCTGTCCAAGTGAACGTCAAAGCTGAACGAGCTGGAAAAGAGTTCCCGGTCACCGAAGCCCTAGTTACCTGCGTCGCTGTGAAAACAGTCGACGGCCAACGCAAGACGGTTCCTATCCGCGGCTGAAGACTCTCCGATCAAGACCCATAACGCTCAACACAACATCTCCCCAGTTCCGGATAGGTCGCTCGGGGTACCCGCTGGCGGGTCGGCGGTGGGAGAGGGTTGCAGGGCATTGCTGATGGAAGGCCACCGAGGATTGCTCCCTGAAACTCCTTATGTTGAAGCTAACGATACCAGGCGACGACGAGTGCGGCCGGCAGTATCACCAACAGCTGACGCTGGACCGATGCCATTGGAAACGGATCGGCCCACACGTCCGCGGTCAGAGATGCCGCGGCAAGCAAACCAAGGGCGAGCCAACCTTGCCTCGCCCAAATGGCCATGGCCATTAACATCAGTGGCACGCTGGCAGCCAAGCCAATTAGCGTCGAGTTTGCCAGAAGAATGGCACAGATCGTCGTGTATTCGAACAACGAAATCAGAGCGAACTGTGACTTTTGGACCGATGCTGGTGCGTTTGTTTGGATCGTCATGCCGTTACCCACGTAGTTACCTTGTCATCGCTTTCGTTTTCAAAGACGACCGCTCATGGCTCTGTAGCAGCGTTTGCGCCCTGTATCATTTATAATCTCATCATGAAGATTCTGCTGATAGCAGAGGTATTTGTCGAATATTGATTTCGCACAAATCGTCGTTCCCCGATTCCTGCCTTTGCTGAAATCTTGCAACCGTAACCTGGCGATCCGACAATGCCTGTTTTCGAGGACGTGGCTTGTACCGTTTGTGGATGTGTCTGCGATGACTTACGGGTTACGGTTGAAAACGGACGCATCACGGAAGCGGTCGGGGCGTGCCACTTGTCGGAAGAGTGGTTTCTAAAACAGGATTCCCAGCAACCGCCAACCGCCGAGATTGATGGGCAGGAAGTCCTCGTCGATGTCGCTGTTGAGCGGGCGGCGGAGATCCTTGCGCGTGCGAAGTGGCCGCTAGTTTATGGACTTTCTCGTAGCAGCACTCAAGGCCAACGAGCAGCCGTGTCACTTGCTGAGCAGATTGGGGCGAATATCGACACCACGGCGTCACTTTGTCACGCACCGTCCATCATGGCAATCCAAGAGGTTGGAGAATCGACGTGTACGCTTGGCGAGATCAAGAACAGGGCCGATCTGGTCGTTTTCTGGGGAGTCGATCCGGTTCAAACTCACCCCCGCCATCTTGAACGCTACTCGGTCGATCCCGTTGGTATGTTTGTACCTCGTGGTCGGGCAGATCGCACGATGATCGTCGTCGACGCAGAAGAAACCGACAGCGCCAAGTTGGCGGACATTTTCATTCCTGTAAGTCCAGGCCGAGATTTTGAAGTCTTATGGGCGCTGCGCTGCCTGGTTCGAGGTATTCCCATTGAACACAACAATCTTTCTGAAATCTCCAGCGATGTCATTACAGACTTTGCGGATCGTTTGAAATCATGTCGTTGCGGCGTATTCTTCTTCGGTCTTGGACTGGCTCGCAGCGGCTTGGGCCACCGCAATGTCGAAGCGCTGTTGCTTCTGGTTCGAGACTTGAACGCTCACACCAGATTTCACGCACGAAGAATGCGAATACCCGGTGATGTTACCGGTGCAGACAGCGTTCTATGCTGGACCACTGGCTATCCGTTCAGCGTGAATCTTAGCCGGGGCTACCCCCGCTACAATCCGGGCGAGTTTTCTGCCAATGAAATGCTTGAGCGGGGCGAAATAGATGCGTGCTTGTTCGTCGGCAGCGAAGGAGTCAAGGAGATGTCATCGCAAGCCAAGGCACACTTACGCCGCATTCCCACGATCACGCTGGATCATCCCACGGTCCCATCCGCCATTTCATCGACAATCCGTTTTACGACGGCGGTCTACGGAATCCATCTTCCTGGAACGGCCTATCGCATGGACGAAGTACCAGTACCGCTCAGACAGGTTCTTCCCGCTACCTATCCCAGTGACGCAAAGGTCTTGGATAGGATTCGGAATACGCTTAGGGAGCAAGTGTCGTAGCGTCCACCGGCCATCGACTAGCGACGGTCAGCCGAGCCTTGAATTTACGTGGGATGGTAACGACGAAGCGGACTCGGCGATGGGCCGTGGTTCGGGCCGTGGTTGGGTAGCCCTTGATGGCGGCGAAATCAATGGCATGATGGTCTTTCACCACGGCGATGGGTCGGCCGTTCAAAGCGAAGAGGAAATAAATGTCTGACGAACCACTGATTGCCGTATTCATCGACTTCGAGAATCTAGCCATCGGCGTGCGACAGATGCGAGCCGGGAAATTCAAATTTCAACTGATTCTGAAGCGCCTCTTGGAGAAAGGTCGAATCGTCTTCAAGCGGGCTTACTGCGATTGGGGCAACTATCAGGATGCCATGCAGGAATTTCACGCTCAAGGCGTGGAGATGATCGACATCCCGCAAACCAAAATGAGTGGAAAGAATAGCGCCGACATCCGAATGGTAGTGGACGCCCTCGACCTCTGTTATTCCAAGGATCACATAGACGTGTTTGCCTTGATTTCAGGCGACAGCGATTTCTCGCCACTCGTTTCAAAGTTAAAAGAGAATAACAAACGAGTGATCGGATGTGGCATCAAAGCGTCAACGTCAGACCTGCTGATCGCCAACTGTGACGAGTTTATCTACTACGACGATCTAATTCGTACAGCCGAGAAGACGACAGCTACCAGGAAGAAGAGCAACGGAAAGGACAAAAACCAAGAAGCATTTGATCGGGTAGTGGAAGTTCTGCAATCCATCGAGCAGGACTACGATCCCCTTTGGGGATCGGCACTCAAACAGGCCATTGGGCGTGTTTACCCTGGATTCAACGAAGGGTACTACGGCTATCGCAGCTTTTCCGATCTGCTCGAAGACTTGCGGGCGAAGGACTTAATCGAGCTTGAATACGACCAGAGTCGTGGGAATTACAGGGTGCGAGTCAAGAAAACAGTGGAGTGATCTCAAGGGCGATAAGCTGTACGTCAACGTGTCGGTCGCCAGACACTCTTCGAAAAAGTAGATTATGTCCGAAGCCGATGGCACAGATAATCTGGCCAATCTTGTCCTTCGGTCGTAGCGCCGAATCGACAAAATATCCGAGTCTTATCGGACTTTTAGGAAAACTTGCTCGTTTCGGATGCTTTCATGAGACAAACATTGTTTCTCAAAGGCAATGAAAAACGCCAGTTACGACGTTTGCCGTAACTGGCGTTTTATGGAGGCGGCGGGAATCCTTTTGGGGCTAACTTACGGGGTATCGTTTTCCGACATTTAGTTGTTGCTCAGCAATGACTTAGGCAGCTGCCCTGGCATGTCGCAAAAGACATTACCCCAAACTCTTATCGGACTTTTCAAAGCATCTTATCGGACATCTTTCGTTGCAGTCCGCCGCAAGAATCGTGTTCTATCAAAATGGCACGTCGCAGAGTGCGTCTGACGCCAGCCGGGAATCTACATCCTGGTCCAACCAGTCGAGCGTCTCCGACGAACTGCCGCCCGCAACAAGCGAAAGCCACTTATCGTAGGCTTCCTGCCAATGCTGCTGGATCGCCGAGTAACTGGGTATCTCCTCAATCGCAGCCGAACGAGCCGCCCGTCGCAGCAATTCATAAACGCCACGTGTTTTCGTCCAAGGCAATGCCGGGCCAGCCCATGCGATGATTCCTTGGATCATGGCGCGGGCGGCAACCGGTGCGTTTGGCTCCTCCCACAGCTTTTTGAATCTGTGCTTCAGGTACTTGTTCCAGGTGCCACGCCGCCGACCAAC
>CAWJNN010000077.1:0-7989 GCA_963844115.1 uncultured Planctomycetales bacterium | reverse complement strand
CCTGCCCGCGCTCACCTGCATCAAGGCAGCATCATCGCCCACGCCCAGCATAGTACCGGGCGTGGGACGGGTAAAATGGCGGCGGATCAGATCGAATTCGGACATAAAGGCAGTCTCCAGCCATTAGACGTTAGTCGTTAGTCAAAGGCCGCGCAGCGACAACACCCACTCATAACTAACGATTGGTAACTAGCGACTGTTGTTCGCAAATTCAACCGCGCGGACTTTCGGTGCCAGTTTGTCCAGCACACCGTTGACATACTTGTGTCCGTCGGTTCCGCCGAAGCGGTCACACATCACCGTTTTTCGGACGCACATGCGGGTGAACGCCCCGCTCCAGCGACGAGCGGCGCGGCAAGTGCGACTCGGACTGGATCGACGATCAGGTCAAGCAGTGGGACGGCAATTTTCTTTCTAACGCAGCGTTGATATTCGTTGGCTGCAAACGTAATGTTGAAATCGACGAGAATCGAAAAGTGTTGAAAAGAGCACATTCGCAGGCGCGGCATCTGACTTGTTATGATAATGTCGAAACAGGAACCAACCGTTCCAACACGAGAAAATCGATGATGTTACGATTGCTGGCGATTGTGATTTGCCTTACGCCCTTGGCGGCACAGGCGGAAGAACTGGACTTTGATGTCCGTAACGATGTCACGTACTCGAAAGTTGGCGATCACGAATTGCTGCTCGATGCCTTCGTGCCTACGAAAGACGGCACGTATCCGGCCGTGCTGGTAGTGCACGGGGGTGGCTGGCGGATGGGCGATCGAAAACAACTTCGCGGGTACGCGCGGTCGCTTACCAGGCTGGGATGTGTTTGCTTTGCGATCGACTATCGTCTGGCGCCAAAGCACAAGTTTCCAGCTCAGATCGAGGACTGTCGAGCGGCGGTGCGGTGGATTCGAGAGCACGCAGGGGAATACAACGTCAACGCGAATAAGCTAGGCGCCATTGGTTATTCGGCAGGCGGACATCTCGTATCGCTGCTCGCCACAACGGGCGAAGCACCAAGCGAAGCAAATGGCAACGTCGACACGCGTGTTCAAGCCGTAGCGGCTGGCGGGGCTCCGACCGAATTCCGATATCTTCCGGACAAGGGAGAGTGGGCTAAGTATTGGATGGGTGGAACCCTGGAGACGGTGCCCAATAAATTTCGCGACGCCTCGCCAACGGCATTCGTCGACAAGGATGATGCGCCAGTCTTCTTTTTTAACGGAACGGCGGACAAGCTGGTCCCAATCATATGGAGCCAGGCACTTCACGGCGCCTTAAAAAAGACCGGGGTGCGGACCGAACTGCACACCATCCAAGATGCCGGCCACTTGCAGGCAGCCGGTAACGCCGAAGCGTTAGACAAAGCTTATCGTTTTCTGATGAGCGAGTTGACGGAGCAGCGAGTGGAAAAGGCGGCTGAGGTGGAATCTTCGATCGGGCGCAAGATTGCAGACTTCTCGTTGCGGGACTGCTTTGGAAAAGAAAGATCACTGGACGAGTTCAAGCGAGTGAAGCTGGTTGTAGTGGCATTCCTCGGGACCGAATGCCCGTTGGCCAGGTTGTACGGTGCTCGACTAGAAAGCTTGAACCAACAGTTTGCCGATCAGGGCGTTTCGTTCATTGGCATCAACTCGAATACACAGGATTCGATCACCGAACTGGCAAACTATCGTCAGCAGCATGGAATCACGTTCCCTCTGCTCAAGGACCTTGGTAACAAAGTCGCCGACAAATTTAAGGCAATTCGCACGCCCGAAGTCTTCGTGCTCGACCAGGATCGAAACATCCGATATTACGGACGCATCGATGACCAATACGCCATCGGTGTTCAACGAGAGAAACCGAAGACGCAGGATCTTGCGGTCGCCTTGACGGAACTTCTGGCGGGCAAAGAAATCTCGGTGCCGGTGACCGAAGCAGTTGGCTGCTACCTTGGCCGCGTTCAATCGGTGGAGCCCCATGGCGAGATTACCTACGCGAAGCATATCGCGCCAATCTTTAACCGCCGGTGCGTTGAATGTCATCGCGACGGCGAAATTGCTCCTTTTCCCCTGAGTGACTACAGCGACGTGGAGGGTTGGGGCGACACGATTGCGGAAGTTATTCGCGACGGCCGCATGCCGCCCTGGAACGCCAATCCCGCGTACGGGCATTTCAAAAATGACGCTCGGCTGAGTGATCGTGAAAAACAGCTGGTTTATCAATGGATCGACAATGGCATGCCCGCAGGCGATCCCAGCGACTTGCCGACGCCGCCGCAGTTCGTCGAAGGCTGGCGGATCGCCGAACCGGATCAGATCATTACCATGCGCGAAGAACCATTCGACGTTCCCGCGGAAGGAGTCGTGGACTACCAATATTTCACCGTCGATCCCGAATTCAAGGAAGACAAATTCGTCGTGGCCGCTGAATGCCGACCGGGTAATCGAGCGGTCGTACACCACATCATCGCGTATATCTGGCCACCCGGCGAAACGGACTTCCACAATAGTGGTGCCGTCGATGGCTACTCACCAGGAAGCTCGCCGACGGTTCACCAGGATGGACAGGCAACCCTGGTGCCCGCGGGCTCGAAACTCGTATTCGAGGTTCACTACACGCCCAACGGCAGCGCACAACAAGATCTTAGTTGTGTTGGCCTGAAATTCACGACGAAGGCGAAGGTCGTAAAGTTGATTAAGAGTGATATGGCGATTAATGGAAGTTTTGCCATTCCCCCGGGAGATGCGAATCACCTGGTGACCGCGCGGAAACGCATCCGTGACGACGTTTTGCTGGTCAATTTGACACCTCACATGCACTTGCGCGGCAAATCGTTCCGATACGAGGCAGAGTACCCAAATGGTAACCGCGAGATCCTACTCGACGTGCCGCGCTACGACTTCAATTGGCAACTGACCTACGATCTGGCAAAGCCGTTGCTGCTTCCCAAAGATACGCTGATTCACTGCACGGCTTATTTCGATAACTCGGAAAACAATCCAGCGAACCCCGATCCATCGAAGAAAGTTCGCTGGGGCGATCAATCCTGGGAAGAGATGATGATTGGCTTCTTCGACGTGATGCCGGCCGACGAACGGGACGTGCACGCCTTTTGGGAAAGCCGAGAAAAACCTGCAACCGCCAAGACGATCGATCCCTCGGGCGTCTGGCGTTGGGAACATAACAGGGGATCGAAGACGGTCAAAAATGTTCTGACGGTCCAATACGATGGCAAGGCCGTCACAGGTACTTACCAAGGCGATGGCAAGCAGTATGAAATTCAAAAAGCAGGAATTACAGGCAACGCCCTATCATTTGAGTTTCCCGTCGATATCCCAGGGCAGAAAATCACCGTCGCATTCGCCGGCAAGATAACGGACGACGAAATCGAGGGCACCGTTTCTTTTGTCAGCGGCGAAGGGGCGTTCGACCTGCCCTGGCGTGCCGAGCGGGATTAGGGCGAGTCTGTACAATTCCAGGTTTGCGGCCCGGGCGCGCGCATCCTGACCCGACGCGTGAGCGAGAGACCAGCAGCGACCTCTCACAGCTGCCGCCGCGTTTTCGTGTACTGACATAGCTGGTAGAATGAAAAGAGGAGGAACGACCGATGGCCACGTTGATCATTGATCCTGAAATTGAAGATCGACTACGCGCCGAGCGCGTAGAATCCGGAGCCGATCGTTACGACGAAGTGTGGGAGGGAACTTACATGATGGCACCGATGCCGAATATCGAACACCAGGACCTGGTGAACCGTCTCGCGGCGGTTTTTCAAGAGACGATCGGCTGGCCCGAGCTCGGCATGGTGCTTCCCGGCTGCAATGTGAGTGATCGAAAGACGGATTGGCACCAGAATTATCGGGTTCCCGATGTCGCGGTAGTGCTTCGCGAAAGCAGCGCGCAGAACCTCGATACGCATTGGTATGGTGGCCCCGATTTCGTGGTCGAGGTGGTCAGCCCGGATGACAAGTCGCGAGAAACAATCCCCTTTTATGCCGGCGTCGGCGTGCGGGAGTTGCTGATTATTGATCGAAATCCTTGGATGCTGGAACTTTACCAATTAAGTGGTAAGCAACTGAAACTAACCGCTTCCTCTGTACTGCCGAAATCGCAAATTCTAACCAGCCAGGTGTTGCGCTTCACTTTCTGCCTGGTCGCCGGTGACTCCCGACCACGAATTCAGGTCCGCCACGCAGCCAGTGAAAACGAGTGGCTGGTCTGAAATCGGAACCCGACGAGACCTACAGAACCATAGTCCATCGTGCGAATTACTCCCGTCCTACGGAGAACACCGACGTGAGTCCTCAAGAAAACACTACTCGTCGAAACTTCTTGAAAACCACCGGCGCGATCGTCGGCGCCGGAAGTGTCGTGGGCTTGAGCGCCGCCGGTGCGGCGGCGGCTAGCGATCGCGAACCTGGTTTTTCTGCAGGTGCAGCTCAGCGAGACATCACCCCGCCCGTGGGCATGAAGATCACTCACTATGTTCGTGAGAACAAAGGTGCCCACGACCCGCTGTTCGTCCGGACGCTCGTTCTGGAAGACGGGGACGGCAATTCCGTTGCCCTGATTACCGGTGACTTGATCGGCGCGGGGTTCGTCGCGTGTGATGAGATCCGTGAGCGCGTGAAAAAGGCGACGGGTGTCGGTGAGGTCTGGTTCAGTTGCAGCCATTCGCACGCCGCACGCTGGCTGGTACCGACGCCCAAGCCAGGGCAGGAACGGACGGACGAGCTGGCTTGGGACGAAGGAGAGGATCACCCGATCACGGACGATCCGGCAGAACTGAAGTGGAACAACGATGTCCACAAGGCGATTGTGGAAATCGTCACCGAGGCGAAAGCGAAAGCCGTGCCCGTCACGCTGCGGATTGGCCGCGCGCAGGCACAAGTCGGTTTCAACCGCCGCATCACCGGCCCGGATGGCTACACCTACATGGGCGTCAACCGAGAAGCTCCGGCCGTGCCGTGGGTCAACGTCCTGGTGGCCAACGCGCGCGAAACGAATAAACCGGTTGCCGTGATGTTCGAACACGCGGCGCACCCGGTAACGGTTCCGCATACCAGCAAGCTGGTGAGTGCCGATTTCCCCGGCGCCGCCGTGGCACGGATCCGACAAGACCTAGGGGATGACGTGATTGCCCTGTTCGGCCAGGGTTGTAGTGCGAACATTAACAGTTTTCCGCTGCGCAGCACGCACGACGACGCGGATTCCGTCGGCCAAAAACTGGGCGACGCCGCGTTAAAAGCCGTGCGTGAAAGCGAATTGGTGAAGGCAACGACCTTAAAGATACGCAACTCCAAGACGCAACTTCCGACCCAGGACCTGCCGCCCGCCGAAATGGTCGCCGAGCTAATAGAGAAGCATAAGGACGAACCAGAGCGAATCAAACAGCTGAAAAAGATTACCGCCATGCGAGAAAGCGGCGGGACCCCGGCCCCACGTCGCTTCGATGTGTACGGCGTCATGCTGGGGGATGACTGGTGCCTGGTGGGCATGCCTTTCGAAACGTTCTGCCAGCTGGAATTATGGATCGACGAAAACGCGCCGTTCAAACGAACGATGACGTTTTCGCTAACGAACGGTGGCCGCGGGTATATCGGATCGGACGAAGGCCTGGCGATGGGATCCAATGGTGGCTACGAAGCCGGCTCGCTGCCGGGATGGATCGGCCATGAAACCATGTCGCCCAACCTCGGACCACCCGCGGTCGGAACTGAAAAGATCATCAAGCAGGCCGTCAAAGATCTGTGGGCGTGACAAACTTTGGCCGCGTCGGCGCTTGTAGTTCCGCCTTCAGGCGGCCAAACCCTTATCGGCATTGCAGATCGGTTTTTCAACCACGGATAGCGCAGATCGCACGGATACTGGGGAGACTACGATGGAAAACATTCGTGCTGTCCGCGTCATTTGTGGTGCATCGTCTTTGTCGCAGTGACTTCTGGTTTGACGCTCAGCCGCCTAAAGGCGGAACTACAAACAATCCGAATATCGGCTCGGGACCAAACGTGTCCCCTGGATTTCAGGCCCGTTGGATCACGCCAATCGGCGTTTCTTAACAACCACGGTGATTGCGTGACCCCGAAAAAAAGGGGTTAACGTCAATTCTGGGTATTTCGCGGATTTCATCTTGCGCGGGACCGGCCGTGTCCAGCGGATCGCGAAATTAGATGTAGGCGGCGACGAGTTCCCCGACGCAAGTTCCTCGACTCACCTCGCCGGCCCGAAACCGTTTTCTTCCCGCCAAGGATAGCCCAGAAGGAGCAATTTCATGTCGAACGTTAATGAAATCCGCGACAACGAAACCGATGTCGAACAGCTGATGGAGAACTTTTACGCCGGCGATGACAATGCCTTGAATAGGTTGATGCGGCGCATGCGAAGCAGTCTGTGTCACCAGGCTTACTCACAGTTGCCCGCCCGCCATGTCGCTCGACGTCACGTCGTCGAAGACCTGGTGCAAAAGACATGGATCAAGGTCGTGACGACTCGCCATCGAGAAACGGTGCGCTGGGACCGATCCAAAGGATCCGTCCGCACGTGGCTCGGTACCATCCTCCGCAACGTGACCGTCAGTTACCTGCGGTCACGCGCCAGCCACCAGATGGTGACCAGCGATCTGGGTCGTGAAAACGACAACGGAACCCTGGACGGCCCCGAGTCCCGCTTGGTTGATCATCGCCAGGCCAGCGAAACGGCCGCTCGTAACACCGAGCATCTCCGACTGCGACTGATCGAAGCCATCAGCGGGCTGCCGGAAAAGGTACGTTCAATCCTGTATTTGAAAATGGACGGTCTGAGCCACCAACAGATTGCCGGGCGGCTGGGTCTTTCCAAGTCGACAATCAGCTACCACTTTCGCGAAGCGAAGCAACTCCTGTGTCTTGAGGCTCAGGCCGCCTAGTTTGCCACCCGTTGAGAGGATGGATCTTTAGCCACGGATTTACCCGGCGCGGCCTCTGGCCGCAACCCAAGTACGACGGAATGCCATTGGGTCCAGACGGATTAGCAATCCGTCCTACACTTTTTACAAAATCAAAAACAGTACTAAAGAGGAACCGCTAATCTTCGCTAATGGTCGCTAATAACGAGTTGGTTGCGGCCATGAGCCGCGCTGGGTATCATCCGCGGCTGATAAACAGCCACTATCGTTGCCAAAGATAGACGCACTTACGCAATTCATTGCGACCGTGTTGGCCCATTTGTTGGCTGCTATTCCCTTTGCCGCGCGGCAGGACCCAGATGCGCCGCGTTCGGAAGCCGGCCGCTTCGGCCAGTTCGCACAGAATTAAATCGACAGGAACTTCTTCGCCGCCGTACTGGACGTTGTCATTCACCATCGCCACGTGACCTCCCCGCTTGACGATTCGCGCCATTTCAAAAATGACCACCGCCGCCTCCAGGAAATAGTTGCGGACCATCCGCGGTACGTTGGAGTTGTTTAATCGTTCTTGCTCGCCAAGCTGATCCAATCTGTCCAAAACCTCTTGAAGCGCCTCCTGGTTATTGAACGCCCGCAGGGCACGTCCCAATCGCCGCCGATCGCCAAATTGGCCGTACAGCGTTTGCAGCTGTTCTCTCTTCGGTCGGTTCTCGACAGTACAGGAGAGCATCGATTGTCGCAGATGTTTTAACTGATCTTCGTGGACACCTAGATATGCCAGCTCGAGTGCGTACGTGCGCGTGTAGTCGTAGCGATTGCAATAGGGAGGCGAGGTGATGATCAGATCGACATGTTTTTCTGGCAATGTTGGCAAGAGTTCGAGACACGATCCTGCCTGTATGCGGATCTTCTGGCGCGAACCGCGTTTCTTTGGTCCGCCCTCGGCAGCGGATAGATCTTCCAGCATCATCTCCAACTGACGGGTGAGCGCCTTATCAAAAGCAGGAATTGAACCCTTATCGAACTTCGTTCCTCGGCGGTCGCGAGGTGCACGATGATCCCACCTCAGGTATTGCCCATCTTTGCGCGTATAGCTGACAGTCTCCAAAACGCTCAGACACGCCAGC